>DISD01000052.1 GCA_002435715.1 Rhodospirillaceae bacterium UBA6219
TCGGGATCGGGATCGACGAAGATGTGGGCATGGTTGAAGGCGGCGACCAGCCGGATGTGGGGGGAACACAACATGCCGTTGCCGAACACGTCGCCCAACATGTCGCCGATGCCGACGACGGTGAAATCCTGTTCCTGGGTATTGAGGCCGGTTTCGCGGAAGTGGCGTTTGACCGCTTCCCAGGCGCCACGCGCGGTGATGCCCATGGCCTTGTGGTCGTAACCCTTCGAGCCGCCGGACGCGAAGGCGTCGCCCAGCCAGAAGCCGTATTCCAGCGACAATGCGTTGGCGATGTCGGAAAACGTCGCCGTGCCTTTGTCGGCGGCCACCACCAGATAGGGATCGTCGGCATCGCGCCGCACGATGCCTTCGGGGGCGACGATTTCTCCGGCTTTCAAATTGTCGGTCAGGTCCAGCAGACCGCGCATCATGATGCGATAGCATTCGATGCCTTCGGCCAGCAAAGCCTGGCGGTCACCGCCGGCGGGCGGTTGCTTGACCACGAATCCGCCCTTGGCGCCCACCGGAACGATGACGGCGTTCTTCACCATCTGCGCCTTCATCAGGCCCAGAATCTCGGTACGGAAATCGTCGCGGCGGTCGGACCAGCGGATGCCGCCCCGCGCCACCTTGCCGCCGCGCAGATGCACCGCCTCGACCCGGGGTGAATAAACGAAGATTTCCACCTTGGGACGGGGCAATGGCAGATCGTCGATGGCGGTGGAATCCAGCTTGAACGACACGTAATCGCGGCCCAAGAACCAGTTGGTGCGCAAAGTCGCACCGATCAGATTGGCGAAACGCCGCAGAATACGGTCGTCGTCGGCACTGGCGACCTGATCCAGCAGGGCGTTCATCTGGGTTTCGACGAAAAGACAATCGCCGTTCCGGTGCTGCGGATCGAACAGCGCCTTGAACCAGCCGACCAAGGCAGCGGCTTGGGCCGGGTTGTTGTAAAGGGCTTGTTCCACTGTGTTCTGCGACAGCGGCAGGCCAGCTTGGCGCAGATATTTGGCATAGGCGCGCAAGATCACCACATCGCGCCAGGCCAGGCCGGCACTCAGCACCAAGCGATTGAAGCCGTCGCTTTCGGCGCCGCCGCGCCATACCGTGGTCAGGGTGGTCTCGAAATCGGCACCCCGGGTGTTCAGGTCGATGGCATCGCCATTGGCCGATTGCACCAGGAAGTCATGCAGCCAGAACGACTGGGCCAGATCGGCGGCCTGGATTTCATGGGGGACTTCGGCGATCACCCGCAATCCCATGGCTTCCAGGATGGGCAGGATGTCGGACAACGCCACGGTGTCACCGCTGCGCAGCAGTTTCAGGCGCGCTTCGTGGGGCGGGGCCTCCACCGGGCGGTACAGGCCCAGACAGACATCCTGGCCGGCCACCACCTTTTCCAGTCGCTCCACATCACCCAGGGCGGCCAAGGGGGGGTGGCGTTCGCGATAGGCGGCGGGGAAACCGTCGTGCCAACGGCGCGCCAGGGCCAGACCATGGGCCTCGCCGTAATCGTGGACCAAGGCGTCCTGCAAATGATCGGCCCACGACCGGGTGGCGATGGCGATGCGGCTTTCCAGCTCGCTGGTGTCCACCTGGTTGGCGGAGCCGGGGCGGGTGCGCACCATCAGATGCAGACGCGCCAGCGGGCCGTCGGACACCTGGGTGTAATAGGCGTCCAAGGCGCCGTCATAAGCCTGTTCCAGGATGCGGGTCACCGCCAGACGCATGGGGGTGTCGTAACGGTCGCGCGGCAGGAACACCAGGCACGAGACGAAACGCGAAAAATCGTCGTGGCGGACGAACAGCGCCACCCGGGGGCGGTCCTGGATACGCAGGATACCCAGCGCGATGCGGTACAACAGATCCTCGGAAATCTGGAACAGCTCGTCGCGGGGATAGGTTTCCAAGATGTTGGTCAGCGCCTTGGCATCGTGGCCATGACGGGGGAAGCCGGCGCGGGCTTCGACCCGGGCGACCTTTTGGCGCAACAGTGGGATGCCGGCCGGATTGCGGGTATAGGCGGCCGAGGTGAACAGGCCGACAAAGGCGTGCAGGCCGACGACACGGCCGTCCTTGTCGTGCATCTTGATACCGATGACATCCATGTGGGCCGGGCGGTGGATGCGGGCCTGGGTCACCGATTTGGTCACCAGCAGCAAGCCGGGCGCCGACAGGAAGGCGCGGATCTCGTCGGGCATCGAGGCCAGCGACATGGAATCGTCGAACACCATCAATTGGGCGTCGCGCAAGATGCCCAGGGATTCACCGGTTTCCATGCCCACATGCGGGGCCTCGCGGGGGCCGGACAGGTTGAAATGGCGATAGCCCAGGAAGGTGAAGTGGTTGTCGTGCAGCCAGTCCAGGAACGCCACCGCCTCGGCGACATCCTCGGGCATGGCGGTGGCGGAAAAGTCGGGCAAGGATTGCGACACGCTTTGGATGCGTTCGCGCATGGCCAGCCAATCGGTCACCGACGCCCGCACGTCGGTCAGTACGTGTTCGATCTGCGCACACAAATTGGCATGGTCGGCGGGGTCTTGGCGGTCGATTTGGAAATGCATCACCGATTCGGGATGGTCGCCGTCGCCCAGGCTGGTCAAACGGCCCTGGCCGTCACGGCGGATGGCGATGATGGGATGGATCAGTTGGTGGATGCCGATCCCTTGGCTGGCCAGTTTCATACACACCGAATCCAGCAGGAACGGCATGTCGTCGTTGACCATTTCCAGCACGGTGTGGGACGACGACCAGCCGTCGCGTTCCTGGTCGGGGTTGAACATGCGTAAGGCGGCGCGGCCGGGCGTACGGTGTTCCATGAAACTCAGCAGGCCGACGGACAAGGCGAAGAACAGATGGCAGTCCAGGTCTTCCAGATCGGCGCCGGGCAGCCCCGACAACAGGGCGACCGCCAGGGCGCGCGCCTGTTCGGCCCGTTCAGGTTCCAGGTGCTTGGTGATGATGGCGCCGATGTCTTCAGCCAGATTGGCCCGCAGGAAATCGGTGCTGTGCTTCATCATTGCCTCCCCTTGTCCTGGCCCTTGGTATGGGCCTTGACTCTATTAGGTGGGGATTTTTTGGTGATTTCAAGGCGTGGTCAGCGGGGCCGACCCGCCGCCCGGCACAAAGTCATGATGACACGCGAACAGATTTCCGCCGCCGGCATGCCGGTGGTCTTGCATTCGGTTTCGGCCTCGATCAACCGTTCCAGCGCTTGGCCGACACGATCGGCCGGCCAGCGCGACAATTGTCGGCGGAAGCGCTCGGCGGCTTTGAAGATGACCGGTGGCTTCAAGGAATTCATCGCCTGATCCGGCGATTTCCCTTGGGCGACGATGCCGGCGGCCAGATGCAGACGTTGGAAATGACGTGACAAGGACCGCAACACCGCCACCGGGTTGGTGCCTTCGCGGTACAGCCGGTCCAGGATGCGCTGGGCGTTGCCATGGTCGCCGTCGCCGGTGGCGAGCGCCAGGTCGTCCATGGAAAGCGCGGCGCTGTCGCCGATACAGGCGATGGCGTCGTCCAAGGTGACGCGGCCCGGCCCCCCCATATACAGAACCAGTTTTTGCAGTTCGGCGCGGGTCAGACGACGGTCGCCGCCCAGATGATCCATCAGAAACGACATGGCGTCGGGTTCGGCGGACAGGCCGCCGCCTTTCAGTTCCTCGGCGATGACCTGCTGCAGGCTGGCGCCCTCGTCGCCATAGGACGCCAAGGCGGCGGCGTTGTCGGCGCCTTCGAACAATTTGCGCAAGGTCGAGCGCGGCCCCAATTCGCCGGCTTCCACCACCACCAAGCCATCGCCCATGGGATTGGCCAGGAAGGCTTGGAAAGCCGAGGTCAGGGAATCGCCACCATCGCGGACCAGGACCACCCGGCGGCCGCCGGTCAGGGCCATGGCGGCGGCTTCGTCGGCCAGTCGGGCCGGATCGTCCTTAAGGCTGGCCGGTGTCAGCTCGGCGACCCGAAAGGGGTCGGACAGATCGGCGACGATGGTCTTGGCCAGCTTGACCGCACGTTCACGGACCAGCCCGTTATCAGGACCAAAGACCAGGATGGCGCGGGCGGCCGGATCAGGGGATCGCAGGAAGGCTTCGGCTTTTTGGCCGGACAGCTTCACGGCTGGGGACCGCGACTACGTTTGCCGTTGGCGAAATAGCTGGCGACTTGCGAGCGGATGTCTTCGGCCACGTCGCCCAAGGCGCGGTTTTCGGCATCGCGTTCGACCGCCGTGGAACCGTAAGTGGGATCCAACAAACGATAGCTGACCACCGAACGGCTGGTTCCACTGAAGATCGGCTTTTCCTTTTGGGATTCAGTCAAACTGAATGTGGCGGTGATGAACATGCGGCCCAACGATGCCTTGCCGTCGCTGCGCTCCGCCAGGTTTTCCTGATTTTGGGTCAACTGGACCGACAAACTATAAGTGGATCGACCGGGCTCACCCAATGGGTTCATCCGGCTGACCAAAGCGTTGCGCAGGATCTGTCCCTGGCGATCTTGGATCCCCAGCACACGGATCCCGGCAAGTTCGGCGACCACCGGCGAGGCGTTTTGCGGGTCGGGTCTGGCATACATGGGCTGGAAGCCGCAGCCCGCCGGGCCCAGCACCAACAAACCCACCACCAGAGCAGCCTTAGACCACCACATTGACGATCCTATTGGGGACCACCACCACTTTGCGCGGCGGCTTGGCCGACATTGCCGCGATCACGTTGTCCTGTGCAAGGGCCGTTTCCTCGGCCAGCTTGGCATCGCAATCCTTGGGCAGCTCGATGGTGGCGCGCAGCTTGCCGTTGACCTGCACGGCGACGGTGACGCTGTCTTCCACCAACAGCGCGGAATCGGCCACCGGCCAGGGGGTGTCCACCACCGGGATGTCATGGCCCAGGGCAGTCCACATTTCCTCGGCCAGATGCGGCATCATGGGCGAGATCAGCAAGGTGGCGGTTTCCAGACCTTCGCGCAGCACCCAAAGATCGCCTTCGTTAGCGGTCTTGAAGTCGCCCAAAGCGTTGGTCAGCTCGCGGATGCGGGCCACCGCCTTGTTGAAGTGGAAACGGTCCAGGTCGTCGCCGATGGCGGCGATGGTCTTGTGGACCAGGCGGCGCAGTTTCAGGGCCGCGTCGCCCAAAGTCGGCAGGGCGGTTCCGGCGGCGGGCAATTGCTCGACGCTGATCGCCACCAAGCGCCACAGACGGTTGACGTAACGCCAGGCGCCGTCGATGCCGGCTTCGGTCCATTCCAGGTCACGTTCCGGCGGGCTGTCGGACAGCATGAACAAACGCGCGGTGTCGGCGCCGTACGTGGCGATGATATGGGCCGGGTCCACCACGTTGCGCTTGGATTTGGACATCTTTTCCGAGCGGCCCAGCGTCACCGGCTTGCCGGTCTGGGAATGGACCAACTGGCCGGTCTCGGCCTTGACCACCTCGTCGGGGTACAGCCATGCGCCGGCTTCGTCCTTATAGGTTTCGTGGCAGACCATGCCCTGGGTCAGCAGGCCGGCAAAGGGTTCCTTGACCCCCAGATAGCCGCAATCCTTCAGCGCCCGGGTGAAGAAACGCGAATACAAAAGGTGCAGCACCGCATGTTCGATGCCGCCGATATATTGGTCGACCGCCATCCAGTAATCGGCGGCGTCGCGGTCGAAGGCCACGTCGTCGCGGGTGGGCGAAGCGAAGCGGGCGAAGTACCACGACGATTCGAAGAAGGTGTCGAAAGTGTCGGTCTCGCGCCGGGCCGGCTTGCCGCAGCACGGACAGGACACGTCCTTCCAGGTCGGGTGGTGGGCCAGCGGGTTGCCCGGCTTGTCGAAGGTGACGTCTTCGGGCAGCCGCACCGGCAGGTCAGCTTGGGGGACCGGCACCGGGCCGCAGCTGTCGCAATGGATGATGGGGATGGGGCAGCCCCAGTAACGCTGACGTGACACGCCCCAATCGCGCAGGCGCCAGTTGACGGTCTTTTCGCCGATCCCCAGGGTTTCGATCTTGGCGATGGCGGCGGATTTGGCCGCCGGCACGTCCAAGCCGTTCAGGAAGTCGGAATTGAACAAGGTGCCGTCATCGGTGAACGGCTGACCGTCCAGGGCGAACGTCGCCGCGTCGGCACCGGTCGGCAGCACCACCGGCTTGATGGGCAGGCCGTATTTGGTGGCGAAGTCGAAATCGCGCTGGTCGTGGGCGGGGCAGCCGAAAATAGCGCCCGAGCCGTATTCCATCAGCACGAAATTGGCCACATAGACCGGCAGCTCCCAGCCTTCGACGAAGGGATGCAGCGCCTTCAGCCCGGTATCCATACCCTTCTTCTCGGCCGCTTCCACCACCGCTTCCGAAGTGCCCATACGGTTGCATTCGGCGATGAACTCGGCCAGATCGGCATTGTTTTGGGCCAGTTCGGCGGCCAACGGATGGTTGGGCGAAATGGCCAGGAAGGACGCGCCGAACAAGGTGTCGGGGCGGGTGGTGAAGACTTCCAGGCGTTCGTCGCGGCCGGTCAACGCCCAGGTCAGGCGCGCCCCTTCGGATCGTCCGATCCAGTTTTCCTGCATCAGGCGCACGCGGTCGGGCCAGCGATCCAGACTCTTCAAGCTGTCCAGCAGGTCTTCGGCGTAATGGGTGATCTTCAGGAACCATTGCGACAGCAGGCGCTTTTCCACCAGGGCGCCGGAACGCCAGCCGCGGCCGTCGATGACCTGTTCATTGGCCAGAACGGTGTTTTCCACCGGGTCCCAGTTGACCCAGGATTCCTTGCGATAGACCAAACCGGCCTTCAGCATGTCCAGGAACATCTTTTGTTCGTGGCGGTAATATTCCGGCTCGCAGGTGGCCAGTTCGCGGCCCCAGTCATAGGACAGGCCCATGGTCTTCAACTGGTCGCGCATGGCGGCGATGTTTTCGCGCGTCCACTTGGCCGGATGCACGCCGCGTTCGATGGCGGCATTTTCCGCCGGCAGACCGAAGGC
The DNA here is from genome assembly GCA_002435715.1 of Rhodospirillaceae bacterium UBA6219. GTDB lineage: Bacteria > Pseudomonadota > Alphaproteobacteria > Rhodospirillales > Magnetospirillaceae > Magnetospirillum. The sequence goes on from DISD01000052.1 coordinate 6,971, forward strand.
GTCCCAGCCCATGGGATGCAGCACGTTGAAACCGCGCGCCCGCTTGTAACGGGCGACCACGTCACCCAGCGCATAATTGCGCACGTGGCCCATATGGATGCGGCCCGACGGATAGGGGAACATCTCGAGGACGTAGTATTTGGGGCGAGACTTGTCTTCGGTGGCGACGAACGAGCGATGCTCGTCCCAGACCTTCTGCCACTTGGTCTCGGTTTCCTTGACGTTGTAACGCTCGTCGATGCGCGACATGGGTGCCGGCCTTGATCCTGAAAATGAAAGATATGGTGTCGAACGGGGGCGGAAGCCGGCCTATTCGGTCGAGACGATGCGCAGCTGACGGGCGCGGGTCAGGATGGCGTTTTCCAGATCGGTGGCCATCTTGGGTTCGACCCGGTAATCCACCCACTGACCCGTGGAATCACGGACCTGCTTGAACACCGACACCTTGACGCCGTCGGCACGCAGGGCCCGGTCCAGGATGAAGACGTTCAGCTTGAAACGTTCATTGGGCGACTCGGCCAAGCTGTACCAATCGGTGATGATGGTGCCGCCGAAAGCGTCGGCGGTGGCGATGGGCATGAAGCCCAAAGTGTCCAGCGAGGCACGCCACAGGAAGGCGTTGACGCCGATGCCTTCGCCGCTGCCTTCGCCCTTCTTCTTGTCGCCGAACATGCCTTCGGGACCAAAGATGGTTTCACGCTTTTCGTTGCTCATACGGGGCGTGGTGTCGCCCTTGCCGCGGGTCGGATAGACCGCCTGGCTACCTTCGCAAGCGCCCAGGGCGACAAGGGTGAACGCCAAGGCCACGGCTGTGCCAGCCAAGCGGAAAGTCTTCATGGTCGAAACTACCCTAAATTCATGCGCATGACGCGCCAAGCAGGCTTGGCGCGTCGGGCAGAATGCACCGAGCGTGGCCCCGGCGGCAAGTCGCGTTTTTAAAACCTTTTCAGCGGTGGCCTTATTTGGCGCGCTGGGCGCAAGCCAACATGGCGTCCTTTTCGGCGTTCCACAGATCGGCATAGCCACAATCGCGGTAATCGTCGAAATAGGGGCCGCCGATGGTGTAGTGGATCAACGACAGCTGGTCGACGGGAAGCTCGGGGTCGTAATCGACCAGATGGCCCCAGCGATGCGGCAGCTCGCCGATCAAATTGTCGTCGCCCAGCCATTTGAACTGATGCAGTTCCAGGCCGGATGCGGTGTTGACATATTCGGGGGTCAACGCCTTGCACTTGGCGTTGTTGAACAGCATGACGCTGGACCAGTTCTTCTTTTCATATTTGGTCTGCACCGCGCCCAGGAACTTGACGTCCTCGGCCGGGCGGTGGTCGTGCTTGATCACCTGGACGGCGTATTCGTCGTCGGCCAGGGCAAACAACTTGGCGACGTCGTCCAGCACCAGCATGTCGCAATCGATGAACAGCGACCAGCCTTCGAAGCCCGACAGATAGGGCGTCAGGAAGCGGGAAAAGGAGAAGTCGGTGGATTGCAAGGGGTTGCGTTCACGCCACATCTCGTCGCCCAATTGGTTCAGCGCCAGCGGAATCACCGCCGTCGGCTTGCTGGCGCGCTGCAGGATGGAATACTGCAAGACGTTGAAGGCAACGGCTTCACGCGGATCGAAGCCGATGAAGATGCGCAGCATGAGATTTCCCCGAAAAGGCTATGGCTATCGGCGGCCATCTAACTCCAGCCGGCGGGCCGAAACAAGGGCAAGATCGGCGATCACGGCGGCAATCACCTGATCCCACGTCCCGTCGTTCCCTTGCCTGTAAAGTTTCAGCGAATTGTACCAGCGGCTGGTCGTGGATTCGGTGAACCAGTGCCACAGCGGGCAGGCTGACAACAGCACAGAGGTCGGTACCCCAAGGGCGCCAGCGAAATGGGCGGTGGCGTTGGAAATGGTCACCACGTGATCGCAGGCGGCAATCGTGGCGGCAAAGCCCTCAAGGTCGTGCATGGGATCCACGGGGCATTCGGCCAGGTCGACGCCCCAGGATCGCAATTCGGCCAAGTCTTCGTCGGCGGGTTCGTATTGCAGCACGACAAAGCGGGCGGACAGGCTGTTCAACAGAGGGCGCAAGGCGGCGACGGGAATGCTCTTGCGGTCGGCGGCGGGGGATCTTCCGCTGGCCCAGGCCAGGCCGATGATCGGCTTGTCGCCACCCAGATCGCGGCGGGCGGCGTCACGCAATAGCGGGTCGGCAATCAGGAACGCATCCCCCTCGCCAAAGGCGGTGGCGTCGGGCAGGAACAAGGATGGCAGCCGGCCCAGGCCGATCTGGTGGGTAATGGCCGGATCGCGCAGGGCGGAATCGGGCGGGTCGGTCCAAGGAGCCCAGGAAATGGCTGGAAGCGAGCGGGCCATCAGCGAGACCATGCGCTGGTCGCATTCGGCGATGATCCGGGGGCAGCGACCCCTGGCGCGTTCGATCAGCGGGGCCAGCATGAGCTGTTCGCCGATTCCTTGCTCCGCCCGGATCAGCAAGCGCTCAGATGGCGGCAGTTCTTGCCCCTGCCATTCCGGCAGGGGCAAGGATGCAAGCTCGTCATAATCGACGCGGTAATCGGTCCAGCCAGCGGCGAAGTTCCCTAGCCGCAGCATGTTGCAGGCGCGGAAAAAACGGGCTTTGGCCCAAGAAGGGTCCAGTTGCAAGGCCTTGTCCGCTTCTTCCAAGGCCTTGTCGAACTGGCCGGCCAGTTCCAGCCGATGCAGGCGGATATCTTGGGTTTCCCGCCAGTTTTCTCGGCATTGCGGATAATCCGGTGCCAGGGTCAGGGCCTTGCGCAGTACCGTTTCCGCTTCGTCCAGGCGTCCCAGATGCATCAGCACACGGCCCAGATTGTTCCAGGCGGCGGCCAGCCCAGGTTGGATCCGGGTCGCACGGCGCAGATGGGCCTCCGCCATCCGGTGGTCGCCCAGTTCGATCAGCAGGGCGCCCAGATTGGCGGCACAGCCAACATCCTTGGGCAGGGCGGTGGCGGCTTGTTCCAGCGGTGCCCGGGCCTCGGCCTGGCGGTTCTGGCGGATCAGTGCCAACCCCAATCCCTGCAGGGCGTGGGGATCGCCTCGCCGCATCATCAGGGCTTGGCGGAACTGACGTTCGGCACCAGCGGGATCACCTTGTTCCAGGCTTTGGAAACCTTGGATCAACCAAGGGGATGGTGGCGGCGAAGGTGGCATGTGGGGGGTCCGGAACGATGAAGGGCGAATCTTACTATATTCGCAGCTGCGAACAAAAGTGTTGCATCCAGAGCACAGTGCGGAGGGAACGTCACAGCGGGTGATTTGTTGTCCTTGACGGTCGGGGGGATGACATGGCCCTATCCGTCATGTTCGTTCATACGGAATGTCGTGGCCGGTCGTCGGCCGGTTCCACGGATACCTAGAGAGGAGTTCACATGAAGAAGATTCTCGTTGCCAGCACCGCGCTGGTTGCCGCCGGCATGATCACTGCCGGTTCGGCCGCTGCTTCGGAAAAGATCAAGCTGAATCTGGGCGGCTATTCCAAGTGGTGGGTTGTCGGCGCGTGGCAGGAAGGCTCGTACGAAGCCTCTGTCGGCAACGGCACCGGCTCGGCCAACAACGTTGACGTCAAGGGCGAAAACGAAGTCTGGTTCGGTGGTTCGACCACCCTGGACAACGGCCTGCAGGTCGGTATCGACATGCAGCTGCGCACTGGCGGCACCGTTGACACCGCTGGTGGTCAGGACACCACCGGCGACGTGATCGACGAATCCTACGTCTGGGTTTCGGGTGGCTTCGGTAAGGTCATCATCGGTACCGAAAACAACGGCACCTACCTGCTGCACGTCACCGCTCCGGATGCCGCTGGCAACTGGAACGAAGGCGGCGTGATGATGGGCAACCAGGCCATCGCCCGTCCGAGCGCTGTCACCACCCTGCCGGGTGGCAACACCACCGCCATCCTGACCGACGGCGACGCCGAAAAGATCACCTACGTGGCTCCGGCCTTCTACGGCTTGACCCTGGGCGCCACCTACGTCCCGAACGCTGGCGGTACTGAAGACAACCAGAACGTCTATGGCAACGGCAATTCGACCGCCAACGCCGCTGCCGAAATCTACGGCGTCGGCGCCCTGTACGCCAACACCTTCGGTGGCGTCGGCGTCAAGGTGTCGGCCGGTTGGGTGACCTACGACATCAGCGCCGGTACCGACCGTTCCAACGAACTGGCCTTCGGTACCCAGCTGTCCTACGCTGGCTTCACCCTGGGTGGTTCGTACCGCAACGTCTCGCAGAACGGCAGTGGCTTCAACCCGGCCGCCGTCTCGAGCGCTAACGGCACCAACAGCGCCACCGGCTACGGCTGGGATCTGGGTCTGCAGTACGCCACCGGCCCGTATGCCGTGTCGCTGGCTTACTTCAACTCGAAGGTCCAGGGCGGCAACAACGCCACCGCTGGCGAAGACGAAATCACCGCCTATCAGTTGTCCGGTAAGTACAACATGGGCGCTGGTGTCGACATCCTGGCCTCGGTCGGTCACATCGAGTACGACGACGAGCAGGCCAAGGCCGCGACCGATGATCCGAACCACAATGAAGGTTGGACCGTCATGACCGGTCTGTCGCTGCAGTTCTAATCGAACTTCAGAGACTTGGTTAAGGAAGGGGCGGCCCTATGGGCCGCCCCTTTTCTTTGGTTCGGGTAGTTTCATGATTTTGCAATGTTGCGCTTTTGCCACAACCCGTCCCCATTGCGACAAAGCGACGATTCCTTGCATTGACCCCTGCCGCCGCACTGCAATAACATGCCTTGAAATTAGGCGGACAAAGCGCTGCTGAAATTTCGGTCATTCTGAAAGATTGAGGGACACTCATGAAGAAGATTCTCGTTGCCAGCACCGCGCTGGTTGCCGCCGGCATGATCACCGCCGGTTCGGCCTCTGCCTCGGAAAAGATCAAGCTGGGCCTGGGTGGCTATTCCAAGTGGTGGGTCGTTGGCGCTTGGCAGGAAGGCTCCTATGAAGCCGCTGTCGGCAACGGCACTGGTTCGGCCAACAACGTTGACGTCAAGGGCGACAACGAAGTCTGGTTCTCGGGTTCGACCACGCTGGACAACGGCCTGGAAGTCGGCATCAACATCGAGCTGGAAGCCGGTGGCAACACTGACACCGCTGGTGGCCAAACCACCACTGGTGACGTGATCGACAAGTCCTATGTGTATGTTACGGGTGGTTTCGGTAAGGTCATCGTCGGTACCGAATCCAACGGTACCGTCCTGATGCACACCATGGCCCCCGACGCTGCCGGCAACACCGGTGCCGACGGCATCCTGACCGGCGGTCTGGCCATTGCCCGTCCGGACGCCGTGACCGCGCGCGTCACCACCGAGATTGACACCGACGCCGAAGCCGACAAGATCACCTATGTCGCTCCGTCGTTCTATGGCTTCACCGTCGGCGCTTCCTATGTGCCGAACGCCACCGAAGACAACCAGAACGTCTACGGCAACGCCAACTCGACCGCCAACGCCGCCAGCGAAATCTATGGCGTTGCCGCCATGTATGCCAACACCTTCGGTGGTGTCGGCGTCAAGGCTTCGGCCGGTTGGGTGACCTACGACATCAACAGCGGCACCGACCGTTCCCAGGAAGTGTCTGTCGGCTCCCAGCTGTCCTATGCCGGCTTCACCCTGGGTGGTTCGTATCGTGACATCTCGCAGAACGGTTCGGGTCTGACCCCGAACGTTGGCAACAACGCTGCTACCGGTACCAACAGCAGCACCGGCTATGTCTGGGATCTGGGTCTGATGTACGAAACCGGCCCGTGGGCTGTTGGCATTGTCTACTTCAAGTCCGTTGCCGCCGGCAGCGAGACCATCGAAGGTTCGGACACCGCCGAGGTTTATCAGATCTCGGGTAAGTACAACATGGGTGCTGGCGTCGACCTGCTGGCCACTGTCGGCCATGCCGAATACGACGACGAATCCGCCAAGACCGCGAACAACGACGCCAACCACAACGAAGGTTGGGCCGTCATGACCGGTCTCTCCCTGCAGTTCTAATCGAACCGCAAGGATTGGTTTGGGAAGGGGCGGCCTTTGGGCCGCCCCTTTCTTTTTGGGTCATCGTAAACCGTCGATGGCGGCCCAGCCCAGGGCACAGCCCGGCGGCAGACGTTTCCAGGTTTGGGATGTCACTCCGCCCAAGGCGATGATCGGCACCGGGCTGTTACGGGCCAGAAGGGCGAAACGCGCAGGGCCCAGGAAGCCGCGTCCGGGGTGGGATCGGCTGGCGAAGGCCTGGGACAACAGGCAAAGATCGGCGCCAAGCTTTTGGGCATTGGCCATGGCCCGGGCCGAATGGGCGGCGATGGACAATATCCGTCCCTGACGAAGCCAACCCAGACAGGGGGAGATTTGGCCGGAACGCGCCACGCCTTCGGCCAAATGCACGCCATCGGCACCGATTTCCGCCGCCAGACGCCAATCATTGGCCACCAACAACACCAAATGTTTTCGCCGACACAATCGGGCCACCGCCAGGGCCAAATGTTTCCGTTCCGGCCAATCATGATGACGGAACAGCACGCCGCTGCCGATGGGCAGGCGGTTGATGGCGTCAAGCGGATCAGCCAAGCGGTGTTGGTCGGTGACCAGCCACAAGCGCGGCAAGGGGGCGCGCCGCGAAGGGGGGAGATTGTCGGTGCTCGCGGGCTTTGCTAGGGTCATCTCCCCACATTACAGGAGTTTGCCGCCATGTCCGAGGCCGCTGCCGCCATTGCCGCCATCCAGGGTGCCATCACCCGGGCCGAGGCCGAATCGGGGCGGGTGCCGGGCTCGACCACCTTGGTGGCGGTGTCGAAAACCCACGAAGGCGACGTCATCCGCCCGTTCCTGCAGGCCGGGCTTCGGGTGTTCGGTGAAAACCGGGTCCAGGAAGCCAAGGGTAAATGGCCGCAATTGCAAGCCGAGTTCCCCGGTGTCGAATTGCATCTGATCGGTCCGTTGCAGACCAATAAGGTCCGGGAAGCCCTGGCGTTGTTCGACGTCATTGAAACCATCGACCGCCCGAAACTGGCCCGTGCCATCGCCGACGAAATTCAGCGCGCCGGCAAGGCCCCGCGTTGTTTGGTCCAGGTGAATATCGGCCGCGAGCAGCAAAAAGCCGGTATCGACCCCGACCAGACTCAAATCCTGATCGATCTGTGCCGGCGCGAATATGATTTGCCGATCACTGGTTTGATGTGCATTCCCCCGGTCGAGGGCGATCCGGTGCCCTATTTCCAGCATCTGGCGCAACTGGCCAAAAGCGCGGGTTTGGCCGAGATCAGCATGGGCATGAGCGGCGATTTCCCCCAGGCGATCGCCTGCGGCGCCACCCATGTTCGGGTGGGCTCAGCCCTGTTCGGCCATCGAAATTACGCTGAGGGTGTCGCCGGGACGACAAGCCCGCACCACCTTTAACAAATCCCCCAACGGCAGGGCGACGCAGCCTTGCGTCGGTTTGCCGTCTGGATGGGCGACATGCAGGAAAATGGCGCTGCCCTTGCCGGGAATGGGGGGGGAATCGTTATGGCCCAGCACCACCACCACGTCGTACAGCCCGTCGTCGCGCCACAGGGTTTCGCAAGATGCCGGATGCGGCAGGGCGACCGGACGGTTGTAATCGGAATGGGCCGGGTCGTCGCACCAGCCGTCTTGCCGGCCGATGGCGCGGATGGGAAGACCGGTTTGCGGCTTGATCAGGCGGTCAGGGCGATAAAACACCTGACGGAGCGGCCATTGCCCCACCGGGGTGGCGCCGTCCCCTTCCACCTTGACGGTGGAAATTCCCGAACGACCCAATCGGCACGGCAATTTTTGACCGTCAAACAGCAGCCAGCCCAAAGAAGAGACTACCAGATCCATCAATAGGCCGGAGCTTTGAGGTCTTCAGGGCGCGACGCCAAATTTCCGGCCTTCTGGTACTTGTCCAGGGCTTGATTCATGGCGCCCATCCAATCAGAGGAACCGGCGACGGCATTGGGATTGGCCTGCAGCATGGGGTGTTGGGTTTCCGCCGGCACACCTTGCAGGGCCATGGCCTTTTGGACCGCCAAGGGATCCACATTGGCGCGGCTGGCCAAAGGATCGTGCCCGGTGATCGGAACGTTCGAACGGCTGCCACCGGTGGAAATGGGAACGGTGATGGGCGGCGGCGCTTGTTCGGCGGTGCTGATGGTGCGGGCCGGCACCGGCATGATCCGTCCGGATTTGGCGTTGTTGAACAACGGCATGGGGGAAGCCGCCGGGGTGACGGGCGGGGGGGAGGCCGGGGCGGGCGCAGATAGCTGGGGTTCCGGTTGGGCGATCATGCCGTCGGCGCTGAACATCATGGGGGCGGCTTGGGCCGCTTTCGTGCCGCCGGGAAGGGCAGGCGGCATTTCTGGTGTCACCGGGTCGGCCATGGCCACTTGCACCGGTTTCGCCGTTTCCGTTTGTGCCGTTTCTGGAGGTGTCGCCTGGGAAGAGGGGGCTGCGGCCACTTGTGTGGGTGCCGTCTCGTCGTCCTTGAACAAGGCGACCACATGGCCGCCGATGGTGTCACCGGTTTCTTCTTCGACCAGACAGCCGACAGCCGAGGCCAGCAAACCGATGGGGCCGCCGAACAATCCGCCACCGGCCAAACGGGCGGCGACGCCGATCTTGTCGCCGGTCAGGTCCTGGTAAATCTCGTTGACGATGGGGATGTGCTGCAGGGGGTTGATGACGTCCAGCAAGTCCCAGAAGCTGGGGGAATCGTCGCCTTCGCCGAACAACGTCAGGTGTTTGGCCTGTTCTTGCTTTTCGGCAGCGGCAGCGGCGGCGGTCGTGGCGTTTTCGCTGGCGAAAACCGGCACGAAGGCGTTGGGGTCTGTATACCCTGAACTGGCGACGGCGGAAGCGGACATGGCACACCTCTGTAAGGACAAGTCCTTCTAAGCAAGGCTGGTGCCAGTTGGTAACATGTTGTTTTAAAGTGATATTTTTCGCGGCCCGGAAAGAAACGCCGGGCAGAATCTGCCCACAGGCTAGAACATATGGCCGCTGCGGTTGGCCTTGGTGGCCAGATAATGGCGGTTATGTCCGTTGGACGGGAAAACGTGGGGGACCCGTTCGGCCACGGTGACGCCATGGGCGGCCAGGGCCTGGACCTTCAACGGATTGTTGGTCAGCAGCCGCACCGACTTCACCCCCAGCAGCGCCAACATGCGGGCGGCCGGGTGATAGATGCGTTCGTCGTCGTCGAAACCCAGTTGCAGATTGGCATCCAGGGTGTCGAAGCCGCCATCTTGCAATTCATAGGCCCTGAGCTTGTTGACCAGACCGATGCCACGACCTTCCTGGGACAGATAAAGCAAGATGCCCGATCCGGCCTGACCGATCTCGGCGATGGCGCCGCGCAGCTGGTCGCCGCAATCGCAGCGCAGGCTGCCCAGCAAATCGCCGGTGAAGCATTCGGAATGCAGGCGGGTCAGCACCGGCTGGTCGCCGTCGGGTTCGCCGATGATGATGGCCAGATGCTCGATCCCGCCATCAGCCGGGCGGAACGAGGCGATGCGGGCGTTTTCCGCCCCTTCCAACGGCACCCGGGCCTGCGAGATCAAGCGCAGCGACCGTGCGGCGTTGACCGGATAGTCGGTGATGTCGGCGGCATCGACCACCAGCACGCCCTGCAGCAGCAAGGCCCCGGCCGGCGGTACGGCGACGATGGTCGCCGGCAGCAGACGGGCCAGCTTGGCCAGATTGACCGAAGCGGCGGCGGCGCTGTCGGGATCCAGTGGCGACAGGGTCAGGCTTTTGGTGTCGGGACGGGCGACGTCGCGGACCACCGGGTCGGCCAGCCAGGCGCAGGCTTCGGCATTCAGGCCGCCTTCCATGTCCACGCGCAGGCTGCCGGCCTGCGGAGCGGCCAGTTCCAGGACGCCGGCACGCCGGCCGGTCAGCACCAGGAACGGCTTGGTGCCGGCCAAAGTGGTCAGGTTGGCCAAGGAATCCGGGGTGGCCGCTTCGGCGGCCAGGGCATAGGCGACGCGGCCGGCCGGGCCGCGCAAAGCCACCACCGCACCCCGGCGCAACTCGGCCACGGCGCGATCGACGGCGATCAGTGGGGCGGGGGCCGGTTGGGTCGGGCCGGGGGTGATGTCCAGCGGCTTGGTCATGGTCGAATGAAACGTTTCCTGGCAAGGGGTGGCACCATAGCCCTTTTCGCTCTTGGGCAAAAGACTTCGCGAACCGCCATTTCCGCACGGGCGCTATCTGCATTATATAGATGGCCTTGTTTCGCCGTCCCGCAATGGATCACGCCTTTGTCTCAGCGTCCCCGTCTTTTGGTCATCGACGATGATCCTACCTTGTGCCAGGTGCTGGCCGAGGTTCTGGAAGGTGTCGGCTATACGGTCTTGGCCCAGGGAAATCCGGCGGATTTCCACTTGGTGCTGGCGGTTGATCCGGTTGCCGATTGTCCGGTGCCGCAGCTGCGTTTGACGCGGCCCTTGCGCATGGCCCCGTTGCTGGCCGCCATCCAGCGGGCGCTGGAACCGGCCGAGCAATTGCCGCAAGTGGGCCGCTGGCGTTTCGACGCCGTCGCCCGTCTGTTGGATGACGGATTGGACAAACAGCGGCTGACCGACAAGGAAGCGGCGATCCTGGGGGCTTTGATCGACGCCACCGATGTGGTCACACGCGATGATCTGCTGAATTTGGTGTGGGGTTATGGCGAGGGTATCGACACCCATACCCTGGAAACCCACATCTACCGCCTGCGCCAGAAGATCGAGGACGATCCCGCCCAGGCGGTCCTTTTGCTGACCGAAGCCGGCGGTTACCGCCTGAAGCTGGAGCCCTAGACCATGTGCGGCATCGCCGGTTCCACCCGTACCGATCAGGCCTTGTTGCGGGCCATGGCAAGCCGCATGCGTCACCGCGGTCCCGACGCCCAGGATGTGTGGTGCGAAGGCGGAATCGGCTTGGCCCATGCCCGTCTGGCCATCGTCGATCTGTCACCGGGGGGCGCCCAGCCCATGTCTTCGCCTTGCGGGCGCTGGGTCATCGCCTTCAACGGGGAAATCTATAATCACCACGCTTTGCGCGCCGAGTTGGAAGGGGTGGGCGAAAACTTCGCCTCGACCAGCGACACCGAAGTGTTGCTGCGTCTGTTGATGCGTCAGGGCCGGGCCTGTCTGGACAAGTTGGTGGGCATGTTCGCCTTTGCCCTGTGGGACCGCCAGGATCACACCTTGCTGCTGGTGCGCGACCGGCTGGGGGTCAAGCCGCTGGTCTGGGGGCAACTGCCCGATGGCGGCATCGCCTTTGCCTCGGAAATAGACACGCTGCGGCTGCAGCCCGGTTTGGACCTGTCGGTGGACCGCCAGGCGCTGTCGGGCTATCTGGCCTGTCTTTATGTTCCCGCGCCTTTGACCATGCATGCCGGCATCCGCAAGCTGGAACCCGGCCATTGGCTGGAATGGAAGAACGGCGCCATCGCCACCGGCCGCTGGTGGGCGCCGTCTTACACCGGTGAGCGTGCCATCAGCCTGGACGAAGCCGCCGAAGAAGTGCTGCCCATCCTGGACAGCGCCGTGCGTCTGCGCATGGTCGCCGATGTCGAGGTCGGGTGCTTTCTGTCGGGTGGCATCGATTCCTCGGTGATCGCCGCGCTGATGAGCCGGGCGGCGCGGGAAACCGGGGCGCCGCCGGTACGCAGCTTCACCATGACCTTCGACGAACCGGCCTATGACGAACGCGACGCCGCCTTGGCAGTGGCCCATCATGTGGGCACCATCCATGCCGAATTGCCGGCACGCCCCGGCGTCACCGATTTGTTGGACGACATGGTCCGCGCCTTTGGCGAGCCTTTCGGCAATCCCACCGCACTGCTGATCCACGATCTGTCCACCAGCGCCCGCCAGCACCTGAAAGTGGCCTTGGTCGGCGATGGCGGTGACGAAGTTTTCGCCGGTTATCCGCGTTATCAAGGTGGGTTGTTGGGTGAACGCTATCGCCGCCGGGTGCCCGGTCCCCTGCGCGGTCTGGCGGCGTGGGCGGCGCAACTGATCCCGGAAAGCACGTCCGGGCGCCACGCCTGGCGCCGGGCGCGGGAATTCCTGTCCGCCGGGACCTTGGCCCCGGATCAGATGTATGCGTCGTGGGTGGAATATTTTGACCCGACGGAACGCCGCGCCCTGTTGGCCCTGGCGGCCGATCCGTCGCGCCCGGTGGCCGATCTTTATCGCGAGGCCCCGTCATCCGCCGCCCTGGATGCCATGCAGCAGACCGACCTTGTGTCCTTCCTGCCCGGCAATCTGATGTCTTACGGCGATGCCATGAGCATGGCGGTGGCCCTGGAAACCCGCCATCCCTTCCTGGATCATCGTCTGGTCGACGCGGTGGGGCGCATGTCGGCGGCCACCCGCATGGACGGCGGCAAGAAGGCGATCTTGAAGGCGGTGGCCCGCAAGCTGTTGCCCCCGGCCATCGTCGACCGGCCGAAGCTGGGCTTCAACCCGCCCATGGGCATCTGGCTGAAGACCGATCTGGCGACCATGGTGACAGAGCGTCTGACCAAGGGGCGTATGGCGGAACTGGGGCTGGAATGGGCGCCGGTGGCCCGATTGCTGGCCGAGCACCAGGGGGGGCGGCGCGACCATTCGCTGAAAGTGTGGTCGTTGTTGGTGCTGGAAGCCTGGGAACGCGCTCAAACAAATCACACCCAATCATGATGATCATAGATCAGCAAGATTGGGTTAGGCCCAAGGGGCCGCGCGGCTTATGCCGCGGGAGGCAAGCATCCCGGAGGGATGCGCCCGCCGTTTGAGGGCGTTTGAATAAGTCTTAATTCTCGTCGGCGACCCAGGGGATGGGTTGGAAGGTGATGCCTTCTTCGGCCAGTTCCTTGGCCTCGTCCTGGGTGGCTTCGCCATAGATGGGGCGGGCTTCGTTTTCGCCGTAATGGATCTTGCGGGCTTCCTCGGGGAATTTGTCGCCGACGTAATCGCAATGGGCTTCCACCGATTTGCGGATTTCCCCCAGCGCCTGACGGAGGGCGCGGGCGACGTCGGGGGCGTCCAGGGCCTGGCCGGTGGCCTTGTTCAGACGCGGCGCCATGGGGGCCTTGGCGACATCGGTGTCGCCGCAACTGGGGCAGGCGATCAGGCCGTGGGCCGATTGCAGGTCGAAGGCGGAATTGTCTCGGAACCAGGCGTCGAAGCGATGGTCCTTGCCGCAGCGAAGCTCAAACAGGATCATGATGCTCCCACAATGCAACAAGGCCATGAAGATGGGCAACACTTTGCCGAAATCCAGTGCGTCCCCTTGGGTCATCCGCTTCGCCCCCTTGGTGGGGGCGGGGGGGACGGTGTTGGATGTGGCGGCGGGGGGCGGACGTCACACCCACTTGTTTCTGCAACGCGGCCATCAGGTGGTTGCTGTCGACCGCAATCTTGATCCGCAAGCTTTGCGTGGTGCGCAATGCATCGTCGCCGATCTTGAGGATGGCTCGCCCTGGCCGTTGGGGGCGCGTCAATTCGCCGGCATCGTCGTCACCAATTATCTGTGGCGGGCGCTGTTTCCGGCCATTTTGGGCGCGCTGGCCCCAGGTGGCGTGTTGATCTACGAAACCTTCGCCGACGGCAACGCCGCCTATGGCAGCCCGCGCAATCCTGATTTCCTGCTGCAGCGGGGGGAATTGCTGGATCATTGCCGAGGCCTGACCATCGTCGCCTATGAAGACGGCGACAATGGCCGGGCGGTGATCCAGCGTATCTGTGTGGTCAAAGGACCGGGGCCTATCCGGATCAGTCCCTGACCGGCGGTACGAAGTCGCGGTCATGGTCCAGGCAGGGGATCATCTTGCGGGCATCGGCCACCTTGCGCACGTCCACTTCCGCCATGACGAAGCCCGGCTGTTCCAGGCCGTCGGCCAGGATTTCACCCCACGGCGAGACGATCAACGCATGGCCATAGGTTTCGCGGTTGTTGGCGTGGGTGCCGCATTGCGCCGGGGCGAAGACGTAGCAGCCGGTCTCGATGGCCCGCGCCCGCAGCAGCACATGCCAGTGCGCCCGGCCGGTGGTGCGGGTGAACGCCGCCGGAATGGCCAGGAAATCGGCCCCGGCATTGGCATAGGCGCGGTACAGATGGGGGAAGCGCAGGTCGTAGCACACCGACAGGCCCAGCCGGCCCCAGGGCAGACGCACCATCGAGGCGCGGTCACCCGCCTGGAAGGTGGCCGATTCGCGATAGCTTTCGCCGCCGCCCAGATCCACGTCGAACATGTGGATCTTGTCATAGCGGCCCAGGATCAATCCGTTCTTGTCGATGACATAGGAACGGTTGGCCACCTTGCCGTCGGGCAGCGCCACATGCAGGGTGCCCAAATGCAGGAAGCAGCCCAGTTCCTTGGCCAGTTCGCGGAAAGCGGCCAGGGCCTGGTGCTCGGCTTCCGGCTGGGCCTTCATGACGATGTTGGTGCGCCCCCATTCCATCATGGCGACGTTTTCCGGCATCATGATCAGCTCGGCCCCGGCGGCGCGGGCTTCCACCGCCAACAGGCTGGCGGCGTTGATGTTGGCGATCATGTCGGTGCCGGCATTGACCTGCAGGCAGGCGACCTTGAAGACGTCGCCGATCATCAGACGGCTTCTTTCGCCAGCATGGAATCCAGCTCGCCCTCGGCGTCCAGCGAATGCAAATCGTCGCAGCCGCCCACATGTTCGCCATTGATGAAGATTTGCGGCACGGTGCGCCCGCCATGGGCACGTTCGGTCATGGCCGCGCGCAATTGAGGGTCGCCACCGACGTCGTATTCCTTGAAGGCCACGCCTTTGCGAGAAAGCAAGCCCTTGGCGCGAATGCAATAGGGGCAGGTCTGGGTGGTGTAGATCTCAACCTGGGCCATGGAATACTCCGTTGGTTTAGGCCCTTAATATAGCAAGCCTTAAGCGTCAGACAACACCACCCGCCCCAGCGTCAGCACGTCCACCCGCGCCGCGCCGGCGCGCTTGAGCACCTTGGCGCATTCGCCCAAGGTGGCTCCGGTGGTCAACACGTCGTCCACCAGCAGCACCGATTGGTCCGTCACATCCAGGCCGGGGCGTAAGGAGAAAGCGCCGCGCACGTTGCGCAGCCGTTCCTCGCGGCTGAAATGGCCTTGCGGCGGGGTCCGGCGCAGCCGGCGCAGGCCGTCCACTTCGGCGCTGACCCCCCATTCCCGTCCCAAGGCCAAAGCCAGCAGGGCCGCTTGGTTGTAACGCCGCGACAACAGGCGCCAGCGGTGCAGCGGCACCGGCACAACCATGGCGCAGCCGTCGCGCAGTTCGGCACCGGCGCGGGCCAGCCAACGGCCAAAGGCCGGGGCGCCTTCCAGACGGTCGGCATGCTTGAAGCGCAGGATCAGTGGTTTCGACGCGTCGTCATAGCGCAGCACGGCGCGGGCCCGGTCCCAGGGCGGCGGCTCGGCCATGCAGCGGCCGCACAGGCAATCGTCGCCGGCTTCCACCTCGAAGGGATGGCCGCAAGCGGGGCAGCACGGCGGCGACAGAAACGACACTTTCGACCAGCAGGCGGGGCACAGCGATCCCGGTTCCGCCACCATCGTCCCACAGCACAGGCAAAGCGGCGGCAGCAGCGAATCGACAATCCTGCGGGCGAAATACCTGAAATGCGTCATCGCCTCTTCCGTCGTGCCCCCCGGCCATGCCATACAGAAACAATCATGTCTGTTCCCGTCAGCATCTTCGACCGCAAAACCTTACGCAAGCGCCGTGACCGCGCCGCCCAGGGCTTCGCCGCCCACGACTTTCTGGTCCGCGAGGCGGCCGAGCGTCTGTGTGACCGCCTCAGCGATGTCAGCCGATCGTTTCCCCTGGCCTTGGATTTGGGCTGCCATACCGGCGAGGTGGCCGACACTCTGAATGGGCGCGGCGGTGTCGAAACCTTGGTGCAAGGCGATTTGTCGCCCCAGATGGCGGCCCGCGCCGCCGCCAACGGCCATCCCAGCCTGGCGGTGGACGAAGAATGGCTGCCGTTTGCCGACAATTCCTTTGACCTGGTGTTGTCGTGCCTGTCGTTGCATTGGGTCAACGACCTGCCCGGCGCCTTGGTGCAGATCCGCCGCGTGCTGAAGCCCGACGGCCTGTTCCTGGCGGTGATGCTGGGCGGCGAGACCTTGGGCCATCTGCGCCAAAGCTTGGCCCAAGCCGAAGAAATCCATGAAGGCGGCATCAGCCCGCGGGTGTCGCCCATGGCCGACATCCGCGACATGGGACGGCTGATGCAAAGGGCCGGTTTCGCCCTGCCGGTGGCCGATGCCGACATGATCTCGGTATCCTATGGCGACCCCATGCGGCTGTTGGCCGATCTGCGCGGCATGGGGGAAACCAACGTGGTGGCCGAACGCCGCAAGGGTCTTAGCCGTCGCGCCACCTTGCTGCATGCGTTGAACCTGTATCAAAGCCAATTCACCGGCGCCGACGGTCGGGTTCCGGCGGAATTCCACCTGATCACCGTCACCGGTTGGAAGCCCCATCCCAGCCAGCCGCAACCCTTGGCGCCGGGTTCGGGCCATGTGTCCCTGGCCGACGTGCTCAGTGGCGGCTGCGGCGAAGTTCTGTCGCCGGCCAAGGATTAGTCATGCGCTTCCCCGCGCCCTTGATCCACGGCACCCTGATCAAGCGCTACAAGCGTTTCATGGCCGACGTCACCTTGGATGACGGCCAAGTGGTCACCGCCCATCTGGCCAATTCCGGGGCCATGCTGGGCACCGCCGTTCCGGGCATGGAGGTGTGGCTGTCGCCGGCCGCCAATCCCGAGCGCAAGCTGAAATATTCGTGGGAATTGGTGCGCGCCGACGGCGCCCTGGTCGGCGTCAACACCGCTTATCCCAACGCCATCGCCGCCGAAGCCATCGGCGATGGCGCCATCGCCGAACTGACCGGATACCGGACCATTCGCCGCGAAGTGAAATACGGCGCCAATTCCCGCATCGACCTGTTGCTGGAAGCACCCGACAGGCCGCCTTGCTATGTCGAGGTCAAGAACGTCCATCTGAAACGCGGCCCCATGGCCGAATTCCCCGATGCGGTGACGGCGCGTGGCGCCAAACATCTGGTGGAATTGCGCGCCATGGTAGAGCAAGGGGCGCGGGCGGTGATGTTGTATCTGGTGCAGCGCGGCGATTGTGTCGGCTTCACTGTGGCGGAAGACATAGACCCGACCTATGCCGCCGGTTTGCGCACCGCCATTGCGGACGGGGTGGAAGCGATCTGTTATACGTGCCATATGAGTTTAGAGGGCATTCGCATCGGCGAGCCTTTGCCGATCCATTTGCAAGGAATGAAGCTTTGAGTGACCGCGATTCCAGCCGGGTGCCGCTTTATGGGCCGGCCGAGTTCGATTCCATGCGCAAGGCCGGCCGACTGGCCGCCGAGACCCTGGATTTCATCGCCCCTTATGTGCAGCCGGGCGTCACCACCGCCGAGTTGGACCGCCTGTGCGCCGAGTTCATCGCCGAAGGCGGCGGCATTTCGGCCCCGTTGAACTATCGCGGTTATCCCAAATCCATCTGTACCTCGGTCAACCATGTGGTCTGCCACGGCATTCCCGGCGACAAGGTGTTGGTGGACGGCGACATCCTCAACATCGACGTCACCCCCATCGTCGATGGCTGGCACGGCGATTCCAGCCGCATGTATTACGTCGGCAAGGTGGGCATCAAGGCCCGCAAGCTGTGCGACGTGACCTATGAATCGCTGATGCGCGGCATCGAAGTGGTCAAACCCGGCGCCACCTTGGGCGACATCGGCTGGGCCATCCAAAGCTTCGTCGAAAAGCATCGCTTTTCGGTGGTGCGCGATTTCTGCGGCCATGGTTTGGGTCGGGTGTTCCACGAACCCCCCAACGTCATGCATTTCGGTCGCCCCGGCCAGGGCATGGAATTGCAGGAAGGCATGTTCTTCACCATCGAACCCATGGTGAATGCCGGTCGTTATGAAACCAAGATTCTGTCCGACGGCTGGACGGCGGTGACCAAGGACAAGTCGTTGTCGGCCCAATTCGAACATTCCATCGGGGTGACCGCCACCGGCTGCGAGATTTTTACCGCCTCCCCGAAAGGGTGGCATTTCCCTCCCTATGAGTAGGATTTATGACGCGAGGTGTTGACACCACTCGCCCTTTGATTGCTTCATTCTTGGGCTGAGACCTCCTCCATTCGAAGGGGGGGCAGCGCGGGGGGGGATGGGCGCATCGGAGGATGATCCGGGTGCCAATGGCGGTCAGCGGTTTGACCGGGGGCGAAGGCAACGCCGTCCGGCGGGTAAACGACACCTTGCAGGATTCCGTCATCGGCATCCTGTCGCAGTTTCTTCCCGAATTGAAGAAGCTTCCGGCTGATCGTGCCTATCAACGCACCTTGGACGACATCGGTCTGTTGGAACGGTGCTTCGCCGTCTTTCGCGCCCAGCGCGACAAGTTCGCCCCGGTTCTGGTGGACCAGGCCAACCATCCGGTGACCGACGACGACACCCCCATGGCCTGTGGCCGTTCCTTGGACCAGGTGGTGGCGATGATCGTGCGCACCGCCGCCAAGCGTCATTTCCGCCGCCGCCATACGCCGGTTCAGACCCCCAAGGCGCAAAGCGCCCATCGCCGTCTGCACCAGCGCCTGGGTCAGTTGTTCAAGGCGCCGCCACCGGTCAATGCGCTGCATGCCACGCCGTTGCGGGGCCGGGCCGAGGAATTGTACGACGCACTCAAGGCCAATTTGCTGCACGAATGGCAGGTTCCCCTGGTCCCCACTTATGCCGAAATGTCGCCCAACCTGGCGCGTTCGCTGGGGGACAAATTGCTGGAACTGAAGGATTTGGACCATCTGCGCCGGGTGGTCGCCGACCCCGAGGAAGCGGCCAAGCTGTTCGAAACCCCGGAACAACAACAAGCCGCCACCGATCCGGCACCGCGCCGCGACGACCGGGCGCGGCTGTCCGACGTGCTGGCTCCGGGCGGCGGGTTGAAGGTGGAAAGCTTTGTCCGGGTGCTGCAGCAGGCGGATTTGCGGGCCCAATTGCGCCCCCGTCCGGCGGAAGCCCCGCTCAGCCAGCCGTTGCGTGAAACCGGCACCATGCCGGCCAAGCTGCTGGTGGCGGAACTGGGGTTGCGTCTGGATCAATTGGCGACGGTGCTGTTGGTGTCCCACGAAACCATCGGGGCCGAATCCTACGCCCAGTTCTTTGGACCGGCCGCCAACGCCGCCGTGGTCATGCGCCTGACCCAACGGGCCCGCCAAGCCGGATTGGGGCAGACTTCCAGCCTGTCCGATTGCGCGCAATTCGTCCGCGAGCTGTTCAAACGCGCCGATCCGAAATCTTAGTACTTTTCTAACGCGCAGCGCCGATGATGGACTTTGCCCCCGTGTGTCAACACGGGTGCCCGTTCAACGGCGTCAAAGGACCAGCATGGCTTCACCAGCCCAGGCCGACCATCTGGCGGTCGTGCGTAAGATCAACGCCACCTTGTCGGGGCCGGTGATCGACGTGCTGTGCGAATTGGTTCCCGAGGTCCGGCGCTTGCCCCGACGTGGTGCGTTGGAAGCCATTTTGGACGATGTCGACCTGTTGGATCGCTGCTTCCAGGTGTTCCGCGCCAATCCTGAACAATTCCGCGACCTGCTGGTCGACCGCCGCAAGGTGCCGGTGGAAGACGCCCAGGCTTTGCTGGATTGCGGCCGGTCCTTGGACCAGGTGGTGGCCATGGTGGTGCGCACCGCCGCCAAGCGCCACTTCCGCTTGCGCCTGGATGGCGGGGCCAGGTCCCTGCGCACGCGGCCGCGCCGGGTGCAGCGGCGCGGTTTGCTGGATCGCCTGCGCGCCTTGATGTCGTCGCAGCCCAAGGCGGCGCAGGACGGCCCACGCACCCGCGCCGAGATTCTGTATGCGGCGTTCCAAGATTATCTGCTGCACGATTGGCAGATCCCGATCATTCCCGAATATTGCCAGATGAGTCCGTCCATGGTGCGCCGCCTGGGGCCGCGCATCCTGGATTACCGTCTGGCCGAAGACATCCGCCGTCTGCGCGCCGATCCCGACAATCCGCCGCCACCCACCCCGGTGGTGGAAACCATGCAGGCCGGCACCGGCCATGGCGGCTATCAATTGCCGGACACGCTGGAAACCGGCAAGGCGGGGAATCCGGTTTCGGTCACCACCGCCGACAAGCGGGTCAGCGACGGCATGGCGCCGCTGCTGGGCGATCTGGTGAAGAATGAAGAACGCGACGACCGGGCGCGGCTTGCCGACATCCTGAGCGCCGATGGCAAGCGCCTGAAGGCCCAAGCCTTCACCATGGCGCTGCTGGACCCCAAGGTGCGTGAAGTGTTGCCCAATTCCGAACAGACGGTGCGGGTGACCGGCATCCTGGGCTCGGTCAACGGCATGGTTGGCAAGATGCTGGTGGGGGAACTGGGTTTCCGTGCCGACCAATTGGCGGTGTTCGTCATGGCGGCCCACGGCGCCTTGGGCGAGGACCGCTTCTTGAAGGCTTTTGGCGTGCCGGGCCGACCGGAATACGTGCAAAAGATGGTGGCAAAGGCGAAAAACGCCGATATCGGACAACAATCGGAACTGAAAAAGATCGCCGATTTCGTCATCGCCATGTTCGCCGCCGCCGAGGCGGCACAGAAAAAAGCCTGAGCTCCAGGCGTCAATCCCGCCTACGCGGGTATGACGACGGGGATTACCAGTGGCGCGCCACCTGGCGGACCAGCCAGTCCCAGCGGCTTTCCTGGGGCGTGTTGACGGCTTGGGCGGGCGGGCGCGGGATGTTGCGTGACCATGACCGCACCAGCGGCGACAGTTTCTGCGTCGGGCCGTGCAGCGGGTGCAGCGCCAGCAGATCGTCGATGGACACCCAGGCCCAGGCCTGGCTTTCGTGGTTGATGATGGGTTCGAACTCGGCCTCGGCGGTGACCACGAACAACAGATTGCGCTTGGAGCCGCTGACCGCTTCGCCCAGATAGATCAGGTCGTCGGGATGCGAATCGATGCCGGCTTCTTCCGCCAATTCGCGGATGGCGGTTTCCTCGGGGTGTTCGCCCCGGTCCAGGCCGCCGCCGAAAAAATTCCAGCGGCCGGCGTTGCGGGTGGTGGGGCCGCGTTTGGCCAACAGCACCCGCGAGGTGCTGGGGCAAACCACCGCGACCCAAACCGACACCCGCATCATCCCCCCCCCCTTGTCATCGTCCCAGCTTATCATCGCCCGAGACACGTAAAGCGGGCGATGACGATCTGGTTACAGTTTGGCAGGTTACAGTTTCAGGCGGGCCACCATGGACGCATGGTCTTCCAGCTTACCCAGCGGCCCGATGGCGGCGATGGTGGGGTTTTGGGCGAAGATCCGGCCGGCGACCCGGGCGATGGCGGTGGCGTCGATGGATTCGATGCGGTCCACCACTTCCTGGGTGGTGATGGGATGGCCATAGACCAGAACCTGACGGGCCAATTGCTCGCAACGTGACGAGGTGCTTTCCAGGCTCATCAGGATGGAGGCCTTCAATTGGGCCCGCGCCCGACGCATTTCGTCGTCGGCGACACCGCCGCAGACCTTGACCACTTCGTCGCACAGGATCGGCACAAGTTCCTCGACCTCGTCCTCGCCGGTGCCGGCATAGATGCCGAACAGGCCGCCGTCGGAATAGGACGAAGCGAAGGAATAGATGGAATAGACCAGACCCCGCTTTTCACGGATTTCCTGGAACAGGCGCGAGCTCATGCCGCCGCCCAGCAAGGTGGACAGCACCGAGACGGCGTAATAATCGGGATCGTCGTAACAGACCCCGCCATAGCCCAGGACCAGGTTGACCTGTTCGATGTCGCGTTCTTCCCGGTATTCGCCGCCCACGTAACGGGCGGCTTCCGGCTGCGCCTCGGCGGAAACGGCCAGATCGGCGAAGGCCTTTTCGGCACTTTCCACCAACTGGTCGTGGTCGATGGCGCCCGCCGCCGACAGCACCATGCGCGAGGCGGCGTAATGGCTGCGCATATAGCCCCTGACGGTGTCGCGGCTCATGGCGCGGACCAGTTCCTCGGTGCCCAGGACCGGCCGACCCAGCGGCTGGTCGGGAAAGGCGGTGGCCTGGAAATGGTCGAAGACGATGTCGTCGGGGGTGTCGATGGATTGGTTGATTTCCTGGACCACCACCGCCTGTTCGCGGGCCAGTTCCTCGGCATCCATGGTCGAGTTCTGCAGAATGTCGGCCAGGATGTCCAAGGCCAGGGCCGAATCTTCCTTCAGCACCTTGGCGTAATAGGCGGTGTGGTCACGCGCCGTATAGGCGTTCAGATGGCCGCCCACATTGTCCATTTCCTCGGCGATGGCGCGCGCCGAACGGCGTTCGGTACCCTTGAAGGCCATGTGTTCGAGAAGATGCGAGATGCCGTTGACCGCCGCCGGTTCGTGCCTTGTGCCGGCATCGACCCACAGCCCCAGGGACGCGCTTTCCACCGTCTGCATGGGGTCGGTCAGGACCCGCAGGCCGTTGGCCAGGGTGGTGACCTTCACGCCACTCATGCGCGGCTCCGCTTGGCGAAAGTGGCGACATAATCGCGCACCGCCCCCAGATCGTTGGCCAGCACGTCGAAACGTTCTTCACGGTCGAACAGATCGGCCATGTGGGCGGGCAACGGCGGACGGGCGCCGGTGGCCTTTTCCACCGCATCGGGGAACTTGGCCGGATGGGCGGTGGCCAGGGCGACCAGGGTCGACGTCTTGTTGCTGTGGCCCTTGATGCCGGCGGCGACGCCGATGGCGGAATGGGGATCCAGCATCTCGCCGGTCTTGGCTTGGGTGGTCTTCATCACCGCCAAAGTCTGCTCGTCGTCGTAACGATGGCCTTCGAACAATTCGCGCATGGCGCCATAGGCCCCTTGCGGCATGCCCATGCGGCCGGTGGCGCGGAATTCGTCCATCAACTGGCCCACCGCCTTGCCGTCATTGCCCAGATAGTGGAAGACCAGACGTTCGAAATTGGACGACACCTGGATATCCATGCTGGGCGACAGGGTGGGGACCACGCCGTCGGCTTCCATCACGCCTTTTTCGAAGAAGCGGGTCAGGATGTCGTTGCTGTTGGAGCCGACCACCAGCTTGTCGATGGGCAGGCCCATCTGACGGGCACAGAAGCCGGCGAAGACATTGCCGAAATTGCCGGTGGGCACCGAGAAGGTCATGGGGACGTCGGGCGAGCCCAAAGCCACGGCCGAGGCGAAGTAATAGACGATCTGGGCCATGACGCGGGCCCAGTTGATGGAATTGACCGCCGACAGGTGATAGGTGTCGCGGAAGTCGTGGTCGTTGAACAGCGCCTTGACCATGTCCTGGCAGTCGTCGAAGGTGCCTTCCACCGCCACGTTGCGCACGTTGTCGGACAGCACGGTGGTCATCTGCTTGCGCTGCACCGCGGAAGTGCGGTTATGCGGATGCAGGATGACGATATCGATGCTGTCGCGGTCGCGGCAGGCCTCGATGGCCGCCGAGCCGGTGTCGCCCGAAGTGGCGCCGACGATGGTGACGCGCTGGCCGCGCTTGGTCAGCACGTGGTCGAACAGGCGGCCGACCAGTTGCAGGGCGTAATCCTTGAACGCGATGGTCGGGCCGTGGAACAGTTCCAGCACCCATTGATTGGAATCCAGCTGCTTCAACGGCGCCACCGCCGGATGGGTGAAGCGGGAATAGGTGTCGTTGACCAGCTCGGCCAATTCGTCGCGGGTCAGGCTGCCTTCGACGAAAGGCGCCATGACGCGGATGGCGATCTCGGCATAGGACAGGCCGCGCATGGCCCGGATGTCGGAGGCCGAGAATTGCGGCCAGGTCTGGGGCACGTACAGGCCGCCATCACGGGCCAAGCCAGCCAACAGGACGTCGTCGAAGGACAGGACGGGCGCGTTGCCCCGGGTGCTCACATATTTCACGGACTTACCAGCCTTGGTTCGGAAAAACGGGCTAGACTATCCATATGGGGCTTAATCATCAAGTTTGCCGGGGGTTCACCCGATTTTTCGCCGGGAACAAAGTGGTATTTGAAATACCGGGGATGAGTTGTTCCAATTCCAAACCGGAGTTCAACATGAACCAATCGCTTTTCGACCGCCTGGGCGGTGAGGCCGCCATCACCGCCGCCGTCGATCTGTTTTACCAAAAAGTGCTGGCCGACAGCCGCATCAACCAGTTTTTCGCCAATGTGGACATGCGGTCCCAGGCGCTGAAGCAGCGGGCTTTCATGACCCTGGCCTTTGGCGGACCGGGCAATTATTCGGGCAAGCACATGCGCGCCGCCCATGCCGGCCTGACCTTGACCGACATCCATTTCGACGCGGTGGCCGAACATCTGGGCGCCACCTTGAACGAATTGGGTGTGCCCGCCGCCATGGTCGGCGAAGTGCTGGCCACGGTGGAAACCACCCGCGCCGACGTTCTGAACCGCTAGCTTAGGTAACGCTTGGTCAGATGCGCCTTGAAGACACCGGCATCCAACGGTTTGCCGGTGGCTTTGACCAGCAGGTCGCGGGTGGACAGGCTGGAGCCCAGGCCGTGCACGTTGGTGCGCAGCCACGCCAGAAGCGGGGCGAAATCGCCGCGGCCGATGGCCGGTTCGATGGCCGGGTCGGCCTGTTTGGCGGCGGCGAACAATTGCGCCGCGCTCATGGCGCCCAGGGTGTAGGTGGGGAAATAGCCCCAGGCCCCGCCGTACCAGTGGATGTCCTGCAGACAACCCAGGCGGTCGTCGGGCGGCGTGATCCCCAGCAGGCGGCGATAACCGTCATTCCAGGCACCGGGCAGGTCGGCCAGATCCATGCGGCCTTCGATCAGCGCCTTTTCCAGCCCATAGCGGATGATCACATGGGCGGGATAGGTGCATTCGTCGGCGTCGACGCGGATGAAGCCGCGCTTCACCCGGGTGGCTTGGCGGTACAGGTTCTCGGGGTCCCATTCCGGACCCTGGCCGCCGAAGGCGTCCTGCATCAACGGCGCGGCATAGGCCAGGAACGGGCGGGACCGGCAGGCCTGCATTTCCATCAGCAGGCTTTGGCTTTCATGGATCTGCATGCCGCGCGCCCGGCCCACCGGCTGATAACGCCATTTGCCGCCCGGCAGGCCGAAATCGTAAAGCGCATGGCCGGATTCATGGACCACCCCCATCAGGGCGGTGGCGAAGTCGTCGGTGTTGTAGCGGGTGGTGATGCGCACGTCTTCCGGATAGCCGCCGCAGAACGGGTGGGCGCTGACGTCCTGACGGCCGCGATGGAAGTCGAAGCCCAAGGCGGCCATGACCTTGTGACCCAGTTCCTTTTGCTTTTTGATGGCGAAGGGGCCTTGCGGCGCCAACGGTGCCGGCCGCTGGTCCTGGGCCTCCAGGGCCTGGGCGATGAAATCGGGCAGGAAGGATTCCAGATCGGCGAACACCAGGTCGATGTCGGCGGACCGTCCATCGGGTTCGTATTGGTCGAGCAACGCGTCGTAGATGCCGACCCCCAGGGCTTGCGCCTTGGCTTGGCCGGCCTGAATGGTCAGGTTCAGGATTTCGCGCAAGGACGGCAGCACCGCGGCGAAATCGGCGTTGGGCCGGGCTTGGCGCCAGATCATCTCGCAGGCCGATTCGGCCTTGGCCATGGCATCGACCAGATCGGCGGGGACGGCGGCCGCATGCACCCAGTCGCGACGCATCTCGCGCAAATTGGCCCGTTCCCAATCATCCAGGCTTTCGCCCTCTGCCGCCGCCAGCAAGTCGGCCATGTCGTCGCCGGTCACCGCCTGGTGGGCCAGGGTCTTCAACAGGGCCAATTGCTCGGCCCGGGCCTCGGCGCCGCCATCGGGCATCATGGTGGACATGTCCCACTGCAATACCGACAGCGCGTCGCCCAACACCGAGGCTTTCTTGAAACGGGCTTCCAGCTGATCGTAAGCGCGGGACATGCGTGCTCCTGTGTCGGGGTGGCGTGACAGGGGGTTGTCCCGCTAATATGGGGGCGGTTCAAGGCAAAACATCAGGGGGAAAGCATGAGCAAGGCGAAATTCGCGGTGGTCCTGTCCGGTTGCGGCGTCTATGACGGCGCCGAAATCCACGAAGCGGTACTGACCCTGCTGGCGGTGGACCGGGGCGGCGCCAGTTACCAATGTTTCGCCCCCGACGTGGCGCAGATGCATGTGGTCAACCACCTGACCGGCCAACCCAGCGATGAAAGCCGTAACGTGCTGGTGGAGGCCGCCCGCATCGCGCGCGGCGCCATCAAGCCGTTGTCCGAGCTGAACGCCGCCGATTTCGACGCCGTGCTGTTCCCCGGCGGGTTCGGCGCCGCCAAGAATCTGTGTACCTTCGCCGTCGCCGGTCCCGATTGCACCGTCAATCCCGACGCCGAAGCCGCCATCAAGGCCTTTCACGCCGCCGGCAAGCCCATCGGCGCCCTGTGCATCTCGCCGGCCCTGGTGGCCAAGGTGCTGGGAAAGGTCACCGTGACCATCGGTTCCGATGAAGGCACCGCCCAGGCGGTGGAAAAGACCGGTGCCACCCATGTGGTCGCCAGCCATGGCCAGACGGTGATCGACGCCGCCAACAAGGTGGTGACCACGCCGTGCTACATGCTGGACGCCACCATCAGCCAAATCGACGACGGCGCCCGCGCCGTGGTCGCCGACATCCTGAAAATGCTGGCTTAGTCGCCGCAGATGGATGCCGCCGCCATCCTGCAGCAGACGTTGGACGCCCTGGAAGACGGAGTGATCCGCTTCGACGGTGACCTGCGTCTGTTGGCCTGGAACAAGGCGGTGGTGGATTTGATGGGCTTCCCGCCCGAATTGATGCGGGTGGGAACGCCGTTCCTGGATTTCGTCGAATACAATGTGGGGCGCGGCGAGCACGGCGCCGGCGAGCGCCGTCTGATCGTCAGCCAGCGTCTGGCCAGCCTGACCGATTCCTATTCGCGGCGCCGTCCCGACGGCACCTTGATCCGGGTGCGGTCCACCGCCATGGCCGATGGCGGTATCGTCAAGGTGTTCACCCGTGTCGCCGAAGGCGGACGCGGTGCCGGCGATCCGGTCCCGGAACTGACGGCGCGTGAGCGCGAGGTGCTGTTGTGGGCGGCCCAGGGCAAGACCGCTTGGGAAACCTCGGCCATCCTGGGGATTTCCCCCAAGACGGTCGAGTTCCATCTGGCCAATTGCGGCAAGAAATTGGGGGCCGCCAGCAAGGCGCAAACCATTCTGGCCGCCGCCCGCAAGGGGTTGCTGCCCTTGTAGTGGCCGAGGAGTCGCGTTCGAAAGCCCGTTGATCTAGACTGTTTGCCAACCTTACCGCCGATTGGAAAGCTGAAGTGGCCGCGCCGACCGCATCGTTGAAACCACGTTTGCTCCTGCTGCTTCTGTCCTTGTTCGCCGGAGCGCAGATCTTGTGGTTGGTGGGAAGCTTCGGCGCCGATTACCGGGCGCGGGCCGAACGCCACATGCTGGCGCATCAAGACGATCTGGCGGCCTTGTTGCGCCATGAAACCGAAAGTGCCCAACGCCATCTCAGCGTGGTGCGCGATCAGGCCGAAGTGGTGTTGAAGGAACGGGTGCGTCAACGGGTCGACGAAGCCATCGACATGGCCCGGGCGGTTTATGACCAGGCGGCGGGAAAGGTCGGTGACCAGGATTTGCGCCGGATGATCCGCGAAAGCTTGCGGTCGCAGCGGTTCTTTCAGGGACGCGGCTATTATTTCATCGACGACATGGACGGCAATTGCGTGTTGCTGCCCACCGCCGAGCGGCTGGAAGGGTCATCGCTGTTCGACAATCGCGACGATGCCGGCCGTTACATCATGCGCGAACTGATCCGTGCGGTCAGCAATCCCGAACAGGCCGGCTATGTTCGCTATAGCTGGTATCCACCGGGCGACAGCACGCAGATGGACGACAAGATCGCCTATGCCCGGCAGTTCACCCCGTTCAACTGGCTGATCGGCACCGGCGATTATGTCTCGGCCGTCGAAACCGGTCTGAAGGTCGACGCCTTGGAGCGGTTTCGCGTCATCCGTCTGACCCGGGGCGGCCGCCTGATGGTGGTTGACCAGGACGGCACCGTTCGTCTGTTTCCCGACCAGCCCGAACTGGAAGGGCAAAAAGTCCACAATCTGGACGACCGGCCCGAACACCGGGCGATCAAGGCCATTTGGGGCAAGGCCCAGGCGGGGGGCGGCACCGTCGAGTTTCCCTTGGCCGATCCGGTCAGCGGCAAGCAACGTGCGTGGCAGGCCTGGGTGGCGTCGGAACCCACCTTCAATTGGAGTGTGGCGGCCTTGGCGCCCAGCGACGAAATCCCCAGCCAGGATAATTCG
Organism: Rhodospirillaceae bacterium UBA6219; assembly: GCA_002435715.1. GTDB lineage: Bacteria > Pseudomonadota > Alphaproteobacteria > Rhodospirillales > Magnetospirillaceae > Magnetospirillum. Next base: position 35,316 of record DISD01000052.1, read on the forward strand.
GTCGGTTGGTTGTGGGCCTGGCGTTACGCCATGCCGGTGATCTTGTTGACGCTGGCCTTGGCGGGCGCGGTCTGGGTCGGCTCGAGACAAGGCCGAGACCGCCATGAAGCCTAGAAAACTGTCCGATCTGCTGACCTTGGGACAAGGGGTCTTCCTCGCCTGTCTGCTGACCGGGGCGTTGTTCATTTCCCTGGTCGTCTGGCAAAGCGAGGTCCGGCGCGAGGAAAGCGCGGCGCGGGCCGATTTCGAACGCGGCGTCGATCAAATTTTCCATGCTCTGGCCGCCCGCATGGAAATGCTGCAAACGGTGTTGCGGGCCGGGGCCGGTGTCTGGGCCGAACATCCCGAAATGAGCGCCAACCAATGGGAAACCTTCGTCCGGCGTTCGTTGCTGGACCAGACCCTGCCCGGGGTCGAAGGCATCGCCTTCGCCCAATGGGTGACGGCCGAGAACAAGGACGCCTTCCTCAATGATGTCAGGCAGCGTCTGTGGCGTGATTTCACCCCCCATCCCGACAGCGCCGCCGCGGACATGGCGGTGGTCACCCATTTCGCCCCCTTGGCGCGCTCCAGCAAGATTCTGGGCTTCGACATCGCCAGCCATGCGGGCCGCTGGCAGGCGGCACAGACCGCCCGCGACACCGGTAAAGCGGTGCTCAGCCCGCCATTGCAATTAATGGCGTCGGATTCCGATCACAAGTCCTTGGTGATGGTGTTTCCGGTCTTTGGGGCGGATTATCCCATCGCCAACAGTGAACAGCGCCGCAAGGCCTTGCGTGGCTGGCTGTTGCTGGGGCTGCATTCGGCCCAATTGATCGGCGGCGTGGTCGAGCCGATCAAAGACCTGACCTTGCATGTCAGGGTCTATTCCGGGGCGTTGGACCCGTCCGGACTGATTTATGATTCCGACGGGGCGGTTCCGCCCGACGAACGTTTGTTTCAAACCGTCCGGGTGCTGGACGTGGCCGGCGTGCGATGGAGCGTCCAAGCCAGTCGCCATCTGCCTGCCTTGTCGTTGTGGCTGGGCTCGGGCCCCTTGATCCTGTTGGTGTTGTGCGTGGCTTTCAGCGTGGTGGTGACGGTGGCGGCGGGTTTGCTGCTGATCTCGCGCCAGCAAAGCCGGCAATTGGCCGTCCAGGCCATGGGGCAATTGGACCGTGCCGAGCGGACCTTGGCGGGGATCACCGCGTCGGTTCCGGGAACCGTGTTCCAATGGCTGCAATATCCCGATGGCACCGGCCGGTTTTCGGTGGTGTCCGCCCAGGCCCAGGCCATGTTCGGAGTGCCGGCCCAATCGCTGATCGACGACTGGCGCAACCTGCCCTTTACCGTCGAGGAACTGGATGAATGGCCCCTGGCCATGGCCGAGGCGGCTTCCGAGGAAACCGAATGGCAGATGGAAGGGCGTTACCTGACCCCCAGCGGTGAAAAACGCTGGTGGAAGGGCAATGCCACCCCCAATGTCGGGGCCGACGGGGTGACGTCGTTGAACGGGGTGTTCGTCGACATCACCGAGCAAAAGGACGTGCAGCGGCAATTGACCGAGCGCGAACAGACCTATCGCGAGATGTTCGAGCGCACCAGCGCGGTGAAGGTCCTGGTCGATCCCGAAAGCGGCCGCGTGGTTGACGCCAATGCTGCGGCGCTGAGTTATTACGGCTATGACGGCCAGCAGGTGGACACCACCAGCATCCACCAAGTGTCGTTGTTGGCGGAATCCGAGCTGAAGGACCTGATGCGGCGCAGTGCCGATGGCGAACAGCAATTCTTTCGCTCGCGTCATCGTTTGGCCTCGGGCGAAATCCGCGAGGTCGAGGTCCATCTGGGGCCGGTGACCATGCGCGGACGCCGGTTCGTCCACGCCATCGTCCACGATGTCACCGACCGCGAACGCTTCCAGGCCGAATTGTTGGAAAAATCCGCCAAACTGGAAGAATCCAACGCCGAATTGCAGCAATTCTCTTATGTGGTGTCCCACGACCTGCAGGAACCGTTGCGGACCATCGCCAGTTTCCTGCGTCTGTTGGAACGGCGCTATGACGACAAGCTGGACGACGACGGGCGCCAGTTCATCGGCTTTGCCGTCGATGCCGCCCACCGCCAGCAGGCGATGATTCAAAGTCTGTTGGAATATTCCCGTATCGGCACGCGCGGCCGGCCCTTCGCCGATACCGACATGAACAAGGTGGCGACCATGGCCAAGGACAATTTGGCCGTCGCCATTTCCGAATCCGGGGGCCAAGTCGACATCGGCGCCTTGCCCCATGTGGTGGCCGACGAAACCCAGATGGTCAGCCTGTTGCAGAATCTGATCGGCAACGCCTTGAAATACCGGCGCGAAGATGTGGCGCCGGTGATTCGCATCAGGGCCGAAGATGAAGGCGAGCGTTGGGTGTTCTCGGTCGCCGACAACGGTATCGGCATCGACCCGCAATTCTTCGACCGCATCTTCCAAGTGTTCCAACGTCTGCACACCCGGGAAAAATACGGCGGCACCGGGATCGGTCTGGCCTTGGCCCGCAAGATCATCCAGCGCCATGGCGGCGACATTTGGGTGCAGTCCGAGCCCGGTCAGGGCTCGGTCTTCAGCTTCAGCTTGCCGAAATCGGTCAAAACCGGATCAGCTTGACCTTGCGGCCATTTTGCAAACCATCGCCCGGTTGCAGGCCGTTCAACACCCGGAAGCGTTCCACCTGCCAATCGGGCACGTCCTGGTCGGCAGCCAGCCTTTCCACCGTGTCGCCGCTTTTGGTGGTGTGGATGCGGATGCGCAGCGGTTTGACCGCCGCTTTTTCCGAAGGGCTGAGCGCGCGGAACGAATAGGTGGTGCGGCGCAACGCCTCGCCCAGTTCCGCCGTCCGGCTTGGCGGGGTGACGAAGGTAAAGCGAAAGACGTCGTCGGCATCGAAGCGGATGGCCACCAGCCGCAAATCCACGTTGCCCTTCGACGTACTGCCCCGGGTGGTGGCGGTGGCGGCAGCCATGCCGTTGATGGTCAGGTTCTCCATATTGGCCAACCGCGCCTTGGGCATCCACGTGCGGCTGATATAGCTGGCCATGTCGCCGGCACGGGTCTTGCCGCCGTCGAAGATGAGGACGGCGCCCTTGCCGTCGCTGCCCACCACGGCCTTGGCACCGTTGGTCAGGCGGAAGCCGGGCGGTGCGTCGAAACGTAAACCCATCCCCGGATGCAGGAAGGCGGTGCCGCGGACCACGCCTTCGGCCGGGTCGTCGCCATAGACCATGCCGTCCAGACGTTCCAGATACGCGTTTTCCCCCAAGGATCCGCTGTTGGCGGTGCCGGCCTCGGCGATGGCGGCTTGGACGCGGTCGATGGTGCGCGGATGGGTGGCCATGAAATGGGTCTGGTCGATTTCCGACGGGTCGCGCCCGGCCATCAACATTTCCAGCCTGCCATGGTCGCGCAGACGGTTCAGCATGGTGACCATGCCTTGCGGGTTCCAACCGCCGCGGCTCATGTAACGCAGGCCCAGATGGTCGGCCTCCATCTCGTTTTCGCGGGAATAGGATTGCAGCCAGGCGCCGGCGCCCATCTGGGCGACGTCGGCGATTCCGGGGGTGCCCACCGCGATGCCCAAGATGGTGGTGAAGACGTTGGCGGCCATGGCCCGGCTGTACCGTTGGGCCGAATGCCGGCCCAGCACATGGCCGATTTCGTGGCCGACCACGCCGGCCAGCTCGGCCTCGTTGCCGCATAGCGCCAGCAAGCCGCGGGTGACATAGACATAGCCGCCGGGCAGGGCCATGGCGTTGACGATGTCGCTGTTCAAAAGGGTGAAGCGGAAATCGGCGCCCGGCGTTTCGGTGGTGCGGACCAGGGTCTGGCCCAAGCCGGCCACATAGGCCGACAGGGCCGGGTCATCCACCGCGCCGCCGAACTGGGCCAGGATCTGCGGGTGGCTGTCGCGACCCATCTTGGCTTCTTCCGTCGGGCTCAGCAGGTTGAACTCGTCGCGTCCGGTCCCCGGCGCCACTTGGCAGCCGCCCACCGACAACACACCGGCACCGGCCGCCAATCCGGCCAGCATCGATCGACGCGACACCCTCATTCGGGACATGGCAAGGCCCCCGCCTGCGAAACCAAGAACGGGCAGTCTAGCCAAGGATCGTGGCGGGAAAAAGTCAGGAGCGGCGGAAACGGAAACGCTTGTGACGCTTGCGGCTGGCGATCAGCAGAAAGGTGCCGACGGTACCCACCACCACCCAGGCCGGCAATTCCATGATCGCCAGTTCCAGGGTCGAAATCAGGCTTTGTTCGGGGGCGGCTTCCGGCGCGGCGCCGACCAGCAAGGTCACCACGTCGGCGGTCAGAATGCCGGAATAATCGGCGGGACCCAAGGCAAGCACGGCGTCCCCCGACGCCATGATCACGGTCAACGCGATCAGGAACCAACCGACGACACGGCCCATCAGCATGAAGCCCCCGCAACGAATTTGGTTTTTTTAAGCCAGGAACTAAGGTTTGCACCCTAGGCATCCAAATTTCAACGCTTTTTTGGCTGCGATAGGGTTTTTACCTGATTCTGCCTTTGCCCTTGCGGCCCATGGGACTTCCGTGTATTTTCCCGCCTCTCTGATCGGGCGTGCCCCGTCAGGCGATGCGGAGGGATGGCCGAGTGGTCGAAGGCGCACGCCTGGAAAGTGTGTATACTCCTCAAGGGTATCGAGGGTTCGAATCCCTTCCTCTCTGCAGAATGATATTAATTTTAAAAAATTT
>DISD01000042.1 GCA_002435715.1 Rhodospirillaceae bacterium UBA6219
GTCCGAATGGACGGGGCCTCCTCTCAAGTCCACGGTTCATGCACCCATAATGACCTGAAAAAACGGTCAAGGGTCAGCCGGGAGCGCTGCCCTTGACCGAAGCGGCGGTCGGGGTCAGGACCTGCCGCCGCCGCAAACCAGAATCTGGCCGCTGACATAGTTGGATTCAGGGATGCAGAACATGTAGACGGCGCCAGCCGCCTCTTCGGCGGTGCCGACCCGGCCAAGCGGGATCATGGTCTCCGCCGCTTTTAGCAGGCTGGGCTGAACGCCTACCTTGAGCTGACGGCCTTCGATGTCGATGCTGGCGTCGCCATTGGTCAGCGGTTGGGTCAGCCGGGTTTGGATCAGGCCAAAGGCGACGGTGTTGACGTTGACCTTGTAGCGTCCCCATTCCTTGGAAAGGGTCTTGGTCAGGCCGTTGATGCCCGCTTTGGCGGCGGAGTAATTGGACTGGCCGGGATTGCCCAGCAAGCCCGAGGTGGACGAAATGTTGACCACCTTGCGGAACACCTCGCGTCCTTCCTCGGCTTCCTTGCGGGACGCTTCACGGATGAAGTCGGCGGCGGCCCGCAAGATGCGGAACGGCGCCTTCAGGTGCACGTCGATGACGTCGTCCCATTGTTCGTCGGTCATCTTCTGGATGACGTTGTCCCAGGTGAAGCCGGCGTTGTTGACGATGATGTCCAGGCCACCGAAGCTGTCGATCGCGGTGTTGACGAAGCGTTCGGCGAAGTCAGGGGAGGTGACGCTGCCGACGCAGGGCACCGCTTTGCCGCCACGGGCGACGATGTCGGCGACGGTTTCCTCGGCCGGTCCGGCGTCGAGGTCGTTGACGACTACCGCTGCGCCTTCCGCCGCCAGCTTCAAGGCGATTTCCCGGCCGATGCCGCGGCCCGAGCCCGAAATGATGGCGACCTTGTCAGAGAGTTTGTTCATTGGATACCTCTTGGAGATGAAGACGAGGCCGCCATCCCGCCAACCGTGGCGGCAGGGCAATTGGTCTGGCGGTCCCAAAGGGGGGGGATTTACGTGTGGAGCAGGCGTTCCCGGGCCGCTTGGTATTCCTGCGCAAGCCGGGCGACCAAGGCCGAGGTCGGGACGATCTGGTTGATGGCGCCGATACCCTGGCCGGCACCCCAAATGTCTTTCCACGGTTTGACCCGGTTGCTGCCGAAATTCATCGCGCTGGGATCCGATTGCGGCAGGTTGTCGGGATCAAGACCGGCGTTCACCACGCTTTGGCGCAGGTAATTGCCGTGGACCCCGGTGAACAGGTTGGAGTAGATGATGTCCTCGGCGCCGCTTTGAACGATCATTTCCTTGTACGCCTGGGCCGCATTGGCCTCGCTGGTGGCGATGAAGGCCGAGCCCACATAGGCCAGGTCAGCCCCGGCCGCCTGGGCGGCAAGCACCGCCCCGCCGTTGGAGATGGACCCGGACAACAGCAGCGGGCCGTCGAACCATTGCCGGATTTCCTGCAACAGGGCGAAGGGGGACAAGGTGCCGGCATGCCCCCCGGCGCCGGCGGCGACGGCGACCAGCCCATCCGCGCCCTTCTCGATGGCCTTGTGGGCGAACCGGTTGTTGATGACGTCGTGCAGAACGATGCCGCCATAGGAATGGATGGCGTCGTTGACGTCCTGTCGCGCCCCTAGTGAGGTGATGATCAGCGGGACCTTGTGTTTGACGCACAGCGCCAAATCCTGTTGCAGCCGTTCGTTGGACTGGTGGACGATCAGATTGACGGCGAAGGGGGCCGAAGGCCGTTCGGGGTGGGCGGCGTCGTGATCTTTCAGACTGGTCACGATTTGGTGCAGCCATTCGTCCAGCAACTCGGCCGGTCTGGCGTTCAAAGCCGGAAACGAGCCGACCACGCCGGCCTTGCATTGGGCGATCACCAAGGCCGGCGTCGAGATGATGAACAAGGGGGCGGCCACCAGGGGAACCGTCAGCCGACCTTGCAAGAGCGTGAGGAGGGACATCTTGGGGATCCTTGCCTTTATTTCAATGAGGGGTGGCGACAACGGCTTCGCCGGTCAGCCGGGTTTCGCCATTCTGGTTGATCGCGGTCACGACCACGCGAAGGCGGGTTTCGCCATCCTGCTGGACGCTATCGACGACCTTTCCCGTGCAGGTGATGCTTTCTCCCACCTGGGTGATGGCGACAAACCGCACGCCGAGGCTGCGGAGGTTCTCTTGCGCCGTCCAGTGGGTCAGCATGCGGGCGATATAGGCCATGGACAGCATGCCGTGGGCGAAGACGTCGGGCATGCCGGCGGCGCGGGCGAAATCCAGATCCACATGGATGGGGTTGTGGTCACCCGAAGCCCCGCAATACAGGGCTAGGGCATGACGGGAGATCGGGGGCATGACGAGCGGGGGCAGCGTGTCGCCGACCTGAAGACAAGCGAAATCGACCACTTGCGGCTCCTAGGTGTTGCGGATGACGGTAAGGGTGCGCAGATCGGCGACCTGCTGCCCGTGCTGGTTGGTGACCCGCGTTTCCCGCACGACGAATTCCAGCGCCCCGTTCTTCTTGTCGTAGATGTCGGCGATGCGCGGTTCGAAACGTAGGCGGTCCCCGGCATGGGCCATCGCTTGATAGCTGAAATGCTGTTCCGCGTGCAGGACGCGGCCAATGTCGATGTTCAGCAATTCGCGCATGGCCGTCGGGTTGGGCGATTCCATCTCGAGACAGAACAGGAAGGTGGGGGGAACCGGCAGTGATGGATGGCCGGCGGCCCGCGCCTTGTCCTCGTCGCAATAGACGGGATCGGTCTGTCCGGTGGCCTTGGCGAAAAAGCGCAGGCGTCCGGTCTCGACCTCGACCGTGAAATTGGGCAGGGTGTGGCCGATATGTCGTTTGTCGATCATGGCGGTTCTCAGGATTTTTGGTAAAGCGTCACCACGCAGGCGCCGCCCAGCCCCAGATTGTGCTGCAACGCCAAGCGGGCGTTTTCGACTTGACGCTGGTCGGCAGCGCCGCGCAGCTGCGAGACCAGTTCGTAGCACTGGGCCAAGCCGGTGGCTCCCAGAGGATGTCCCTTGGACAACAATCCACCGGAGGGATTGACCACGAACTTACCGCCATAGGTGTTGTCGCCGGCCAGGATGAATTTCTCGGCGGTGCCTTCCGGGGTTAGGCCAAGACCTTCATAAGTGATCAATTCATTGGCGGTGAAACAATCGTGCAGTTCCACCACGTCTACGTCCTCCGGGCCGACGCCGGCTGTTTCGTAAACTTGGGCGGCGGCGGCGGCGGTCATGTCGTAACCCACCACTCGCCGCATGTCCCGGCTGTCGAAAGTGCTGGGGGTGTCGGTGGTCATCGCCTGGGCGGCGATGAAGACACCGGTGTTCAGCTTATGGCGTTGGGCGAAATCGGCCGAGCACAAGATGGTGGCGGCGGCGCCGCAGGTCGGGGGGCAGCATTGCAGACGGGTCAAGGGGTCGAACACCTGTGGCGACGCCATCACTTCGTCCAAGGTGACGGTTTGCCGGAACACCGCCAGGGGGTTGCGCGCCGCGTGTTGACGCGCCTTCACCGAGATGCGGGCAAAGGTTTCACGCTTGATCCCGTAACGGTTCAGGTAATCCCGTCCGGCGCCGCCGAACAACTGGGCGGCGCGGGGGGCGTTGGGATCGAATCCTTGTATGTCGACCATCGCCTGGGCGAAGCGTTCCATAGGCGAAGGGCGGTCTTCAAAGGCACCTTTCAGGGCACCGGGATTCATTTGTTCGAAGCCCAGGGCGATGACGCATTCCGCCGCCCCGCTGGACACCGCCTGGCGGGCCAGGAACAGGGCGGTGGAACCGCTGGAGCAGTTGTTGTTCAGGTTGAACACCGGAATACCGGTCAGGCCGACGCCATAGATGGCGGCTTGGCCCGAGGTGGAATCCCCATAGACATAGCTGACATAGGCCTGTTCGACCTTGTCGTAGGAAATGGCGGCATCGTCCAGTGCGGCCAGCGCCGCCTGGGCGCCCATTTGGGTGTAGGGAGCGCTTGCTCCGGGTTTCATGAACGGGATCATGCCGATGCCGGCCACATATACCTTGCGATTCACGATGTCTCTCCTGTCTTGGCCCCGGCTGGGGAACAAAGCGTCTGGATTAGGCGGTGGCGTCCCAAAAGGGCTTGCGCAGCACCGTCTTGAGAATTTTCCCGGTCGCCGAGATGGGGATGAAATCCTTGATCTCGATGCTTTTGGGACATTTGTAGCCGGCCAGTGTCTGGCGACAGTGGTCGGACAATTCGGTACCGGCGACGGCACGACCGTCCCGCAGGACGACGATCGCGTGAACCGCTTCCCCCCAGGTGGGGTGGGGAACGCCGATGACCGCGCACATGGCGACCGCCGGATGGGTGGACAGAGCGTTTTCCACTTCGGCGGAATAGACGTTCTCGCCGCCGGTGATGATCATGTCCTTCAGCCGCTCGACCACGAACAGATAGCCGGATTCATCCATCCAGGCGCCATCTCCGGTGTATAGCCAGCCATCCCGCAGCGTCGCGTCGGTTTCCTCGGGGCGGTTCCAATAGCCTTGCATGACCAACGGGCCCCGCACGATGATTTCCCCCACCGTGCCGCGCGGGACTTCGTTTCCGGCCGGGTCGACGATCTTGACTTCGGTGGCGTAGCCGCACCGTCCGGCCGAGCGGATGCGGCCGGTTCGAAGGCCTTCCGGACCATGGTTGAAACCGGGATTGATGGTGACCGTCGCCGCCGTCTCAGTCATGCCATAGGTGTGCAGGAACTCGACCTTGGGCATCGCCGCCACCGCCCGGTCCAGCAGGGGAGCGGGGATGGGAGAGGCGCCATAGACGATGCGGGTGACGCTGGAGACCGCTGTCGGCGAAAACGCTGGGCAATCCAGCAGCATCTGGATCATGCTGGGAACCAGCAGCAGGTCGGTGATCTTGTGGCGGGCGACCGCGTCCAGGACGTCTTCGGGACGGAACTGCCGCAAGATGACGCATGAGGCGCCGGTGATGACGGTTTGCACCAACCGTCCCAGACCGGCCACATGGAACATGGGGGTGGCGTTCAATTGAATGCCTTCCGACGGCGACGGCACTTCGGCCATGCGGGCCAGGGCCGCGGCCCCGAAATTACCATGCGACAGCATGACGCCCTTGGGCTGGCCGGTGGTGCCGCTGGTGTAAAGGATGACCGCCAGATGGTCGCCCCCCAGCCGCTTGTCGGCGGCGGGCGCCGTGGAACGCAGCAAGGTCTCGTGGTTCTTCAGCCCGTCCGGCGTTTCCTTCGTTCCCATGTGGACGATGTGGCGCAGCGACGGGGTGTCGAGTTCCCTGCCCGCCGCGAAATCCAGGAAGGAATCGTCGACATACAGGGCCGAGGCGCCGCAATCATCCAGCGCCGCCCTTATTTCTTTTTTGCTCCAACGGGTATTGAGAGGGACCGGGATGATCCCGGAAATCCAGCTGGCCAGAATGAACTCGACGTATTCCGTGGAGTTGTGGGCCAGAATCGCCGCTCGGTCCCCAGTATTCATGCCAAGACCGGTGAAGACGGCGGCAAGTCGGCAAGCGCGGTCATATAATGTGCGGTAAGTGGTTTGACGCTCGCCATGGATGACCGCCACCTTATCGGGTTGGCGCTGTACCGAACGATGCAAGCCTTGGGTCAAATACATCAACGTGTCCTCCTCGTTCACCCCGCGATTTTTATTAGCGTTTGGGGCTGTTCTTACTGTGAAGCTTAGGTTTTGGGGGCTTGTGGCAACAATGGCGAAGACGGACAAAATCACTGGCCGAAGCGCTCATGGTCGTGGATGGCGATGTGTCGAGCGTTTTTGCCAATGAAATTAAGCATTTCGAACGTTGGAAGGGGGGCTGGGGCGTCCTAGACTGGACGGCCGTGTTTCAGGAGGGCCGAAGATGTCGTTTTCACCTGCCGTCGATCGGGAAAGTCTGCATACCAGGCGTATTACGTGCCAAGGCTTCCTGCGACAGGATGGTCTTTGGGACATCGAAGGCTATCTTCTGGATAGCAAGGATCATGATTTCACCACCGCCGACAAAAAGGTGGTGACGCCCGGCCAGGCCTTGCATTACATGGGGTTGCGGCTGACCATCGACCATGAATTGAACATCGTCGCCGCCGAGGTCGACATGGTCGCCACTCCCACCTCGGTGTGTCAGGATATCCGTGCCGCCTATGACCGCCTGGTCGGTCTGCGCATCGGTCCGGGGTTCAGTCGCAAGGTCAAAGAATTGCTGGGGGGGATCGGCGGCTGCACCCATTTGACCGAACTTCTGGGGCCGTTGGCGACCACCGCCTTTCAGACCCTGAGCCACCGTTTCAAGCATGATCGGGAAAAGGCGTCGGGGACCAGTCGTCCGCCTTTGCTGGACGCATGTCACGCATTTCGCGCCGACGGCCCGCTGGCGGCGCAGTTGTGGCCCGATGCCGTGACGCAAAAAACCTAGGGGCGGCAGCCGGGCCGCCTTGCCCGGTTCAGGAGGAGGTGGAGAGCCGGAAGCGGGTGTTGCGGTACTCGCCCGGTGCCACCCCGGTCCATTTCTTGAAGGCGCGATGGAAGGTGCTGGGTTCGGAAAAACCAAGCATTTCCGAGATGTCGATCAGGCTGAGTTCCGGTCGAGCCAGATATTCGATGGCGGCATCCCGTCGGACCGCGTCCTTCAACGCCTGGAAACCGTGGTCTTCCTGATTGAGCCGGCGGCGCAATGTTTGGGGGGCCATGCCGAGCGAATGGCTGATTTCCTCGAGCGAGGGGAGTTCCTCGGCCAAGTGGCGGCGCAGGATGCGACGGATCCGTTCGGTGACGCTGGTCTGGTCACGATATTTGATCAACAAATTGTCCGGCGACTGGGCAAGGAACTCTTCCACGCTTTGACCGGTTTGCACCACGGGAAGGTCGAGCCAGCGGCTTTCGAAACTCAGTCCGCAACCGCTTTGGTCATAGCGAATAGGGGCCTGGAACAGGCGCGATCCTTCGACGATCCGGGCTCCCCACTCGCCCCCCATGTAATCTACCTGGATCAGAGGAATGCGGCGGGCGACCAGCCAGCAGGCGACGCTGTAGGTCAGGAAGATGAACGCCCGTTGGGCGAAAAACGTATGCGGGCCGTTGTTGACTCGGGTTTGCAGGGTGATGCGGGTGATATCGCCTTCAATTTGCAGGCGGGGAATGAAATCGCGCAACAGCATGCGATAAAAGTGGAAGCCCGTCCGCAACCCTGCTTTCAAATCATGCTGGCCGATCAGGAGACGGCAGCATTGGGCGAAACTTCCCAAGGGCACCGGCGTTTCCGTCAACCCCCACAGCTCGTTACGCATGGTACGGTTCAGCAGGCGAATCAGGGTGGCGTATTGCGCTAGGGACACCCGCGCCAAGGGGGAGTCCAGCAACGCATGGGGAATGCCGGCACGATTCAATAGACGGTTGACGTCCACCCCTTCGCGGCGCGCCCCCAGCAGGACCCGTTCGACTTGATGAATGCCCACAGTGTGGTTCGTTGTGGTCACGGAGGTTGGCTCTCTCCTTGCTCGTGCGCCCTTGCAAACTCTACGAAACCGGCGGACCACCATGACGGGTGTCCGCCAGTCTTCGCATCATGTTTACAAGGCTTCGGCGAAACGCGCTATGTGATGATCGTAATCGCCAAAGGTATGCCCGATCATGGTCAAGCGTTTGAAATAATGGGCCACGTCCAGTTCATCGGTGACGCCGATGCCGCCATGCAGTTGCACGGCTTGCTGGCCGACGAAACGGGCCTGGTTTCCCACATAGGCCTTGGCCGCTGAAATGGCCGCCGCCCGTTCCGCCCGCTCGGTCGACGACACTTTGATCGCCGCCATGATGGCCATGGAACGGGCTTGTTCGGTCGCCACCACCATTTCCGCCATGCGATGCTGCAAGGCCTGGAACTTGCCAATCATGGTGCCGAACTGTTTGCGGGTCTTAAGGTATTCGACGGTGGTTTGGTTCAGCCGATCCATGATGCCGACGGCTTCAGCGCAAAGGGCGGCAGTGGCGGTGTCCAGGGCTTGTTCCACCAGCTTCAGGCCGTCGCCTTCGGGGGCGAGCAGGGATTGGCGGGGAACCGTCACGCGTTCCAGGATCAGGTCCGCAGCCCGCAAGCCGTCTTGCGTCGCATAAGGGCGCATGGCAAGGCCAGGGGCGCGGCTGTCAACCAGGAACAGCGACACACCCCCGGGGGTCCGGGCCGAAACGATCACGGTGTCGGCGTTGGGGGCGCCAAGAACCACGCTTTTGCTGCCGCTGATCACCCAGTCGCCAGCGGTGGCGGTGGCGGTGGTGGAGACCTGGGCGAGGTCATAGCGTGATCCGGGCTCGTAATGGGCCAGGGCCATGATGTGGCGCCCGGTCATCATTTGCGCGGCCAGTTCCTGTAGCGTCGCGGTCACTGGGACGGCATTGAGCACGCTGCCACACAACAGCGAGGAACTGAGGAACGGTTCCAGGCTCAAGGCCTCGCCCAGGATTTCCATGACCACCATGCTGTCGACCGCCGTACCACCCAGGCCGCCCAGGCTTTCTTGCAAGGGCAGGCCCAGCAGGCCCAGTTCGGCGAAGGTGTTCCAGGCGTCGCGATCGAATCCGTGCCGCGAGGCCATGGCCTGGCGCCGGTGTTCGAAACTGTATTCCTTGCGGACGAAACGGCGCAGGGTGTCTTTCAGCGCCAATTGTTCTTCGGTGAAGTTGAAGTCCATGTCGGGCCTCTCACAATCCCAGGATCATCTGGGAGATGATGTTCTTTTGTATTTCGTTGGTGCCGCCGTAGATCGAGACCTTGCGGTTGCTGTAATAGGTGCCGGTCGCCGCCGGGGCTTGCAGCGGGTAATCGGGCATCAAGGGGTCGCCCTGCCAGTCCGCTTCCAGGCCCTCCTCGATGCGGGGCAGCGCGTAATGGCCCAGGGTCTGCATCTTCAGTTCCGCCAGTTGTTGCTGGATCTCCGACCCCTTGATCTTCAGGATCGACGCTTCGGGGCCGGGGCGTCCTCGCTGCCGGTCAGCCGATATGACGCGCAGATTGGTGATTTCCAGCGCCATCAGCTCCATCTCCACGTGGGCGACGCGATCGCGGAAGCGGATGTCGTCCATCAGCGGGCGTCCGCGGACCAGTTGTCGCGCCGCCATCGCCTTCAAGGTCTTCAATTCACGCTTTGAACGGCCGACGCCGGCGATGCCGGTGCGTTCGTGGCCCAGCAGGAACTTGGCGTAGGTCCAGCCCTTGTTTTCCTCGCCGACCAAATTCTCGACGGGGACCCGGACGTCATCGAACCAGACCTCGTTCACTTCGGGCTCGCCGTCCACCATGATGATCGGGCGTACGGTGATGCCCGGGGTCTTCATGTCGATCAGCAGGAAGGAAATACCTTCTTGTGCGCGGACCTCGGTCGAGGTGCGCACCAGGCAGAAAATCCAGTCGGCATGCTGGCCCAGGGTGGTCCAGGTCTTTTGACCGTTGACCACGTAATGGTCGCCGTGACGGACGGCCTTGGTCTTCAACGAAGCGAGATCCGATCCCGAGCCGGGTTCGGAATAACCTTGGCACCACCAGTCGCCGGCGTCGATGATGTGGGGCAGGAAGCGGTCCTGTTGGGTTTGGTTGCCGAAGGCCATGATGACCGGGCCGACCATCTTCAGGCCAAAGGGCAATTGCTTGGGCGCTCCGGCGTCAGCGCATTCTTCCTCGAAGATGTATTGCTGGACAGCGTTCCAGCCGGTGCCACCGAATTGTTGGGGCCAGGCCGGCGCCCCCCATCCGTGGGCCGCCAGGATGCGTTGCCAGGTGACGTAATCCTGACTGCCGAGCCGGCGGCCATCCAGCACCTTGCGGGCGATGGACGGTGGCAGGTTGGCGTCGATAAAGGCGCGGATCTGACTGCGGAAGTCTTCTTCCTCGGCGGTAAAGTTGATGTCCATGGTGCTCAGCCTCGTGTTATGTGGGTTTTTGGGCTGGATCAAACCTCAAGCCATTCCTTGCGGATGGCGTCGTTGGCTTTCAGGTCGGCGGGGGTTCCTGAAAAAACGATGATTCCGTGCCCCATCAGGTACAGCCGTTCGGAAATGTCCAAGGCGATGGACAGCTTCTGTTCGATCAGCAAAATGGAAACACCGCGCTTCTTGACCTCTTGCAGGAACTGCCCCACCTGCTCGACGACCTTGGGGGCCAAGCCTTCGGTCGGTTCGTCGATGATCACCAAATCCGGGTCGCCGATCAGGGTGCGGCACAGCGTCAGCATCTGCTGTTCCCCGCCCGACAGCACCCCGGCCGGGGTGTCGGCCCGTTCGCGCAGGCGCGGAAACAGCTGGTGCATGTCGTCCAAGGTCCAGCGGCCCTGGCGGGTGGCGCCGCCCTTCATGCCCAGCAGCAGGTTCTGGTGGACGGTCAGGTCGGCGAAGATTTCCCGGTTTTCCGGGACATAGCCGATCCCCAGGCGGGCGATTTCATAGGTCTTGCGCCCCAGGATCTCGGCCCCTTGGAAACGGATGCCGCCCTCGGCCTGCACTTGGCCCATCACGGCCTTGGCCAGGGTCGAACGGCCGACGCCGTTGCGCCCGAGAAGCGAGACGATTTCCCCCGGTCGCACCTCCATGTCGATACCGTGCAGGACATGGCTTTTTCCGTAATAGGCGTGCACGCCGGATAATTCGAGCATGCGACTGGTCATGACGCGTTCCCGGAGACTGGAGTGGTACCCAAATAGGCTTCTTGGACCAAGGGGTTGGCCCGGATCGCCTGCGGTGTGTCGGTGGCGATCACCTGGCCGTAGACCAGAACCGAAATCCGGTCGGCAAGGCCGAACACCACCCCCATGTCGTGTTCCACCATGACCAAGGTCTTGTTTTCGGTGACCCGCCGGATCAGGGCCACCGCTTCGTCAGTTTCCGAATGGCTCATGCCGGCGGTGGGTTCGTCCAACAAGATGACGTCGGCGCCACCCGCGATGGTGATGCCGATCTCCAGGGCCCGTTGTTCGGCATAGGACAGGATGCCGGCGGCGGTGTCGCGCCGGTTTTGCAGGCCGATGTCGCACATGACGTGCTCGGCCCGTTCCTTGGCGTCACGTAATACCGAAAGGCGGTGCCAGAACGAATATTTGTAGCCCAACGACCACAAGACGGCGCTGCGCAGGTTCTCGAACACCGACAGCGAGTGGAAGATGTTGGTGATCTGAAAGCTGCGCGACAATCCCTTGCGGTTGATCTCGAAGGGCTTGAGCCCGGTGACCGGTTCGCCTTTCAAGGCGATGGTCCCCGACGTTGCCGCCAGACGTGCGCTGATCAGGTGGAACAACGTGGACTTTCCGGCGCCATTGGGGCCGATGATCGCGTGGCGTTCGCCCTTGGCGATGTCCAGGTCGATGCCGCGAATGATTTCGCTGGCGCCAAAGCTTTTGCGCAGGCCGCTGATGCACAAGGCAGGGACGGAAGCGGTCATGGTTTGCCTCCTTGCAATTGGCTGAGGGCTTGGTGCCAGGCGTCGCTCATGCCGCCGATGACCCATTTCAGGCCGGCGATCCCGCCGATCAGGACGCTTGCCGCGCCCAACCACGGCAGCAGCGTGTGGAGTCGGATCGAGGTTCCCATGAAACTGGCGGCATCGTGGCCCGCCAGCAGAGCATAGGCCATTTCGATCAAGCCCACCGCGCCCAGGCAGGCCAGGGCGGCCGGTGCTGCCGCCAAGGCGTAATGGGGCAGCAGGCATCGCCACAGGCCAGCCTTGACCAAGGCGGACTGACGGCTCAGGACGCTGGCCATGCCCCCAGGGGCGAACGCTACCATGAACAGGAAAAACAAACCGAAATACAGCAGCCAGGCATGGGTAAGCCCCCCGACCAGGGTTTGCATCAAGGTGATCATGGCCGCGCCCAGGACCGGGCCGAAGAAATGTCCAATGCCCCCGGTATAGGTCATCAACAGGACACTTCCCGAGGTATGGGCGTTCAGCATGTCGACGGTGACGATCTCGTAGTTGAGGGCACTCAACCCGCCGGCGATGCCCGCGAACAACCCCGATAGCACCAACATGCGATAACGGACCTGTCTGGTGTCGTAGCCGATGAACTCGGCGCGTTCCGGGTTGTCACGGACGGCGTTAGCGACGCGTCCCAGTGGCGTCTGGGTCAGTGCGAACATCAATCCGGCGCTGACGAAAGCCCAGAACAGCACCAACCAGTAAATCTCGATCTGCGGCCCCCAGGTCAGGCCCAGAAAGCTGCCTTTGCCCGCCATGCGGTTGCCGGCGAAGCCTCCGTCGCCGCCAAAGACCGAGGGAAAGATGGGAGTTGTGGCGAACATCAGCTCGGCGATGCCCAAGGAAATCATGGCGAAGGTGGTGCCCGCCTTCTTGGTGGTCATGCGGCCCAGGATCAGGCCGGCCACCAGGCCGGCGGCACCCCCCCCCAGCGGCAACAGGGCGACAAGCAATGGTGTCGCGCTTTTGCCCAGGCCGTTGAGCAGGTGGATGGTGGCAAACGCCCCCAGGCCGTAATAGACCGCATGTCCAAAGGACAGCAGACCGGTCTGTCCCAGCAGCATGTTATAGGAAAGGGCGAACACCGCCATGATGGCGATCTGGCTGAGCACCGAGACCAGGAAGCCCGAGCGAAACAGGCTGGGAAGAACGCAGGCGATGACGAAGATGGCGGCCCAGATCAGGACCTGGCGTGGCAGGGACGATGGCGCGGTCATGATTCACGGACTCCCATAAGGCCGCGAGGGCGCAGGATCAGGATGGCGACCATCAGCAGATAGGGCAGGACCGGCCCCAACTGGACCAGGGATACCCGGGCCAAGTTGGTGTCGGCGGGCAGGCTCAGCCCGATCAACGTCAGGACTTGTTGCAGCGTGACGTCCAGGGTCACCGAGAAAGTCTGAAGGGCGCCGATCAGCAACGAGGCAAGGAAGGCGCCGCCCAACGACCCCAAGCCGCCGACCACGACGATGACGAAGACGATGAACCCGACAGATGCCGCCATGCTGGGTTCGGTGACGAAGGCGTTGCCGCCGATCACACCGGCCAGTCCGGCCAAGGCGGTGCCGCCGCCGAACAGCAGCATGGTGATCCTGGGGACGTTGTGTCCCAAGGCTTCGACCATGTCGGGCTTGGTTAACGACGCCTGGATGATCAAGCCGATCCGGGTGCGGGTCAAAACGCCGTAAAGCGCGGCCAGCATGCCTAAGGACATAGCCATCATGAAGCCCTTGTAGATGGGGAACGCCGCACCGTGCAGCGAGAACAAGGCGCCTTCCAATTGCGCCGGAACGGCATAGGGAACCGACGCCTTGCCCCAGATCAACGGCACCAGTTCCTCGAACACGATGGCCAGCCCAAAGGTGAACAACAGTTCGGCCACGTGTCCGAAACGGCGGACGTGGCGCAGGCCATGCCATTCCACCAGCATGCCCACGCCCCCGACCAGCAGGGGGGCGAGCAGCAGCCCAAGCCAAAATCCCGACCAGGTGCTGATCTGATAGGCGAAATAAGCACCCAGCATATAGAAGCTGGCATGGGCGAAGTTCAGCACCCCCATCATGCTGAAGATCAAGGTCAAACCGGACGACAGCATGAAGAGCAGCAGGCCATAGGCCACGCTGTTCAACAACGTGATGACAACGAAATCCATCCTACCCTCCCGATGGCGACGACGTCGCTTGGGTGTCCAAGACGCGCTAGGGGCGTTCCATGGCGCAGGTGGTGGGAAGTTGCGAATCCGCGGCCCGGATGGTGTCGATGGTTTTCCATCCCTTGCCGGTTCCCTCGGAATCGTATTTGACGGCGTCGCCGTCCTGTTCGACGAATTGCGACACATACTGCGTCATGTGAATCTGGTGGTCGTCGCGGCGCATCCAGACATCGCCGGTGGGGCCTTGGTAATGCATGTCCTCGAGGGCAAGGGCGACGGCCTTGGGGTCCTGGGACTTGGCCATGGTCATGGCTTTGTTCAGCATGCCCATCATGTTCTTGATCCGTATGTACATGAACTCGTTGGGCCGGTTCTTTTGATTGAATCCGTCGATCCAGGCGTTCAAGGGGGCGTCGTCCGCGGTGATGTTACGATGCCAATCGGCGATGTGGATCACTTGGCCGGCGGGGGCGAAGTCGATCGAAGCCGGCCCGCCCGACGACCCGGCGTAGAACGTGTAGACACGGGCCTTCATGTCGGCGTCCTTGGCGGCTTTCAGGAGCAAGGCCAAGTCGTTGCCGAAATTGGCGGTGACCACGCTGTCGGCGCCAGAAGCGATGATTTTCGAGACGTAAGGGGCGAAATCCTTGACCTTTCCGGGGGCGTGGATGTCGTCGCCGACGATCTGGATATCGGGCCGCTTCATGGACAGCATCTTCTTGGTCACTTTCGACACCCGCTGTCCGGCGGGATTGTCCTGGCCGATCAGATAAACCTTCTTGGCATCCTTGGTGGTCATCAAAACATTGGTGATGGCTTCCAGCTTCATGTCGGCGTGGGCTTCGAAGCGGAAATGCCAGAAGCTGCAATTTTCGTTGGTCAAGCTTGGGTCGACCGAGGTGTAGTTCAAGAACAGGACCGTCTTGTCGGGATTGCGGGCGTTCCATTTGGTGATAGCGTCGCTCAGCGCGAAGGACACGCCCGAACTGGCGCCCTGCATCACATAACGGACGCCTTGGTCGGTGGCGGCCTTCAGCTGCACCAGGGCTTCCTGCGGGGAGTGCTTGCTGTCGAAGGGGATGAGTTCGATCTTCTCGCCGTTCAGACCGCCATTTTTGTTCATCAGCTCGGCCTCGCCGGCGACATGCGCCAGCAGGGTTTCGCCGCTGCGGGCGAACGGCCCCGACAAGCCCTCGATGACCGCGATCTTGATGTCAGCGGCGGCAGGGGTGGCGGGAAGGGCGGCCAGCATGGCCATCGCCATGCGGCATGCGAATTTGGACATTTGGGCCTCACTGTCTGTCGGTTTCGTTGCTGGCGGTTTTTTGTTCAAGGGGCGTCTGAAACGACTGCCACGGGTAGACCGCCTTGGCTTTCAGCAGGATGAATTCTCATGACAACAGCCAGATGGGGCAATGACCAAGAGTGCCAAGTTTCATGGCAAAAAATTTCAACCAAGATGTTCAGTCGATGATAGAGAATATGTGCAGGTGCGAAATGGGTTTATTGATGAGATTGATTTGGCGTGTGGAATCTTTGTATTGCCTTGGTAATCCCAAGGCATATTTTTTATGTGACTATGGTTTGTCGTGGACATTTGTGCTTTTCGGTCGGGCGTTCTTCCGCCAGAAGCTCCGCGTTGGCTGGGGCTTGCCGCCGACGGCCATTGTGTTCCGGTTCCTGTTCGGCAGCCCAATCCCGTCTGCACTCGAACCCCACTTGCCGAAAGGGGGGCGGGAAAGCCGAGCATCGATGATCGGGTTGTGATCTCGGGCATTTCGCATGTGCTGAAGACCGGTTGTCGGTGGCGGGATGTTCCTGCGGAATACGGTCCGCCCAAGACGGTCTACAATAAAACACCGATTGTCATGGGACGGGCGGCAACCGCGCCCCCGTTCGGTGGGCGGATACTCACCGATGATCTTCGATTGCTCGTCCGTAAAGACCAGCGTTGAATCACGCCAGCGCAGCTTTGGGAAACCCCGTTGTCAACAGGACCTCGGCTACGGCCTCCGATGAAAGTTGTAATTTAAAACGATTTAAGTCTGACAATCCTTATTCTGTGTGGTCAGTGTCATAGGAAGTGGGTTATGACCATAACTATAGAATTTGATCTATGTGGCTTGTGGTTGTATGGCTAAACTGCGCTCCATTATTGCGGTCTCCGCCTTTTTCCTGCTCTCTTTTCCGGCTCTGGCGGGGACGCTTGACGACGTTCGTCAGCGTGGCGACGTACGGTGCGGTGTTTTTCCGGACGATCCAGGACGTAGCGCTTTAAGTGCTGCCGGGCGCTGGGAAGGCTTCTATGTCGATTTTTGCCGTGCGGTGGCCGTGGCGGTTCTGGGGGATGCCGAGGCCGTGCGTTTCGTCGAAGTGGGGCCGCAATCGCGCTTCACATCTTTGGTGGATCGCCGTGTCGACGTTGTCATGTACTCGTCGACCAGGACCTTGGGGCGGGAAAACATTTACGGCATCGCGTTTCCGGCAGTCTATCTGTTCGATGGCCAAGGGGTGATGGTGCGGGCCAATTCCGGAATCAACAGTTTGAAGGATTTCGAGGGCCGCAGCATCTGCGTGACCCCCAGCACCACCAGCCAAGCCAATTTAGAAAGTCTTTTGCGGCAGAACGGCATCGACACCAAGCTCGTCTATGCCAATGGGGACGCATTTTTCCGCGGCAATTGCGACGGCTACACTGCCGATCGGGTGAACTTGGCCATCAATCGCGCCAATCGTTCCGACGATCCCAAGCGTTATCGGATATTGCCGGTTTCCTTGTCGCGGGAACCTATCGGCCCAATGGTTCGCGATGACGATCTTCCGTGGCAAAAGGTCGTTGCCGCCACGGTTCATGCGGTCATTCTTGCCGAAGAACTGGGGCTGAACCAAAACAACGTCGACAACGTGGAAAGCGATTCCGTTTCGGGGGAACGTGCCAATCTGTTGGGCACCAACACCCAGTTGGGGGAATGGTTGGGGCTAAGTCCGACTTGGTCCAAACAGGTGATCAAGGCGGTGGGCAATTATGGCGAAATCTTCGACCGTAATTTTGGCCCCAATACGCCCATCGGCCTGGATCGCGGTTTGAACCGTCTTTGGTCGCAAGGCGGTGTTTTGTACGCTCCGTTGTTCAAATAATCACGGATCAGGGGGTGGGCGTGCCGGAAAGGAGTCTCAGCCGGAATGTGACGATCGCCGTCATGACGGTCTTTGGCGCCTTTATCGCGACCATGGGGGCGGTGGCCGTGTTCTTGTTGGTCCAAGACGCCCATATCCGCAACATCTTTACCGGTGACTTCACCCAGACCATCGCGGCGGCGGATGTGGTGCGTGAAGCTGAAACCCTGAATGGTCAAATCCTGGAACGTGTTTTAGGTATTCAGCGCAGCGATTCCGAGCTGTCGCTGGTGGATATTCCTCAGATCGCCATCTTTCAGGATAAGGTCGCCCAATTGGCTCCGGGCAAGCTGGATCGCCTGATCTCGCCTTATCTTGAAAACATTCGCGCCTTGGATGAGGCGTTGTTGTCCGAACGTCGCTTGCTTTCCGAGCACACCAAAATCGTCGATGCGGTCTTGGAGACGGGCAACGCATTGCGGAGCGGGGGAGTGCCGGACAAAAATCTCGAAATCGCGGCCTTGGCGCTAACCGGACAGATTTCGGCGCTTTTGGCGTTGGACGGTCCAGGACAAAGCCGTCGTCTTCGGCAAGATATCGATCAAAGCCTTGGCCAGATGCAAAACCTGATGGCCAAGACCAAGAACGGTTTGACGGGGGCGCAGTTGCTGGTGTCGATCTCCGACCTGGCACGACGTAGTGTGGAAAACCAACAGGCCTTGGCCGTGGCGCGGCAACGGACCTTGGCCATGCTGCGGATCACCAGGACTTCGGCGCAACAGATCAACAGCGCCACCTTCGGAGACCTGCAGGATCGTCGAGAAGCTGTCTTGGACTCCATGGACAAGCATTCCAAACGGTCCAGGATGACCTTGGGTTTCATGGCAGTGGTTGCCGGATTGTCGGTGGGGCTGACGGTCTGGCTGATGGCGTTCATCTCGGGCCGGGTGACCCGCCGCCTTGATGCGCTGAGCCGGGCGATGATGGCGCATGTTCAGGGCCTGCGACCGGTGATCCCCCAAGATGGGGATGACGAGATCGCCCGCATGGGACAGGCCTTCGGCGTGTTCGTTGAAGGCCGTGATCGCGCCGAGGCGGATCTGGCGTTGGTGGCGATGACCGATTCGCTGAGCGGTTTGGGAAACCGCCGTGGTTTCGATCAGCATTTGGACAGCGAATGGCGCCGTTGTGCCCGTGACGGGGCGCCATTGTGCCTGATCATGGCCGATATCGACCATTTCAAGCTTTACAACGACATCTACGGCCACCCCCAAGGAGATGAATGTATTCGTCGTGTCGCCCAGGTGATCCGCCAGGCGATGCGTCGTCCCGGGGATTACGTGGCGCGCTATGGCGGCGAGGAGTTCGTCTGCATCCTGCCGGCGACGGACCTGGAGGGAGCGCGTGGCATCGCGCAATCCATCCGCAACGCTTTGGCGGAATTGGCGATCTCGCACCAGGGTGCGCCATCCAATGGGGGGCGGGTGACACTGAGCCTGGGGGTGGCGATCTTGCCGCCGACGGAAACGGTGCGGCCGCAATTCCTTGTCGATTTGGCTGACCAAGCCCTGTATCGGGCGAAAAAATCCGGTCGCGACCAAATCCAGGTTTCCGAGTTCACCGACGAAAATGTCGAATCAGCCTAGGCAAGGCGGGTGCGGCGGCGCTATGTATCCCTAAGCTGATTTTTAAAAGCATAGGGTCAAGGAAATGCCGGATTATCGCTCTCGTACCTCCACCCATGGCCGTAACATGTCGGGTGCCCGTGGCCTGTGGCGTGCCACCGGCATGAAGGACGAGGATTTCGGCAAGCCGATCATTGCCGTGGTGAATTCCTTCACCCAATTCGTGCCCGGTCATGTCCATCTGAAGGATCTGGGCCAGATGGTCGCCCGCGAGATCGAGAAGGCCGGCGGCATCGCCAAGGAATTCAACACCATCGCTATCGATGACGGCATCGCCATGGGCCATTCCGGCATGCTGTATTCGTTGCCGTCGCGCGAAATCATCGCCGATTCGGTGGAATACATGTGCAATGCCCACACCGCCGACGCCATGGTCTGCATTTCCAACTGCGACAAGATCACGCCGGGTATGTTGATGGCGGCGTTGCGCCTGAACATTCCGGCCATCTTCGTCTCGGGCGGTCCCATGGAAGCCGGCAAGGTGGTCTATAAGGGCGAAACCCACGCCGTCGACCTGATCGATGCCATGATCAAGGGCGCCGACAAGAACGTGTCCGACGAAGAGGCCATGGCCTTCGAGCGGGAAAGCTGCCCCACGTGTGGGTCGTGCTCGGGCATGTTCACCGCCAATTCCATGAACTGTCTGACCGAGGCTTTGGGGCTGTCGCTGCCCGGTAACGGCACCGTGGTCGCCACCCACGCCGACCGCAAGGAACTGTTCCTGGAAGCCGGTCGCCGTATCGTCGAAATCACCCGGGCATATTACGAAAAGGGTGACGAATCGGTGCTGCCGCGCTCGGTCGCCAGCTTCCAGGCCTTCGAAAACGCCATGACCTTGGACATCGCCATGGGGGGGTCCACCAACACCGTGCTGCATCTGCTGGCTGCCGCCCAGGAAGCCGGTGTCAATTTCACCATGGCCGACATCGACCGTCTGTCCCGCCGTGTTCCCTGCCTGTGCAAGGTTGCCCCCAACGTCGCCGACGTCCATATCGAAGACGTGCATCGGGCCGGCGGCATCATGTCCATCTTGGGCCAGTTGGAGCGAGCCGGTTTGCTGAACGGCGATTGCGGCACCGTGCATTCCGGCACCATTTCCCAGGCTTTGGGCAAGTGGGACATCAGCCGCACCAATGATGCCAAGGTGCAGGAATTCTTCCGTGCCGCCCCGGGTGGCGTGCGCACCACCGAAGCCTTCAGCCAGTCCAAGCGTTGGGAAGCCCTGGATGCCGACCGCGAAAAGGGCGTCATCCGTTCCGCTGAAAAGGCGTTTTCCAAGGATGGCGGTCTGGCGGTGTTGTTCGGCAACATCGCGTTGGATGGCTGCATCGTCAAGACCGCCGGCGTCGACGAATCCAACCTGACCTTCAAGGGGCCGGCGGTGATCTGCGAAAGCCAGGAAGAAGCGGTGGCTAAGATCCTGGGCGGCGTGGTCAAGGCNNGGCGGCCCCGGCATGCAGGAAATGCTGTACCCCACCAGCTATCTGAAGAGCATGGGGCTGGGTAAGCTTTGCGCTTTGATCACCGATGGCCGGTTCTCGGGCGGCACCTCGGGCCTGTCCATCGGCCATGCCTCGCCGGAAGCGGCGGAAGGTGGCGCCATCGGTCTGGTCCAGGAAGGCGACATCATCGTCATCGACATCCCCAACCGGGTGATCAAGGTGGACGTTTCCGACGACGAACTGGCCAAGCGCCGCACCGCCATGGAAGCCCGTGGCGCCAAGGCGTGGAAGCCGGTGGACCGCGACCGCCCGGTCAGCCAGGCGCTGCGGGCCTATGCCGCCATGACCACCTCGGCGGCGCGTGGCGCGGTGCGTGACGTCTCGCAGCTCGAGCGTTAAGGGCGATGGCCACCATCACCTGGAATCCGATGATGAGTGTCGGCGTCCCCGTACTGGACGCCGACCATCGGACCCTGGTGGGCCTGATCAACGACCTTCACCGTTCCGTCGGCGATGAAGAGGAATACGCCACCCTGGGCAGTGTCCTGAAGGCGCTGGAGGATTATGCCGACCATCACTTCGCCCGCGAGGAACGAGTGATGGAGATTTGCCGTTATCCGTCGACCAGCGCCCACCGGGCCATGCATCAACGGCTGTTTTCCCAGGTCCGGTCGCTCAAGGATGCCTATGACCGCGACCGTACGGCGGTGCGGGCCAAGGATTGCCTGGATTTCCTGCATAAATGGCTGATCGAGCACATTTGCTCGACCGACATGGATTATCGGTCCTGGGTGATCGGTCGTCCCGAAGCGCTGGTCGAGGCTGAAAACCTGACCATGACCGGCACACGTCAGCAAAACAGCCTGGACTGGCGGTCCATGCGGGTGTTGGTGGTGGACGACAACCAGAACTTTTCCCAGGTCATGCGCACCATCCTGGAAGGGGTCGGGGTGCAAGAGATCGGTACCGCCGCCAATCTGGATGCGGCGCGGACCCGTTTACAGGGTTCGGTGATCGACGTGGTGCTGAGTGACTGGCATGTGGGCCAGGAAAGCGGGCTGGATTTGGTCCGCTGGATCCGTTCTCAGCCGCAATTGGCTCATTTGCCGGTTCTGGTGTTGTCTGGGCACGAGTGTATTTCCAACCGGGATGTCGCCTTGCAGGCGGGGGCCGACGAGTTCATGGAAAAGCCCATTTCGGCCCGCGGTTTGTTGATCTGCTTGGCGAAATTGATGCGCAAGGGGTAGGGCAACATGAACGCTGGTTTTTCCGATCTGATGGTGGCGGGTAATGTCGGCATGCAGGTCCCGCAAGACGTTCACCCCTTACCGAATTTGCTGGAACTGAGCGCCGAACAAGTCCTGCATGCCTTTCGCGACAGCCAGCGATCCGATTTTTCCGCCATCATCGGCGACATGGACAAACCAGGGAGCGGCCTGCATCAGGTTTTCGCCGACATGGCCGCCCGCGTCGGCCCCGACAATCCGTTTCATCGCACCGCCTTGTTCCGTCCCGGCGCCTTGGAACAGCTGTTCTTGGACCTTCACGACCATGTGATGAGCCATCCGGTCTGGCGCCATCCTTTTTTCGTTCGGGTCTTCCAAGGCGGTATCGATCTGGCGGGGTTGCGCCGTTTTTCCACCGCCTACTTCAACCAGATCAAGAACACCCGTCAATGCGTGGCCTTGGCTGTCGGCCGCTTCAACGGTTTGATGGATCTGCCCTATGGGATCTTGAATGAAAGGGTGAGCGAGATCACCCAGGTGTCGCTGGCCCAGTTGGTGGCCGACGAATATGGTGTGGGGTCACATTCGGTCGAGGACTATCCTGACCTGGGTCACCTGTTCCAATCGCGCACCCATATCGTCATGTACCGCCAATTGTTCGACGGTTTGGGTATCGCCGCCGCCGACCAGGACGTTCCCATGCTGTGGGGGGTGGCCGACAACGTGCTGATTCAGCGTCTGGTCGCCGGTGACCCAACCTTCACACCCCTGGAATCCCTCGCTTCGGTGGGGTTGGGAATGGAATGGGGGGTGCCGGAATTCTTCTCGCTGCTGCTGGGGGGCATGATCCGGGTGGCGCGCCGCGACAATCTGGCTTTGACCGCCCGTGACCTGGAAGTCTTCATCGCCCATGTCCGCTATGACGTGCTGCACGCCGTATCGGTCATGCTGGTCACCAGCCTTTACATGCGTGACGACGAAGACGTCGCCGTGGTCAAGAATGCCTGCAACACGCTGATGGCCGGGCGTTACGCCATGATGGGCGATGTCTATGCCCATGTGTTCGGTGACAGATGCCCCGGCTTGGGGGAAATCGATGTGGATGACCGCTACAAGCTGACCGACCGCCGCATCGAGGCCGCACTGATCAAGGCCCGGCAAGGCGTGGCCCCGAAAAACGTCGAGCGGGGCGATGAGTATCGCGCCCGCTCGGATGTTCCTTTGGTGTTTGCCTAAAGCGGGGCTGCCGCCCCGACCCCGCATGGAGGCTATGCCTCCATACCACCTTTTATTTTATCAATAAAACAAAGGGGGACTGGGGCATCGCCCCAGCTGGGTGCGGGCAAGAGCCCGCCTCTGATCGTCACTTCTCGGCAAACGCCTTTTCAATGACATAATCGCCAGCACCCGCATGGCTGCCTTGGTTGAAGCCGATGCTGTCCAGGTAATCGGCCAGTTCGTTCATCATGTTGGGATTGCCGCAGATCATCACCCGGTCTTCCTCGCGGTTCAGCGGCGGCACGCCCAGATCGCTGAACAGCTTGCCCGAGGTCACCAGATCGGTGATACGGCCTTGATTGCGGAAATCCTCGCGGGTAACCGTGGGGTAATAGACCAGCTTATGACGGGCTTCCTCGCCGAAGAATTCGTTCTTCGGCAGTTCCTCGGTGATGAAGTCGGTATAGACCAGATCGCGGATGAAGCGCACGCCATGGACCAAGATGACCTGGTCGAAGCGCTCATACACCTCGGGATCCTTGATCAGCGACAGGAACGGCGCCAGACCGGTACCGGTGGACCACAGATACAGGCGCTTGCCGGGCAGCAGGTTGGGCAGCACCAGGGTGCCGGTGGTCTTCTTGTTCACCAAGATGGTGTCGCCCGGCTGGATGTGCTGCAGGCGTGAGGTCAAGGGACCGTTGGGCACCTTGATGGACAGGAATTCCAGATGTTCCTCGTAATTGGCGCTGACCATGGAATAGGCGCGCATCAGCGGCTTGCCGTCGACCATCAGGCCGATCATGGCGAATTGGCCGTTTTCGAAGCGAAAGCCCGGGTCGCGGTTCAGTTTCAGGGTGAACAGGGAATCGGTCCAGTGATGGACGTCCAGAACCGTCTTTTCCAGAATGTTCGACATTGGCCTTCGCTCGTTGATCGCCAGAGGTAATGATTGCGCCGCAACATGGCGGAACGCTCATCTACATAGCAATTCGGTCACACAACATCAACATAAATGTAGATTAAAAAATAATCACATGAATTTAGTGTTTATTGAACTTCGATCCAAACCGGTGTGTGGTCGCTGGCTTTCTCTTTGCCACGCGGGGCTTTGTCGATGTCGCAAGCGACCAGACGGTCGGCGGCCTGGGGTGACAGCAGGAAGTGGTCGATGCGCAATCCGTTGTCGCGCGGCCAGGCGCCGGCTTGGTAATCCCAAAACGAATAACGTCCCGGTTCAGGGTGCAGGGCGCGGAACGCCTCGGTCAGGCCCAGATGGCACAATTCGCGGAACAAAGCCCGGCTTTCCGGTCGGCAAAGTGCGTCATTGGTCCAACCGGCGGGGTCGTAGACGTCGGCATCGGTGGGGCAGATATTGTAATCGCCCCCCAGGACGAAGGGAACCTCTTGGGTCAGCAAGGTTTTGGTATGGTCGATCAGGCGACGCATCCAGCGCAGCTTGTAATCGAACTTGTCCCCCGGCGTGGGGTTGCCGTTGGGCAGATACAGGCTGGCAAGGCGCAATCCCCGGATATCGGCCTGGATATAGCGAGCCTGTTCGTCGCTGTCGTCGCCGGGCAGCCGGCGTTGCACGTTGTCCATGGCGTGGCGGGACAAAATGGCGACGCCGTTATAGGATTTCTGCCCATGAACAGCGACGTTCCAGCCGGCGGATTCGAACTCCATCACCGGAAAACCGTCATCTTGGCATTTGATTTCCTGCAGTAACACCACATCGGGCTTGGCTTGTTCCAGCCATTCCAGCACGTTGGGAAGGCGGGCCTTGACCGAATTGACGTTCCAGGTGGCGATACGCAGCATGGGGCCTCGGAGGGGACAGAGTGAAGACGGGGCTGATTATACGGTGTTTGGCTGTTTTGGCATGTTTGCTTTGTGTCTCGACGGCGCAGGCTCAGTCTTGCCATCAAACATCGCTGCCAACAGCCAGTTTCGAAACCATCATGGCCGCGCCGGTTTACCGTCACGATCGCAATCGGGACGAGGTGGCGAAATTGGCGGGGCAGGGGATACCGGGCTACAGTCAACAGGGGTTGACGCGTTCTGACACTGAATTCGAACTGACCGTCTCGGTGGCCATGACCCAATTGGGGCGAAACCGCTATTGTGTCGCTTTACAAAAAGCCAAGGCGGAATGGCGTTTAAGCCGTATCGAGGTTGACATCGTCACCGAACATCCGCCGGGCTCGTGTCCCTATGCCGTGGTGCGCGCCCACGAAGATCAGCACGTAGCCATTGCTCAGCGTCTGTTCATCCGCCATGTCGGGTCGGTACGGGCCCGATTCTCTGAAGTCGTCCGAAACACCCGCCCCATGATCATCCAGGGGACCGCCGGTCAAGTAACCCATCAATTGCGTGACCGCATCCTCGCCGGGATGAAATCGACATTGGCGGCCTATGACCAAGAGGTCACGACCGCCAATGCCGCCATCGACACGCCACAAAGCTATCGGACGGAAACCGCCAAATGCCCGGATTGGAGATGATCAGACCGAGAAGCTGGAGCCGCAGCCACAGGTCGAGGTGGCCTGCGGATTCTTGAACTGGAAGCTGGCACCCATCAGGTCTTCGACGAAATCCACCTCGGTGCCGTCCAGGATTTCCAAGGACGTCTGGTCGACCACCAGCTTGACGCCGTGCTGTTCGCTGACCACGTCGTCTTCGTTGGTCTTGTCGTCCAGCTCGATGTTGTACTGAAAGCCCGAGCAGCCGCCGCCGGAAACCCCCAGGCGCAGCATCAGGTTAGGCTTGCCTTCCATGGAAATCAGAACTTGGACGCGCTGGGCGGCGCTTTCGGTCAGGATGACTTGCGACATAAAGCTACCTCGAAAAGTACGGTTCCGGCGGAATTGATTTCACCTTAGCACATGCGATATGGGGTGCGGTAGCCGAAGGGCAAGAGGTTGCGTTCGGACCAAGCGGACGTTAGTGTCCGCAGATGCACCAGACGCTGTCGTCCCGATCCGCCATACTTGCGCCTTTCGCCTGCCGGCCCGAGGAATCGCGCGGCCGTCTTTACCCGGAACCGGAAAGTCCGACCCGCTCGCCGTTTCAGCGCGACCGCGACCGCATCATCCATTCCGCCGCGTTCCGCCGCCTGCAATACAAGACCCAGGTCTTCGTCTATCACGAAGGCGAGAATTTCCGCACCCGGCTGACTCATTCGCTGGAAGTGTCGCAGATCGCGCGGTCCATCGCCCGCGTGCTGGGTCTGGAAGAGGACATGGCCGAATCCTTGGCGCTGGCCCATGATCTGGGTCACACCCCGTTCGGCCATGCCGGCGAGGACGCGTTGCAGGACGTTTTGTCCGCCTATGGTGGCTTCGATCATAACGCCCAATCGCTGAGGGTGGTGACCAAGCTGGAACGCCGCTATGTGGAATTCGACGGCCTGAACCTGACCTGGGAAACCCTGGAAGGTCTGGTCAAGCATAATGGCCCGTTGACCGGTCCCCTGGCCAAGCCCAGCGAGGACCCGCTGCCCGGCGCTATCACCGAATATGTGGCACGCCACGATCTGGAACTGGACAGTTTCGCCAGCGCCGAGGCGCAGGCGGCGGCGTTGTCCGACGACATCGCCTATAACAACCACGATATCGATGACGGCTTGCGGGCCGGCCTGTTCACCATCAAGGATCTGGAAGATGTGCCCCTGGTCGGGCCGGTCTTTCATGCGGTGGCCAAGAAATATCCCGATGCCGACGTGTCGCTTCACATTCATGAAGCGGTCCGTCGCATGATCGGCATGATGATCTTGGACTGCATCGAGGAAACCCAAAGTCGCATCGCCCAGTTCAAGCCGAAATCGGCGGACGAGGTGCGCGGCTTGAAGGTGCCCTTGGTGTCGTTTTCCGATAAGATGCGCGCCAATGACGCGGCGTTGAAGAAGTTCCTGTTTCCCAACATGTACCGTCACTTCACCGTCAACCGCATGACCAGCAAGGGGCGTCGGGTGGTGAAGGATCTGTTCAACCTGCTGTTCGCCGAGCCCGGCTGTCTGCCGCCCGAGTGGCGGCGCTTGACCGACGGGGCGGGAACCGCCAAGACCGCCCGTGTGGTCGGCGATTACATCGCCGGCATGACCGACCGCTTTGCCCTGGACGAACATCGTCGTCTGTTTGACATGCAAGAGAAGCCCTGAATGAACCTGTTCAAGTATTTCCGCGAAGAAATCGTTGCCGCTTTGGGCCGTCTGGACCTGCCGGAAGGCCTGGATACCAGCAAGGTGACCGCCGAGCCCCCGCGTGAGGAAGCCCATGGCGACGTCGCCACCAACGCCGCCATGGTGTTGTCCAAGGGCGCCGGCATGAAGCCGCGCGACCTGGCGGAAAAGCTGGCCGCCGAATTGCGCGGCCATGCGGCGGTGGCGGCGGTGGAAATCGCCGGTCCGGGGTTCATCAACCTGCGTCTGGTGGAAAGCTTCTGGGCCGAACGTCTGGCGGAAATCCTGACCGAAGGCGCCGCTTACGGCAATTCCTCCATGGGCGGCAACGCGCCGGTCAACGTGGAATACGTTTCGGCCAATCCCACCGGTCCCATGCATATCGGCCACGCCCGTGGCGCCGTGGTCGGTGACGTGCTGGCGTCGTTGCTGGCCAAGGCCGGCTATGCGGTCAGCCGCGAATATTACATCAACGATGCCGGGTCCCAGGTGGACGTGTTGGCACGTTCCGCCCATCTGCGTTACCGCGAGGCCCTGGGCGAGACCATCGAAATCCCCGAAGGCTTGTATCCGGGCGAATATCTGAAGCCCACCGGCGCCAAGCTGGCGGAAATCCATGGCGACAAGTTCAAGGACGCCCCCGAAGCCGAATGGCTGCCCCAGTTCCGTCTGTTCTGCGTCGATGCCATGATGGACATGATCCGCGAGGATTTGGCCGCCTTGGGCGTCAAGCACGACGTCTTCACCTCGGAACGCGGTCTGGTCGAGGGCGGCAAGGTCGATGCGGCGCTGAGCTATCTGGAAGGCTTGGGGCAGGTCTATGAAGGCGTGCTGGAGCCGCCCAAGGGCAAGGTTCTGGACGATTGGGAACCGCGTCCGCAGACCCTGTTCCGGGCCACGGCCTTTGGTGACGACGTGGACCGTCCGTTGAAGAAGTCGGACGGGTCTTGGACCTATTTCGCCTCGGACATCGCCTATCACCTGGACAAGTACCGTCGTGGCTTCCCGGCGATGATCGACATCTGGGGCGCCGATCACGGCGGTTACGTCAAGCGCATGCAGGCCGCCGTCAAGGCGGTCAGCGAGGGCGGCGGTGACCTGGACGTGAAGCTGTGCCAGATGGTCAATCTGATGAAGGGCGGCCAGCCTTATAAGATGAGCAAGCGGGCAGGGACCTTTGTCACCCTGCGCGATCTGGTGGACCAGGTGGGCAAGGACGTGGTCCGCTTCATCATGCTGACCCGCAAGAACGACGCCCATCTGGATTTCGACCTGGACAAGGTGCTGGAACAGTCCCGCGACAATCCGGTTTTCTATGTGCAATACGCCCATGCCCGCTGCCATTCGGTGCTGCGCCACGGCCGTGACGCCCTGGTCGGGGCCGATCTGTCGGGATCGGCTTTGGCGACAGGACCTTTGGCCCGCTTGACCGATCCGGCCGAGCTTGCTGTGATCAAAGTGCTGGCCGGATGGCCACGTATGGTTGAAAGTGCTGCCGAAGCGCATGAACCGCATCGCGTGGCGTTCTACCTGAACGACGTGGCCGCGGCCTTCCATGGGTTGTGGAACAAGGGTAAGGACGATACCCAATTGCGTTTCCTGATCGAAGGCGACGCGGAATTGTCCTTGGCCCGTATGGCGCTGGTGCGCGCCGTCGCCGACGTCATCGCGTCCGGTCTGGCGGTGTTTGGTGTGGAACCGGTGGAGGAGATGCGCTGACATGGCGGGACACCCCGACGACGATTATAATCGCGACATCCTGGATATCATCCCCGAGCGCTTCGACGCCGACCCGGACACCTATCCGGCCCGTTCCGGCCTGCGCCTGCGCAATTGGCTGATCCTGGGGGGCGCGGTGCTGGCCGTCGGCGTGGCGGTGGCGGTGGGCTGGCGCATGTTCGCCGGTCCCGGCGTCAATGCCGACGGGGTGCCGGTGATCACCGCCGACCAACGCCCCATCAAGATCAGGCCCGATGACCGTGGTGGCATGCAGGTGCCCAACCAGGACAAGCTGGTTTATGGTCGGTTGGAACAAGGTGATGGCGATTCCAAGGTCGAACGCTTGCTGCCACCCGCCGAGCAGCCGGTGCCGCCACCGCCGGCCCCGTCGGAAGCGGTCGCCAAGCCGGTTCCGATGGTCCAGGAAGTGATGAAGCCAGCCCCGGTGCCGCCCCCCATGGCCGCACCGGCCCCGGTTCCGGTTCCGGTTCCGCCGCCTGTGGCGGTTAAGCCGGTCGAGCCCGCACCTGTGGTCGCCGCGGCTCCGTCTCCGGCACCCGCTCCGGTCAAGCCGGTTGCTCCGGTCAAGACCATCGTTTCACCGGCGGCGACACCGGCTCCCGCACCCGCCCCGGCACCTGTTCAAAGTGCCGCCAAGACCGCCGCCGTTTCCGGTGGGGGATATCTGGTGCAATTGGGCGCTTTGAGCTCGGCTGCGGGGGCTGAAACGGAATGGAACCGCATTCAACGCGCCAACAGTGATGTTCTGGCGGGGCTGAAATCCGATGTGGTTCCTGTCGACATTCCCGGCAAGGGTAAGTTCTGGCGACTGCGTGCTGGTCCCTTGGACGACCAGGGGGCGCGTCGTGTCTGCGCTGAGATGAAAACCCGTAATCTGGGGTGCATGGTTGTCCGCAAATAATCCGATCCCGTCGGCAGCGATTTTCGGCTGCTCTGGCTTGGCTTTGACCGAGGCGGAGAAGGCTTTCTTCGCCCAAACCAATCCCTTGGGCTTCATTCTGTTCGCTCGCAATGTGGACAACCCCGATCAAGTGCGTCATCTGGTCGGCCAATTGCGTGAAAGCGTTGGCCGGGCTGACGCGCCGGTCCTCATCGACCAGGAAGGGGGCCGGGTGCAACGCCTGCGGCCACCCCATTGGCGGGCGGCACCTCCCGGCATGGTTTTCGCCGATCTGGCGGCCAAGGACGCCCAGGCCGCCACGCAGGCCCTGCGTCTGAACTATCGCCTGATCGGCGCTGAACTGGCCGATCTGGGTATCGATGTGGATTGTGCCCCGGTTCTGGATGTGCCTGTTTCCGGGGCCCATGATGTCATCGGCGACCGTGCCTTTGGCAGGACGGCCGCCATGGTGGCCGATCTGGGCCGCGCCGTCTGTGACGGATTGTTGGACCAAGGCGTGTTGCCGGTGATCAAGCATATCCCCGGCCACGGCCGCGCCATGGTGGATTCGCATCTGTCGCTGCCGGTGGTCGATGCCAGCCGAGCGGAATTGGAAGCCCAGGATTTCGCCCCGTTTGCCGCTTTGCGCGACCAGCCCTGGGCGATGACCGCCCACGTTGTCTATACCGCGATCGACGCCAAGGCCCCGGCCACCACCTCGGTCAAGGTCATCGGCGAGATCATTCGCGGTCTGATCGGCTTCGAAGGCCTGCTGATTTCCGACGACCTGTCCATGAAGGCGCTGGGCGGCAGCTTTGGCGACCGGACCAAAGCCTGTCTGGAGGCCGGCTGTGACGTGGTGCTGCATTGTAACGGCCAGATGGAGGAAATGACCGCCATCGCCGGCCAATTGGCACCGCTGACCGATAGCGCCCGCGAACGGGTGGCCCAGGGGCAACGCATGAAGCGTCGCCATGACCTGGATCGGGTGGCTGCCTTGGCCGAATTGAACCGGTTGCTGGCATGAACGACCTGATCGGTATCGTGCAGCAGGTTTCGGTGGTGGCCTTGCCGCTGGTTTTCGCCATCACCCTGCACGAAGCCGCCCATGGCTTTGCCGCCCTTGCCATGGGCGACGACACCGCCAAGCGGTTGGGACGTATTTCCCTCAATCCCATCCGCCACATCGATCTGTTCGGCACCATCATCGTGCCGGCTCTGTTGCTGGTGATGGGATCGTTCCTGTTCGGTTGGGCCAAGCCGGTACCGGTGGATTTTCGCAAATTGCGTAATCCGCGCTATGGCATGGTGGTGGTCGCCGCCGCCGGGCCGGGAGCCAACATCCTGATGGCCATCATTGCGATCCTGCTGATCGGCGTCGTTGGTCATCTGCCGCCCTCGGCTGTCGACTGGGCCCGCCTTAATTTGGCAAATGCCATTTATATCAATCTGCTGCTGGCTGTATTTAATCTGATCCCGATCCCGCCTTTGGATGGCGGCCGGGTTGCTGTCGGCCTGTTGCCACGTCATCTGGCCTTTCATCTGGCCCGGCTGGAAGACAAGGGAATCCTGATCGTCATCGGCCTGTTGATGATCCTGCCTTTGGTCACTGGGCTGGTGGGGTACCGAATCGATCCCTTTGATTTGGTCATTCAGCCGGCCATCAATGGTTTGCTGACCTTGTTGGTGGGCGTATTCGGCGGCTAGAACCCCGCTGTCATCCATGTTATTGTGTTGGTCGTATTCATCGGCACAAGATATTGCGATGTCAATGCAGGTTGACGTTTTTCAAGAAGATGACGAGGCACCCCAGCGTTCCCCCGAGGAACGACTGCTGGTGGACCTTGAGGGGTTCGAAGGGCCGTTGGACGTGCTGCTGACCCTGGCGCGCGAGCAAAAGGTCGATCTGACCAAGATTTCCATCCTGAAACTGGCCGATCAGTATCTGGAATTCGTCAACCGCATCCGCCAACGTCACCTGGACCTGGCGGCGGAATATCTGGTGATGGCGGCATGGCTGGCTTATCTGAAGTCGCGCCTGTTGCTGCCCGAACCGGAACCGGAACAAGAAGGTCAGCCCAGCGCCGCTGAGATGGCCGATATCCTGGCTTTTCGGCTGCGACGCCTGGAAGTTATGCAACAGGCGGGCACCACCTTGGTCAACCGGGCGCAGTTGGGCCGTGAAATCTTTGCCCGGGGCGAGCCGGAAGAAGTGCCGGTGATCACCCATTCCATGTTCGACGTGGAATTGTTCGACCTGCTGAAGGCCTATGCCGACCACGTGGTGCGGACTTCGGTGCGCACACTCCATATCGAAGCCCCCGACCTTTATTCGGTGGAAGACGCGCTGCGGCGGCTGGAACGCATGCTGGGCACCATGCCCGATTGGTCGGTTCTGTCGTCCTATCTGCCCAGTTTCCAAGGCGACAGCCTGAAGATGAAGTCGGCGGTGGCGTCGACTTTCATCGCCGCTTTGGAACTGGCCAAGCAGGGGCGCTTGCAATTGCGCCAGGATGGCGGGCCTTATTCGCCCATCTATGTCAAAGCCGGAGACGCGGCGGCGTGAGCGACGAATTCGACCTTGAACACCTGCGATTGCTGGAAGCCCTGCTGTTTGCCTCGGCCCAGCCCCTGGACGAACGCGATCTGGCCGACAAGTTGCCGGCCGACAGCGACGTGCCAGCCTTGCTGGCTGAATTGCAAAGCCAATATGCGGGCCGGGGGGTCAACCTGGTCCGGCGCGAGGCCAAATGGGCGTTCCGCACCGCCCCGGATCTGGCCGGTCAGTTGACCATTGAGCAGACCCAGACCCGGCGCCTGTCGCGCGCTGCCATCGAGGTTCTGGCCATCATCGCCTATAACCAGCCGATCACCCGCGCCGAGATCGAGGAAGTGCGCGGTGTGGCGTTGTCCAAGGGCACTTTGGACCTGTTGTTCCAGGCCGGTTGGATCAGGCCGCGTGGCCGTCGCCGCACACCGGGCAAGCCGCTGCAATGGGGGACCAGCGATGGTTTCTTGGACCATTTCGGTTTGGAAAACCTGGAAGACCTGCCCAACCTCAAGGAATTGAAGGCCGCCGGCCTGCTAGACACCCGTCCTGCCGCCGATGCCTATGGCAACCGTGCGGTTGACGATCTGACCCCGGTGGACACCGCCGAGGATGAAGACGACGAACCCGAACTGGATTTGTCTGACGTGGACGACAACGACTTGCTGGGTTTGGCGGAATAGGGCGGTTGCGAGACCCGCACAAGTCTGCGATGATCCGCGCCTTCGCTTTCATCCCTGCTGGCAGGAGAACTTTACATGGGTAGCTTCAGCATTTGGCACTGGCTGATCGTTCTGGTCATCGTGCTTCTGCTGTTCGGCGCGGGTAAGATCCCGAAGCTGATGGGCGATATGGCCAAGGGCGTCAAAGCCTTTAAGAAGGGCCTGAACGAAGACGACGATGCCCCGGCGGCCAAGCCGGCGGATTCGCAGCGCTTGGAATCCGAAGCCGCCCAACCGGCGGAAAAGGACACTGCCCGTCACTAAGGGTGGTGATTTCCTGCGGAACAAGGGACCCGGCGCATGTTCGACATCGGCATGGATGAAATGGCTTTGGTGGCCGTGGTGGCGTTGATCGTCATCGGCCCCAAGGACCTGCCGCACGTCTTGCGGATGTGTGGCCGCTGGGTCCGCAAAGCCCGCGAACTAGCCGGCGAATTCCAGCGCGGTGTCGACGACATGGTGCGAGAAACCGAATTGTCCGAGCTGAAAAGCCAGGTCGAGAAGGTGGCGGACACCAACGCGTTGCGCCGTGAGATCGAAAAAAGCATCGATCCCACCGGCGACATCGCCCGCTCGCTGGAAGCGCCCAAGCTGGAAGAACCGGCGGCCAGCGTTTCCACCGAAGCCGCGCCCTCGGTTGCAGCCCCCGAAAAGCCGCCGGCGCCATGAGCAACATGACCGAGGACAAGACCATGCCCTTGCTTGACCATCTGGTCGAGCTGCGCCAACGCCTGCTGTGGTCGGTGTTGGCTTTCATCGTCGTCTTCGCGGCGTGTTTCTATTTCTCCGCCGACATCTATGCCTTCCTGATGGACCCTTACGCCAAGGTCGCCTTGGACAAGGGCGGCATGCGGCGCCTGATCTACACCGCGCCCACCGAAGCGTTCTTCACCTATGTGAAGGTGTCGGCCTTTGCCGCCGGCGTGATCTGC
The DNA here is from genome assembly GCA_002435715.1 of Rhodospirillaceae bacterium UBA6219. GTDB lineage: Bacteria > Pseudomonadota > Alphaproteobacteria > Rhodospirillales > Magnetospirillaceae > Magnetospirillum. Next base: position 33,340 of record DISD01000042.1, read on the forward strand.
TTCCCGGTTTGGGCCGGGCAGTTGTGGGCCTTCGTCGCGCCGGGGCTTTACAAGAACGAACGTCAGGCCTTTCTGCCGTTCCTGTTCGCCACCCCGGTGCTGTTCACCATGGGCGCCGCCCTGGTGTACTTCCTGGTCCTGCCCATGCTGTACACCTATCTGCTGGGCTTCGAAAACCTGGTGCCCCATCAGGGCGAGCTTCCCATTCAGTTGGAAGCCAAGGTCAGCGAATCGCTGTCCTTGATCATGACCTTGATCTTCGCCTTCGGTCTGGCTTTCCAGATGCCGGTGCTGCTGACCCTGTTGGCGCGCGTCGGTCTGGTCACCGCCAAGGGTCTGGCGGAAAAGCGCCGTTACGCCATCGTCGCCGTCTTCGTCTTCGCCGCCGTGGTGACGCCGCCCGACGTGGTCAGCCAGATGTCCTTGGCCATTCCCATGGTGCTGCTGTACGAAGCCTCGATCATTTCCGCCCGCATGGCTGAAAAGAAGCGCGCAGAATCGTCCGAGGACGAGGATGAGGACGACGAGGACGACCCGGTTGAAGAGACCGATTTCAATCAATGATCCCGCTTAAGTGGATGTGATCTCATGCACGACCTGAAATGGATTCGCGACAATCCCGAGGCTTTCGATTCCGGCTTGGCCCGGCGCGGTCTGGAAGCGCGTTCCGCTCAACTGATCCGTCTGGATGGCGAACGCCGCGCCGCGCAAACCCGTCTGCAGGAAATGCAGGCGCAACGCAACGAGACGTCCAAGCAGATCGGCATCATCAAGAAGCAGGGCGGCGATTCCAGCGCCATCATGGAAGAGATGGCCAAGCTGAAGGAAGACATCCCGCTGATGGAAGCCCAGGACAAGTCGCTGGGCGAGGAAATCGAAGCCATCTTGGCTTCGATCCCCAATCTGCCGGGCGCGGACGTCCCCGATGGTCCTGACGAGGATCATAATGTGGAAGTGCGCCGCTGGGGGACGCCCGGTGATTTCGCCTTCCAGCCGTTGGAACACGATGCCATCGGCACCAAGATGGGGCTGATGGATTTCGACGGTGCCGCCAAGTTGTCGGGCGCCCGTTTCGTGGTGCTGAAGGGCAAGCTGGCGCGTCTGGAACGCGCGCTTGCGCAGTTCATGCTGGACGTGCAGACCGAAGAACACGGTTATACCGAAGTTAGCCCGCCTGTTTTAGTCAAAGACTCTGCTCTTTATGGGACAGGGCAGCTTCCCAAGTTTAAGCAAGATTTATTTGCTGCAAGGAATTTTGATGAAAACTTGGCAGTTGATGTTGCCCTAAAGCACCCAATTATTGAATCTATTCGAAATAAATACGTTGAGAAAGCAACCGTTGTCCATGGTCTTTCTCCTTCTGCGAATATACATGATATCATGAACGTGTTCGCTAATGATTTAGCAAATGATATATCTGAAGCGCTGCGTGTTGTGATTCCGGCTTTAGGTGAAGAGGCTTTTACTGAGGAGAGATTCTTAATTCCAACCGCAGAGGTGCCTCTGACCAATTTGGTCTGTAACTCTATTCTAGATGATTCTTGCCTTCCATTGCGCATGACTGCGTTGACATTGTGTTTCCGTTCCGAAGCCGGGGCGGCGGGTAAGGACACCCGTGGCATGATCCGTCAGCATCAGTTCTGGAAGGTCGAGATGGTGTCCATCGCCCATCCCGACCAGTCGGAAGCCGAGCATCAGCGCATGACCCAATGCGCCGAAACCATCCTGCAGCGCCTGGAACTGCCGTACCGCACCATCGTGCTGTGCACCGGCGACATGGGCTTTTCCTCGCAAAAGACCTATGACATCGAAGTGTGGCTGCCCGGCCAGGGGCGTTACCGCGAGATTTCGTCGTGTTCCAATTGCGGTGATTTCCAGGCCCGGCGCATGAAGGCCCGGTTCAAGGGCGAAAAGGGCAACCGTTTCGTCCACACCCTCAATGGTTCCGGTCTGGCCGTCGGCCGCACCCTGGTCGCCGTGTTGGAAAACTATCAGCAGGAAGACGGTTCCGTGCGGGTTCCCGAGGTGCTGCGCCCCTATATGGGCGGGCTGGAAGTCATCGCCTGACGCCATGTTTGCCGCCATCACCGATCTGTCCGGCGCCCGTATCCTCATCAGCAATGATGACGGCATCAACGCGCCGGGCATCAAGGTGCTGGAGCGCATCGCCCGTTCTCTCAGCGACGATGTCTGGGTGGTGGCGCCGGAAAGCGAACAATCGGCCGCCGGTCATTCCCTGACCATCCGCCGGCCTTTGCGGGTCAAGCAGGTGTCGGAACGGCATTTCTGTGTCGACGGCACCCCCACCGACGCGGTGTTGCTGGGTGTCAACCATGTGTTGACGGACAAGAAGCCCGATCTGGTGCTGTCCGGGGTCAACCGGGGCGCCAATATGGGGGACGACGTCACCTATTCCGGCACCGTGGCGGCGGCCATGGAGGCCACCATCCTGGGGATTCCCTCGGTGGCACTGTCGCAATATCTGCGTCCTAACCAGCCGGTCCATTGGTCCACCGCCGAACATTGGGCCCCCCAGGTGATCCGCAAGGTGTGTCAGGTGGGGTGGGGCCGCAACGTGCTGATGAATGTCAACTTCCCCGACGTGTTGCCGGCCCAGGTCACCGGCATCGAGGTGGTGCGTCAGGGCAAGCGCAAGATCGGCGAGGAATTGGTGGAACGCCATGACCCGCGCGGCGAACCCTATGTGTGGATCGGCGCCCAGCGGGCCGAAGATCCGGGCATCGTCGGCACCGACATTGAAGCGGTGGTGCGTGGCGCGGTGGCGGTGACGCCGCTTTGCGTCGACCTGACCCATGGTCCGACCATGGATTCCCTGAAATCCCTGTTCGGCTAGGACCGAGACATGAGTCCCGCTGATGCCCGTGTCATCCGCTTGCTGATGGAATTGCGGGGCCAAGGCATCACCGATGCCCGCGTTCTGGGGGCCTTGGAAAAAGTGCCGCGGGATCGCTTTGTCGCCCAGCCGTTCCTGGACCAGGCTTACGAAAACCACGCGCTGCCCATCGCCTGTGGTCAAACGGTCAGCCAGCCTTATATCGTCGCCCTGATGACCCAGGCTTTGGAAGTGGGCGAGCGCATGAAGGTGTTGGAAATCGGCACCGGGTCGGGCTATCAGGCCGCCGTGCTGTCACGGTTGTGTCGGCGGCTTTACACCATCGAGCGCCACAAGAAGCTGTTGGCCGAGGCCGAGCAACGTTTCCGCGATCTGCGCATCCACAACATCACCGCCAAATTGGCGGATGGTGGTTTGGGCTGGCCGGAACAGGCGCCGTTCGAACGCATCATGGTCACCGCCGCCGCCCACGATATTCCGCCGGTCTTGGTGGACCAATTGCAGGTGGGTGGCATCATGGTGCTGCCGGTGGGCGAGGTGGGCAGCGGCACCCAGGATCTGGTCCGCGTCGTCAAGCTGGAGCGTGGCATCGACATCCAGCATCTGGAGCCTGTGCGTTTCGTGCCCATGGTCGAAGGTTTGCCCGACTCTTGACATTGCCGGGGCCGGTTTCGCCGCGTATAGTGCGGCGCATGCGCGTATCCATACCTCATATGGTGTCCCGATGGGCCCTTTTAGCAGTGCCTTTGGCGCTGTTGGCGGCTTGTGCCCCCAGTTTCCGGGGCGGCGCACCGGTCAGTCGCGGGGTTCAGGCGCAATCCTGCGGGGGCGCGGTTACCGTTTATTCCGGCGACACCCTTTATTCCATCGCAAGGCGTTGCAATGTCTCGGTCCGTGATTTGATCGAGGCCAACAATCTGAGCGCTCCCTATGTCATCGTTCCCGGCCAAGCGATCCGCATTCCCGGCGGCGGTGAATACGTGGTCCAGCGTGGCGACGCTTTGTTGCTGGTGGCGCGGCGCTTGGGGGTGGAATTCCAGACCTTGGCGCGCCTGAACGGTAAGCGCCCGCCTTACACCATCTATGTGGGTGAAAAGCTGAAGGTGCCGGGCGGGCGATCAAGCGGGGGCGGCCAGGGGGGGGCCTTGGTCATCGCCTCGCCCAATTCAGGGCGCCAAAGCAATGAGCCTTCGTCGGCTTCGACGCGGGTGAATTCCGCACCGCCGCCGCCTTCGTCGTCGCCGGGAACCGTCACCACCACCGCTTCGGACAATACAGCGCGCAACGCCCCCGAAGCCCGCCATCCGGCTTTCGAACCCAGCCAAACCCTGCCGCCACCGCCGCCGCCATTGGCGGGCAAAGGCTTCATCTGGCCGGTCAAGGGCCAGGTGGTGGCCGAATTCGGCCCCTTGGCCAAGGGGCAGAACAATGACGGCATCAATATCGCCGCCCCCCGCGGCACTCCGGTGCGCTCTACCGAGAACGGTGTCGTCGCCTATGTGGGCAACGAGTTGAAGGGCTTCGGCAATCTGCTGCTGATCAAGCATTCCGACGGCTGGGTCAGCGCTTATGCCCACAATGACCAGGTAATGGTGCGTAAGGGCGATTCGGTCAAACGCGGTCAGCAGATCGCTACCGTGGGGTCGTCGGGCGGGGTGGATACGCCGCAACTGCATTTCGAGTTGCGGCGCGGGACCGAAGCGGTGAACCCAGTGGAACAGATCCGGGGTGACACTCTCAGCCAGACCGAAGGCAACGTCGCGAGTGGCGCATGAGCGCGGCCTTTCGCGGCCTGCCCGTCGGCTTGACGCGGTTTCTTGGTGAACTCGCGGCCAACAACGAGCGCCAATGGTTCGTGGATCACAAGGCCGAGTACGAAGCCTTGGTCCGAGACCCATTGCGTGCTTTGGTCGCCGCGTTGGCGGAGACGGTGCTGAAGATCGATCCCGCTTTCGATGTCGATCCCAGAGGAGGGGCGGTGTCGCGTATCTATCGCGATACCCGTTTTTCCCGCGACAAATCGCCTTATCGCATCAATCAGTGGATTTGCTTCAAGCGTCCGGGCCAGGGGTGGCAGGAACGCCCCGCCTTTTTCCTGGAGATCGGGCCGGCGGGATGGCGCCATGGCATGGGCTGCTATGCGGCCCCACCCGCGGTGACCAAGACCCAGCGAGCGGCCATTCTGGCTCGGCCCGGCCGGTTCCTGGCGGCAATGAACGCGGCGTTGGCGGCGGGGTTTGGCGTCGAGGGTGAAGCCTATGTCCGGCCCAAGCTGCCAGAGGGATTGGACCCGGTGCTGGCGCAGTGGATTTCCCGCAAATCCCCCTATGTCGCCTGCACCCGACCGGTCGAGCCGTTGCTGTCGAGCCCCGAACTGGTCGAAGAGCTGCGGCAACGTTGGCAGGCGCTGGAAGCGTTGTATCGTCTGTTGGCTTGACCAAAGGCAAGGGCCGCCCCACGGGACGGCCCTAAATTTTGCCCATGTTCCAAAGATTCGACACCGCACCGACCTTAGCCCCCGACGAAGCATTGATCGTCGGCGGCCTTGTCATCTTGGGTGGCATCGTCCTGTTCGCCGGCGTGCTGACCCTGACACGGTGGCTGGCCAAGCGTTAGGAACAGACGAAAACCGCTTAGTCGATGGGGGTGCCCAGGCGACCGGCCAGATCCTGGATGAACTGCCAGGCGACGCGGCCCGAGCGCGACCCACGGGTGACCGCCCATTCGTTGGCTTCGCGGTGCAGTTCCTCGGTGCTGATGGGCAGGTGATAGCAACTGGCGTAGCCTTCGATGATCTCGAAATAGGTGTCCTGGTTGACATGATGGAAACCCAGCCACAGACCAAAGCGGTCGGACAGCGACACCTTTTCTTCCACCGCCTCGCCGGGATTGATGGCGGTGGAACGCTCGTTCTCGATCATGTCGCGCGACAACAGGTGGCGACGGTTCGACGTGGCGTAGAAGATGACGTTGGCGGGGCGGCCTTCGATGCCACCATCCAGCACCGCTTTCAGCGACTTGTAGGCTTCGTCCTGGCCCTCGAACGACAAATCGTCGCAGAACAGCACGGTGCGTCGACCCTGGCTGCGCAGGATGCGCAGCAGACGGGGCAGGGACGGGATGTCTTCGCGGTGGATTTCCACCAGCAGCAATTTGTCGGCGTCGGCGCAATCGCCGTTGATGGTGGCGTGGGTCGCCTTGACCAGCGAGCTTTTGCCGGTGCCGCGCGCCCCCCACAACAGGGCGTTGTTGGCGGGCAGGCCACGGGCGAAGCGTTTGGTGTTGTCCAACAATTGCTCGCGCTGGCGTTCGATGCCCTTCAGCAATTCGATGTCCACCCGGTTGACTTGGGGAACCGGTTCCAGCCAATCGGGATCGGCGTGCCAGACGAAAGCGTCGGCGGCATCAAGGTCCACTTCGGCCAGGGGCGGCGGCGCCAAGCGTTCCAGCGCGGTGGCGATACGGGTCAAAACGGCAAGAGTGTCGGCGTCCATGGCGGGCGAATTCCAAGTCGATGGCGTGGGTCCGCCAGCCTAATGGCGACGCGCCCGGGCGGCAAGGCTTTGAGAAAGGAGGGAGTTAAGGTTTGCAACCGCTCGCCTTGTCGCTATATTCCGCTGACTTCGCCATGAAAGGCCACTGATCCAAGGAGTTCTTCCATGTTCGTGTCCCCCGCCTATGCCCAAGCCGCCGCTCCCGCTGGTGGGCTCGCCGGAGGCGTCGAGGCCTTCCTGCCTCTGATCCTGATCTTCGTGGTCTTCTACTTCCTGATGATCCGCCCGCAGCAAAAGCGCATGAAGGCGCATAAGGAATTGCTGGGGACCCTGCGTCGCGGTGACCGCGTCGTGTTGGGCGGCGGCATCATGGGCCAGATCGCCAAGGTGACCAGCGAAACCGAAGTCCAGGTGGAAATCGCCGACGGCGTCAAGGTACGCGTGGTTCGCTCGGCCATCCAGGAAGTGGTGTCCAAGACCGAACCGGTGGCCGGCAAGGAAGAGTCCAAGGACGAATCCGCCGCTTCCGCCGAAAAGTAATCGTTTTTCCTTTCTGCCAAAGACGGAACCGTCATGCTTCAATTTCCCAAGTGGAAGATCGTGATGGTGCTGCTGGTCGCCCTGTGTGGGGCGATCTGGTCGGCACCCAACCTGCTGCCGCGGGAAACCACCGACCGCATGCCCTCGTGGTGGCAACCGGTCAGCCTGGGGCTGGACTTGCAGGGCGGTTCCTATCTTTTGCTGGAAGTGGATACCGCTTATGTGAAGCGGGAACTCCTTTCCGGTCTGGTCGAGGCGCTGCGCGCCACCCTGCGCAAGGAAAAGGTGCGTTATTCGGAACTGGGTTCGTCCGGTCTGGATACCGTCAAGGTCCGCATCAGCGACGAAGCTGAACGTGAACGGGTTCGTCCCGAATTGCGCAAGCTGGACCCTGAAGCCCTGTTGGAGGTTTCGTCGGACGGCATGTTCGTGTTCACCTACACGGAACAGGCCATGGCCAAGCGCATCAACCAGGCGGTGGAGCAATCCATCGGCATCGTGCGCCGCCGCGTCGACGAATTGGGCACGCGTGAGCCGTCCATCCAGCGCCAGGGCACCGACCGCATCATCGTCCAGCTTCCCGGCGTGAAGAACCCGGAACACATCAAGTCGCTGCTGGGGAAAACCGCCAAGTTGACCTTCCATTTGGTGGACGACACCGCCAGCCCTGAAGACGCCGCCCGTGGTCGGGTGCCCCCGGGTTCGGTGTTGTTGCCGTCGGCCGAAAGCGGCCGTGGCCTGCCGTCGCAATATGTGGTGCGCAAGCGCGTCGAAGTGGGCGGTGACTTGCTGACCGATTCCCAGGCCACCTTCCAAAATGGTCAGGCCGTGGTTTCGTTCCGTTTCACGGTGGCCGGTGGCAAGCGCTTCGCCGACACCACGTCGGCCAATGCCGGCAAGATGTTGGCCATCGTCTTGGACGAAAAGGTCATTTCCGCCCCGCGTATCAACGAACCCATTTTGGGGGGATCGGGTGTCATCACCGGCACTTTCACCACCCAGGAAGCCAACGATCTGGCGCTGCTGCTGCGCGCCGGTGCCCTGCCGGCGCCGTTGCAGGTGCTGGAAGAACGCACCGTCGGTCCCGATCTGGGCGCCGATTCCATCCAAGCCGGCGCCATCGCCAGCGGTGTCGGCCTGATCACCGTCATCGTCTTCATGGTGCTGATCTATGGCACCCTGGGCTTGCTGGCCAATGTCGCCCTGGTGCTGAACCTGGTGATCCTGCTGGCGCTGATGTCGGTTCTGGGGGCCACCCTGACGCTGCCCGGCATCGCCGGTATCGTGCTGACCATGGGTATGGCGGTTGACGCCAACGTGCTGATCTACGAACGCATGCGCGAGGAACAAAAGGCCGGACGTGGTCTGATCTCCACCGTGCAGGTGGCGTTCGAACGCGCTTTCGGCACCATCTTGGACGCCAATTTGACCACACTCGCCGCTGCGGCGTTGTTGTTCCAGTTCGGCTCGGGCCCGGTGCGCGGTTTCGCCGTCACCTTGTCGTTGGGTCTCTTAAGCTCGATGTTCACCGCGATCATGGTGACCCGCCTGATGGTGGGCACCTGGATCCGTTGGCGTCGCCCCAAGACCTTGCCGTTGTAAGGACCAAAGACATGAGCTTCTACGGCAATTTCATCGCCCATACGCCCAAGTTCGACTTTGTCGGCAAGCGGTTGATCGCCTTTGCCCTGACGGCAACGCTGATCATCGGCACCTTCGTGTCCATCGCCACCAGGGGCTTCAATTTCGGCATCGACTTCGCCGGTGGCATCCTGATCGAGGTGCAGACCACCGATGGTCCGGCCAACATCGCCAAGATGCGCGATCAATTGGGCAACCTGTCCTTGGGCGAAGTGTCGCTGCAGCAATTCGGCGAAACCGGCCGCGACGTCATGGTCCGCGTGCAAAAGCAAGACGGTGACGAAAAGGCACAGATGGCGGCCCTGGCCAAGGTCAAGGAAACCTTGGGGGCGGGCTATGATTACCGCCGCGTCGAAATCGTCGGCCCCAAGGTGGGCGACGAATTGAAGCGCGACGGCGTGTTGGCCGTCGCTTTGTCGGTGCTGGCCATTGCCGCCTATGTGTGGTTCCGCTTCGAATGGCAGTTTGGCGTCGGCGCTTTGATCGCCACTTTCCACGACGTCATCCTGACCTTCGGCTTCTTCTCGGTCACCGGGATGGAATTCAACCTGACCAGCGTCGCCGCCATCCTGACCATCGCCGGTTATTCCATCAACGACACCGTGGTCATCTATGACCGTGTGCGTGAAAACCTGCGCAAATACAAGACCTTGTCCATCTATGAACTGCTGAACCTGGCGGTCAACGAAACCCTGGCCCGCACTTTCCTGACCGTGGCCACGGTGTTCCTGACCGTGGTGTCGCTGTTGGTTCTGGGGGGCGACGTGCTGCACGGCTTCGCCGCCTCGCTGTTGTGGGGTTTGGTGGTCGGCACCTTCTCGTCCATGTATGTGGCGTTGCCGGTGCTGATCTATTTCCGCCTGCGTGTCGGCAAGGATCGTGAGGAAGACGAGGCGGCTGCCCAGGCGGCCCCCTGATGGACATCACCCCGGTCGTCGGCGCCGAATTCCAACTGATCTCGGGTTATGGAGATGGCGGGTTCACCGTTTCGGCAACCCGCCATGAAGGTTCGGTGTTGATCCTGGCCAAGCAGACCTTGGCGTGGCCGGTGTCCCTGGCGGCCGACATCACGGTCGAAAGCCTGCAGGCCGCCATCGACTATCAGCCCTTGCCGGCGATCCTGTTGATCGGGTGTGGCAAGTCCATGGCCGCGCTGCCCAAGGGATTACGCCAAGCCCTGCGCCAGCACGGCATCGTCGTCGAACCCATGGATACCGGGGCGGCGTGCCGGACCTATAACGTGTTGCTGACCGAAGGTCGCGACGTCGCCGCTGCCCTTATCGCGGTCTAAGGATCGCCTCCAATTCCTTGGCGTCAACTTCCGTGTTGACGTTGAGGAAGGGGTCGTGGGGATCGCTGTCCCACGACACTTCCGTTGCCCCCAGGGCCTGGGCGAATTTCCACACCCCCAAACGGTTTCGTGCCAGGGATTCTTCCAGTTTTGTGATCCAGGTCACTGGCCACAGACCAAAAACCGGATGCGGACGCCCATTGCTGGCGGCGATGGCGGCGGGGGCGCCGTCGTCAACGGCCTGTTGCAGCCGATTGGCCAAATCCAGGGGGAATAAAGGCGTGTCGCCGGGAATGGTCAGGCACCAATCGGCGCCCAATCCCTGCGCCCATTTCAACCCGGTCAGAATGCCGGCCAGTGGCCCCACAAAACCGGGGACGCAATCGGCCAGGACGGGCAGGGAGCGAGGGGCAAAGCGCAAGGGATCGCCATTGGCGTTGAGCGCCACTTGCCCCACCTGCGGGCTTAACCGGCCAATGGCGCGGTCCAGCAAGGTTTCGCCGGCCACCTGAAGCAGGCATTTGTCGCCGCCGCCCATGCGGCGCGACAATCCCCCCGCCAGGATCAGGCCGGGAAGGCGGCTCACGGCTTGACCGGGCCACCCGGTTCTTCCACCTCGGGGACCTTGAAATACTTGTCCACCGCTGCCCAGGCGGTGGAAACCGCCATTTCGTGGACGTCGAAGCGGCCCATGGGGGAATAAAGCGAAGCGGCCATATACATGCCGATTTCCTCGACCTCGCCGATGGTGAACACCACTTCGCCACACGGCATCTGCACCCGACGCTTTTGCGCCGCCTCGGTGCCGGCCAATTGTTCGGGGTGCTTGGGCAGCAGCATGAAATTCATGAACCAAGGCGTCACCAGGATGCCGGCGATCCAGTTCTGACCGTCTTCGGTCTGCCAGGGACGGAACCCCACCACCTCGACCTTCAGCGCATGGTTGTAAAGGCCGATATCCTTCATGCGTTCGTCACCGATACGGGTGAAAACGTCAGCCAGTTGGTTGACGGTGGCCAGATCCTGTGTGCTCAGGGGTTCGAACATAAAAAAACCTCGTGGTCGATGGGCGGCGAAGTTTAGCCAAGGACGTCCTTGAATGCGAGGCGACATTGCATAAGGCGCGCGTCTAGGCTATGAGCGTGGTCAAGCGCGGGCGCGCTTCACAAAAATGCCAAGTAGAGAGGGAACGATGCCCTATAAGCGGATCACTCTGACTCATTTCCTGATCCAGGAGCAGCGCCGCCTGGGCGGCACCGGCGCCTTCACCTCGCTGATGACCGACATCCTGACCGCCTGCAAGATGGTGTCGCACGAAGTCAACCGCGGCGCCCTGGTGGGCAACCACGGCATGGCCGGCAGCGTCAACGTCCAAGGTGAAGACCAAAAGCCGCTGGACGTGTTGGCCAACGACATTTTCCTGCACATGAACGCCTTGGGTGGCAATTACGCCGCCATGGCGTCCGAGGAACTGGAAGACGTCCACGCCGTCAAGGGAACTGCCGACGGCAAGTATCTTTTGCTGTTCGATCCGTTGGACGGTTCGTCCAACATCGATGTCAACATCTCGGTGGGGTCGATCTTCTCGATCCTGAAGCTGCCCGACGGCGTCGACCCGCATTCGGCCGAGGCGTTCCTGCAGCCCGGCGTCAAGCAGATCTGCGCCGGTTACGCGCTTTATGGTTCGTCCACCATGCTGGTGCTGACCACCGGCAAGGGGGTGAACGGCTTCACCCTGGATCGTGACGTGGGCATGTTCTTCCTGACCCATCCCAACATGACCATTCCGGCCGACACCAAGGAATTCGCCATCAACGCCTCGCGGGCGCGGTTCTGGGAAGAACCGGTCAAGCGTTACATCGACGAATGCCAGGCCGGCAAAGAAGGCCCGCGTGGCAAGGATTTCAACATGCGCTGGGTGGCGTCCATGGTGGCCGAAGTGCATCGTATCTTGGTGCGCGGCGGAGTGTTCCTGTATCCCGCCGATGCCGAGAACATCAAGAAGGGCGGCAAGCTGCGCTTGATGTACGAAGCCAACCCCATGGCCTTCATCGTCGAACAAGCCGGCGGTGCCGCCAGCACCGGCCGTCAACGCATGATGGAAGTCCAGCCCACCGGCCTGCATCAGCGGGTTCCGGTGATCCTGGGTTCGAAGAACGAGGTCGAACGCCTCGAGGCTTATCACCGCGAAGCCGGCTGATCCCAAAAGAAAGGCGCCCCAAAAGGGCGCCTTTTTTCATATCCAGCGGAAATGCCTGAGCAGCCACCACAGACCCGGCATCATCAGGGCAATCCCCAGGCACAATTCCCAAAAGGCCAGGGGATCGCCGGTTCCGGGAATGCCGCCGATATTGGCCCCCAGCAAGCCGGCGATCAGCGATGGCGGCAGCAACAGGGCGGTCAGGGCGGTAAAGCGGTTCGAGTTCTTGGCGATCTGTTCGGCGATCTGGGCCGACATGTCTTCATGCAGCACCGTGGCGCGTTCACGCAGCGCATCCAGATCTTCGATGTGGCGCACCACCTTGTCGGTGACTTCACGCAGGCGCATGCGCGCATCTTGCGACAGCCACGTCGAATCGTCGTGTTGGATACGGTAAAGGGCATCGCGCTGCGGCCCCAGGTAACGGCGCAGTTGGATTGTGCGGCGTCGTGCCATGGCCAGGTTGCCACGGGTGTCGGTGTCGGCTTCCTGTTCCAGCGCCTGGTCTTCCAATTCGCCGATTTCGTCTTCCAAACCGTCGAGGACGATTTCCAGGTGCTCGACCACCCGTTCGGCGATCTGGGCCAGCAACCCGCCGGGAGAACGCGGTCCCTTGCCGGTCAACAGCGCCAGGCGGATGTTGCGCAAGGCCGACAATTGGTGATCCTTGTCGCGCAGCGATATCAAGCGGTTGGATTCGCCCCAAATGTGGATGGGGACCAGTTCGGGCTCACCACTTGTGTCGTCCACGTTGACGCCACGCAACACCACCAGCAGGTTGTCGTCGACGTCTTCAACCCGGGGGCGGGATTCGTCGGCCAACAGGGCCAGGGCCACCAAGGGATCGACACCGCTGTCCTGGCGCAACCACAGGGCGGCGGTTTCGTCATCGCGTTCCAGGTGGATCCACAAAAATCCGTCTTCGGGCCGCCAATCGCGAACGCCGTTCCAGTTCAGGTCGCGACATCCCCCCTTGCGGTCCAGCAAAGCGGCGAAGCGCAGGCCCGGTTGAGTTCCAGTCTTGATGTCGGTCGCGGGGGTAGGGGGCATGGGGCCTCGTCACAGGATGTGATAGAACGATGGTGACGCAGCTTGGCGATGACAACAAGGGATTGCCGACAAAATGCTGATGGACCTGTCCTTGACGATCGCCGGGCTGATCCTGCTGTTGGCCGGCGGCGAGGCGCTGGTGCGTGGCTCGGTCGCCATTGCCCGTGGACTGGGGGTGTCGGAACTGGTTATCGGCCTGACCCTGGTCGGCGCCATGACCTCGGCCCCGGAATTGATGGTGTCGGTCAGCGCCGCCCTGGAAGGGGCGCCCGACATGGCACTTGGCAATGTGGTCGGCAGCAACATCGCCAATCTTTTGCTGATCGTCGCCGTGGGCGCTCTGATCAAACCGCTGCAGGTGTCACGGCCCATGCTGCTGCATGACGGGGTCATCAACTTCGTCGCCGCGGCCTTGGTGGCTGGATTGGCCGTCCATGGCGATATCGGGCGCTGGCAGGGCTTGGTGCTGGTGTCGTGTCTGATCTGGTATCTGTGGCGGGCCTATCATCTGGAAAAGCGCAACCACCGGGCCAGCATCCACGAAAAGGAAGCCCGCGAACTGGAAAAGCCGGCGCTGCCCCATTGGCTGGCCTTGGTCTTCTGCGTCGGTGGCGTCGCGGCGTTGGTGGTGGGGGCGGCCGTCCTGGTCAAGGGCGGCACCGGTCTGGCCCGGGCCTTTGGCATCAGCGAGGCGGTGATCGGCCTGAGCCTGGTGGCCATCGGCACCTCGCTGCCGGAAATGGCGACATCCATGATCGCCGCCTGGCGCGGTCACACCCAGGTGGCCATCGGCAACGTCTTTGGGTCGTGTATCTTCAATTCCCTGGGCATCGTCGGCACCGCCGCCATCCTGGCGCCGCTGCCGGTGGCGCCGGAATTGTTGGGACGCGACCTGTGGGTGATGGTGGCGGTCAGCGCGCTGGTTCCCGTGACCATGGGGCTGCGTCAACTGGTGAGCAAAGCGTGGGGCTGGGGCTATCTGCTGGCTTACATGGGCTATATGGCGGTGTTGTTCGTGCCCGCTTGATAGGCGTCAAGGTTGGAATGCTTCAAATTGACGCATGATCTTGCATGGCAACATGACGGAGTGCTTTGCAATGGCCACCATTCCCCTGCAAGAACCGGTCTATCGCGGTGACAGCGGAAAGGTTTTCTTCGCGGCCGGCTTTCGCCCGTTTTTTCTGTTCACCGGTTTGCAGGCCTTGTTGACCCTGCCTTTGTGGTTGGCGGTCTATGTGGGGGGGATCGACCTCAACCTGCCTTTTGCTGCGGCCATTTGGCATGGCCATGAGATGGTGTTCGGCTTCGCCGGGGCGGCTATCGCCGGTTTTCTGCTGACGGCGGTGCCCAATTGGACCAATTCCCACCATGTCAGCGGGCGGCCGCTGACGGTTTTGTTCTTCCTGTGGTTGGCCGGACGGGTGGCGTTCACCTTGTCGGGTTATCTGCCGGCCGCTTTGGTGGCGGTGCTGGATCTGGCGTTTCTGCCCTATTTGGCCTGGCTGGTGGGCAAGCCGCTGATCCAGGCGGGAAAGATGCGCAATATCGGCTTTCTCCCGGTCCTCGGTCTGTTCTTTGCCGCCAATGCCGTGGTTCACATCCTGGTGGCCACTGATGGTGCCGACCCCCTGATCGGTGTCTATCTGGGGCTGACCATGGTTTTGGTGCTGATCGCCATCGTCGGTGGTCGCATCGTTCCCTCGTTCACCCAGAACTGGTTGCGCATGCAGGGCCAACCGGTCGAGGTGACCCCGATCACCTGGATCGAGAAGGGCGGGGCCGTCGGATCGTTGCTGGTCGCCATGATCCTGGCCATAGTCCTGCCGGGCAGTCTGGTCACCGGCTTGGCCTTGCTGGTCGCCGCCACCATCCACGGTATCCGTCTGGCCCGGTGGCATGGACACAAGACCCTGGCTAATCCCATTTTGTGGGTGCTGCATTTGGGTTATCTGTGGATGGTGATCGGTTTGGCCCTGTTGGGGCTGTCCAGTTTCGAGACCGCGCTTCCGGCCACCGCGGCACTGCACGCGCTGACGGCGGGAGCCATCGCCACCATGGTTCTGGGGGTGATGACCCGCGCCGCTTTGGGACATTCCGGTCGGCCGTTGGACGTCTCGAAATTCATCGCCGCGGCTTATGGATTGCTGGCCTTGGGGACCTTGCTGCGGGTGTTGGCGCCGGTCCTCCCCGGTGCGCAGATGGGGTTGACCCATGCCGGCGGTAGCGTGTGGAGTTTGGCTTGGTTGATCTTCGTGCTGGTCTATTGGCCGGTCTTGACCAAGCCCCGCGCCGACGGCCGCCCCGGTTAAGGCTTGCCGGGGGGGGATTGCTTTGGGATAGTGCGGTTTACATTTTTGTCGCAAGGGCCGCACGGGATGGTTCGGGTTCGGGGTTTTGTCTCTGCCTTGGGGGTGCTGGCGCTGACGTCGTGCGCGTCGGTGGTCGGCAGCACCGAATCGAAAGTGCAGATCAAGACCAACCCCGCCCAAGCCCGTTGCCAGTTGAAGGGACACGACTTCAGCGCCGAGGTGGACACACCGGCGGAACTGTCGGTGCCCCATTCCGCCGCTCCGGTGACCGTCCATTGCGTCGCCCCGGGGTTCCGCCCCACCTCCTATACCCTTGACGCCAAATCGGATGGCTGGATTTGGGGCAATTCGGCTTTCATGGTCGCCACCGGCGGCATCGCCATCCTGGGGGCCGTGGTCGATGAAAGCCGGGGGGCGGGTAGAAGTTACGCCGAAGAAGTCCAATATGACTTGGCACCGGAACGGACCCGTCTGTTGCGGGCCCGCGACCGTTCGGGCGATGTCGACCTGCGGCTGATGGCACGATGAATTTTCAAGATGTTGGCATCGATTTGTCGCATGACACCCATTCGGTCTGCGCCTGACGGGGCTCGGGTGGTCATGCTATCAACGACTGAAGGCGGGATTACCGCTTTACACACATGAAAGCTTGCTGAATAAACAGCGGGTTTCGCATTTAGGGATTGGGATATGCATATCGTCGTCTGCATTAAGCAGGTACCGGACAGTGCTCAGATCCGTGTGCACCCGGTGACCAACACCATCATGCGTCAGGGCGTGCCCACCATCATCAATCCCTATGACCTGTTTTCGCTGGAAGAAGCGTTGCGCTTGCGCGACCAATTCGGCGGAAAGGTGACCGTAATCACCATGGGGCCGAAAATGGCCATCGAAGCGCTGAAGAAATGCATCTCCTATGGCGCCGACGAAGCCATCTTGCTGACCGACAAGGTGTTTGCCGGCTCGGACACCCTGGCCACGTCCTTCGCCTTGGCCTCGACCATCGCCAAGATCAATGAAGGCGAGAAGGTGGACATGGTGTTCTGCGGCAAGCAGACCATCGACGGCGACACCGCCCAGGTCGGCCCCGGCATCGCCCGGCGCTTGGGCATGCAGCAGCTGACCTATGTGGCCGAAGTGGAAAAGGTCGATCTGGACAAGGGCGAGGTGGTGGTTCACCGCCGCTCGGAAGGCGGCGTGCAGGTGCTGTCCACCAAGCTGCCGTGCTTGGTGACCATGCTGGAAGGCAGCAACGAAATGCGTTACGGCACCATGGACGATTTGTTCCGGGCTGCGCGCTACGAAGTGGCTGAATGGGACCACAAGGCCGCCGGCATCACCGCGCCCAACCAATGCGGCCTCAAGGGCTCGCCCACCGTGGTGAAAAAGGTGTTCGCACCGCCGCCGAAGGCGGTCAAGGCGCAGATGGTCGCCACCGAGGGCAAAAGCGCCCGTGAAGTGGCCGATTCCCTGCTGGACAGCCTGTTCGCCAAGCATTCCAAGCTGGAGACGGAGATCGGACAATGAGCGCCGAGGACAACGATCAGGAACAATCGACGCCCGTCGCTTCGGCGCCGCGTCGCGCCGATGGGGCCGATCTCAGCGTCTATCACGGCGTTTGGGTGTTCATCGAACTGGAACGCGGCAAGGTTCATCCGGTGTCGTGGGAATTGCTGGGCGAGGGCCGCAAGCTGGCCACCCATCTGGGGGTGCCGGTGTCCGGCGTGGTGCTGGGCCCCGATGCCCCAGAAACCCTGGCGGCTTGTGACGGTGCCTTCGAATATGGCGCCGACAGTGTCTATCTGATGAAGGACACAGTGCTGGCCGATTACCGCACCGATCCCTATACGGCGGGCCTGACCGACCTGGTCCAGACTTTCAAGCCGGAAATCATGTTGCTGGGTGCCACCACCTTGGGCCGCGATCTGGCCGGCGCCTTGGCCACCACCTTGGCCACCGGCTTGACCGCCGATTGCACCGAATTGCGCATCGATGACGAAACCCGGTCCTTGGCCGCTACCCGTCCGACCTTTGGCGGGTCGTTGCTGTGCACCATCCACACCCTGGAATACCGCCCGCAGATGGCCACCGTGCGTCCGCGCGTCATGGCCATGCCGGAACGGGTGGAGGGCAAGCGCGGTCAAGTGATCGAGCATGGCTGCCGGGTGGCTGAAACCGACATCATCACCAAGATTTTGTCGTTCATTCCTGATTCGGACGCCGAAAAGGCCCAACTGGCCTATGCCGATATCGTCGTCGCCGGTGGGCGTGGCTTGGGCAAGCCGGAAAACTTCAAGCTGGTGCAGGATCTGGCCGCTGTTCTGGGCGGCGATTACGGCGGATCACGTCCGGTGACCCATGCCGGATGGATCGCCGCCGACCGTCAGATCGGCCAGACCGGCAAGACCATTCGTCCCAAGCTGTACATCGCCGCCGGCATTTCCGGGGCCATTCAGCATCGTGTCGGTGTCGAGGGCGCCGACGTTATCATCGCCATCAACAACGACCCCAACGCCCCCATCTTCGACTTCGCCACTTTCGGCGTGGTCGGCGACGCGTTGCAAATCCTGCCGGCTTTGACCGAGGCGCTGCGCGAGCGTCTGGCGGCCCGCAAAGCAGCGCAGTAGGAGACAGGAACATGGCAGAAAAATTCGACGCCATCGTCGTCGGCGCCGGTCCCGCGGGAAATGCCGCCGCCATCGTCCTGGCCCGTGCCGGATTGAAGGTGCTGCAGTTGGAACGCGGTGAATATCCCGGTTCCAAGAACGTCCAGGGCGCCATTTTGTATGCCGAGGCGCTGGAGCAGGTGATCCCCAATTGCCGTCGTCAGGCGCCCCTGGAACGTCCGATCATCGAACAGCGCATGTGGGTGCTGGATGACGAGACCTATGTGGGGTCGAATTATCGCGGTGTGAAGAAAAAGGACGAACCGCCGACCCGCTATACGGTCATCCGCGCCAATATCGACCGCTGGATGTCGAAAAAGGCCACCGATGCCGGCGTGCTGCTGATCTGCGAAGCCACCGTGCTGGACCTGATCAAAGAGGACGGCAAGGTGGTCGGCGTGCGCACCGACCGCGTGGGCGGCGACATCTTCGCCGACGTGGTGGTGCTGGCCGACGGTGTCAATTCGTTGATCGCCACCAAGGCCGGTCTGCGTCCCACCATCAAGGCCGCCGACGTGGCCCTGGCGGTCAAGGAAATGCATTTCCTGCCCAAGGAAGTGATCGAACAACGCTTCAACATCGCTAATGACGAAGGTGTCGTCATCGAGATGTTCGGCAAGATCACCAAGGGCATGATGGGCACCGCCTTCTTGTACACCAACCGCGAATCCATCGCGTTGGGCATCGGCTGCATGGCCGACGATTTCAAGAAGGGCGGCATCACGCCTTATGACATGCTGGACGAGATGAAGAAGCATCCGGCCATCAAGCCGTTGATCGCCGGGTCCGAGGTCAAGGAATATTCCGCACACCTGATCCCCGAAGGCGGCTATAAGGCCATTCCCCAGGTCCATGGCGACGGCTGGGTGATCTGTGGCGATTCGGGCGGCTTCGTCAACGCGGTTCACCGCGAAGGCTCGAATTTGGCCATGACCTCGGGGCGCATGGCGGCCGAGACCATCATCAAGCTGAAGGAAGAGGGCAAGCCCTGCACGGCATCGCATCTGGCCGCCTATCGGGCTGCCCTTGAAGCCAGCTTCGTGATGAAGGATTTGAAGAAATACAAGGAGATGCCTGAGATTTTTCATGCAAATCCTCAGTTCTTCACCACCTATCCCGAGCTGCTGAACAAGGCGGCGGCGACCATGTTGAAGGTCGACAACATCGACAAGAAGACGAAGCAAAAGGAAATCGCCGGCGAATTCGTCAAGCGCCGGTCCTACTTTGGCATGCTGGGTGACGCCATCAAGCTGGTGAGGTCGTTCCGATGAGCAAGGTCGAGGAAAAGCTGTTCGAGAACCGCTATCGTGTTGACGAAGGCCGCCCCCATATCAGCATCATCAGTGCCGATGTGTGCGAGGGCAAATGCACCGCCAAGCAATGCACCTATTGCTGTCCGGCGGCGTGCTATGCCCTGGAAGACGGCAAGGTGGTGCTGACCACCGACGGCTGTCTGGAATGCGGGACCTGCCGGGTGATCTGCGACGACAATTTCAACATCGAATGGACCTATCCGCGTGGCGGATTCGGCATTTTGTACAAGTTCGGGTAAGACCAAACCCATTGACGGGACCTCATCAGGATTTGGTCCACGATGGGGCCCGCAGCTTATGCCGTGAAAGGCAAGGTTTTCGGCGCCACTGCCCCGTTATTTTTTGGGGGCGGCAATTCCCCCCGAAAAACGCCGTATCCAGGGGGGCAAAGTATTGCCCCCGTCTGGGGTCACCCCTCGCACTCGACAAAAACCGCAATCTTGCGCACCCGGTCGCCCACGTCGGCCACCGACAATTCGTGTGCCTGGGGCGGGGCGGTGTTGAATTCGACTTTATTGTCGGTAAGGAATTTCTTCACCAGGTCACCCTTGATGGCGAAGTTGACGTTTTGTGGGATGGCCCCGGATTTATCGGCGACCTTCATGGCATTCAGCGTCGACAACACGATTCCCACCACATTGCCACTCATATCGGTCACCGGGCCTCCGGAATTGCCACGCTGAATGGGGGCGGTAATCTGGTAATGGCGCTTGTCCCCACGTAAGCCATTCATAGCGCTAATGATTCCGGCGGTGATATTGGGTTCCCGCGACAGCAAGCTGGACAGCGGAAAGCCGACAGCGACCACGTCGTCACCCGAGCGCAGGGGGGAGCCATCACGGAAAAGGGCGAAATCGGCGGGGCGCAAAGTGGAGTTCAGCACCGCCATGTCGTTAACGTCGTCTCGGGCGATAACGCTGGCCGCCTGACTGTTGCCGTTGTCACCCTGGGTCACACGGATATTACGGCACGATTTGACCACATGGGAATTCGTCAACACCACACCGATGTTGTTGACCATGACACCCGATCCGGTGGCCCGCATCCGCCGAGCGGGGGCTTTTTCTTCGGGTTTGTCCTTATCCAGGTCGTCATCGACTTCGGACGAAACCGGGACACCGGCTTTGGGCTGCCATTTGTCGGCTTTTTCTTTGGCTTTCTGCTGCTGCTCGGAGCTGATCTGCTGACGGGCCTTTTCGGTCAAATCGGAATATTTGGCTTTGTCCTTGGCTGGGGCCAGTCGTTCAGCCAGCAGGAAATGGTAATAAGCTTTTTCTGCATCTTTGGGCACGCTGAGACCGTTCAAGTGCGCTTGGGCCAAGTTCAGCATCGAGGCCGGATCCCCTTGCATGGCGGCACGTTCAAACCATTTCAACGCTTCCATACGGTCTTGGTTGATGCCTTGACCGCTCCACAGGGCGCCACCATACAAGTTCTGCGCCACCCTGATCCCCTTTTCAGCGGCTTTTTTCAGCCACGGAACCGCCAGGGCCGGGTCTTTGGCCGTACCGCGACCATGCCAATAGGCAATGCCCAAGGTGGCCCAGCTGGCGGCCACGCCTTTGTCCGCGGCCTTGTGCAAATAGTCCAAGGCCTTGGATTCGTTCTTGGCGACGCCATTTCCGAAGAAATACATCTGACCTAGATTGTTCAGTGCGTTGGGTTGTTCCTGGTCGGCGGCTCGGCCGAACAATATCAAGGCACGGGCCTGATCCTTGGCAACGCCAATTCCCTTGAAATACAGACTAGCCAAAGTGCTTTGCGCCAAAGCGTCGCCTTTGTCGGCCGCTTGGGTCAGCAGACTTACGCCGGCGGCCACGTCCTTGGCCGTTCCTTGGCCGGTCAGTTTCATGTATCCCAGGCGGGCTTGGGCCGCAGCGTTGCCGTTTTGGGCAAGGGGCTGAAACTCTCGTAGAGCTGCGGGCCAATCCTTGCGGGCGTAAGCCGCCAGACCTTCGTCCATGCCTGCCCACGCCGGGGCAGCCACAATGGACAAGGCCAAAGCCATGGCGGCCGTACTGATTTTCATTTCCTAAGCCCCCAAAAGCCACATTGGGGGGGATTATCCATCCTGCGCCGCGCTTCGCCAAGGTGCGAATCGACACAGACCGTCGAGGTCAGTCGTCGTTTACCATGCTGATGAAGCCACAGGGACATTCGGTGGCGCACAGCCCGCAGCCCTTGCAGAATTCGTAGTCGAACAGGTAATGGCTGCCGTCGCTGCAGGTTTCCCGTGTTTTCAAGACGGCGTTGTCAGGACACAGAGTCCAACAATTGTCGCAGGCCAGGCAATTGCCACAGGAAAAACACCGCGCCGCCTCGGCCAGGGCCTGTGACGTGTCGGGGCCGCCTTCGATCTCGCGGCTGTCGTCGCGTTGCGACAAGGGGAGGGTGGGCAGCGCGATCCGTGGTGCGCTCTCGTAATAGGCCAGGTTCAGATCAGCGAAGGGCAAAGCGGGCCGCGAGGCTTCCATTGGTGAGCGCCCCGACAACAAGGCGTCGATCCCTTCGGCGGCACGGCGGCCGTCACCGATGGCGGCGCTGACCGTACCGTTGGTCAGTTTCTTGATCCAGCCCCGGCAATCGCCGCCGGCGAACAAGCCGGGATGGCCGGCGATGGTGCCGAACATGTCGGTATCGATGAAGTCGCGGCCGTTCAGGATGGCGCCCAAACCGGTGGGATCGACCACTTCGCCGATGGCCGGGACCACCATGTCCACATGCAGCACCGTCTCGGTCCCTTCGAACGAGACGCGGGCCTTGTGTCCGTGGCCGTCGGGCAGCTTCTTCAAGCGGACCATCTCGACCCCCACCACCTTGGAGCCGCGCATGATCAGGCGGTTGATGGTGCGATGGGGGTGGAATTGCACCCCTTCCTCGATGGCTTGTTCCAATTCACGCGGCACCACGTTCAGCACGTCATCCGGATCGGTGTCGGGTCCGGGCAGGCCCGACGCGGTAACCACATGGACGTCGCGCACCCCGGCACGCCGCATGACCCGGGCCAGATCGACGGCGGTGTTGCCACCGCCATGGATGACCACGGCGTTGGGTTTGGGGATGGCGCCCACCGCCAACCATTCCCGCAGCAGCCCCAATCCTTCGTGCAGATCGGCGGGGACGGCGCCGTCAACGTCCCAATGACGGCTTTTTCCGGCGCCGACGGCCAGGAACACCGCGTCGAATTCGCTGCGCAATTCTTCCAAGGTGATGTCGCGCCCCAGGGCGGCCCGTGGCCGGAACTCGATACCCACGGCCAGAAGGCGTCTGATTTCTGCGTCGATCACGTCGCGGGGTAAACGGGTGGGGGGGATGGCGGAGCGTAACAGACCGCCAGCAGCCGGCATGGCATCCATCAACACCACGTTGTAATGGCGCCGCGCCAGATGATAGGCCGCCGACAATCCGGCAGGACCAGCACCAACCACGGCGATTCGTTCCGGGCGAGGAGAGCCGGGCAGGCGTGGATAGGGCCAATTGTTCTGGATGGCCTGGTCGCCCAACCAGCGTTCGACGGCATGGATGGCGATGGGCGAATCGTAGTGTCCGCGGTTGCAGGCGCTTTCACACGGATGGGGACAAACGCGACCAGTGACGGAAGGCAACGGGTTGGCGGCCACCAGACTTTCCCAGGCCTGCTGCGGATGACCTTCCTGCAACAGGGCCAACCAGGCCTGCTGGTCCTCGCCAGCCGGGCAAGCGCCGTGACAAGGCGCGGCGGCATGGACATGAACCGGCTTGGCACTGCGCCAAGTTCCGGTCTTGAAGGCCAAGGACGATCCGGCCAGGGCGAAAGCGCCGCGATTCATGGGTATGGGCATGGCGTTCCCCCTTTGCTCAGCTGTTGGCCGGGCCGCCGCGGCGGATGGTGTCGGCGCCGTCGGCATCGAACGGATCATCGCCGTCGCCGTCCAGCCCATAACGTTCGATGTTGTAATCGGCCAGGGCTTGCAGGTGTTCCCGCTCTTCCTGGGCCCGATGGTCGTCATCGGCGAACAGATGGCGGAAACGGGCTTGGCGGCACAAATACTCGGCGACGGGAACCCGCTGACGCAACGGCATCACCGAGGCCACTTCGCCGCGCTCCAATTCCACCAGGGGGAACAGGCCGGTCTGCACCGCCAGACGGGCCACCTGGATTGTTTCGGAACCGTCATGGCCCCAGCCCAAGGGACAGGGCGAATGGACCAGCAGGAAGGTCGGGCCGTCGATTTCCATGGCCCGGCGCACTTTGCGGCGCAAATCCTGGGGATAGGCCACCGAGGCGCTGGCTGCATAGGGAATGTGATGGGCGGCGATGATGGACAGCAGGTCCTTTTTCAGATGCCGCTTGCCCATGCGTTCCTTGCCCGGCGGCGAGGTGGTGGTGCGCGCCGCATGGGGCGTCGATCCCGACCGCTGGATGCCGGTGTTCATATAGGCTTCGTTGTCGTAACAGACGTAAAGCACGTTGTGCATGCGTTCCAGCATGCCTGACAAAGCCTGGAAACCGATATCGAAAGTGCCGCCGTCACCGCCCATGGCGATGACCTTGCTGCGCCGCCCTTGCGCCTTCAATGCCGCCTCGACCCCCGAGGCGATGGCCGCCGAGTTCTCGAACAGGGAATGCAGCCACGGCACCCGCCAAGCCGATTGCGGCCACGGCGTGGTGAACACTTCCAAACAGCCGGTGGCGTTGGTCAAGATGACGTCGGGGCCGGCGGATTCGGTGACCAGACGGGCGGCCAGGGCTTCGCCACAACCCTGGCAGGCGCGATGGCCGGCTTCCAGGCCGCGAAAGCGCGGTTGCCGGGCGCGGGGATCGTTCATCTCGCTCATGACATCTCTCCCAGCTTGGCCGGTTCCAAATCCAGGATACGGAATCCCCCGCCTTGCTTGGGGACGTCCAACAAGCGCGGCCACATTTCCAACGGCACATCGCGCCCGCCCAGGCCGATGGCGACATTGTAAATTTGCGGGGCATCCTTCATACCCGACAGCGCCGCCTTGATTTCGCCGCCGACGATGCCGCCGAACCCCGGCGACAAAGCACGATCCACCACCACCAAATGGTCCAATCCGGCGCAGGCCGAGCGGATGGCCTCTTCAGGCAGCGGGCGGAAGGCGCGCAACGCCATCAGCTTGGCCGGTTCGGCGGCCAAGCAATCCATGGCTTCACGGAAGGTGGACACCACCGACCCCATGGCCAGTACACCGATCTTGGCGTCGTCGGGCCCTTCCACGCTGAGCAAACCGCCGGCCGAACGTCCGGTCAGGTTTTGCCATTCCCGATCAACGTCAACAATGGTTGACGCTGACTGATTCAGCGCCTCATGGGCCAAATGTCGGGTTTCGGAAAAATATTCCGGTCCCACAAGGGTCCCCAGGGACAGCGGGTTCTGCGGGTCCAGCATGCGGTTGAACACAAAGGGGGGCAGGTATCGGTCCACCAAGTCCTGGTCAGGGATTTCCAGGGTTTCCAGGGTGTGGGTCAAGACGAATCCATCCATGCACACCATCACCGGCAACTCGGTGGCTTCGGCAATACGAAAAGCCTGGATGGTGGTGTCCACCGCTTCCTGGTTGTCGGCACAATGAAGTTGAATCCAGCCACTGTCGCGCACCGCCATGGAATCGGAATGATCGTTCCAGATGTTGATGGGGGCGCCGATGGCGCGGTTGGCGCAGGTCATGACCACCGGCAACCGCATCCCCGAGATGTTGAACAGCACTTCCGTCATCAGCAAGATGCCTTGCGACGACGATGCGGTGTAAGACCGCGATCCCGCCGCCGAGGCGCCCAGCACCACGGAGGCCGCCGAGAACTCGCTTTCGACACTGACTAATTCGGTGTTCAATTTGCCGTCGGCCACCAGTTTCGAGATGTTCTCGACGATGTGGGTTTGCGGCGTGATGGGATAGGCGGCGACCACGCCGGGGCGGCACAAAGCGACGGCGCGGGCAATGGCCTGCGAGCCTTCCAGGGCTTCAAGCATGGGCCACCTCCTTCCAGGCGCCGGCATCCACCAATTGGCCGGCAGCGACGATCAGCTTGGTGTTGCGCTCCAAAATGTCGCCCTTGAAACGATGGGCCAGCGCCTTGATCAGAGCGTCCGCCGGCATCAATCCGGTCAGGGCGGCGAAGGCTGACAGCAAGGCGACATTGGGAAGTGGACGCCCCAGGATGTCCTGGGCCAATGCCGAAGCGGGCAGGGCGGTCATCGGGCGGCCATATTCTTGTGTCAACTCGGTTGATGTGCGGGGCGAGTTGACCAGCACCCCGCCTTGCGGCAGCAGCCCCTCCATGGTGGCGGGGATGTGCAGCAACCCGCTGTCCTGGATGATCAAAAAGGCGGGATTGGCCACTTGGCAGCGTCGGCGGATGGTTTGGTCGGCGATGCGAACGAAGGCGGTCACCGGGGCGCCGCGCCGTTCAGCACCAAAAGACGGGAAGGCTTGGCAATGGCGACCAGTTTCGAACGCGGCCGCTGCCAATAAATAAGCGGCGACGACGTTCCCTTGGCCACCGCGTCCGTGTATCCGGACTTCGATCATGGCGGGCTCTCCGGACGTAACTTCTTCCTCTCCTAAAATTCACTCTACGCCGCTGGGGGGTAAACGAAAAGAGGAGGATGTCGTTGGCGCGGTGCAGGTGACGACATATCGGATCGGCGCGGCAGGCGCATTCGCATATCACCTTCCGTCAGATGAACTGCTTGGGAACGCCCTTTCCGGCGGTCAGTTCCGGCACATCCGTTATAATGTCGAACTCCCCCCTGTCCGCGACCGCGTAAGTGAACCGCCCCGGGTTTGCCGGAGGCTCCAACTTCTGAGAAGGTAGGGGCATGACGAGCAAGACGACGAACAAGTTTTCCCCCGAGGTGCGGGCCCGCGCGGTGCGGATGGTGCTGGATCACGAGAAGGATCATCCGTCGCGCTGGGCGGCGGTCGTATCGATCTCGGGCAAGATCGGCTGCGCGGCGCAGACGCTGAACGAGTGGGTGAAGAAGGCGGAGATCGACGCGGGCAGGCGGTCCGGGGTTCCGTCGGAAATGGCCGATCGGTTGAAGGCGCTGGAGCGGGAGAACCGAGAACTGCGGCAGGCCAACGAGATCCTGCGCAAGGCGTCGGCTTATTTTGCGATGGCGGAGCTCGACCGCCGGTTCAAGCCATGATCGCCTTCATCGACGAGCACCGCTTGGTGCATGGGGTCGAGCCGATCTGCAGGGTGCTGCCGATCGCCCCGTCCACCCACCGTGCCCACGTCGCCGGACGTGCCGATCCGGCCAGGCTGTCGGCGCGGACAAAGCGGGACATTGCTCTGCAAGCCGAGGTGCGCCGAGTGTTCGACCAGAACTTTCAGGTCTACGGCGCCCGCAAGGTCTGGCGCCAGTTGGCGCGGGAGGGCCATGACGTGGCCCGC
>DISD01000089.1:0-23521 GCA_002435715.1 Rhodospirillaceae bacterium UBA6219
GGTTCAACGCCTACCCGGCGGAAGTGTTCATGGGCGACGTCGGTGCACTGGCCTTGGGCGCGGCACTGGGTGTGGTGGCCGTGATCATCCGCCAGGAACTGGTGCTGTTCATCATGGGTGGCGTGTTCGTGGTCGAAGCGGTGTCGGTGATGCTGCAAGTTTCCTGGTTCAAATACACCAAACGCAGGTACGGCACCGGCCAGCGCATCCTGCTGATGGCGCCGCTGCATCATCATTTCGAACAAAAAGGCTGGAAGGAGACCCAGGTCGTGGTGCGGTTCTGGATCGTCACGATGATGCTGGTCCTGATAGGGTTGGCAACGTTGAAGTTGCGATGAGGCATGTGTGGGCCGGGCTTCAGTCCGGCTTGTCGGGTCGAAACCCGGCCTGCAACAAGGAGGAATGTTGAAACAGTTGGCTGGACAATCAGTGCTGGTGCTCGGGCTCGGGGAGACCGGGTTGTCGCTTGCGCGTTACCTGCGCGAGCAGGGTGCACATTTGCGCCTGGCCGACAGTCGTATCGATCCGCCCGGTGTGGCAACTTTGCGCAGCGAAATGCCGCAAGTCGAAATCCATTGCGGGACTTTTACGGATGAACTGTTGCAGGGCATTGACCGCATCGCCATCAGCCCCGGTGTAGCGCTGGCCGAGCCGGTCGTGCAGCACGCCATCGCGCACGGTGTGCCGGTCGTGGGTGACATCGAATTGCTGGCGCAGCAGCTCGCGACTAACGACTATCGGCGCAATACCCGAGTCCTCGCCATCACCGGTGCCAACGGCAAGACCACGGTCACCAGCATGGTCGGCGCGATGTGCGCGGCGGCGGGATGGGACGCGCAGATGGCGGGTAATATTTCCCCGGCGGTACTGGATGCGCTGCGCGAACGCAACGGCAAACAGCCGCAGGTATGGGTGCTTGAGCTATCCAGCTTCCAGCTCGAAACGACATACACCCTGAATGCCGATGCGGCAGCCGTGCTCAATGTGAGCGAAGACCATCTCGATCGCTATGCTGATATGGATGCTTACGCGGCGGCCAAGGCGCGCATCTTTCAGGGCGACGGGGTGCAGGTGCTGAACCGCGACGATGCGCGCAGCAGCGCGATGCAGATCAGCGGGCGCAAACAGTTGAGTTTTGGATTGACGCCGCCGGACAGTGAAAACGATTGGGGCATCAGCCGCGAGGGTGCGGTGATGTGGTTGATGCAGGGCGCGCAAAAAGTGCTGCGGGCCGATGAGTTGCAGGTTTCCGGGTTGCACAACGCGGCAAACGCGCTGGCCGCCCTGGCACTGTGCCGCGCGCTCGACCTGCCGCTGGCGCCATTGATCGAAGCTCTGCGCACATTCAAGGGATTGCCGCACCGGATGCAGCGCGTGGCCGAGATTGCGGGCATCACCTATTACGACGATTCCAAGGGAACCAACGTCGGTGCGACGGTGGCGGCGCTGCAAGGTTTGGGCAAACCCGCGGTGGTCATCCTCGGCGGCGAAGGCAAGGGGCAGGATTTTTCGCCGCTGCAGGAAGCAGTGGCGCAGCACGCCCGTGCCGTGGTGTTGATCGGGCGTGACGCACCACTGATTGCACATGCCATCTCCGGTTGCGGCAAACCCGTGCTGCACGCACGCGATATGGAAGATGCCGTCTGTGTGGCGACCGAGCAGGCGCAGAACGGTGATGCGGTATTGCTCTCTCCGGCGTGCGCCAGCTTCGATATGTTTCGCAACTATGCCCACCGCGCGGAAGTGTTCGTGCAGGCCGTGCACAAGCTGATGGAGGCAACGGTATGATCAGCGCCGCCCTGCATCCGCCGCGTGGCGCTGTGGTCGAATATGACCAGGTGCTGGTGTGGCTGGTGACCGTACTGCTCGCCATCGGACTGGTGATGGTCTATTCCTCCTCGATCGCCACGGCGGAGGCAAGCCGATACACCGGCCATCAGGCGGCCTACTATCTGTTGCGGCAGGGAATGTTCATCGCCATCGGACTATTTTGCGCCGTAGCCGCGTTTCAGGTGCCGCTGCAAACCTGGCAGAAATACGCCCCCTGGCTGTTTGTGGGCGGGGTGATCCTGTTGCTGCTGGTGCTGATTCCGGGGATAGGCAAAACAGTCAACGGCAGCAGGCGCTGGCTGTCCCTGCTGGTGTTCAACCTGCAACCGTCGGAGCTGATGAAATTCTTTGCCGTGATCTACGCGGCAGACTACGCCGTGCGCAAGGGGGCGGTGCGCGACCGCTTCTTCAAGTCCTTCCTGCCCATGTTCGGAGTGATGGCGCTGGTGGGCACCCTGCTGTTGCTCGAACCGGATATGGGCGCGCTGGTGGTGATCTGCATTATCGCCATGGGCACGCTGTGGCTGGGTGGCTTTAATCTGAAAGTCTTTCTGGGCCTGACCCTGTTTTTGCCGCTGGCTTTCGCCGCGCTGATCCTGTCGTCCGACTACCGCACCCAGCGCGTGCTGGGCTTCCTCGATCCATGGGCTGATCCCTACGGCAAGGGTTATCAGTTGAGCCATGCGCTCATCGCATTTGGACGCGGCGAATGGTTCGGCGTGGGGCTGGGGGGGAGCGTGGAAAAACTTTTCTACCTGCCGGAAGCACATACCGATTTTCTGCTGGCGGTGATCGCCGAGGAGTTGGGTCTGGTCGGCGTGAGCGCGGTACTGGGGCTGTTTGCCTGGCTCATCGTGCGCGCCTTCTCCATCGGCCGCCACGCGGCCATGTCTGACCGCCTGTATGCCGCGCTGGTTGCGCAGGGCATCGCCGTCTGGCTCGGGGTGCAGGCGATGATCAACATCGGCGTCAACATGGGGGTGCTGCCGACCAAGGGACTGACGCTGCCCTTCCTGAGTTTCGGCGGTAGCGGACTGGTGGTGAATCTGGTCGCGGTCGCGGTGCTGCTGCGCATCGATTATGAAAACAGAAGGGTTGCTCGGGGACTTCCAATATGAAGTGGCTCTTTATCAACCCTTCTGTTTCGGCGAAGACTAACTTGTGCAAGCAAGTTAAGTCCCAACGGGACGGTCGTAGCCAAAACCGCCGTGTCGCGCGCGGGTTGCCGATATGAGCCGCACCATCCTCATCATGGCGGGCGGCACCGGCGGGCACATCTACCCGGGGTTGGCCGTGGCCGATGCCTTGCGCGCGCAGAACTGGAACATCGTGTGGCTGGGCGCACCGCACAGCATGGAAGCGGAACTGGTGCCGCAACACGGTTACCCGGTGGCGCGGGTCAATTTCTCGGGCGTGCGCGGCAAAGGACTGCCGCGTTTGCTGGCCTTGCCGTTCACCTTGCTGCGCGCACTGGGACAAAGTGCGGCTGCCATCCTCCGCCATCGCCCCGATGTAGTGCTGGGCATGGGTGGTTACATCACGCTGCCGGGCGGTTTGATGGCGGCTTTCCTGCGCCGGCCGCTGGTGATCCATGAACAGAATTCCATCGCGGGATTGAGCAACAAAGTGCTGGCGAAGCTGGCGACGCGCGTGTTGAGCGGTTTTCCCGATGTGCTGCGCAACACGACATGGTGCGGCAACCCGGTGCGCGCCGACATCGCTGCATTGCCCGACCCGCATACGCGTTACACACAACGCAGCGGCAAGCTGAACGTGCTGGTGGTCGGCGGCAGCCTCGGTGCGCAGGCCTTGAACGAGGCTGTGCCGCAAGCGCTGGCTTTGCTGCCGCAACAACAACGGCCGCACGTGGTGCACCAGACCGGCAAGAAGAATTTCGAGGCAGTGCTGCAGTTGTATGCACAAGCCGGTGTGCCGGCGGATGCGCGCGCCTTCCTCGATGACATGGCGCAGCAGTACGCGCAGGCCGATGTGGTGATCTGCCGTGCCGGGGCCTTGACCATTGCCGAACTGGCCGCAGCGGGCGTAGCGAGCGTGCTGGTGCCCTTCCCATTCGCGGTGGACGACCACCAGACCCGCAACGCGCGCTTTTTGAGCGGGCAGGGTGCGGCGATCCTGCTGCCGCAGAAAGAATTGAGCGCGGAAAAATTGGCGCA
The DNA here is from genome assembly GCA_002435715.1 of Rhodospirillaceae bacterium UBA6219. Classification (GTDB taxonomy): domain Bacteria; phylum Pseudomonadota; class Alphaproteobacteria; order Rhodospirillales; family Magnetospirillaceae; genus Magnetospirillum. The sequence goes on from DISD01000089.1 coordinate 4,005, forward strand.
ATTGCTGCGCGAACTGGATCGCGAAAAATTACGGGTGATGGCACAAGCGGCACGCGCACTGGCGAAGCCGGATGCCGCGCAAGCGGTGGCGAATGTCTGCAAGGAAATGGCGGAAGCATGAAACACAAGATCAAAAACATTCACTTCGTCGGCATCGGCGGCTCCGGCATGAACGGCATCGCCGAGGTGATGCTCAACCTCGGTTTCAAGGTGAGCGGGTCCGATTTGGCCGACAGCACGGTGATCATGCGCTTGCGCGAGCTGGGGGCGGAAATCCATCAGGGACACGATGCGATGAATCTGCGCGATGCCGATGCGGTGGTGACTTCCACAGCAGTCAAAGCGGACAACCCGGAAGTGATGGCCGCCCGCGCGCAGCGCATCCCGGTGGTGCCGCGCGCGGTGATGCTGGCCGAACTGATGCGCCTGCGCCAGGGTGTCGCGGTGGCGGGCACGCACGGCAAAACGACGACGACCTCGCTGGTAACCACAGTGCTGGCCAAGGGAGGGTTTGATCCGACTTTCGTCATCGGCGGGCGGCTCAACAGCAGCGGTGCCAATGCGCGGCTCGGCACAGGCGAGTTCATCGTGGCCGAAGCGGACGAGTCGGATGCCTCCTTCCTTTATCTCACGCCGATTCTGGCGGTCGTTACCAATATCGATGCCGATCACATGGAGACCTACGACCACGACTTCAATAAATTGAAACAGGCCTTCGTTGATTTTATCGAGCGCCTGCCGTTCTACGGTCGCGCCATGCTGTGTGTGGATGACGCCAACGTGCGCGAGATATTGCCGCGCATCAGCAAGCCGGTCACGACTTATGGCATGGGCGAAGCCGCGCAGATCCGTGCGGTGAATGTGCGCCACGAGGGCGGTCGGATGTGTTTTACCGCGCAATGCCGAAATGACGAGAAATGTCTGTATGAGGGCAAGCCGCTTGATCTGGACATCACGCTCAATCTGGCAGGTGTACACAACGTGCTGAATGCGCTGGCGGCCATCGCGGTGGGATTGGAAGTCGGGGTTGCTCCTGCGGCCATCGTTGCCGCGCTGGCTGAATTTGAGGGGGTGGGACGGCGCATGCAGCGCTACGGCGAGATTTCTTTGGTCGCAGGCGGCAGATTTACTTTGATTGATGATTACGGCCATCACCCGGTGGAAATGACGGCGACTCTGGCGGCGGTGCGTGGTGCCTTTCCCGGCAGACGTTTACTGCTCGCTTTCCAGCCGCACCGCTACTCGCGCACACGCGATCTGTTCGAGGATTTCGTCAAGGTGCTGGGGACGGTGGATGCGCTGGCGCTGGCCGAAGTGTATGCGGCAGGAGAGGCACCCATCGTGGCGGCGGACGGACGCGCGCTGATGCATGCGCTGCGCGTGGCCGGACAGAACGAGGCTGTGTTCGTGGAGAACATCGCCGACATGCCGCAGACCATTCTGCAAATGGCACGCGACGGCGACGTGGTATTGACCATGGGCGCGGGGTCAATCGGTGGCGTGCCGAATCTGGTGGCGAAGCTGGCGCAAAAATGAAGATGAGCGAACCGACACAGTTCAGGACGACAGCGTTGCGCGGAGAGATGCTCCGCGACGAGTCCATGTCGCGCCACGTCAGCTGGCGCGCTGGCGGTGTCGCACAACGTGTGTATCAACCGGCGGATCTGGCTGATTTGCAAATGTTCCTGCAGCAGACACCGGCGGATGAACCGCTGCTGGCGGTGGGTCTCGGCAGCAACCTGCTGGTGCGCGACGGCGGCTTTCGCGGCACGGTATTGCTGTTCGTCGGGGCGCTGGCCGAGTTGCGCATGGAGGGCGACCTGATCTACGCGCAAGCCGGCGTGGCGGGTGCCAAGCTGGCGCGCTTTGCCGCGGCCAATCATCTGTGCGGCGCCGAATTCTTTGTTGGTATCCCCGGAACGCTGGGCGGCATGCTGGCGATGAACGCCGGCTGCTATGGCGGCGAAACCTGGCAGAAGGTGCAGCGCGTGCAGGTGCTCACGCGTAGCGGCAAATTGCTGGAGCGTACAGCACAGGAATATGACATTGGCTATCGCCATGCGGCATTGCGCAAAGAGAGTGACGAGTTCTTCGTCGGTGCATGGCTGCGTTTTGAGCAGGGCAGTGCCGATGCGGCGCGCGTGGCGATCAAGGCGCTGATGGAGAAACGCAGCGCCAGCCAGCCCTTGCAGTTGCCGAATTGCGGATCGGTATTTCGCAATCCGCCCGGCGATTATGCGGCGCGTTTGATTGAAAGCTGTGGCTTGAAAGGCAAGCGTATCGGCGGTGCGCAGGTATCGGAGAAGCATGCCAATTTCATCGTCAATGCAGGCGAGGCGACGGCGACGGACATCGAGGACTTGGTCAACGAAGTGCGCGCAACGGTGTTGCGGCAGACGGGGGTTGAATTGCACACGGAAGTGAAAATTGTCGGTGAATACAAGTCATGAATACTGAATCCGCAATCCTGAATCCTGAATCCTTCGGCAAGGTCGCGGTGCTGATGGGCGGCCGTTCAGCCGAGCGCGAGGTGTCGCTGAAGAGCGGCGCGGCGGTATTGGCGGCGCTGCAAAAATCGGGCGTGGATGCGCATGCCTTCGATCCGGCCGGGCGCGATTTGCATACTTTGCGCGAAGAAAAGTTCGACCGCGTGTTCATCGCACTGCACGGGCGTTACGGCGAGGACGGCACGGTGCAGGGCGCGCTTGAGCTGATGGGCATCCCTTACACAGGCAGTGGTGTGCTGGCCTCCGCCATCGCGATGGACAAATGGCGCAGCAAGATGATCTGGCAGGCGGCCGGATTGCCAATCCCGGAATACGAAGCGCTGACTGTGCCGACCGACTGGGCTGCGCTGGCCGACCATCTCGATTTGCCTTTGTTTATGAAACCGGCAAATGAAGGTTCCAGCGTGGGCATCAGCAAGGTGCGCGCGGTGGCCGAATTGCCTGCCGCCTATGCCGAGGCAGCCCGCCACGACAAGGTGGTGCTGGCCGAAAGTTTTGTCAGCGGTGGGGAATATACGGTGGCGATTCTCAACGGCCGTGCGCTGCCGGTGATCAAGATCGAACCAGCCAACGAATTCTATGACTACGAGGCGAAATACCTGAGCAATGACACGCGCTATCTGTGCCCGTGCGGCTTGAGTGCGGCAGACGAAGCCGCGATGCAGCAGCTGGCCTTGCAGGCGTTCGCATTGATCGGCGGCAGCGGCTGGGGGCGGGTGGATTTCCTGCGCGGCGCGGAGGATGGCAAAGCCTATTTGCTGGAAGCAAATACCTCGCCCGGGATGACCGATCACAGCCTGGTGCCAATGGCGGCGCGGCAGGCGGGGATCGGTTTCGAACAACTGGTGCTGCGGATTCTGGAGACAACACATGTGGGCTGATGCGACACGCGTGCGCGCACTGACCAAGCTGGTGCTGGGAATGAGTGCGGCCTGGCTGTTATGGTTCGGGATGAATTACGTCGTGCACTTGCCTGCATTTGCTTTGCGCGCAGTGGAGCTGACGGCAGCCCCGGGCCATGTGACGGCAGCGCAATTGCGTACTGTGGTGGAGCAGGTGCAGGGTAATTTTTTCACGGCTGACCTGCGGCGCACACGGCAGTCACTCGAACAGTTGCCCTGGGTGCGTCGGGCCAGTGTGCATCGTAAATTCCCCTGGTTGTTGCAAGTGGAGCTGGAAGAGCATGTTGCACTGGCAAGCTGGAATCAGACTGATCTGGTGAACACCAACGGTGAGGTGTTTCACGCCGAGACAGATGAGCGACTGCCCGCATTTTCAGGTGAGACGCACCACTCACGGCAGATAGCACAGGCTTATGGCGAGATGAATCGCCAGTTGCAACCACTACGGCGGCACATCACGCAAATTGCGCTGTCACCGCGTCTGGCTTGGCATATCGAGCTGGATGACGGGTTGCAACTGGCACTGGGGCGCGAGGCGGTGAGTGAGCGGCTGGCACGCTTTGTCAGGGCGTACGCATCCAGTGTGGCCACGATACCGGGTGTGCGCCGGGTGGATCTGCGGTATCGCGATGGTTTTGCCGTTGATGCGGCGGGTGGTGCAGCGTGAGTTTTGGGAGAACCAGGGAATGAGCAAGGAAAGCAAAAATCTGATCGTGGGCCTTGATATTGGCACTTCGAAGATCGCGTGCATCGTGGCCGAAGTGACGGCAGAAGGCACACTGGAGGTGATTGGCGCCGGGATGCACCAGTCGTCGGGTATGAAGAAGGGCATGGTGGTGAACATCGATGCCACGGTCGGTGCCATCCAGCAGGCACTGCAGGAAGCCGAGTTGATGGCGGATTGCAAGATCCGCGAGGTTTATACCGGCATCGCGGGCGGGCATATCCGCAGCTCGAATGCGCACGGCATGATCAAGATCAAGGAGAAGGAGGTGGTGCAGACCGATGTGGTGCGCGCCATCGAGACCGCCAGCTCGATCAGCCTGCCGGGCGACCAGCAGATCCTGCACATCCTGGAGCAGGAGTTCAGCATCGACGGGCAGGAAGGGATCAAGAAGCCGCTGGGCATGAGCGGGCTGCGCCTGGAAGTGGAGATTCACATCGTGACCGGTGCGGTGTCGGCGGTGCAGAACATTCTGAAGTGCATCCACCGCTGCGGCCTGGAAGTGAACGACATGATCCTGCAACCGCTGGCATCGAGCAAAGCGGTGCTGGCGGATGATGAAAAGGAATTGGGTGTGTGCCTGGTCGATATCGGCGGTGGCACCACCGATGTGGCGATCTTCACCAACGGCGCGATTCGTCACACGGCGGTGATCCCCATCGCCGGCGACCAGATCACCAACGATATCGCGATGGCGCTGCGCACGCCGACCAGGGATGCCGAAGACATCAAGATCAAGTACGGCTGTGCTTTGCGCCAGCTTGCGACCGATGCGCCGATCGAGGTGCCCGGTGTCGGCGAGCGCAGCGCGCGCATGTTGTCGCGGCAGACACTGGCGGAAGTGATCGAGCCGCGCGTGGAAGAGCTGTATTCGCTGGTGCAGACCGAGTTGCGGCGTAGCGGAATGGAAGAGCTGCTGTCTTCCGGCATCGTTATCACCGGCGGCAGTGCCGCGTTGCAGGGCATGGTCGAACTGGGTGAGGAGATATTTCATTTGCCGGTGCGTCTGGGATTGCCGCGCAATATCGGCGGCCTGTCGGCAGTGGTTAAGACGCCGCGGTATGCGACGGGGGTGGGTTTGCTGCTGTACGGGATGGAGCGGCGGCAACGCAACGAAGGTGTGCGAGTGGGGGCGGGGTCGTTCAAGGAGGTGCTGGAAAAGATGAAGGCATGGTTCAGGGGGAATTTTTAGCAGGTATGGCAGTGCGGTTTTTTTAATTTGATATCAACCCAAGGAGAAAAATGATGGCTTTCGAACTGTTGGATGCACAACCGCAAGGCGCGGTGATCAAGGTGGTGGGGGTGGGCGGCTGCGGCGGGAATGCCGTTGATCACATGATCGAGCAAGGCGTGCAAGGCGTCGAGTTCATCACCATCAATACCGATGCGCAGGCATTGAAACGCAGCAAGGCCCGGGTCCAGTTGCAGATCGGCGCGAGCCTGACCAAGGGGTTGGGGGCCGGTGCAAAGCCGCAGGTGGGGCAGGCGGCAGCCGAAGAGGATCGGGAGCGCATCGCCGAAATTATTGGTGATGCCAATATGGTGTTCATCACTGCGGGGATGGGGGGCGGCACCGGCACGGGCGCCGCCCCGATCGTGGCGCAGGTGGCCAAGGAAATGGGTATCCTCACCGTGGCGGTGGTGACCAAGCCGTTCCTGTTCGAGGGAAGGCGCATGGCGCTGGCGCAAACCGGCATCGAGGAATTGGCGATGTATGTCGATTCGCTCATCATCGTGCCGAATGCCAAATTGATGGAAGTGCTGGGCGGCAAAACCACGCTGCCGGAAGCGTTCAAGGCGGCGAACGGTGTTTTGCAGGGTGCGGTGGCGGGCATCGCCGAGGTGATCAACGTGCCGGGCATGGTCAACGTGGACTTCGCCGATGTGTGCACGCTGATGTCGGAGAACGGCATGGCGATGATGGGCGCGGCTTCCGCTGCCGGCGAAGGGCGGGCACAGCGTGCCGCGGAACAGGCGATCGCCAGCCCGCTGCTGGAAGACGTCGATCTGTCCGGCGCGCGAGGGGTGTTGGTCAACATCACCTCGAGCAGCAACATCACGCTGGAAGAATTCCATGAGGTGATGAACTGCTTCCAGTTCGCTGCTGCGGAAGCCACGGTGATCGTGGGTTCGGTATTTGACGAAAACATGGGTGATGAGCTGCGTGTGACCATCGTGGCAACCGGCCTCGGCTCACTGCGCAAGCCGCAAGCCAAACCGGTACTGGCTTACGAGAAGCAGCAGCGCACCGGCACGCATGATGCGCCGCTGGCCGATTTCGACGCGCTGGAAACGCCGTCTGTCTGGCGTTCCGGACGCAACCGTGAGGCGGTTGAAGCGATGAAGCAATCCGGAGTGGAGACGCTGGATATCCCTTCATTCCTGCGCAAGCAGGCAGATTGAAAAAATGAGCGCAGGAGCGAGTGGCGCAGCAGGTGCGATGTGGCGCCATGTTAAACTGCGCGGGAGTTGTGTCGGGTAAGACAAAATGGTCAAGCAACGTACTTTGAAGACAATGGTCGAGGCGACAGGCGTCGGGCTGCACACCGGCGAAAAGGTCTATCTGACCCTGCGTCCGGCTGCTGCGGATACGGGGGTCGTATTTCGCCGTGTGGATTTGCCGCAGCCGGTGGATATCCGTGCCGAGGCGAGGGCGGTGAACGATACGCGCTTATCCACCTGTCTCGAGGCCAACGGGGTGCGGGTGGCGACAATCGAGCATCTGATGTCTGCCTTGTCAGGCTTGGGCATCGATAATGCCATCGTGGAACTGACCAGTCCCGAGCTACCCATCATGGATGGCAGCGCGGGGACCTTCATCTTCCTGCTGCAATCCGCCGGAATCGTTGAACAGGATGCCGCGAAGAAATTCATTCGCATCAGGAAGACAGTCGAGGTGAAAGATGGTGACAAATGGGTTCGCTTCGAGCCCTACAATGGCTACCGCCTCAATTTCACCATTGATTTTGCCCATCCGGTGTTTACCGGTACAAAACAGAAGGTGACTGTGGATCTGGGCAAGCAATCCTATGTGAAAGAAGTTAGTCGTGCCCGCACCTTCGGGTTTATGCAGGAGGTGGAGTATATGCGCGCGCAGGGGCTGGCGCTGGGCGGCAATCTGGATAACGCCATCGTGATGGATGAATACCGTGTGATCAACCCGGACGGATTGCGGTTCGAGGATGAATTCGTCAAGCACAAGGTGCTGGATGCGATTGGGGATTTGTATTTACTCGGGCATCCGCTGATTGGTGCTTTTTCGGGGCACAAGTCTGGTCATGCCCTGAATAATGCACTGTGCCGCGCCCTGCTGGCAGATGAGCAGGCATGGGAATTTGTCGCCTTCGACAACAAGGAGGAAGCGCCGGATTTTCTGCGTCTGCAACTACAGGTGGCTTGACGCATGTTGATTCGGCTGATCCTGTTGTTGTCGGCCCTGTTTGTGGTGGTGGCTGTGGGGGCCTATCTTTTCTTGCGTGATGCGCGCTATCTCAAGTGGGCTGTGCAGCTCGCACAGTTTGTCGTGTTCCTGCTGCTGGTGTTCGTGGTGTTGTATTTGCTGGAACGCTTCGGCTTGTCTGCCTGGCGCGTTTTCAATTAGCCTGGAAAAAGCGGTTGCCACGGATGAACACGGGCTCTTACGGGCAACATTTGGGTGCACCAGTAAGGGTTATCACTGTTTGCCGATTTTGCCAAACTGGCATGATGGAGTGCGTTATCCGTGTGCATCTGCAGCTTAATGGTTAGCGTGCACGCTTGATCATTCGTTGAAGTGATGATTTTAGAGGGCTGTTGCCGGGTAGTTCTTCAGCGAGCGCCTCAAGGGCTTGCCTGCCCTGCTGGCCGAGTAACCTTGGGTGGGCGGGTGCAGTGGGGGGCGTGTTGCTTGCTTGCACCCGAATCTGAATTCCAGTAATCTCGCATCCCCTTGTTCGAAATGAGGAAATTAGCTGGGGGGTAAGTTGGCGCAGTTTTCCGGCCACAGCACCGTTGTCCGCCTCCAGTGTCAGATGCCCGTCAGCGCAGCAGGCAACGCGGCTGCTTTGAGCAAGTGTGGGAGGGACGATCGCTTGAAAATGGCGCTGCAACAGGGATAATTGCCCGACCACTTGTGCCAGTGAGCGCAGATTGGGATTGGAATTAATGAAGGCGTTCAGGTGATGTGTCACAGTTTTCAGGTAGTCCCGTAGAAGGAGTATGGCGTGAATATTATTCTGGTTTCCAGCCGTTTTGCAAAAGCACGCAGCCTGACTCTGACTGGTGTGCATGTGTTTATTGCGGGATTGGTGATGGCCATTCTATTCGTTACTGCGGTGTTGATGGCGCAGTATGCCATCGTTCGCCTGCAGTCCGGGGTGATGAGCGATGAGTTACGCACTTGGCTGGCGAGTGCGCAAGCCGAAGAGCAGCGTAAACAGGAGGTTTACCTGCGTCAGAGTCTGGATGCAATGGCGGTTCGCCTTGGGCAGATGCAGGCACAGTTACAGCGTCTGGATGGCCTGGGGGCAAGACTCGCCAAGCTGAGCGGTATGAAGCCTAGCGAGTTTTCGTTTGACCTCGCCCCCGCACGGGGTGGCCCCTATTTGCCGGCCTCGCCGCAACAAGAGGTATCAATGAAATCCTTGGGCGAGCAGTTGGAGGGCTTGAGTGTATTGCTGGGTGACCGCAGTGACAAGCTGGTCGCGCTGGAGACGTTGTTGCAGCAGGACAGGCTGGATAAAAAGATGCTTCCTTCGGTTGCACCAGTCCGATCCAGCTGGTATTCATCCAATTTTGGCTGGCGCCTGGATCCATTCACCGGCCAGAATGCGCTACACGAAGGTGTGGATTACATGGTTCCTGAAGGCACTTCGATTTATGCCTCTGCCGGTGGCGTAGTGGTGTTCGCGGGGCTGCACCCCCAGTATGGTAATATGGTCGAGCTTGATCACGGCAACCAGATTATGACCCGCTACGCCCATGCTTCCAGGGTATTGGTACAGGTGGGCGAGGTAGTGCGGCGCGGACATGAGATAGCACGGGTGGGCAACACCGGGCGCTCCACCGGTAATCACCTGCATTTTGAGGTGCGTTACAAGGGGGTCGCGCAAAATCCCGTGCGGTTCTTGCAAAAAGCCGCTGGTTGAGCGTGTTGATTCCGCGCCAGGGTGAGGTGAGCGCCTCACCCTTTTTATTTGTTTGCAATATCAGCCACAGAAAATGACAGCATGATTTCCAGATTGTTAAAGTCCGTCTTCGGTAGCCGCAATGACCGCCTGCTCAAACAATACCGGCAGGCCGTTGCCCGCATCAACACCCTTGAGCCTGTAATCTCTGAACTCTCCGATGAGGCGCTTCAAGCCAAAACCCCGGAATTCAGGCGGCGTTTGGAGCAGGGTGAATCACTCAATGATTTGTTGCCGGAGGCTTTCGCCGTGGTGCGCGAAGGCAGCCGCCGCATATTGCAGATGCGGCATTTCGATGTGCAGCTGGTGGGCGGCATGGTGCTGCATTACGGCAAGATCGCCGAAATGCGCACCGGTGAAGGCAAGACCCTGGTCGCCACCTTGCCGGTTTACCTGAACGCCCTGACCGGCGCCGGCGTCCATGTGGTCACCGTCAACGATTACCTGGCCATGCGCGACGCCGAATGGATGGGCCGGGTCTACCGCTTCCTGGGCCTGACCGTCGGCATCATCCATCATGGTCTGGACGACGACCAGCGCCGCACCGCCTATGCCTGCGACGTCACCTACGGCACCAACAACGAATTGGGCTTCGACTATCTGCGCGACAACATGAAGTTCCGGCTGGAAGAAATGGTCCACCGGCCCTTCAATTACGCCATCGTCGACGAAGTGGACTCGATCCTGATCGACGAAGCGCGCACGCCCCTGATCATTTCCGGTCCCACCGAGGACAATTCGGAACTGTATCGTCTGGTCGACCGCATCATTCCGCTCTTGGTGGAAGGCGATTTCGAAAAGGACGAAAAGGCCCGCGCCGTCACCCTGACCGAAACGGGCACCGAACACGCCGAGCAATTGCTGGTGGAAGCCGGCCTGATGAAGGAAGGCGGCAACCTGTACGACGTCGCCAATGTCAGCCTGGTCCACCACGTCAACCAGGCTTTGCGCGCCCACAAGCTGTTCACCAAGGATGTGGACTACATCGTCAAGGCCGACAAGGTCGTCATCATCGACGAATTCACCGGCCGCATGATGGAAGGACGCCGCTATTCCGAGGGCCTGCATCAGGCCTTGGAAGCCAAGGAAGGCGTCACCATCCAGAACGAAAACCAGACTCTGGCCTCCATCACCTTCCAGAATCTGTTCCGTCTTTATCCCAAGCTGTCGGGCATGACCGGCACCGCCATGACCGAAGCCGGCGAATTCCAGGAAATCTATAACCTGGAAGTGGTGGACATGCCCACCAACCGCCCGGTCAGCCGTATCGATTCCGATGACGAGGTCTATCGCACGGCGGGCGAAAAGTTCGACGCCATCGTCACCCTGATCCAGGAATGCCAGGGGCGTGGCCAGCCGGTTCTGGTGGGCACCACCAGCATTGAAAAGTCGGAATTGCTGTCCGAACTGCTGAAGAAGAAGAAGATCACCCACCAGGTGCTGAACGCCCGTTATCACGAGCAGGAAGCCTATATCGTGGCCCAGGCCGGCGTGCCCGGCGCGGTGACCATCGCCACCAACATGGCCGGTCGCGGCACCGACATCCAGCTGGGCGGCAATTTGGACATGCGGGTGCGCCTGGAACTGGCCGACATCGCCGACGAAGCGGAAAAGGCCAAGCGCGAAGCCGCCATCGCCGCCGAGATCGAGACCCTGAAGGCCAAGGCCATGGAAGCCGGCGGCCTGTACGTGGTCGGTACCGAACGCCATGAAAGCCGTCGCATCGACAACCAGCTGCGCGGCCGATCGGGGCGTCAGGGCGACCCCGGCGCGTCGAAGTTCTTCCTGTCCCTGGAAGACGATTTGATGCGCATCTTCGGCTCGGAACGCATGGACGGCATGCTGCGCAAGCTGGGCCTGAAGGAAGGCGAAGCCATCATCCACCCCTGGATCAACAAGGCCTTGGAAAAGGCCCAGCAGAAGGTGGAAGCGCGCAATTTCGACGTCCGTAAGAACCTGCTGAAGTTCGACGACGTCATGAACGACCAGCGCAAGGTCATCTACGAACAGCGCAAGGAATTGATGCAGGCCGAAGACGTCGCCGACGACGTCGCCGCCATGCGTCACGAAGTGATCGGTGAATTGGTCGCCCGTGCCATTCCCGAACGCGCCTATGCCGAGGAATGGAACACCGCGCTGTTGCACGAAGAAGTGCTGCGCGTGTTCAACCTGGACCTGCCCATCGCCGATTGGGCCAAGGAAGAAGGCATCGCCGACCAGGAAATCCGCCACCGCATCACCGATACCGTGGACCGCAAGATGGCGTCCAAGGCCGCCGAATACGGCCCCGAGATCATGCGTATGGTGGAAAAAAGCCTGTTGCTGCAGATCCTGGACCAGGCCTGGAAGGAACACCTGCTGCAATTGGATCACCTGCGTCAGGGCATCGGCCTGCGCGCCTATGGTCAGCGCGATCCGCTGAACGAATACAAGCGCGAAGCCTTCAACCTGTTCGAACAGATGCTGGACGATTTGCGCGAACGCGTCACCAGCGTGCTGGCCCATGTGGAACTGCGCGTCGGCCCGTCCGAGGACGAAGTCAACCAAAGCCTGACGCCGCGCCAGCAGGAAATGCACGAAAGCCGCCAGGACCCGGCCTTTGCCGATGCCGCCGCCGAAGCCGGCATCGCGGGTGCCGGGACCGTGCGCAACCGCACCGCCAATCCCAACGACCCGTCCACCTGGGGGGCGACCCCGCGCAACGCCCCCTGCCCCTGTGGATCGGGCAAGAAGTACAAGCACTGCCACGGCAGCTTGAACTGAAAACAACAACGGCCCGCCCTTCGGCGGGCCGTTGTTTATTCTCCTGGCGGCTTATTCCCCAGTTGGGAAATCCGCCGACAAAGACAGGTCACGCCATTGGGCCAATTCCTGGCCGAAGGCCGCCAGCTTGGCCTCGACCTGCTCGAACGCCACCTTGCCCAACACCAGATGCAACGGCGGGTTCTCGGCCTTGACGGCGGTGACGATGGCTTGGGCGGCACGGACCGGATCCCCCGGCTGCTTGCCGCTATAGCCCTGGACGGCGGCGCGGCGCGCCCCGGCGGTTTCGGCGTAATCGGCGATGGGGGTGGCCGGCACCTTCAACGAGCGACCGGCCCAATCGGTGCGGAACGGTCCGGGTTCGACCACGATGACCTTGATGCCCAAGGGGGCACATTCCTTGGCCAAGGCTTCCGACAGGCCTTCGACGGCGAACTTGGTGGCGTTGTAATAGCCGATGCCGGGAAAACCGATGATCCCGCCCATGGACGAGATGTTGACGATATGCCCCTGACGCCGTGCCCGCATGCCGGGCAGCACCGCCTGGGTCATGGACGCCAAGCCGAAGACATTGGCTTCGAACATGGCGCGCACCTCGGACTCCTCGCCTTCCTCGACCGCCGACAGGTAGCCGTAGCCGGCATTGTTGACCAGGACGTCGATCTGGCCGAAACGGGCCTCGGCCGCCTGGACCGCGCTGCTCACCTGGGACGGCAGGGTCACGTCCAACGGCAGGACCAACACCTCGGAATCCGCGGCGAATTCGTCCAAGCTGGCCGGATTGCGAGCGGTCGCCACCACGCGATAGCCCTGGGCGCGGACCACGCGCACCAATTCGCGGCCGAAGCCAGTGGAACAGCCGGTAATCAGCCAAACGGGTTTTTGTCCGGTCATGGAAAACTCCGTCAAAGGGGGATGGGTCACGTCGAAGGCAGGATCAAGATGGCTCTGAAATCGTTGACGTTGGTTCGTGTCGGCCCGGTGACCACCAGATCGCCCAAGGCGGCAAAGAACCCATAGCCGTCATTGTCGGCCAAACATGCCTTGGCATCCACCCCCAAAGCCCGGGCACGGGCCAGGGAATCGGGGGTCAGGATGGCCCCGGCATTGTCCTCGGTCCCATCGATACCGTCGGTGTCGCAGGCGATGGCCCAGATATCGGCCTGACCGTCCAAGGCCACCGCCAAGGCCAGCAGGAACTCGGCATTGCGCCCGCCCCGCCCCTTGCCATGGACGGTCACCGTGGTCTCGCCGCCGGACAGCAGCACGCAAGGTGCCGGCAGCGGCTGGCCATGGGCGGCCACCTGCCGGGAAATGGCGGCCATCACCTTGGCGACGTCGCGGGCCTCGCCTTCGATGGAATTGCCCAGGATCAGCGGTGTGATGCCGGCTTCGCGTGCCGCCGATGCCGCCGCCTCCAACGCCACCTGAGGGGTCGCCACCAAAGTGGCCACCGCTTGGGCCAATCGATGGTCACCCGGCTTGGGGCTTTCCTCGGCGCCCTCTGTCAAATGTCGACGCACCGATTCGGGGATGGAGATGCCGTATTTGTCCACCACCGCCAAGGAATCGGCGAAAGTGGACGGATCGGGCACCGTCGGCCCCGAGGCGATCACCGACGGATCGTCGCCGGGCACGTCGGAAATCATCAAGGTGACCACTTGCGCCGGCCAAGCGGCAGCGGCCAAGCGCCCGCCCTTGATCGCCGACAGATGCTTGCGCACGGTGTTGATTTCGTCGATGGCGGCGCCACAGCGCAGCAATTCACGGGTCACCGCCTTCTTGTCATCCAGACTGAGACCCGGCGCCGGTTGCACCATCAGGGCCGAGCCGCCGCCGGAAATCAGACACAGCAGCAGATCGTCGGCCCCCAATTCGCCGGCCATGGCCAAAATGCGTGATGCCGCCGCCTGACTGGCGGCATCGGGATTGGGGTGGCCGGCTTCCACCACTTCGATGGCCCGGGTCGGCAAACCATGGCCGTAACGGGTGACCACCAGACCGGACAGCGGACCTTGCCACACGTCTTCCACCGCCCGGGCCATGGCGGCGGCGCCTTTGCCCGCCCCCACCACCAGGGTGCGGCCTTTCGGCGGCGACGGCAGATGCTGGCCGATCTGCTCACTGGGCAGGGCGGCGGCCACGGCTTTGTCGAACAACGACCGCAGGAAGGTGCGGGGATCGAGGGACCAAGTCATGATGCGATCCTTCATCCAGGAAAACGGCGGCCCCCGGTTTCCCGGATGCCGCCGTGATCGGTTGTCACAGAACCAGGGTGGCGATCACGAACACCGCGATGGCGCCCACCAATCCCTGCACCAAGGTGCCCAGGGTCTGCAAACGATAGCCCTGTTCCGGGGTCATGTTGGAAAATTGGGTGACCACCCAGAAGAAGCTGTCATTGGCATGGCTGACCACCATGGCGCCGGCGCCGATGGCGACGACCACCAAGGCCCGCGCCGTCGGCTCGTCGAAGCCCAGCGGCGCCATCAGCGGCGCCATCAGGCCGGCGGTGGTGATGATGGACACGGTGGACGAGCCTTGCGCGGTCTTGATGCCGGCGGCGATCAGGAAGGGCAGGAAGATGCCCATGTGCCAGGTGGACAGCCCCTGGCCCACCACATTGGCGATGCCGGAATTCTGCAACACCTTGCCGAAAGAACCGCCGGCCCCGGTGATCATGATGATGATGGCCGACGACACGATGGCCTGACCCAACCAGCCGGAATTGCTCAGCATGTCGCGATCCAGCTTTTTCGGCAGGAACAGCGCCAGGCCGAAACCGATCAACAAGGCCACCACCGGCTGACCGACGAAAGCCAGGATACCCACCACCTCACCGGTGCCGAACGGCTTGGACGGAAAGTCGGCGATGGATTTCAGCACGATCAGGATGATGGGCAGGAAGATGGGCAGCAGACTGGACAACACGCTCGGCGCCCGATCCAGGTTGGGCAGGTCTTCCGGCTCTTCACCTTCCTTATAGGGCGGCACGTCGACCTTGGCGGCGATGGTGACGGCGAACAGCCAGCCGGCGGCGCAAGCGATGGCGGCGACGATCATCCCCCACAGGATCACCAGGCCCAGGTCGGCGTTCAGGATGCCGGCGGCGGCGATGGGACCGGGGGTCGGCGGCACCATGGTGTGGGTGGCGTAAAGCCCCAGAGACAGCGCGATGGCGCCGGCCGCCAGGGAAATGCCGGCCCGCTTGGCCAATGCCTTGTTCAAGGACGACAAGATGACGAAACCCGAATCGCAAAACACCGGGATCGACACCACGTAGCCCATGATGGACATGGTCAGCGGCACGTTCTTCTTGCCGCTCATCTTCAAGATGCCTTCGGCCAGACGCCAGGCCCCGCCGGACTTTTCCAGGAAGGTGCCGATGACCGAGCCCAGGATGATGACGATACCGATATAGCCGATGGTGCCGCCGAACCCGTCATTGACCGACTTGACCACCTTGTCCAAGGGCATGCCGGACAAAATTCCGAAACCGAAAGCGGTCAACAGCAAAGCCAGAAAGGCGTGCATCTTCAGCCGTGCGGTGGCGAAGATGATGAAGGCGATGGCGAGAACCAGAAGAAATAAAAGCCACATGACGAGGCACTCCCCCACATGCGCCGACGGTTCATCCCGGGCCGTCCGACGACCACCAAAACCCGTGAACAGCGCAGAGTTCGGATCAGAGCGATCCCTTGCAGAAAGAGGGAAGATCAGAGTTAGGACAGTGTTCTTCAACTCGGCCAAAAGTATACAAACAAGTTTTACCGGGAAATAGGTGCGCCAAAATCATGACTGCCTTTCCACTGCCGCATGAAACACCGGAATATTCATAAACGATTATTTTGCATTGCGGCAATATCTTGGCGCACTTATTCCCCACGGAAGGAAACCCAAGGTTTCACACCGCCGCAGAAATCCGACAAATTCAGGAAAAAACAAAAGCCAAGCCCCGCGGGCGGATCAGCGCTCATCGCGGGGCTTTCGGCTTGCGGCTACACTAGCCTTAGTATTCGGCGTACTGCCGATAGGAGTACCTTAGATTTTCACACCATGAAGATACCATCTAAGCGGCATCTCCTTGCTTACCCGGCGGTGTCATGCCGTTACACACCCTCCCTTCCGGCGCGGTTGCTTCACATGAAGCCTAAACTGTTGGCCGGAGCTCTAGAGACCTTCAGAGGGATACTTAACCTCGTCTGCCTCTTACTTACAGCCCTATTTAACGCCTCTTTATGACAGGAGTCAAGAATCACAGCAGGAACAGGGTGGCCAACCCCAGGAAGGCGAAGAAGCCCAGGGAATCGGTACACATGGTCAGGAAGATGGACGACGCCACCGCCGGATCGACGTCGAACTTTTCCAAAGTCAGTGGGATCAACGAGCCCATCAGCCCGGCGACCAACAGGTTGAACACCACGGCGGCGGCGATGACCACGCCGACCATGGGCATGTCGAACCAAGCCCAAGCGATGGGACCGATGATGCAAGCCAAGGCCAAACCATTGATGGCACCGACCAGGATTTCCTTGCCGATGATGCGTAAAGCGTTGTCGGAATCCAGTTCCTTGGTGGCCAGACCACGCACTGCCACCGCCAGGGTCTGGGTACCGGCATTGCCGCCCAGGCCGGCGACGATGGGCATCAGAACCGCCAAGGCGACGATCTTTTCCAAGGTGGCTTCGAACAATCCGATGACTGACGACGCCATGATTGCGGTGCCCATGTTGACCAACAGCCACGGAATACGCGCCTTTACCGTGTCCTTGACGGCGCGGTAAAGATCGGTGTCGGGCACGCCGGCCAGACGCAGCATGTCGTCGGCGGCTTCTTCGTCGATGACGTCGACCACGTCGTCGACGGTGATGACGCCGACCAGACGGCCAACGCCGTCGGCCACCGGCGCCGACACCAGGTCATGCTGGCGGAACAGGAAGGCGACTTCTTCCTGGTCGGCGGCGACCGGGACGATGACGCTTTCGGCATCCATGATCTCGCGCAGGCGCACCGGGCGCTTCGAGCGCACCAACTTGGCCAGACCGATCTTGCCGATGGGCCGATGACGCGGGTCGACCACGTAAAGGTCGTAGAAATCTTCGGGAATGGTGGTGCTGGCGCGCAGGTAGTCGATGGTTTCGCCCACCGTCCAATAGGCCGGCACCGCCACCAATTCCCGCTGCATCATACGGCCGGCGGAATATTCCGGATAGGACAGGCCCTGAACGACGATGGCGCGGTCCTCGGATCCCAGGGCGTCCAGCACCCGGTTGCGCTCGTCCTCGTCCAACTGCGAAACCAGCCACACCGCGTCGTCCGAATCCAGTTCGGAAATGGCGGTGGCCAAATCGGCGAAGCCCAGGGCCGCGATCACCGCGTCACGGACGCTTTCGTCCAGCTCGGTCAGGATTTCCGGCTCGAAATCGGCGCGCAGCACCTCGACCAACCGCACCCGGTCTTCCGGGCTCAGACGTTCCAACAAATCGGCGGCGTCGGAATAATGCAAAGGGTCGGTCAGGGCGGCGGCGGCTTCGGCGTCGCCCTTTTCCAACGCATCCTCGACAGCGTGCACGAAATCGGGATCGAGGCCGTAAAGGTCGTCCTCGATCTCCAGCCGGGCCGGTTCGTGTCTGCTGTCTTGGCTTTGCTCCAAACTACCCCCGCTGATGGGCTGCCATCTGGGCGTCCACGGCGGCCAAGGCGGTCATGTTGACAATGTTCCGCACGGTCGCCGAAGGCGTCAGAATATGGGCCGGCAACGCGGCGCCCATCAGGATCGGGCCGACCGAAAGGCCTTCCCCCAGAACCTTTAACAGGTTGAACGAAATGTTCGCCGCGTCCAGGTTCGGCATAATCAACAGGTTCGCCTGTCCCTTCAAGTGGGAGTTTGGGAAAATCCGCGCCCGGATCTCCTCTTCCAGCGCCGCGTCGGCGTGCATTTCGCCATCCGCCTCCAGATAGGGGGCGCGTTCGTGCAGCAACGCGATTGCGGCCCGCATCTTTTGCGCCGACAACGTGTCCCGCGCACCGAAATTGGAATGGGACAGGAAGCCCACCTTGGGTTCGATGCCGAAACGGCGCACTTCTTCCGCCGCCAACAGGGTGTTTTCGACGATCTGCTCGGGCGTCGGGTCGGCGGTGACATAGGTGTCGCAGATGAAGAAGGTCCCCTGGGGCATGATCAGCAGATTCATGGCCGCCGGAACCTTGACGCTCTCCTTGATGCCGATGACGTCGACGATGTGTTCCAAATGCTTGTCATAGCGGCCGACGGTGCCGCAGATCATGGAATCGGCCTCGCGGCGGCGCACCATCAAGGTCCCGATCACCGTGTTACGGGTGCGCACCACGGTCCGCGCGTAATCGGGGCTGACGCCCTTGCGCTCCATCAGGGTGTGGTAGTTGCGCCAATAATCGTTGTAGCGCGGGTCGTCCTGGGGATCGACCAGCTCGAAATCTTCGTCAAAGCGCAGGCGCAGGTCCAAATCCTTGATGCGCTTGCCGACCACGTCGCGGCGGCCGATCAGGATGGGGAAGGCGATGCCTTCGTCCACCACCGCCTGGGCGGCCAGCAACACGCGGGATTGTTCGCCTTCGCAGAACACCACGCGACGCGTGTCCTGCTTGGCGCGGTCGAAGACCGGCTTCATCACCAGACCCGAACGGAACACCCATTGCGACAGGCGTTCCAGATAGGCCGAGAAGTCGATGATGGGCCGGCGCGCCACCCCCGAGCTCATGGCGGCACGGGCGACGGCGGGGGCGATCTTCAGGATCAGACGCGAATCGAAGGGCTTGGGGATCAGATATTCCGGCCCGAAGGACAGCGGCTGTTCGCCATAGGCGGCGCGCACCCGTTCATCGGATTCGGCCATGGCCAGCTCGGCCAGGGCATAGGTGGCCGCCAGCTTCATTTCCTCGTTGATCTGGGTCGCGCCCACATCCAGGGCGCCGCGGAAGATATAGGGGAAGACCAGGACGTTGTTGACCTGGTTCGGGTAATCGGACCGACCGGTGGCGATGATGGCGTCCTTGCGCATCGCCTTGACTTCCTCGGGCAGGATTTCCGGGGTCGGGTTGGCCAGGGCGAATACGATGGGTTGGTCGGCCATCTTGGCCACCATGTCGCCGGTCAGCACGCGGGGCGCCGACAGGCCCAGGAAGATGTCGGCGCCGCCGATGACGTCGTCCAGGGTCCGCGCCTCGGTTTCCTGGGCGAAGATTTCCTTGTAGGGGTCCATCAATTCGTTACGGCCTTTGTAGACCACGCCCTTGATGTCGGTGACCCAGATGTTCTCGCGCTTGACGCCCAAGCTGACCAACAGGTTGATGCAGGCCAAAGCGGCAGCGCCGGCGCCCGACGCCACCAGCTTGACCTTGCCGATATCCTTGCCGACGATGCGCAGCGCGTTGACCATGGCGGCGCCCACCACGATGGCGGTGCCGTGCTGGTCGT
>DISD01000089.1:23564-54968 GCA_002435715.1 Rhodospirillaceae bacterium UBA6219
GAACAGCACGCCCTTGCCTTCCATCACCGGCTTGGCGGCCAGCGGGCCGATATTGCCCAGGCCCAGCACGGCGGTGCCGTTAGTGACCACGGCCACCAGATTGCCACGCGCGGTCACTTCCGAGGCGGTGTCGGCATCACGGACGATTTCTTCGCAAGCGGCGGCCACACCCGGGCTATAGGCCAGCGCCAGGTCGCGCTGGGTGCCCAGCGGCTTGGTGGGGGTGACGCTGATCTTCCCCGGCGAGGGAAGGCGATGGTATTCCAACGCGCTGTCGCGCAATTCGTCCGACATGCTCATAACAAGACGCCCTCGGGTAATTTTATTTCAAGTTCAAAACGCCGATTTCGGCGGAAATCATCGCATACGCCGTTCAACGACAAACGACAAGGCCCGATCAGTGACAAGGCCGGGTAATTTTCGGAAATCCGAACCCCGGAACCGCTCATGACGCCAGCCGGACCACGTTTCGCCCCGCCCCCTTGGCCTGATACATGGCCTGGTCGGCACGACGCATCAAATCGGCCAGACTTTCGCCCGGCAACAGGGTCGCCACCCCCAGCGAAATGGTCAAGCTGAGAACCGACCCTCCCGGCGTGGTCAAGGGCTGGTCGGCGATCATGGTACGGATACGTTCGGCCACCAGATGGGCCGGCATGGCGGCGGTCTCGGGCAGCAGGGCGACGAATTCCTCGCCGCCCATGCGGGCCGCCAGATCCACGTCCCGCAATTGGCCCCGCCAGACGGTCGCCACATGGCGCAGGGCCAAATCGCCGACGTCATGGCCCCAACCGTCGTTGACCGCCTTGAAATGGTCGATGTCGCCCACCACCAGCGACAATTGCGCCTCGTAACGCAAAGCGCGGCGAACTTCTTCCTCGGCCCGTTCCGAAAAGCGCCGACGGTTCAGCAATCCGGTCAGCGCGTCGGTGGACGCCATCACTTCCAATTCCTGGTTACGGCGTTCGACCGCGCCGATCAGCTCGACCAAGGTGTCGGACATCTGGGTGATTTCGTCGTTGCCGTCGCGCGGCACCTCGACGACGCCACCGCGCCAGTTCAGCATGGCGCCACGCAGAGCCAGGATGCGGTCCACCACGTGGATCCGCAGCCCCATATACATCCAGGCCACCGCCACCATGGCGGCCAGGGCACAGGCGATCACCACCGCCACCGCCTTCAACTGCGTGCGCGAGGCCTGGTCGCGCTGGGCGTCGAACCGGTGACCGGCATCGGCGGCCAGGGCGGTGACGAAGCCAGCCAATTCCGACGACAGATCCTGTTGGCGCAACACCAGATTGCGGCGACGCTGTTCCAACTCGGCCAGACGCCCCAGAACGGATGGCTCTTTCTGGTCCATGCCCTTCAGGGTGATTTCTTCCTGGGCGATGCTGGAAAGCGCGATCCCCCCGTCCATCAAGGAATCGCGCAATTGCCGGATGGCAGCGATGGATTCGGGATCGGCGCCGATTCCGACCATGGCGGCGATATGCTCTTCCATGGCCTGGTGGCGTTCGGCCAGACGGTCCAGCAAGGTACGGCGTTCCGCCTGGCTGGCGGCGGTGGACATGCGGACCGAAAGCGCGGCGGCGGCGTTGGCGTCCATGGACAAATGGACGGCGGCACGGAAACGCGGCAGATGCAGCTCGGCCAGAACGCCGTTGTCCTGGCGCGCCTGCAACAGGCCCAGGACTGCCGCCACCGCCACCAAGGCCATCAGCACCAGCACCACCACGGCGCGGGCGACGAGATAGCGGAAGATGCTGGAAGGCATTTCCTCGGGGCGTGGAATCAGTCTGGGCATTGTCTCTCCGTCCGCCAATACCCTAGTATGAGCCGAGAAGAAGCGAAAGAGGCTCGGATGGTTAAGCGGATCGCCCTTGGGCTGTTGGCCGTGTTGATCCTGGGACTTGCCGCTTTGCCGGCCCGGGCGGGCGCCATCCTCGACCGCGTCAAAGCACGGGGCAAGGTGGTGTGCGGGGTCGACCAAACCCCCGGTTTCGGCGGTTTCGACGATCATGGCACCCCGGTGGGCTTCGAAGTCGATCTGTGCCGGGCCTTGGCCGCCGCGATCCTGGGCAATCCCGGTGCCATCCAGGTGCAGCGGGTCACCACCAAATACAAGTTCCTGGCCCTGGCCGAAGGCGAACTGGACGTCGCTTTCGGCATGACCACCTGGACCTTCGAACGCGACACCAGCCAAGGCGCCAGTTTTCCCGTGGTGTCGTTCTATGACGGCCAGGGTTTCATGAAATGGGCCGACGAGCCCCATCCATGGGCCGCCACCATCTGCGTGCAAAGCGGCACCACCTCGGCCGCCAACCTGACGGAATACCTGGCACGGCGCCAAAGCACCGCCAAGGTTCTGGCCCTGTCGTCCAGCGAGGAAAAGTTCAACGCCTTCGCCGAACGTCGGTGTTCGGTGGTCACCGGCGACAGCACCGAATTGGCGGCCCAACGCAGCCGCCGGACCGCCATGAACAATTCGTGGGAATTGCTGGACACCATCATCTCGCGCGAACCCTTGGGCCCGGCCATCGCCAACACCGACCCGGAATGGTTCGCGGTGGTGCGCTGGAGCCTGCTGGTCCCCATCATCGCCGAATCCCGGGGTGTGGGCATGAAGAACCTGGAGGCCGCGCCCTCGACCGATGGCGAGATCCGGCGCCTGAAGGGCGAGGAACCCAATTTCGGCGCATCCCTGCGCCTGGATCCGGCCTGGGCCAAACGGATCGTCGCCAGCATCGGCAATTACGCCGAACTCTATCAACGCAACTTGGCCCCCTTGGGCATCGCACGCGGCCAAAACGCCTTGTGGACCGATGGCGGCTTGCTATACGCGCCGCCGCTGAGATAGGCGCTGCCCGTGCCGGGCCGGCTCAGACGCCGCCGGGCTTTATAAGGATGTTGGTCGGTGAAACAAAAAACCCGCTGTCCGAAGACAGCGGGTTTTTGTTGGTGCGACCAGGGAGACTCGAACTCCCACGACTTGCGTCACACGCACCTCAAGCGTGCGCGTCTACCAGTTCCGCCATGGTCGCACGCTGGTAGAACCCCAAAAGAGCTTGCTTCTGGGGAGACAGGGGAATACCAAATCGCCCCTGGTTAATCAAGCGGACTTTCCCAAGGTGAATCCCATGGAATGGCGGATATCAGACCAGCCCGTCCCCTATCCCGAGGCCTTGGCCTTCATGGAAGAACGTGTCGCCGCCATCCGCGCCGGCACCGCGCCGGAATGCGTGTGGCTTTTGGAACACCCGCCGCTTTACACCGCCGGCACCAGCGCCGATCCCAAGGACCTGTTGGACCCCGACCGGTTTCCCGTCTACCAGACCGGACGCGGCGGCCAGTACACCTATCACGGCCCCGGCCAGCGTGTGGCTTATGTGATGCTGGATTTGAAGGCGCGCGGCGGCGACGTGCGCGGCTATGTGCGCGATCTGGAAGAATGGATCATCCGCACCCTTGAGACCTTCCAGGTCAAGGGCGAGCTGCGCGACGGCCGGGTCGGCATCTGGGTCAACCGCGGCATGGGCCGTGAAGACAAGATCGCCGCCATCGGCGTGCGCGTCCGCCATTGGGTGACCTTCCACGGCATCGCGCTCAACGTCGAACCCGATCTGTCGCATTTCGGCGGCATCGTGCCCTGTGGCATCAGCCAGCACGGCGTCACCTCGCTGTGGGATTTGGGCCTGACGCCCACCCTGGAAGAAGTCGATTGCGCCCTGATGGCCACTTGGCCGGACGTGTTCGGCGGTGAGATTCCCACCCCGCAGGAATAATGAACGGCCCACGGGCTTGGTGGGTTTTTTATTCCCGCCAGTCGCGCACCATGGCGATCAGCCCGGCGGTCGAACAATCGTGATGGTCGCTGGGCGGCTCGGCCCCATTCAACTGGGGCAGAATCTTCTTGGCCAGCTGCTTGCCCAGCTCGACGCCCCATTGGTCGAAGGAATTGATGTCCCAGACGATGCCCTGGACGAACACCTTGTGTTCGTAAAGGGCGATCAGCATGCCCAGGGTGCAGGGGTCCAACTTCTTGTACAAAAGCGTATTGGTCGGATGGTTGCCGGCGAACACCCGGTGCGCCGCCTGGGGTCCGGTCAATTGCGGGTTTTCCGCTTTCACTTCGTCCAGGGTCTTGCCGCGCATCAAGGCTTCCGGCTGGGCCAGGAAGTTGGACAGCAAAAGCGTGTGGTGGTCGCCGATGGGGTTGTGGGTGTTGGCGGCGGCCAAAAAGTCGCACGGGACCAGTTTGGTGCCCTGGTGGATCAATTGGTAAAAGGCGTGTTGGCCGTTGGTGCCGGGCTCGCCGAAAATGATCGGACCGGTCTGCCATGCCACCGGAGTGCCGTCGCGGGCCACCCCCTTGCCGTTGGATTCCATGTCCAATTGCTGCAGATAGGCCGGCAGGCGATGCAGATATTGGTCATAGGGCAGCACCGCATGGGCATGGGCGCCCAGGAAGTTGTTGTACCAGACCCCCAACAGCGCCAGCACCACCGGCATGTTTTCCGCCAGGGGGGCGTCCTGGAAATGGCGGTCCATGGCGGCGGCGCCGTCCAGCAGACGGCGGAAATCGTTAAAGCCGATGGCCACCGCGATGGACAGACCGATGGCCGACCACAGGGAATAACGGCCGCCCACCCAATCCCAGAATTCGAACATGTGGTCCGGATCGATACCGAATTCGGCCACCGCCTTGGCATTGGTGGACAGCGCCACGAAATGGCTGGACACCGCCGCTTCGCCCAGGGCGCCGACCAGCCAATCCTTGGCGGTATGGGCGTTGGCCATGGTTTCCTGGGTGGTGAAGGTCTTGGACGCGACGATGAACAGCGTGGTTTCGGGATCGCACAGCTTCAGCGTCTCGGCCATGTGAGTGCCGTCGACGTTGGAGACGAAGCGAACCCGCAATCCCGGCTTGTGATAGGGACGCAGCGCTTCCGACACCATCACCGGCCCCAGGTCAGAGCCGCCGATGCCGATATTGACCACGTCGGCGATGGGCTTGCCGGTGGCGCCCTTCCAGTCGCCACTGCGCACCGCTTGCGAAAAGTCACGCATCTTGTCCAGCACGGCGGCCACTTCCGGCCGCTGGTCGCCACGCAGGGCGGTATGCAGGACGGCGCGGTCCTCGGTCGAGTTGATATGCTCGCCGGCGAACATGGAATCGCGGGCGATTTCCACCCCCGCCTCGGTGGCCAGGCGCAGCAGCAGATCCATGGTGTGGACGGTGATACGGTTCTTGGAATAATCCAAGATCAGGTCGTCCAGCCGCAAAGAGAACCGTTCGAAGCGGTGGGGGTCGGCGGCGAACATGTCGCGCATGTGCGTCTCGCCCATGGTCAGAGCATGCACTTCCAGTTCCCGCCACGCCGGCAGGGTGTTCGGATGCGACATAAGGACCCCTTCCCAAACCATTCTTGTCGCCCGAATGGTAGCAGAGCCCAGGACGCCCGACCATCCCCTGCCCCACCCCGCCGACCTGCGAATTTGGGTGGGTCCGATCTTTCCCGGTTGGCAGGATGAAGTGACGGGGCTATGCTGACCGCCAACACAAAGTCGCATAATTTTTTGGGGGTCATCCGATGTCGCAACCGATCACTGCCTGGGCCGCCTTTGCCGCCTTGTCCCTGTCGCCCAGCCTGGCCCTGGCGCATTTCCAGGAAATCATCCCCAATGCCGATATCGTCGCCGAAACCGGCGACCACAGTGTCAGCCTGGACTTGACCTTCACCCATCCGATGGAAGGCGGGCCGGTGATGGAGATGGGCAAGCCGGTGCGGATGGGTGTGGTTTCCCCCGTCGGCAATCAGGATTTGACCAAGGCGCTGGTGGCGGTGAAAAAGGGCGACGGCAAAACCGCCTATACCCTGTCGCATAAACTGAGCGAACCCGCCGATTACGTCTTCTATGTGGAACCCGCCGCCTATTGGGAACCGGGCGAAGGCAAGAACATCATCCATTATTCCAAGGTGGTGGTGGATCTGGGCTCGGGCGAAGGCTGGGACAAGCTGGTCGGCCTGCCGGTGGAAATCGAACCGCTGGTCCGCCCCTATGGCTTGTGGACCGGCAATCTGTTCCGCGGCGTCGTCAGGAAGGACGGCAAGCCGGTGCCGTTCGCCGAGATCGAAGTGGAATGGAAGAACGACGGTTCCGTCCACGCCCCTTCGGACCCCTTCATCACCCAGGTGATCAAGGCCGATGCCCAGGGGCAGTTCGCTTATGCCATGCCGCGCGCCGGCTGGTGGGGCTTTGCCGCCCTGGTGGACGGCAAGAAGTCCAAGAATCCCGAAGGCAAGATGGTGCCCACCGAATTGGGCGGGCTGATCTGGGTCAAAACGGTGGACATGAAGTAATGGCCCACATTCCCGACGGCGTGGTTTCGGTTCCGGTGCTGGTGGCGGGCGCCGCTTTGTCCGTGGGCGGCATGGCCCTGGGCCTGCGCCGTCTGACGCCGGAACGCCTGCCCAAGGCGGCCATGCTGTCGGCGTTGTTCTTCGTCGCCTCGCTGGTGCATTTCCCGGTGGGGGTCAGCAGCGTGCATCTGTTGATGGGCGGACTGGCCGGCATCCTGCTGGGCTGGGCCGCCTTTCCCGCCATCGCCGTCGGCTTGGTGCTGCAAGCCGCCTTGTTCGGTTTCGGCGGCGTGGTGGTGTTGGGGGTCAACCTGGCCAACATCGCTTTGCCGGCCACCCTGGCCGGTCTGCTGGGCCGCCGCCTGCTGGCCCGACCGGCTGTGGCCGGGGCCGTCGCCGCCATGGGGGCCGTCGCCGGCACCGCCGTGATGGTGGCCCTGTCCCTGGCGCTGTCGGGACGCGAATTCCTGGTCGCCGGACAGGCCCTGGCGGTGACCTATATCCCGTTGATGGCGGTCGAGGCGGTGGCCACCGCCGCCATGATCGGCCTGCTGGCCAAGGTCAAACCCGAATCGCTGGAGCTGCGCCCATGATCCGCCTGTTGGCCGTGCTGGCCCTGTTGTTGGTTGCCCAACCGGCCCAGGCGCACAAACTGAAGCTGTTCGTGACCCAAGAAGGCGCCGAGATCAGCGGCAAGGCCTATTTCGCCGGGGGCGGCGCCGCCATCGGAATCGAGGGGCAGGTGTTGGATTCCCAAGGCCAAACCATCGCCCGTCTGCAGACCGATGCCGAAGGCCGGTTCCGTTATACGCCCCCTTCCGACGCCCCTGTGCGCATCCAGTTCGAATCCGGTGACGGGCATATGGCGGAAGCCGCCATCGGCCAGATCAGCCGGCCGCCATCGCCTTCCGTCGCCAGCGATGTCGATTTGGAAACCGCCATCGCCCGTCAATTGACGCCGCTGAAGGAACAATTGGACCGCATGGAATCCCGTGCCCGGCTGTCCGACATCGTCGGCGGCATCGGCCTGATCATCGGTCTGTTCGGGGCCTATGCCTGGGTCGTCTCCCGCCGGGGGAAAACATCATGAGCGCCCTGGTCCTCTCCCCCAGCGCCGCGCTGGAGCCGCCGTGTCGGGCCAAGCCGCTGCTGGCCCGCCTGGACCCGCGCAGCCGGGTGCTGGCCGCCTTGGCCTTCGCGCTTCTGGTGGTGTGCCTGCGCAGCCTGCCCGCCGCGATCGCCGCGCTGATGCCGGCGATCCTTTTGGCTCTGCTGGCCGGATTGCAGCCCGGCCCCACCTTGCGTCGGCTGGCGGCGCTGGAAGGCTTCATGATCCTGACCCTGCTCAGCCTGCCTTTCACCATGGGTGGGCCGGCGCTGTTTTCGTGGGGCGACTGGCATTGGGGCTTGGAAGGCACCCGGCGGGCGGTGCTGATCCTGACCAAGGGCAGCGCCATCGCCCTGTCCGTGCTGGCGTTGCTGGGCACGCTGGAACTGACGGAGCTGGGCCACGCCCTGGCCCGGCTGCGAGTGCCGCCGCGCTTCGTCGCCTTGTTCGTGCTGTCGGCCCGTTATGTCGACGTGTTGCGCGCCGAATATGCCCGCCTGCGTCTGGCCATGCGGGCCCGCGGCTTTTGTCCGCGCGCCAGCCTGCATTGCTGGCGATCCCTGGGCCATTTGCTGGGCATGCTGGTGGTCAGCAGCCTGGAACGCGCCGAACGGGTCCACGCCGCCATGCGACTGCGCGGCTTCAACGGCCACCTGCATTTACTTGACGAACACCGCGCCAGCGGGCTGGATTGGGGTTTCGCGGCGGCCTTGGCCGTCACCGGTGCCCTGTTGGCTGTGTTGGATTTGGCGTGACCCCCCTTCCCCTGTTCCAGTTGCACGACGTCCATTTCGCCTACGAGGCGGCCCGCCCGGTGCTGAAGGGGGCGGATTTCATGTTGCATGCAGGGGAAAAAGTGGCGCTGTGCGGGGCCAATGGCGCCGGCAAGACCACTTTGTTCCATCTGATGGTCGGCCTGGTGCTGCCCAGCCAGGGCAAGCTCAGCGCCTTTGGCGCCGAATGCCGGCGCGAAGCCGATTTCCATGCGGTGCGCGCCCGAACCGGCCTGTTGTTCCAGGATTCCGACGACCAATTGTTTTGCCCCACCGTGGTGGAAGACGTGGCCTTCGGCCCGCTGAACCAGGGCTGTTCGCGCCCCCAGGCCCGCGCCCTGGCCACCGAGGCACTGGATTTGGTCGGCCTGTCCGGTTTCGAGGATCGGGTCACCCACAAATTGTCGGGTGGCCAAAAGCGCCTGGTGGCCCTGGCCACCATCTTGGCCATGAAGCCGCAGGTGCTGTTGCTGGACGAACCCACCAACGGGTTGGACCGCGACGCCCGGACCCGCTTGCTGCGGGTGCTGGACGGCCTGCCCCAAACCCTGATGGTGATTTCCCATGACGACGACGCCCTGTCGGCGCTGACCCGACGACGCGTCACCCTGGAGAATGGCCTGCTGTCCGGTTAAGATGCCCCCAAGACAGGAGGCATCCATGCACGGTTCCCATCACGGCCCGCACAGCCACGGCCACAAACACGCCCACCAGCATGAACACAGCCATGTGCATACCCATGAACACAACCATGGCGACGTGACCCACAGCCACGCCCACGCCCACGCCCACAGCCACGAACATCTGCACCAGCACAGTCATCCGCACGGCCACGAGGTTGAAGGCGTCCACGACCACGGCCACGACGATTCCAAACATGCCTGGAAGCCCCACGACCACCAGCATGCGGTGGAAGACCTGCCGGACCACGACCACCAGCATTAAGACCCAGTCTGGCCACCACCAAGGGGCTGATGCTCACGCGCTTTCGCGGTCTTCCCACACCAGCAGCTCGAAGGGCCGCAGGTTTTCCAGGAATTGCCGGGTGCAGGCGGTCCAACTGAACCTGAGCGCGTGGTCGCGGCAGGTTTGCGGGGCAATGGCGGCGGCTTTCACGGCGGCGTCGCGCAAATCGTCCGACAACACGCCGGCCGGGCACTCGCCGATCACGTCCAGGGGGCCGGGAACCGGATAGGCGGCCACCGGCAGACCCGAGGCCAAGGCCTCCAGCAACACCAATCCGAAGGTGTCGGTGCGCGACGGAAAGACGAAGATGTCGGCGCCGGCATAGTGGCGGGCCAAATCCTCGCCGAAGCGGGCGCCGGCGAAACGCACCTCGGGGTGCTTGCGGCGTAATTCTTCCAGTTGCGGGCCATCGCCCACCACCACCTTGGACCCCGGCAAATCCAGGTCCAGGAAAGCTTGGATGTTTTTTTCCACCGCCACCCGGCCCACATAAAGGTGGATGGGACGCGCCATGTCGCCCCACGGGCCGTCGGCCTGTTTGCATTCGGGGCGCGGCTTGAACAGATTGGTGTCGACGCCGCGCGACCAGCGGCCGATGCGGTCGAAACCGCGCTTGGCCAATTCGTCCTCGATGCCTTGGGTGGCGACCATGATGCAGGACGAAGCGCCGTGAAAACGCCGCATCACCGCATAGGACAGCCCCAACGGCACCCGCCAGCGGGCGTGGATGTATTCGGGGAACTTGGTGTGATAGGCGGTGGTGAAGGGGATCTTGCGTCGCCGGCAATAATTGCGCGCCGCCCAGCCCAACGGGCCTTCGGTGGCGATATGGATGGCGCAAGGCTGCGCGTCCTCGATCAAACGACGCAATTTGCGGCCCGGCTTCACCGCCAGACGAATCTCGGGATAGCTGGGACAGGGAAGCGAGCGGAAGCGATCGGGGGTGACCATGTCCACCGCATGGCCCGCCTGTTCCAATTCCTGCCTTAGGGTGTCAAGCGTGCGGACGACGCCGTTGACCTGAGGAAACCAGGCATCCGAAACCACGAGTATGCGCATTCCTTCTCCTTCACCGCGTCCTGGGTCAATGTGGGGATCGCCACCGGCGCCGGCGCCACCGCCAGCCAGTCGACGATTTCCAGACGCCCGTCGGCGTGTTCCACCAAAGCGGTGCAGCTTTCCACCCAATCGCCGTCATTGGCATAGGTGATACCGTCCACCTGACGCAGTTCGGCGTGGTGGATATGGCCGCAGACCACGCCGTCCACCCCTTGGCGGCGGGCTTCCTCGACGATGGTCATTTCGTAATCGTCGATGAATTGGACGGCGTTCTTGACCTTGTGCTTCAGATAGGCCGACAGCGACCAATAGGAGTAGCCGAAGCGGCGACGCACCAGGTTGAACCAATGGTTGGCCGACAGCGCCACGGTGTAGGCCCAGTCACCCAGATGGGCCAGCCACTTGGCGTATTTGACCACCCCGTCGAAGGCGTCGCCATGCAGCACCAACAGCCGTTTGCCGTCGGCGGTGACGTGGATGACCTGGGGGACCACGCTGATGTCGCCGAAATTGTGTTCGGTGTAGCCGCGGGCGAATTCGTCGTGATTGCCGGGGATGAACACCACCTCGGTGCCCTTGCGCGCCTTGCGCAGGATCTTTTGCACCACGTCGTTATGGGCCTGGGGCCAGTACCACGACCGACGCAAGCGCCAACCATCGACGATGTCGCCCACCAGATACAAATGATCGGATTCGGTGTGTTTGAGGAAATCCAGCAGATATTCCGCCTTGCACCCCTTGGTGCCCAGATGCACATCCGAGATCCAAATGCTGCGGTAACGCCGTTCCGGCAGGGAATCCAAACTCATGGGCCGGTACCCGTCTCAAACAATCTTGAGGCGGTTTTAGTATCTGGCATTAGTGGAAGTACATATCTATTGTAGATAAGCCAAAAGAATTCATGGAAATGACGACATTCCGTCACAATAACTTCATGACGGATTCCTCTGTGACCGGGATATATCCATGCCTATGTTGGCGCAAAGCATGATCCAGACGGACAACCACACCATGGCGACGGCTCAGCCGCGACGGCTCCTCGTCATCCACAACCCCACCGCCGGCCGGCGCCGCAAGAAGCGCTTGGCCGAAGTGGTCGAACGCCTGCGCCAAAAGGGCTGCATCGTCACCGCGTTGCAGACCACCCGACGCGGTGACGCCGAAGAATTCGCCCGCGCCGCCAGCCCCGCCGATTACGACGTGGTGGTCGCCGCCGGTGGCGACGGCACCGTCAACGAAGTGGTGAACGGCTTGGTGGCCGGTCAAGGCGGTGTCGCCCTGGCGGTCATCCCCTTGGGCACCGCCAACGTCCTGGCCCTGGAAATCGGCCTGGACCCCAAGAATTTCGACCAGATCGCCCACGCCATCGCCCAAGGGCCGGCCCGCAACGTCCATTTGGGCATCGCCAATGGCCGCCATTTCGTGCTGATGGCCGGCGCCGGTTTGGATGCCCATGTGGTGGAAGGGGTCAACATCGCGCTGAAACGCGCCACCGGCAAGCTGGCTTATGTGGTGGAAAGCGTCAAACAGGCTTTCGGCTACGATTTCCCGGAAATCACCGTGCGCGCCAACGGCGAAACCTATGAAGGCCGCATGGCGGTGGCCTGCAAGGGCCGTTATTACGGCGGCCCGTTCATCGCCGCCCCCGGCGCCAACTTGGAAAACCCCAAGCTGGAAGTCTGCATCCTGCCCAAATCCGGCGTCGCCGGCGTCATGCGCTATGGCTTGGCCCTGCCCATGAACAAGCTGGCGGAACTGCCTGAAGTGATGGTGGTGTCGGCGGATTCCATGGTCATCCTGGGGCCGCGTGGCGCGCCCTTGCAAGGCGACGGCGACATCGTCGCCCGCCTGCCCGCCGAAATCAGCATCGCCCCGGAAACCGTGCAGCTGATCGTGCCGCAATAAGGATTCGATCAACGGCCCCTCAGGCGGCGGGCGGGTTTTTCCGAAACCCTTGCCTCCCGCGGCATAAGCCGCGCGGCGCGTTGCGCCTAACCAAATCCCATGACGGGATTCGGTCTTCTACTAATCATTCGCCCTTGGCCGCCTTGATGAAGGCGGCGATCTTGGCGGCGTCCTTGATCCCCGGCGCGCTTTCCACCCCGGACGACACATCCACCGCCTTGGCGCCGCTGGCCTTGATGGCCTGGGCCACGTTGGCAGCGGTCAGGCCACCGGCCAGCATCCACGGCAACGGCGCCTTGAAGCCCTTCAGGATGTTCCAGTCGAAGCTGACGGCGTTGCCGCCCGGCAGGTCCGAGCCCGTGGGCGGCTTGGCGTCGAACAACAACATGTCGCACACTTCGGCATAATCGGCGACGCGCTCCAGATCGGCAGCACTTTCCACCGACAGCACCTTCATCACCGGCAGGCCGAATTCGGCGCGGATGCGTTCCAGCCGCTCCGGACTTTCGGTGCCGTGGAATTGCAACAGATCCAGGCGCACATGGCCCAGCACTTCGTCCAGGAAAGCATCCTCGGCGTCGACGAACAGGCCGACCTTGTCCACCCCTTCGATGAACTGCGTCAGCTCGGCGGCGCGTTCGGGGACGATGTTGCGCGGGCTTTTGGCGAAAAACACGAAACCCAGGTAATCGGCGCCGGCCTCGATGGCGGCGTCGATGGCGTCCTCGTCGGTCAGGCCGCAGATCTTGACGGCGACGCTCACCCTTCCAACTCCTCAAGGATGCGCTTGGCGGCGTCGGCGGGATAGCTGGCGGCGGTGATGGGGCGACCGATGACCAGAATGTCGGCGCCACGCATCCGGGCTTCCTTGGGACTCATCACCCGCTTCTGGTCGCCGGCTTCCGACCAGGCCGGGCGGATGCCGGGCACCACCAGGGTCAAGGAATCGCCGACCATGGACCGCACGGTTTCCACTTCGTGCGGGGAACAGACCAGACCGTCGATGCCGGCGGCCTGGGCCAGCACCGCCAGCCGCTTGACCTGCTCCAGCACGCTGCCCTGGAACCCCACCGCTTCCATGGCGGCCTGGTCGATGCTGGTCAGAATGGACACCGCCAGCACCTTGACCCGCGGACGCCCCACCTTGTCGGCGGCGTCACGGGCGGCATCGGCGGCCGCCTTCATCATGGCGAAGCCGCCGGTGGCATGGATGGTGGTGTAACGCGGCGCCAACGGCGCGATGCCGCGCATGGCCCCGGCCACGGTGTTGGGAATGTCGTGGAACTTCAGGTCCAGGAAAACCGGAACCCCCAGTGCGGTGATCGCTTCGATCCCGGCGGGGCCGTTGGCGGTAAAGAATTCCAGCCCCAATTTCAATCCCCCCACCAGACCTTTCAAGGTGGCGGCAAGATCGGCGGCCTGATTGACGTTGGTGGTGTCCAAGGCGACATAGATCGGATTGGGCATGGCGGCACCCTTGATGAAGGTAAAGACTTAGTGGGCGGCGCGATCGGTTTCGGCCGCGACCACCGGCAAGGCTGGAATCGCCGCGGCGCTTTCCGCCGCGCGCAACTGACGTTCCAGCGATTCGGCGCGACGACGCTGTTCTCGGGCCCGACGCCGGGTCTTATGGCCGGACAGCCAGGTGACCACGGCCCCCAGCACCAGCCCCTTGGCCAGCACGCCCAGCACCACCAGATAAACCGGCAGGTCGACGGCCCACGGCAACGGCCAGAATTCCAGCCGCACGTCGTGCCGGTTGGCGACGGCGAAAACAACGATCAACAAAGCGACGGGGGTGGCGATCAGCCAGCCGAGCCAACGCATGCGCCGGTTACTCGTCGCCGGCGTTCAACCGCTCGCGCAGTTGCTTGCCGGTCTTGAAGAACGGAACCACCTTGCCGTCCACCGCCACCTGTTCGCCGGTGCGGGGATTGCGGCCCTGGCGGGCGTCGCGGCTTTTCACCGAGAAAGCGCCGAACCCGCGCAATTCCACCCGGTCACCCCGCGCCAAGGCGTCGGCGATCTCGTCGAAGATGGTGGTGACGATGCGTTCCACGTCACGCTGGTACAGATGCGGGTTCTTTTCCGCCAGGCGGGCGATCAGCTCCGACTTGGTCATGGCGCGATTTCCATTCAGGAGAGTTGTTGGCCGCCAGCCTGCCCAAGGGCTTGCCCCGAGTCAACCACATGGTGCTCGGCAGGGCCCGGCAAGGTGAAGAAGAAGGTGGTTCCCTTGCCTTCGCCTTCCGATTCCAGCCAAATCCGTCCCCCGTGACGTTCGACGATCTTGCGGCAGACCGCCAGACCGATCCCGGTCCCTTCATAGGCCTGGGCGGTGTGCAGGCGCTGGAAAATCATGAAAACCCGGTCGGCTTGGTCGGGGTCGATGCCGATGCCGTTATCGGCGACCGAGAACACCCCTTGGTCGTCGCAAGCGATGTTGATCACTGGGGCGCGGTCGGGGGCGCGGTATTTCAAGGCGTTGCCGATCAAGTTCTGCAACAGGTGTTCCAACTGCGAGCGGTCGCCACGCACCTGCGGCATCGCGGTACAATGGATTTGCGCCCCCGATTCGGTGATGGGAACCTGCAGCAGCGCCAAGGCGGTGGCGGTGATCTGGTTCATGTCCACGGCGTCATTGTGAAGCGGGCGATGGCTGACGCGGGAATAATCCAGCAAATCGTTGACCAGGGACTGCATGCGCTTGGCACCGTCGGTCAGATAGTTCAGATAGTCGCGGATCTCGCCTTCCGCCTTGTCGCCCAGACGACGCTCCAACAGCGTGGCGAAGCTGGAAATCTGGCGCAGCGGTTGTTTCAGGTCATGGCTGGCCACATAGGCGAATTGCTCCAAATCCTGGTTCGACCGCTTCAATTCGCTCAACAGCGCTTCGTGGCGCTCTTCGGCTTGCTTGCGCTGGCTGATGTCCAGCTTGATGTCCAGATAATTGGTGATGCGCCCTTCCAGGTTGCGGATGGGTTGGATGGACGCCTGCTCCCAATAAAGGCTGCCATCCTTGCGGCGGTTGACGAACTCGCCGCGCCATTGCTCGCCCTGATCCAAGGTGGCGGTCAAATCCTGGTAATGGCCTTCCGGGGTCAGACCGGATTTCAGCAACGAAGGCCGTTGGCCGATCACCTCGGACCAGGAATAACCGGTGGTATCGAGGAATTTCGGGTTCACGTATTGGATGTTGCGATCCAGGTCGGTGATCACCACCGAAACCGGGCTTTGCTCCACCGCCCGGGTCAGCATGTGCATGCGATGGGCGTTTTCCATGGCCGCCGTGATGTCCGAGCCGGTGCCGCGATAGCCCAAAAAGGCGCCGGCGGCGTCGAAACGTGGCACGCCGCTTTCCTTGATCCAGCACGGATGGCCGTCATCGGCCTCGATCCAGTACTTGAAATCGCGAAAGGGGCGATGGGCGGACAAATCTTCCAGATGGCCCTGCCACGTCTCGGCGTCCACTTCCATCTTGGTCGAGCCCAGATCCCAGCGCCGCTTGCCCAACAGGGTCTGCGGCGAACGCCCGGTGATGGTTTCGAAGGATTCGGACAAGAAGATGTAGCGTTCGTCCTGGTCGGTTTCCCAGAACCAGTCGGAATTGACCTCGGAATATTCGCGGAAACGCGCTTCACGCTCTCTGAGATCGTCGTAAAGGCTTTGCAATCGGCCGGCCATGACATTGAAGCTGGACGCCGTTTCCGCCAATTCGTCGGTGCCTGAAACCGGCACCCGATGCCCCAACTCGCCCGAGGCCAGACGCTGGCTGGCATCACGCAACGACGCCAGTTGGCGGGTCAAGTAATGGCCCAGGATCAACGAAAACAGCGCGACCAGCCCCATTTCCAGGGCCGAGATGCCGAAAGCCCAGCCGCGCAGCTTGGACATGGCGGCCTCGACACTGTCCACCGTCAGACCGAATTGCACCCGTCCATAAGGCAGACCGGAAACCATGATGTCGGCTTCACTGTCCAACACCCCGTCCTGAACCTGATCGAGGCTGGAATCGGCGACGAAGGGACCGGAGAACTCGCCCAACTGGCTGAGGACCCGGCCGTCCTTTTCCAGGAAACGCACATAGCGCAGGTTCCCCGATTCGGTCGCTTCCCGACCAATGGAATCCAAGGTGCCGAAATCCCACGCCAACAGGGCGTCACGCGACGCCGCCGCCAGCAATTTGCCGGTGGTCATCGCCCGGCTCAGCAATTGCTGTTCGGTGGTGCGTTGCATGATGCCCAGCGTGCTGAGCACCAAAATGGTCAGCAACACCGCTTCGATCAGGGCGACCCCGACCACGGTCTTGGTGCGGAACTTCATCGGGCCGCCCCCCGCAGGACCGCCTGCACCGCGTCCACCGACCACGGGCGCACCGCGTCGTAAGTGTGCGAATCGGCCAGGGCGACGCCTTGCAACGACGCCCGCCGCAACGCCGCCCGGCCCACCGCATCATCGTCCAGGGAAAACAACACCGCTTGCAGATGGGTGATCTTGGAGCGCCCCATGCGCGGCAACACGAAAACCGGATAGGCGGGAAACGCTTCGGTGGTCAGCACCGTGCGCAGATTGGCGCGAATGTCGGCGGGCTGGCGTTCCAGGGTCCGCAGCACGCCCCCACCCGCGGCCACCGCCCCGTCCACAACGGCGCGATACACCGATTCGTCACTCGACAGATCGCGGGACTCGACGGTGATGCCGCGCTGCTTCAGCGCCGCCTGGGTCAACAGCGTCCCGCCAAAGGCGCTGGCGGCGGGAAAGGCCACCAGCTTGCCGCTCAATTGTCCCACATGGGTGAGGGGCGAATCGGCCCGCACCACCAGGACGCCTTGTTCGTCCTGGCGCTGCCGGGCCACGGCTTGAGCCCCCAAGGCCTTGGTGGCGGCCAGATACAGAACCGGCGAGCCGTAAACCACGTCGAATTCGCCGGCCAGGGTGCGACGTTCGAATTGTTGGGTGTCCGGGGCGGTGCGGAAGGTCACCGACATGCCCAAGCGACGCCCCACTTCGTCCAAAAGCGGCACCCAGCTTTCCGCCAATTGCGCCGCCGATTGCTGCGGCGTGACCCCGAAGATCAGCGAATCCGCCGCCCGAACCGGCGCAGAGCACAGCAACAACCCCAAAACACAGCCAATCCCCTTGCGCATACGCAAAGAGCCCTTCCCGTTGACGGCCCGATAAGTAAGTCGGGCAATCTACCTAATTTCAACCGGAAGAGTCTAATACCAAACGGTGCGTCTCGACAGTCAGATGCGAAATATCAGGCAAATGCGCGAAGGCGCGCTTATAGACATCAACGCCTTTTGGTTGTGTCGAGGCGATGGCGACAATGACGGCATGGTGCCCGGGCCCCACCTGCCACACATGCAGGTCGACGATCTGGTCCCCCAAATCACGGACCACCCCCCTGATTTCATCGGGCAAGTCTTCGCCCTTGGGCAACAACCCCACCAAAACGCCGCCGCTGTCACGCAACAACCCCCAGGCCCAACGGGCGATGACCAAGGCGCCGACCAGACCGATCAACGGGTCCAGCCACGGCCAGTTCAGGCCACGGCCCAAATACAGGGCGCCGATGGCCATGACCGAGGTCAGGGCGTCGGCCATGACATGGACATAGGCGGCCCGTAAATTGTTGTCGTGATGGCCATGGCCGTGGTCGTGGTCGTGATGATCATGGTGAGGGTGGTCGTGGTGATGGTCGTCCTTCAACAGCCAGGCGGAAGCCAGGTTGACCGCCAGCCCCACCACCGCCACCACCATGGCCTGGTCGTATTGGATAGCCACCGGGGCGACCATGCGCCCGACGCTTTCCCAACCGATCTGCAGGGATACCAGGGCCAGAACCACGGCGCTGGCGAACGCGGCCAAATCGCCCAGCCGGCCGGTCCCGAAAGAAAAGCGCGGATCGTTGGCATGGCGTCGCGCCAGCCGATAGGCGCAGGCGGCGATCAGCAACGCCGCCGCATGGGTGGCCATGTGCCAGCCATCGGCGACCAAGGCCATCGAGCCGTACCAGGTGCCGGCAACGATTTCCGCCACCATGGTCACCGCCGTCAAGACCACCACCAGCCAGGTCCGGCGTTCATTGCGGTCCTGACCTTGTCCCAAATAGACATGAGAGTGTGTCAGCGACGAAACCTCCAAGATCACCTCCTTACTTCATGTAAGTGCGTAGGATTTGGATCAATTCGTCGGCGCCTTGGCGCCGGGCATCGTCATCGGCGGCCTCGACGATATGGTGGCCGACATGACCTTCCACCAATTCCGCCATCAATCCGTTGATCGCCCCGCGGACCGAGGCGACCAATTGCAGCACGTCCATGCAATCGCCGCCGCCGTCCAGGGCGCGTTCGATGGCTTCGGTCTGGCCCTTGATGCGTCGAACCCGCGCCAACAACCGGGGGCGGTCCTTGAAAACATGGCTCATGTGATCCTCCTGGCTCCGGATAGTATAGGGGGGTACCCTATATTGTCCAGTCCGCACACGATTTTCTGGACAGCGTCGCAACGAGAGGCCAATAGTCGTCGCCAGCGAAGGGGTGAGGCGCGTTTGATCGATTTTCGTCCGGTCATTTTCATCAACGGCATATTGCTGATCGTGCTGGCGGCCGCCATGGGGGTTCCGGCGGCGGTGGACTGGCTATCCGAGGATCTGGACTGGCGAACCTTCGTCACCGCCGGCTTGGTCACCTTGGTGGCCGGTCTGGGCATGGTGCTGGGCGCCCGGCCCGAAGGACGGCCGGAATTGTCCACCCGTCAGGCATTTTTGCTGACCACCACGTCGTGGGTGCTGATGGCCGCCTTCGGGGCCTTGCCTTTGGCGTTCTCGACGCTCAACATCAGCTATACCGACGCCTATTTCGAGGCCATGTCAGGGCTGACCACCACCGGCTCGACCATCCTGTCGGGGCTGGATTCCATGCCCCACGGCATCTTGCTGTGGCGGGCCATCCTGCATTGGCTGGGCGGTATCGGCATCATCGTCATGGCGGTGGCCATCCTGCCCATCCTGCGCATCGGCGGCATGCAGCTGTTCAAGATGGAAAGCTCGGACAAGACCGACAAGGTCAAGCCGCGCACCTCGCAGGTGGCCAGCGGTCTGGTCATGGTCTATGTGGTGTTCAGCGCACTATGCGCCCTGTGCCTGTGGCTGGCCGGCATGACGCCGTTCGAGGCCATCTGCCACGCCATGGCCACGCTTTCCACCGGCGGCTTTTCCACCTCGGATTCGTCCATCGGCCATTGGTCCAATCCCTTGATTCAGTGGATCATCATCGTCTTCATGGGCTTGGGTGGCGCCACCTTCGTGCTGTTCATCGCGCCGTGGCGGCGCGGCAAATGGGCGATCCTCACCGATTCGCAGATCCGCTGGTACGTCAACTTCGTCGTCTTCTTCACCTTCATCCTGACGCTGTGGCAATGGGCGGTGAACGATTGGTCACCCGGCGACGCGCTGCGCCATTCCGCCTTCAACGTGCTGTCGGTGGTCACCACCACCGGCTTCGCCTCGACCGATTATTCCAGCTGGGGCGGTCTGCCGCAGGTGATCTTCTTCTATCTGACCTTCATCGGCGGCTGTACCGGATCGACCGCCGGCGGCGTCAAGATCTTCCGCTGGGAAGTGCTGTTCGCCATGGCCGGGGTGCATTTGAAACGGCTTTTGCACCCCCACGGCATCTTCGTCATCGACTTCAACCGCCAGCGCATTTCCGACGCGGTGGTCGATTCGGTGTTGGGCTTCGTGGTGATGTATTTCCTGATCTTCGCCCTGTTCGCCCTGGCGCTGACCATGACCGGGCTGGATTTCGTCACCGCCATCACCGGATCGGCCACCGCCATCAGCAATGTCGGCCCCGGACTGGGCGATGTCATCGGTCCCGCCGGCAACTTCCAGCCGCTGCCCGACACCGCCATCTGGTTGCTGTCCTTTGAAATGATGCTGGGCCGGTTGGAACTGTTCACCGTCCTGGTGCTGTTCTCGCGCTCGTTCTGGAGGGGGTGAGGATGTTCGATTTCCGCCCCGTCCTGCACATCATCGGCGTCATCTTGTGCCTGCTGGCGGCGGCCATGCTGGTCCCCGCCGCCGTGGATGCCCTGCAGGCCAACGGCCAATGGCCGGCCTTCATCGCCTCTGGCGGCATTACCCTGGTGGCGGGGTTGGGCCTGGTTCTGGGAACCCGTTGCGACGCCCCCAAAGCCTTGTCCATCCGCCAAGCCTATTTGGCGGCGGGCATGGGGTGGCTGGTCCCCAGCCTGTTCGCGGCGCTGCCGTTTTTCTTTGGCTCGACGGCGTTGTCGGGCATCGACGCCTTTTTCGAGGCGACCTCGGGACTGACCACCACCGGATCGACGGTCATCACCAACCTGGACCACATGCCCGCCGGCCTGTTGCTGTGGCGCGGCCTGCTGCAATGGCTGGGCGGCATCGGCATCGTCGTCATGGCCATCGCCGTGCTGCCGGTGCTGAACGTGGGCGGCATGCAGATGTTCCGGGTGGAAGTGCTGTCGGCCCGCGACCGCGCCGCCCCGCGTGCCGCCCGGATCGCCTCGACCCTGATCGCCACCTATGTGGGGCTGACGGCATTGATGGCGCTGACCCTGTGGCTGGCCGGCATGAACCGTCTGGATGCCGTGGTCCACGCCATGAGCACCATCGCCACCGGCGGCTTTTCCAACCACGACGCTTCCATGGCGTTTTTCGACAGCGCCACCATGGATTTCATCGTGTTTTGCGGCATGGTTTTGGGCGGCATGCCGTTCATGGCCTTCTTCACCCTGGCCCAGGGCGACTGGCGCCGAGTGACCCATGACCAGCAATTGCGCTGGTACCTGGGGCTGATGCTGCTGTCCGGGCTGGCCATCACCTTGTGGCTGATCGACGTGCATCATTACGGCATATGGACGGCGCTGCGCCACGGCATGTTCACCGTCGCCTCGGTGATGACCGGCACCGGGCTGACCACCGTCGATTATGACGGCTGGGCCGGCATGCCGCTGGCCATCTTGTTCCTGCTGACCTTCGTCGGCGGCTGCGCCGGCTCCACCGCGTCGGGCATCAAGGTGTTCCGCTTCCAGCTGTTGTTCGCCAACGCCGTGGTGCAGATCCGCCAATTGCTGCGCCCGCATGCGGTCATGGTGCCCAGCTTCAACACCAAACCCATCCCCAAGGATGTGCTGACCTCGGTGATGGGCTTCATTTTCGTCTATGCCCTGTCCTTCGCCGTGCTGTCGATGATGCTGGCTTTGTTGGGCCTGGACTTCGTCACCGCCCTGTCGGCCGCCGCCTCGGCCCTGTCCAATGTTGGCCCCGGCCTGGGCGAGCTCATCGGTCCCGGTGGCTCTTTCGCCGAACTGCCCGATCTGGCCAAGCTTTTCCTGGCCGCCGGCATGTTGTTCGGGCGCTTGGAAATGGTCATCTTGCTGGTCATCTGCGTCCCCAGCTTCTGGAAGGATTAGAGCAGCCCGGCACCGGCCCTACGGACAAACCACAAGCGCTGGCGTTTGCATGCGAATGACTGAGATCAAAGCACCAGGTCGACGCGCGGCTTGGCCCGGTCGTCGTCTTCCACCCGCGGCCGGCAGGTGAACAACCGTCCGGCATCGATCCCGCCCTGATCGACCAGCCAGGATTTGATGACATCGGCCCGGTTTTCGGCCAAACGAACCAAGCGCTGGCGTTCGAATTCGGCCAGTTCCTCGCGGTCCTTTTCCGCCATCAGCGCTTTCAGCCGGGCCATCAGACCAGCCTCGCGGCGCAGCACCGGACCATCCACGCCAGCCACCGCAACCCCGCACAAATTCAGCCCCAGCCCATCGCGCCCTTTCATCAACGCCGCCACCTTTGCCAAGGCGGCTTCCTGCCCGGCGGGCAATTGGGCATCACCGGCGGGAAATTCTAGCGCCTGCAAGGCCAGGACCGGCTTTTCCGCTTCGTCGATGACCATGCCGATCAGGCCGACCAGCGGAAAGGCCACTTTCAACGTGGTGAAGACGGTGGAACGCAAAGCCCCGCCGATGGCCTGGTTGACCGCGTCGGAAGTGTCGAAATTGGGATTGTCCAAATCGCCGTGCACCGGAATGGCCAAGGTGATGCGGTCGTCGCCGTCGCGCAGCAGGTCCAGAACCGTTTCGATGGGCATGTCGGCTTGTTTGGCCAAAGGCGCGTTGGGATCGGGCTGGGCCACGCGCAAACGCGACAACACCAAGTCCATCTGCCCCTTCAGATTGCCGTCCGCCACACTTATGCCCAGCTTGGCGTCCAACTGCCCGGTATGCAGGTTGACCCCCAAGGCATCGGCGGCATAGGGCGACAAGGGCGGCAGGTCCAAGGCCCGCACCTGCCCGTCGACCGTCAGCCCAGGGATGGGACGGAACGGCCGCACGTGGCCCAGGGCACTGATCGACGCATTGCCGATGGCCGCCGAGGCGGAAAACGGGCTGTCCTGATCGGGCTTGGCACTGTCGATGGCCGAGGCGGTCAGGCTGAGCTCGCGCAGGGACAGCCGCACCATGTCCGTGGTGGTGCGGTCCCGGAATTCCACTTGCCCGCCGGTCAGCCGCACATTCCCCAAGGCCAGACGCGGGGCCTTGCCAGGGGATGATTGCTGACTTTTCGGCAAATCGGACAAGCCCTCGATGCCGGTATGGTCGCGGTTGACCCGGATCACCGGCTGGTTCAGTGTCACGATCGCCGCGCTGACATCGCCTTGCGGGCTCAGCGTCACCTTGTCGACGCGCAGGGTCCGGGCCCGCAGGCGCGGATTGTAAATCCCCGGACGGCCCAGGGCCGACACCGTCTTGGCCTCGAAACGGCCGACGCTGAGGGCGGCCGGATCAAGCACCCAATCGGTGAAATGGGCGGTATCCGCCAGCAACCAGTCGCGGTCGCCTTGGCGGATGACCAGCCCCGTCACCGAAGCGGTCAGATGGCCGGCCACCGGTGGCAACAGGCC
The DNA here is from genome assembly GCA_002435715.1 of Rhodospirillaceae bacterium UBA6219. GTDB lineage: Bacteria > Pseudomonadota > Alphaproteobacteria > Rhodospirillales > Magnetospirillaceae > Magnetospirillum. The sequence continues at coordinate 46,693 of DISD01000089.1, forward strand.
GCGTGGCCGTTCGTGGGCGAAACGGCCCTCGGCACTGGACTTGCCGGCGACGAAATGCCAATCCTCGAAACGGATGTCGCTGTCCGCGCTGTCCGCCTTGCCTTCGGCGGTGAACAGGGTCTTGGCCTTGGCCGACAGGTTCAGGTGGGTCTTGCCCTGCCAATTCAATGCCTTGTGCCGGATGGACAAGCCATCCATGTCCAAGGCCCAATCCGTGGCGTTCAGTTCCCCGGCCCAATCCAGGGCTTGGAAGGTGTTGTCCAGACGGCCCTGGTCCAGACGCATACGTGCCGTGCTGGCGGCGATGCGGGCCTGTCCCTGGGCGAACAGCAGATCACTGCCTTCCAACACGCCCTTGACGTTCACCCCTTGGTGCCATTGCAGCCCCCCCTGCCAGGTCAGTTGCGCCGCCGCCACCTGCCCACCGTCCAACGGCACCACGCCCTTGCTGAGAGACAGGCGCCCGTCGGCCTGCAATGGCGCCGAGAAATCGCCCACGCCCTGCACTTTCAGGCTGGCGTCCAACCCGCCACCCCAGCCGGGCAAGCCGCCCCATTGGGCGAAAGGCTTGGTATCCAATCCCTTTAACGAGATTTCGGCGGTGAAATCCAGATGGGGGGAAAACGGCGCCAAGCTGCCGGTCACATTCAGCGGCGCCTGATTGATCTTGCCGACCAGCGACAGGCGGGCCGGGCTTTCCGGCGCCCAGGACCGCAGGTCATGGAGTTCCAGACGGTCCACCTCGACGCGCACCTTCAAGGCGCCGTCTTCCACCCGCAACACCGAATTGGTCAGCACCAGCGAGGTGATGCCATAGCCCCAACCCGACGCGGCGCCCTGGTCACCCCCGGCACGGGGCAAGGCCAAACCGTTGACCCGCCAGGACGGGCCATCGCGGACCAAGGCGATCTCGGCCTTGTCCAATTCCACATGGTCCAGCCACACCCGGCGCGACAACAAGGGCTTCCAGCGAAAGGTCAGGTCGATGCCGTCGATGCCCAAAGCCTCGCCGACCGCGGACATCAGCTCGACACCGCGCAAGGCCACTTCGCCCCGCCACAAAGACAGCCGGGCCTGACCGACCTGGGCCTGGATCCACCCCATTTCCACCAAGGTGCGCAGAACACCCCAGCGCAGTCCCTGGTCGGGCAGGAACCAGGCGGCGGGAAACAGCAATGCGGCCAAGACGGTCAGGATGACGGCAAGGCGCCGAAGACGCGACACCCTGACCTGGGAATCGGACTGGGACATGCAATTATGGAAACAGCCCGTTCAGTCCGGGTCAACCCCTTCGGCGCTAACCCGGTTCCGGCCATTGGCCTTAGCGGTGTAAAGCGCCTTGTCGGCCTGGGCCAACAAGGTCTCGACCGAGGTTTCCGCCCCCTTGGGCACCGCCAATCCGATGCTGACGGTGAAGTTCAACACCTGATCGTCGGGTAAGGGGATTTTGATCTGGGCAATGTTCGAGCGCAGGCGCTCGGCGGTGATCAACGCGCCGTCATGGTTGGTTTCCGGCAACAGCACGGCGAATTCCTCGCCCCCCAGCCGACCGATGATGTCGATGTCGCGCAAGGTGTGGCGCATGCATTCGGTCAGCTTGCGCAAGGCTTCGTCACCAATGGCGTGGCCGTGACGGTCGTTGATCTTCTTGAAATGGTCCACGTCCAGCATCAGCACGCTGAGCGGGTTGCCGTACCGATGGGCCCGCTCGACCTCGATGGCGGCAGCGGCCAGGAAATGGCGGCGATTGAAAGCCCCGGTCAAGGAATCGGTGGTGGCCAAACGCCGTAGCTCGCGTTCCATGGCCTTGCGGTCGGTGATGTCGGTCAACACCCCGATGATCCCCACCGGCCGACGTTCTTCGTCCAGATAGGCGGTTTTCAGCACCAAGATGTCCTGACGGCCGCCGCCCCGCGGCAGGATCGAAGCCTCGTAGGAGGCCTCGTCGCAAGCCCCCGACAACAATTCGGCGTCGGTGACCGCGTCCTCGAGCGGCAACAGGCCGGCGGGGTCGCCGTCGCCGAACAAGGACTTGAACGCCCGGTTGCAGGTCTGGATCCGCCCCAGCACATCCTTGAACCACACCGGCGAGGGAATGGTGTCGATCAGCGAATCGCTGAAACGCCGCGCCGCTTCGGCGACCATGGTCATCTCTTCGGCGCGCAGGCGTTGTTCGGCCAGTTCGCGGGTGCGGGCGGCGACGCGCATCTCCAAGGTCTCGTTGGCGCGGCGCAACGCCGCCACCGCGCGGTTGTGGCTGGTGATGTCGCGGGCTTCGAACATCAGTTCCTCGCCCATGCCGCTGCCCGGCAAGGGGGTCACCCGCACCAGGGCGTCAAAGGCGGTGCCGTCGCGATGCATCAGCCGCATGGGAACCACCGCGTCCTCGCGCACGATTTCGTCGATCAGCGCGGCGTAATCGGCATGGACGATGTCTTCCAAGCGCAAGCCCACCACCTGCTCGTGCTCGGCGGCGCCCAGCAGTTCCAATCCGGCCTTGTTGACATAGCGGATCGAACCGGCGACCACGTGGCAGACCAAGTTGACGGAATTTTCCACCAACAGATGGAAGCGGCTGTCGCTTTGATGGGCCGAACCGGCCAGCTTGCCTTCGTGGGAAATGTCACGCCCGGTGACCACGGTGGCGTCAGGGGCGATTTCACGGGCCCGGTAAACCTGCAATTCGATGTCGCGGGTCTGGCGGTCCAGGCCGACGATGCGGGTGGGAATGGCGCGATCTTCGCTGGCCATGCCCGACATGAACAAATCCATCACCTGACCGTATTCGGGGATCAGGAATTCCGCCAGACGGCGGCCGATCATGTCTTCGGTGCTTTTCCCCCCCAACATGCGCACGCCGGCACCGTTGATGGCGGTGATGGCGCCGCCCCGGCACAGGCAGATCAGGTCCCGGCTGACCTCGAGAATCTGCATCATGCCGCCGTCGAATCGCGGCCCACGCTTACGCCGTTCAACGGCCAAGTCAATGATGGTAGCGATCGGCTCCATGGTGCGTTCCCCGTTATCCCCCATGAATGGGCTTAATCCTTTCATCGGAATGCTTCAATGGAAAAGCAACACAGAGCTGATGGTTTCACCGACTCACGTCGTCGGCCGCCAACTCAGCCGTTGTCGACCTCGATGCGGTCGCGTCCGCAATCCTTGGCGCGATACATGGCGCGGTCGGCACGGCCCAGCACGTGGTCGAAATGGGTGTCGCCGCCCCCCCGGCACGCCACCCCCAGGCTGATCGAGGTCTTCAGCACCCCTTCGGCCAAGGGCAAGCGGATCGCGGCGACCGCATTGCGCAGTCGTTCCGCCAGTTGGCAGGCGCCTTCCAGGCCGGTTTGCGGCAACAGAACGGCGAATTCCTCGCCGCCCATGCGCCCCAGGACATCCACCTCGCGCAATTGCCCCAGCATGGACTGGGTCACCGCCTTCAGCACTTCGTCGCCGATGGAATGGCCCCAGGTGTCGTTGACCTTCTTGAAATGGTCCACGTCCAACATGATGGCGGCCAGCGGCAGGTCATAGCGCAGGGCGCGTTCCATTTCCTGATGGGCCATAGAGGTGAAGTGGCGTCGGTTGGGGGCCCCGGTCAGCGAATCGGTGGTCGCCAGACGGCGCAATTCACGTTCCAGCCCCTTGCGGTCGGAAATGTCCACCGCCAGACCGATGATGCCGTTGGGCACCACGCCTTCGGCCGGCAAAGCCGCCTTGGTCACCAAAAGCGTGCGCGATTGGCCATGGCAATCGGGGATTTGCGTCTCGAATTCTTCGCGCCGCGACGATCCGTCAAGCACCCGCCCGTCGCTGTCCAGTTCCTCGGCCGGCAAATTGCGCCCCAACACGTCCTGGGACGAATGCCCCAGCCAAGTGGTCTCCCCAATGCCGAAGAACTCGCGGAACGACTTGTTGTACAGGCGGTAACGACCGGCCAGATCCTTGACCCAGACGGGGTTGGGCAGCAATTCCACCAAACGGGCGGAAAACGCCTGGGCATCGGCCAGTTCCCGGGTCCGTTCGACCACCCGGGCTTCCAAGGTGGCGTTCAGCCGTTCGATGGTGGTGATGTCGATCCATGACCGCAGCGCGCCGACCAGCGCGGTGAACAATTTCTGCGCCGTCAATTCGGTCTTCGAGCGGTAATCGTTGATGTCGTAATCCAGCATCACCTCGCGCTCGGGGGCCTCGCCCGGCTGACCGGTGCGCAAGATGATGCGAAGACGATGGTTGCCCAGATCCTGGCGAATGATTCGTGCCAAGGACAGACCGGCATGGTCGTTTTCCATCACCACGTCCAGCAACATCACCGGAATGTCGTCACGGCTTTCCAAGATGGTCCGGGCCTCGGCCGCCGAAAACGCCGAAATGGGATGAAAACCACGCCCCTGGAACTGGAAGTCCCGCAACAGGACTTGGGTCATGCCGTGGACTTGCGGATCGTCATCCACCACCAAGACGTGCCAAGGATCGCCTTCAGCCACTGAGGAACGCCCCCGCTTCAAGCTTAAGCGGCGCTTGTCTCCACCACCAAAAAGTGCGCTTCCCTCAGCCATGACATACCCTTAAGGAGCAATTCCGTTATTTTGGACCCGCAATGCCTTTCTATTGAAAGGTTATATTGGACGGCGTCAAAATTGCAGCCAATATTCGTGCTAAAGGGCTGTGACGGTTTCCCCTCGCGGATAAACCGGTTAGTGTTCGACGCTTAGGTTCTTAGGTATGAAAGCTGCCCCCGTGTTCCAGTCCCGCCTACCCGGTGCCGCCCCCCGTGCCGATCAGGCCGCCCAAGTGCGCATGCTGAACGGATTGTCGTTCAAGCAGGCCTTCGCCACCTTGGTGATCGCCCTGGCCGTCGGTCTGGCCACCAGCGCCTATGAGTTGCTGAACGATTATCGGTCCATGCATGAGCAGGTGCGCCGCGACATGGCCGCCGACATGAACCTGGTGCGCGGCCTGGCGGTGGAAGCGGCTTATCAATTGTCCGGAGAGTTGGCGGGTGAAGTGGTGGCCGGCCTGCACCAGAACCCCCTGATTCTGGAAGCGACGCTGACCGACAATTACGGCGGCGAATTGGGTCAGAAAATTCGCGCTCCGGTGTCCACCCCCTTTCCCAGTCTGGCCGTCGACCTGTTCGGCGACGTCTCGGCCCATTCGCGATCGCTGGAAACCCGCAATCCCAACGGCACCAGTACCGTCGTCGGTTCGCTGGAAGTGCGCTTGGACAGCGCCGGCTTGCTGAATGCCTGGCTGGACCGCGCCACCTCGGCCGTGGTGTCGGGGGCGGCCCGCGCCGTGCTGGTCTGCGCCCTGGTGGTGGCGGTGTTCTATTTGCTGATCACCAAGCCGCTGCTCAGGATCACCGCCGCCATCGGCCGCGTCGATCCGTCCCATCCCGGCGCCTTCCTGATCGAACTGCCGTCCGGCCACCAAAAGGACGAGCTGGGCCTGCTGGTGGGCACCGTCAACGGCATGCTGGCGGAAAGCCAGACCGGCCTGGACGAGCGTGACCGCGCCCAGAAGGACTTGGCCGCCCTGGCCCGCGACCTGGAACGCCGCGTCGCCGAACGTACCCACGAATTGGCCCGTGAAAAGGAAGGGGTGGAACGCGCCCTGGCCCAGCTGAACTTGGCCAACACCGAATTGGAAAAGGCCAACCGCGACATCAATGACGGCATCCGCTACGCCAGCCGCATCCAGAACGCCTTGCTGCCCGACCAAGGCGCGCTGTCCGGCGTGGTGGACGAATTGGCGGTGGGCTGGCAGCCGTTGGACATGGTCGGCGGCGATTATTATTGGGCCGGGTCTTTCGGCCCGAAGGGCGTCATCGCGGTGATGGACTGCACCGGCCATGGCGTGCCCGGCGCCTTCATGACCGCCGTGGTGGCGTCCAGCTTCAGCCGCATCCTGCACCATCATGGCCACGACGACCCGGCCGAGATGCTGACCCAGTTGAACCGATTGGTGAAGACCGCCCTGCGCCAGGACCGCGACAGCGCTGTCAGCAATGACGGCCTGGACGCCGCCATCTGCGTGGTCGACCGCAGCCGTTCGACCCTGACCTTCGCCGGCGCCAACCTGCCCTTGCTGATTTCGGAAGACGGCGAATTGCGTCAGGTGCGCGGCGACCGCATGAGCCTGGGCTATCTGGACAGCCCCGAGGATTACCGTTTCTCGGCCCACCGCCTGGACTTCAAGCCCGGCGCCGCCTTCTACATGTATACGGACGGCGTCACCGACCAGGTGGGCGGCGCCGCCGGACGCCTGTTCGGCCGCCGCCGCCTGCAGGAAGTCCTGGCCGAGGTCACCGACCGCCCGGTCAGCGAACAGATGGACGAATTGTTCCAGCAACTGAGCCAATGGCGCGGCGAACAACGCCGCCGCGACGACATGACCTTCCTGGCCTTCCGCCCCGTCAGCGGGAATTAGAGCATTTCACGCGAAGCGTGGATATGCGATCAGCCAGAGCGGCGATTGAGCAGCCCGGCACGGGCCATTTTTAAAACTTAGTCTTGTTTCCGCTTTAGCTGAAACAAGACTAGGGGCGAAGCCCGGCCCGTGCCGGGCCCGCGCGTTATCCCAGACTTTTCACCATCTCGGCGATGCCGCGCCAGACGATCTCGACGCCGATGCACAACAGCAGCAACGCGAACAAACGCATCATGGCGTCGGTCAGCGCCCGCCCCAGCAGGCCTTCCATACGGTCGGCATAGCGGAAGCATCCATAGATCAGCACGCTGATCGACAGCACCGCCAGCAGCCCCCCCAAAGTGGCCAAGGACAGCACCTCGTGACCAAAGGGATGGCCGGTCCCCAAGGCGATGGTCACCGCGATGGTGCCCGGCCCGGTGGTCAGCGGCATGGTCAAGGGGTAAAAGGCGGCGGAACGCAAACGTTCCGGGGCGGCGCCGATTTCGATGTCTCCGTCGGTGGCGCCTTCCTTGGCGTTCAGCAGCCGCCAGCCGGCCACCGCGATGACCAGACCACCACCGACCCGCAGCGCCGGCAACGACACCCCGAACAAGCCCAGCACCGCTGAACCGATATAAAGCGAGCCCATGACGATCAGGAAGGCGTAAACCGCCACCCGTGCCGCCAGTTCGGCCCGCTGGGCCCGGTTAAGGCTTCGGGTGTGGGCCAGGAACATGAAGGCGCTGCCCGGCGGATTGACGATGGGGAACAACGAGCCGAGCACCAGCAGATAGCTGGCCAGCAGCGCCGACATGATCAGGGCTCCAATTGCTTGCGGATGAAATCGGTGACCATTTGGCCGGCGCCATGGCTGTAAAGGTCGTTATGACCGGCACCGGCGATGAAATGGGCTTCGACCCCCATGCGGGCACGTTCCTTCAACTCGCGCCCCATGGCCACCGGCACCACCCCGTCCTGCTGACCGTGCAGGATCAGCATGGGCGCACGGATCTGGCCGATCTTGGCCCGGTTGTCGAAGCGATCCAGCATGACCATCTCGGCGAAGCCGGGCAGCACATACATCGGGGCCAAATCGGGCAGGCGGGTATAGGGGGCCTCCAGCACCACACCGACCACGTTGGCGTGTTCGGTGGCCATCTGCACCGCCACCCCGGTGCCCAAGGATTCGCCGTACAGCACGATCTGGCCTTGGGGGACACCGCGGCTGATCAGCCAGCCCAAAGCGGCACGGGCATCGGAATAAAGCCCTTCTTCCGACGGCGAGCCGGGATTGCCGCCATAACCGCGATAGCCCACCAGCAACACACCGAAACCTTCGTCCAGGAACAAACGCGCCTTATGGGCGCGATGGGCGACGGTGCCGGCATTGCCGTGGAAATAGACGATGGTGGGTTGATAGCGGTCGCGCGGCGCCCCGTACCACCCGGTATTCATGAAGCCGTCCTGGCTGCGGATCAGCACCGGCACCATTTCGGGGACGCCGGCATCGGCAGGCGCCACCTTCTCACGCCCGGGGTGATAGATCATGTCACGCTGAAAGAAGGCCAAACCGCCCATGGCCAGCACCAAACCACCCGCAAACACCGCCACGACTTCTCCGATCACCAGGGTATTCCTTCCTGTACCCTATCAGGATAGGGATGAAGACCCGCCAACACCAGGGTTCAAAAGAAATGGAGGGAAAAGAAAAAAGGCCCGCCGAAACCGGCGGGCCTTTTCCCCAAACTGCGGCTTTAGCCGCGGTTCATACGGTTGTCGATCAGATCGTCGACGACGGTCGGATCGGCCAGGGTCGAGGTGTCGCCCAACGCGCCGAACTCGTTCTCGGCGATCTTGCGCAG
>DISD01000044.1 GCA_002435715.1 Rhodospirillaceae bacterium UBA6219
CCGGCAAACCCGGGGCGGTTCAAATTTCAGATGGCGGATGGGGGCTCTGAGTAAGGCAGCCTTGTCCTTTGGTGGGGGGGCGTGACCTGTTGTTCCAGGCCCAGGCCAATCTGTTGGGCGACGCCCATAAATACGCCCCCGAGGGAAAGCTGATCCATCTATACGGACGGCAGGGCAACAACCACGTCGAATTGGCGGCGATCGATCATGGTCACGGCATTCCACGCGAGTTGCATTCGGTGGCGCTGCAGCTGTCCCGCCGTCTCGACAAAGGGCGCGAACTGCCGGGCGACGTTTGGTCAAGGCGATCGCCGAACTATATCGTGGCGAGCTGCTGTTGGAAGACACCGGTCACCAGGACGGCTTGCCATGGGTTTGGGATCAGTCTTGCCTATCCAACCACCCTTAGGCGAATATCGATATTCAAGATTTCAGGAGACAAGACTTGCGCCGGTTCATGCTCGCAATGGGTTTTGGCTGGGTCATGAGCATGGCGACGGCGCATGCCGCATGCACGACCATTTGGCAGCAGACCTTTCCCGCAACACAGCGGCCCTTTGACGGTATCCATGCCCTGGAGGTCTTCGGGGCCACACTCTATGCCATGACGGAACGTACAGAGGGGGAGGTCATGCTGGTTTCGCTGCCAATCGGCGGCGGACCGGCTACTCTTTCCCAAGTGATCGATCTGGAACCCGAGCGCTTCGCCGACTTGGCCGTCGTAGAGGGCGGGGCGTACCTCTTCGATGGCCATTCCAACATCGTCCGCATGCAAACGGGCGAACAGGGAGGCGTGGTGTGGCGGACCCTTCTCCTGAAGCAGCCGGCTGTGGTTTACCCCCATTCCTTGTCAGCAGCCACCGACAGCATTCTCTTCGCCGGTGAGGATGTGCGGGACAAATTGCATGGGGAGAATGGAATCGCGGTTGCCGTGAAGTTGCATGCGGATGGCGCCCTGGCGTGGCGGTGGCGCTCCGAGGCCTTCGACAGAGGGAAGCATATCGCCAGTTTGCCTGATGGTGGGGCCGCACTTGTGGCTCTCCGCGCAGATGGCAGTGAGGTTTTCATCCGTCTGGCACCGGATGGGCGAGAGGTCTTTCGGCAAGAAATCATGGGAGAGGTTTTGCAAATCCGCAGCTATGGCGATGAGATCGCCGTTCTTGTCGCCAATGGGGCGACAGCGACGCTGCTGTCCTACGATGCTCAAAAGGGTGCGGCCCATCCCATCTTGCTTGGGTTGCCGGAGGAAGCGCGAGCCACAGAGCTTCGATACGGCCCCCAGGGCTGGATCGTGACCGGCAGTTGGCCCGGCGACCGAGAGAACAGCTCACCTGAAATCCCCCCCCAAGGCATGGATCCGGTCAGCGGATTGGCGCATTGACACAATTCCCCTCTATCGTCCCCGCGTTATCGGCAATGGGAAGGTCGTGGGAATTCGCGGCAGCCGACTGGACGTCTGTGAATAAGGGTGCGGCTGGGCTGTACCCAGCCGCACCCCGGCTTCACCGCGTTGATTCGATCCGCACCTGGTTGTTGCCGGTGGGTTTCCCGCCGAAATGCGCAGACAACACCCGTTACTCGAAGGTTGAAATCTCTGCGTCATAAATTCGATCTCGGGGGAGGGACGGGGAAAGGGGGCGCTTTTCCCTGCCCTTGCGCCCACAGGCCTGTCAGTCGTTCAGGACGCCGGCCAGGATGATCCAGGCGACGAGGCTCCAGGTGGGTTTTTCGTCGAAGGGGATATTGCGATGCTTACACCAAGCATGAAGATCAGCGGAAAAACTTTCACATCCATCCACTACATCTGTGGAGCTGACTCGTGGTGCATTTTCATCAAAGAGTGATCCATGAAGCTTTCCCATGAAGTCAACAAAATCATCTCTGGTGATGATTTTATCTGCATCTTCATATACTTTTTTTATGTCCATGATTATCGTGCTCCTCTGACGCGTATTTGTGTTCCATCGTGTTCAGATCGTTTCTTTTTCAGGGATTCCTTGTAAATTTCTTCGTCCGTTGCCTTAACGTAGTTAATCGGTATCCCTGCTTCTCGAAACGCCACCACACGCTGATGGTCTAGGGTGTAAATTTCACCATTGAACTCACCTATACGGACTGGCGGGATATCCTCGGGTTTGATTGTCCCCTTGCGTAACCCGTCGATGGTCTCCTCCAAAGAGTGACCATCTCTGAATTTTGTCCCCACACTATCCTGCATGGTCCTGAGCCGTTTGGGATCGATGCTACCGCTGTCGGGGAGTTGGGCAAATTCTTTTGCCGAGATGGGGTTTTCGGCTTTCGACACGTCGGACAGGGCGCGGCGGCTGGCGCCTTCGATGCCCTCAGTAGCGGCCTTGACGCCGTCTTTGGCCCCCTTGACGGTACCGGGCAGAAACACCCCGGCCAAGCCGCCCAACATGCCGGCGGTTCCCTGAATTGCGGCGCTGACATCGCCCTGCTTGATGGCCTGAGCCGTCTGGGCCGAGCCATCGATGGCGTCGCGGATGTCGGCGCCGGGGGAGAGCACTTCAGCGGCCTTGACTGCGGTCTGGCCTAGGCTTTCCCAGGATTCCCGAACCGCGGGCGGCAGGGCGGGCTTGATGATGTCCCACGCCCCCTTCTCCGGTTCGGATTGCGATGGTGTCGAGGAGGGCGGCAGTGGAGTTCCCGGCCGCTGGCCGGCCACGGGGGGCTCAGGCGGCTGTTTGGGTGGTTCGGGCGGCGGCGCCTCGGGCTTGGCCATACCGTTCTGCACACCCTGTTCGGCGAACTTCATCGCCAGTCCAGGGTTTTCCTGGCGCATGAAATCATGCACGGCGGCCATGTAGGGCGGCGTGGCCTCGGGGGCGGATTTCAGATATTCATAGGCATCCTGGTAATCGCCCTTTTTCAGCAAGGCCTTGGCCATGGAGCCGGCGGCCTCCATGTCGGCGCCGTCCGTCGGGCCGAAGGGGGATTTGGGGGCCTGGGCCAGCTTTTCTTCCATGCTGGGTTCACGGAAGCCCTCGCCCAAGGGGGCGATGCGGAACGGCACGTCGCGGCCGGCCTGGCGGCTGACCAAGGTCCGCAGGGTTTCCGCCTTCTGCGGATCATGCTGGGCGAAGCGGCCCAGCAAATCGGCGGCGTCGGCGGCGCCTTGGTCGCCGTGATCGGTGATGGCGACGTTGAGGATACGGGCGGTTTCCTCGGGCTTGGCATCGCGCTTCAGCAGCTTGGCCCAGTCTTCGTGCTCCCGCGCTCCGGCTTCCGAGATGGTGTGGCCGGGGAACAGGTCGGGCATACGGGGCCGTGTTGTCCTGCCGCCCAGGACGATGACGGGCTTGATGGTGATGGTGGGGCCTTTGCCACCTGCTGGTGGCTGCTGTTGGGGCTGCTGGGCCTCGGGGCGCCGGGGCGGTTTGAAGCCACCGCCACTCCCCATGATGTCGCCCATATCCCGCTCATCGAACGGTTTGCGAGGATCGCGCGGCGGCGGCGGAACGTAGACCGTGGGCATCCCCCGACGCTCCAGATCCTCGTTCATGCGGATCTTGTCCAGGTTCTCACGCGCCCACTTCTCGTATTCCGCCTGATAGCGGTCGATGGCTTCCTGGGTGGGGACATGCGGCATGATGGCGGCGCGATCTTGGCCATAAACCGGCACGCGTTCGTCGGAACCTTGGGGACGATCCGGCAGCGGGGCGGAATCCGGGCGTGATGTCGGTTCGGGACTGTCCTGGCCGATCTCGGGAGTCGGAATTTGCGGCAGGGAGAGCCCTTCGGGGAAGAAGGGAGGAGTCCCCGGCCAGTCTTTTTGGGCTCCCGGCCAAGATCGGGTCGGAAAAGTGGTCATTTCCGCCCGCGACCCCTTGGAGGTTCCAGGCCACGGCGTGGTTGGGAAGGGATCGGACTTTTTGTCCATCCAATCCCACTCGCCCTCGACGATGCCGCTGGCGCCGCTGTCAGGCTTGTCCTCGGGCTTGGCGCCGCCGAACAGGCCGCCGATGGCGGTGATGGTGGGGCCGCCGGGCTTCAGCAGGCCGTCCACCTGCAAGCCCTTGTCCTTTTGGAAGCTGCGGATGGCGGAATCCAGATTGGGATTGTGCCAGCCATTGGGGCCGGAATCGGTCATCGGTTTGTAATAGCCGACATCGCCCAGCAAGGTCTCGACCTTGGCCACGTCGGGCCGGTGGTTGTCGGCGCCCGAGGCGCCGACCGAGCCGTGCAGGGCGAAGGGCTTGGGGCCGAACAAATCTTCGACCAAGGCACCGTCCTTCCAGGCGGTCTGAAAGGCGGGGATGGCGGGATCGTCCTCCTCGTCGGACAGGCCTGCCCCCAAGGGCGAGGCCACCCGCCGGGGCGGCGTGGCGAAATAGTTGCGGATGGATTGGAACATGGTCTGATCCTGCGGTTGAGCCAAGAGTTTGCCGCCACGGCGCGGGCACAAAAAATCCCGGGCCAGTCCAGCTGGTCCCGGGACAAACAAAAAGCCCAGGCACGCTTGCGCGGCCTGGGCCTGGATGCACCTGTGGCGGTGATGAAACCCTTATATCAGAACGGGGTGCGGATTTTTAATCACGTTTTATTCTCATTCTGGCGCCATCTGGAATTTTGCGTTTTATGCGTCATTCCCGTCGAGATTTTGCATTTTATGGGTCAACGGCTTTGCAAGATATGCGTCACGCCGTGGCGGAAAGCCCAATGCCGGAGGCGGCTGGTTTTGCATTTTATGAGTCATCCGACAGACCTGTTCCCCGCAAATGTACCCGACATTAAGGGAGAGTCCGTTCCAACAGGCGTGGCCTGTACTATTCTTAACCAGAGGACGTTTACCGCGGCCGGTCACTGATCTATATGGTCGAGCAATAGCGCCCGCAACTCCGCTCCTGAGATGCCGCTATGTCCAACCATAGCGGCAACCTGCACCGACAGGTCCGGCCGGTCAGGAAAGAAGCGGGCGACCATGCGATCCACGTCTTCGTCCCCCAGCAACCCAACCTCGACATTACGATCAACGCGGCCAGGGCGGATCAAAGCAGGATCAAGGCGTTCTGGATGATTGGTGGTCATGAACAAAAGCCGATCTTCCGAAGCGCCCAAGCCATCCAACGCGTTGAGAAGGCCGCTCAGGCTGAGTTTGCGGTCGGTGTCGTCCCGCCCAGGCGCCACGCCATCCACGTCTTCCAAAACCAACGCCGCGTTTTTCGGCAGCCGTGCCAACAACTCGCGCAGCAGCGAATCATCCAATGACGGCTGTGACAGATCGACCAGCGCCAAATCCAGGTCCAACTCGCTGGCCAGCGCACGGATCAGGCTGGTCTTGCCGGTGCCCGGCGGACCACGAAACAAATAGCCACGCCGCCACGGAATGCCTCGTTCACCGTACCAAGCCTCCCGGCTCAGGAACGTGCGGGCATCCGCCAGCAAATCATCCGCGAGACCACCGGGAACGAACACGCTGTTCAGCGGACGCCGGTTAATTCGGCCCAACTCGCTCCATTCGCCATAACTGGTCGCCGTATGGAGCCCGATGGTGCCGGCCCGCTGGCCGTGACTGCGCAGAATGTCGGCGACCAGGGCGGTCAGGACGCGGCGACGGAAGGCCAAGGCGTGAATCTTGAGGGTTTCCCTGTCCCGTCCCTGCCGGTCCGGTGCGCCAGAGCGCGTATCCTGAGACCGGTCCAACCACAGCCATGTCCGTCCATGACGCAGCAAATGGGTGTCTTCGCCCGGCACCAACCAGACAGCTTGGTCATCCGTCATCTCCGAGGGAGCCGAAGCGGTCGCGAGTGTCCGGCACGAGCTTGTGTAAGGATGATCACGCAACCAAGCCTGGACGGCGCGGAACAGCGGTGAGCGGCGGTCGATGGTCAGTGATGGAAACAGGCGCGAACCGAGAACTCGGCAAGCGGCCCACGCCAAACGCCCCAACAAGGCGGCAACCGCCCCCAAGGCGCCAAGTGCCACGCCGCCGGCGAAGACCTGATTGTCCCATTGTTGCCGGACCAATGCGGCCAAAGCCTCAAACATGGCCCGGCCTCTTCGGCAAACAAAAACACCCGGCACGGGTTTTCCCGTCCGGGGCAGTCAGGGCCATCAGGGGCCGGTTATCGAAAAGGTCGTAGACGCGAGGCTTCTATAGCGCTGCGACCGGGGTATTTTCAAGCGAATTTCAGGTGGCAGATGGGGGGGCTCTGGGCGAGTTCTCGGCCTAGCATTTATAAGCCGGACTAATTAGAAAATTGTCGTGCGGAGAAGACAGCGGCCGGATTCCACGACTGATCGCCTATCAGTTCGTCATTTAGGCGGTAATAGTGTTTATTTTCATCGGTGTGGCGAAGGTGTTTGGCCGCCAATCCGTCCGCGTTATATCTGCCGCTGTCCGGATTAAATGCACAAAATCCGGTCTATAGCTGAAACCTACACACACGGGGTAACTTCGCCCAAGGATCTACTTACGACTGGATGAAAGTTCCACGGCAGGTCACCCCCTGAACCGGATCAACCTGATGAATAGGTCGCCGATGATCCAGAGTCGGTGGCGGAAATAGAACAAATCCGGCATGGCGTGCTTTTTTCAACGATGGCTGAGCGATGATATCGGCCTTGAAGGCATGGCAAGTCGCCGCCATCATGGCGTGATGTGGCTGGTAAGTCCGCAACTTTGAGCTGGAGATGCGCGTGCTCGGATCAGGAAAGACTAAACTGGCCGTTCTTGCCGTGGGCACATTGATTGCCATCGGCACCTTTGGCTACCGGTACTGGCAGCGCGAATACGGTCCCATCGACATGGCTCCCGTCAACGAAGCGATGAAGAATTGGCAAGGGGCGCGTTACACTCGGGCCGATTGTTTGGTGCAATTGGATGTGGACGTGGATTACGGCGGCGAGATTCGCGACGGTGTGATGGCGGATGCTTTCATGCGCTACGTGTCGAACTATGAGCCGGGGGCGCCCATAAATTTCAGTGGATATTATACCGGTGTTTTCATTCAGTTCTTCGACCAGTGCCCCCGCCGCTTCGAGATTGCAAAAGGCATGGCCACCTATTTCGAACGCCGGAACGGGGCTGGCGTCCAGTTGACCGTTGTCGAAAAGCGGGTCGAGCCGGGACCGGATACGATGGATATGTGTGGAGCGGCATGGCTGGACTGTGGCCCTGATCGCGTCCGACCACTTGCTCGCTGAATAATCGACATGTGCGAGATGGCGACGAGGAGGGAAGCCCTCGCCGCCACGGATTGACTATTGACGATCTCGCCCCTGCCCTTTTGGCGGAACCAGAATGTTCAGCCAGGGTTTCCCCGAGATATTGTTGTATTTTTGACCGGGAGGGATGGAGACGCGAACTTCCCAGCCATTCGGATGGTCATAGGGTGGTTTGTGGATATCCTTTTCTACACCGGGCACCATGTGGCCCCCCCAATCTGGCTCCTTTCCCGCTTTCCGGATGGTCGGTTCGACATTGCCGTCTTTGTCCAGGGGAAACCACTCGACATTGTAGACGATACCGTCGAGGCCAGGCGTGATGCTGTGGCGGTCAATGCGGATCGGGCCGTTGGTGCGGGTCACGTGTTCGCCGGAGCTCATCATGCCTTTATCCGGCTGCCATTGAGGCGATGTCGACGGATCTGGTTTCTCGTCTGGCTTGGGCTCTGGTTGACCGGAGGGTGCCGGAGACGGAGACGGTTGAGCCGGCTCGGAGCCGGGGACCGGCATGCCCAACTGGCGTCCGATATCGTCGTCGGGGTTGCTTGGTGACGCTGGTTGCGGGCCGGAAGGGGGCGGAGCGCTTGTAGGCACAGCATCCGTCTTGGTCCCGGTTTCCGCCTGGGCCACTTGCACCGGCTTGGCCATGCCGTTCTGCACACCCTGTTCGGCGAACTTCATCGCCAGTCCAGGGTTTTCCTGGCGCATGAAATCATGCACGGCGGCCATGTAGGGCGGCGTGGCCTCGGGGGCGGATTTCAGGTAGGCGTAGGCATCCTGGTAATCGCCCTTCTTCAGCAAGGCCTTGGCCATGGAGCCGGCGGCCTCCATGTCGGCGCCGTCCGTCGGGCCGAAGGGGGATTTGGGGGCCTGGGCCAGCTTTTCTTCCATGCTCGGTTCGCGGAAGCCCTCGCCCAAGGGGGCGATGCGGAACGGCACCTCACGCCCGGCCTGGCGGCTGACCAAAGTCCGCAGGGTTTCCGCCTTCTGCGGGTCGTGCTGGGCGAAGCGGCCCAGCAGATCGGCGGCGTCGGCGGCGCCTTGGTCGCCGTGATCGGTGATGGCGACGTTGAGGATGCGGGCGGTTTCCTCGGGCTTGGCATCGCGCTTCAGCAACTTGGCCCAATCCTCGTGTTCCTGGGCGCCGGCTTCCGAGATAGTGTGGCCGGGGAACAGGTCGGGCATACGGGGCCGTGTTGGCCTGCCGCCCAGGACGATGACGGGCTTGCCGTTGCCGCCCATGGTGATGGTGGGGCCGTTGCCAGCGGCTGGGGGTTGCTGTTGGGGCTGCTGGGCCTCGGGACGCCGGGGCGGTTTGAAGCCACCGCCACTCCCCATGATGTCGCCCATATCCCGCTCATCGAATGGTTTGCGGGGATCACGCGGCGGCGACGGAACGTAGATTGTGGGCAGTCCCCGACGCTCCAGATCCTCGTTCATGCGGATCTTGTCCAGGTTCTCACGCGCCCATTTCTCGTATTCCGCCTGATAGCGGTCGATGGCTTCCTGGGTGGGGCCACCCGGCTTCAGCAGGCCGTCCACCTGCAACCCCTTGTCCTTTTGGAAGCTGCGGATGGCGGAATCCAGGTTGGGATTGTGCCCGCCATTGGGGCCGGAATCGGTCATCGGCTTGTAATAGCCGGCATCGCCCAGCAAGTTCTCGATCTTGGCCACGTCGGGCCGGTGGTTGTCGGCGCCCGAGGCGCCGACCGAGCCGTGCAGGGCGAAGGGGTGCGAGCCGAACATGTCCTCGATCAGGGCGTCGTCCTTCAAGTCATGTCTTGTTCTTTTGGGGAGACCCGCTTTCCTGCTTCCTCCGACAGCATGTATAGCCAAAGCGATAATTGACACATCGCGGGCATTCTGGATTTCTAAAGCAACGTGAAGGTTCCCCAATGGGCAAAGCCCAGGGGATTAAAACGGGAACACGGTAAGGACGACCCACAAGGGGCCGAAGCCGTGGCTGCCCCCGCAACTGTGAGCGGCGAGCCTTCGTCCACCAAAGCCACTGGGAATTCCCGGGAAGGCCGGACGGAAGCCACGACCCGCGAGCCAGGAGACCTGCCTCACGCTGTCGCCCATCCGACCGAGCGGGGTGCATCGGCGGTAAGGAAGTTTCTTCCGAACAGGTGACGTGTGTTTTCGTCCCGTTCGGAGTCCGGGCATTCCCATTCTCCGACAGGATCGACCGACCAGGATCGGCTGCGTTCGCGCAGGCCGCGCTTGGTCGTTTTGCGAATTGGAAGGGCCCGGCATCTTTGGCCGGACTCCGGGCCCTTCCGTGAACGGTGGACCATTCACACAGACGGAGTCTGCGATGCCCAAAGTGCGTCTTTTTTCCAACGAAGTCAAAGCGGCCACGGCGCTGCTGATCCTTTCCGCCCTTCCTGCCGGGGCCGAGGAAACCACCCGCGAGGATTTGGTGGTCACCGCCAACAGGGTGGAAACCGAAAGCGAGAAGATCGGCAGCGCGGTGACGGTGATCACTGCAGGGCAGATCGAGCGCAGCCAAAAGAAGACTGTCGCCGACATCCTGCGTGGCGTGCCCGGTCTGGCGGTATCGCAAACCGGCGGCACCGGCACCAACACGGTGATCCGCATCCGTGGTGCCGAATCCTATCACACCAAGCTGATCATCGACGGCATCGACATGTCCGACCCCAGCAAGTCGCAGCCGCAATATGAATTCGGCAATCTTCTGACGGCCGACATCGAGCGGATCGAGGTGGTGCGTGGCCCGCAAAGTCTGCTTTACGGTGGCGACGCCATAGGCGGCGTGATCGCCATCACCACCCGCAAGGGCAACGGCAAGCCCCGGGTCACCGCCAACGCCGAAATCGGCAGCCATCATACCTATCAGGCCGGAACGTCCATATCGGGATCGCAAGACCGCCTGAGTTATGCCCTGGGACTCACCCATTTCGAGACCGACGGCATCTCGGCGGCCAGCAAGCGTACCGGCAACGACGAGAACGATTCCTTCACCAATGACACCGTCAACGCCAAGCTGGGACTGGCCCTGACCGATTTCTGGGACGTCGAGGCGGCGGGACGTTTCACCCGCGCCAAGGTCGATTACGACGACTGGACCACCCGCGCCGTGGATGACAGCGATTCCATGCGCACCATGGAACGCAGCGGCCGTCTGGCCACCAATCTGGCGCTGTTGGAGGGACGGTTCCGCAACAGCCTGGCCTATTCGCTGTCCGAAGCCAAACGCGACATCGACAACGGCGCCAGCTTTTGGGGCAGTCGTTTCAGCAGCTTCGACGGTGAAAGTCAGAAGGTCGAATACCAAGGTACGGCCAAACTGGCACCCGACAACCACACCTTGGTCTTCGGGGCGGAATACAAGCAAGACAGCACCGACCAAAGCGGCATCGTCAAGGACGTGAGCAATGCCGGCTATTACGCCGATTACCAGTTCAGCCCGATGGATCAGCTGTTCCTGACATTCGGTGGCCGTCTGGACGACCACCAAACCTTCGGCACCCACAAGACCGGCCGCGCCACCGCCGCTTATCTGGTGGATGCCACCGCCACCCGTCTGCACGGCAGTTACGGCACCGGTTTCCGCGCCCCCAGTTTGTACGAATTGTACCACCCCACCTACGGCAATACCGGTCTGAAGCCGGAAGAAAGCCGGGGATGGGATTTCGGTGTCGAACAGCAGGTGCTGGACGGTCGCGGCGCCTTCGACGTCACCTGGTTCGACAGTCGGATCGAAAACATGATCCAGTGGCAGAACAACAAGTACATCAACCTGACCTCGACACGGGCGCGCGGCATCGAAGCCGGTGGGCATTTCGACGTCATTGAAAATGTCCGTTTGAACGCCACCTACACTTTCACCGACAGTCGCGCCGGCACCACCGGCCAGATGCTGGCCCGGCGACCCAAGCACCAGGGCCTGCTGGGAATCGCCTGGGAACCGTTGGACGGTGTCACCACCGATGCCGCCATGCGGATGGTGGGGCGTCAATATGACAGCGCCACCAGCAATTATGTCGGCGGCTTCGTCACTTTCGACATGTCCGCCGCCTGGCAGGTCACCGAATGGGCCAAGCTGTACGGCCGGGTCGAAAACCTGCTGGATAAGCAATACGAGGAAGTGGACACCTATGGCACTCCGGGTCGGAGCCTGTTCGCCGGCGTCAAGGCGGCGTTCTGATGAGCGCCGCCGCCACTTCCGTCATCCGTGACGAATGGGGAACCGGGAAAGTGGAAGCCTTCCCGTTGCCCACCGACCAGGATTTCCTGTTCGGCTTGCTCAGCGACATCTTCGAAAACCATTGGGAAAAAATCGTCTTCGGTACCCTGATCCAAGGTGCGGTGTTCGAGATCAGGGTGGCCGACGCGCCGCGCCGGATCCGTATGGCCGACGGCTATCTGACGGTGGATTTCGGTTTTTGGCATTTCCACGTCTGCGTCGGTGCGCATAAGGGACCGTCGCGGGCGCCGACGCCGCCCGATCTGGCGGCGCATCGTCGCACCGGCCGGGCCGAGTTCTATCGCATCCTGGGCGAGGAGGGGGCGCCGCGCTCCTGGGGACTGCGGCTGTTCAACGGGGCCGGGGAACAGCAGATGACGGTGTTCCTGCCCAGCCCCTTCCATGCCGAGGACCGCATGCTGAAAGTGCCGGATTGGTCGCGTCTGGAATTGTGGGACGGCTTGCGCCAGCGTTATTTGGGGCTGCCCCCCGATCCGTTGGACCGTCAAGGGCCGAAACGTTCATGCGTCGGCTGATCCTGGTCCTGGCCGTGATGGCGGTGGCGGCTTCGGCCGCCGCTGCTCCGCGTGTCGCCTCCATCGGTCTGTGTGGCGACCAGATCGTCGGCGCGCTGCTGGACCAGTCCCGCATCGCCGGCCTGTCGCACCAAGCCGACGATCCCGCTTTGTCGGTGGTGGCAGCCCGAGCCCGGAACCTGCCGCTGCTGCCGGCCTCGGCGGAAGCGGTGCTGATGGCCGGTGCCGATGTGGTCGTCGCCAATCGCTTCGGCGATACCAAGACGGTCAACCTGCTGCAGAAATTGGGCGTTCCCGTGCTGCGGGTGGATTCGGCGGAAAGCTTCGATCAGGCCCGGGACATCCTGCTGCGGACGGGGGACCGCTTGGAATCCGCCGCTGCGGCCCGGCTTCTGGCCCAGCAGGTGGAAAACCGTCTGACGGTCTTGCGCCGCTCAGCCCCCAAGGTGCCGCCCCTGGTCGCCTATTACCGTCCCGATGGCGGTTCCGCCGGAACCGGCACTTCGGTCAACGCCGCCTTGGAGGCCGCCGGCATGGAAAGTCTGGCCACCCGTCTGGGTATGCGGGGATGGGGGCGGTTGGACCTGGAAACCCTGGTGATGAATCCCCCCCAGGCCTTCGCCATCAGCTTTTTCGGCATCGGCCCCTATTCGGCCCGGCGCTCCTTCGCCCGCCATCCGGTGGCGCGCCACATGTTGGCCACCCTGCCGGTGATCGAGGTTCCCGCCCAGCTGTGGTCGTGCGGTGGATGGCCGCTGATCGAGGCGGCGGAATTCCTGTCGCGGCATCATCACAGGGGGGGCGAGCCATGAGACCCGCTTTTCTGTCGGCCCTGCTCGGGGCCATCCTCTCTCTTCTGGTCCTGGCGTCGCTGCATCTGGGCGCCGCCGCCTTGGACAGCGCCGATATCCTGGCCGCCTTGGTCGGGCAGGGCGATCCCCGCATGGTCACCATCGTCCAGGAAATCCGTCTGCCCCGGGCCTTGCTGGGAATCCTGGTGGGCTGCGCCCTGGGCCTGAGCGGGGCGGCGCTGCAAGGTCTGCTGCGCAACCCGCTGGCCGATCCGGGCATCATCGGCACCTCGGCCAGCGCCGGTTTTGGGGCGGTGGTGGCGCTGTATTTCGGCTGGGCGCTGGTTTTTCCCTGGGCCTTGCCGTTATCGGCCATGACCTGCGCGGCTGGCGGCACCTTGTTGTTGCTGGCGGTGGCGGGACGCGATTCCGGCACCTTGACCCTGATCCTGTCGGGCATCGCCATTTCCAGTCTGGCGGTGGCCCTGACGTCCTTGGCGATGAATTTGTCGCCCAACCCCTTCGCCCTGTCCGAGATCGTGTTGTGGCTGTTGGGATCGCTGAAGGACCGCAGTCTGGACGACGTGGTTCTGTCGGCGCCCTTCGTCCTGGGCGGTGGGGTGTTGATGATGGCGGCGGGGCGGGGGCTGGACGTCCTGACCCTGGGGGAGGAAGCCGCCGCCAGCCTGGGCGTGTCGCTGCGTCGCCTGCGTCTGCAGGTGGTGATCGGCGGTGCCTTGGCGGTGGGGGCCGTTGTGGCAGCGGCGGGATCGGTGGGATTCGTCGGTCTGGTGGTCCCGCATCTGCTGCGGCCCTGGGTGCGGCATCGGCCTTCGGCCTTGTTGCTGCCCAGCGCCTTGGGGGGCGCCATCCTGGTGCTGGCCGCCGATCTGGCGGTGCGTCTGATCCCGGCCCGTTCCGAATTGATGCTGGGCGTGCTGACCTCGCTGGTGGGGGCGCCGTTCTTCCTGGCCTTGATCCTGAAAATGCGGTGGAGCCGGTCATGACCATGCTTGAAACCCAAGGCGTCTGCATCACTTTGGGGGGGCGCAAGGTGCTGGACAATGTCGGTTTGCGGGTCGGCGGCGGCGAGATGCTGGGGTTGCTGGGGCCTAACGGGGCGGGCAAGACCACCTTGCTGAAGGTTCTGGCCGGTTTGACCGGTCCGGCCCGGGTTCTGCTGGATGGCACCGATGCCGGGCTGCTGACGCCGTCGCAACGAGCACGGGCGGTGTCCTATCTGCCCCAGGGCAACGACGTCCATTGGCCCATGCCGGCCATCGACGTGGTGGCTTTGGGGCGTCACCCCCATGGCCCCGGCAATGCCCGGGATCGCGACGCCATCGCCCGCGCCTTGGCTGAAACCGACAGTCACAGCGTGGCGCACCGTCCGGTCAACACGCTGTCGGGGGGCGAACGGGCCCGGGTCTTGCTGGCCCGGGCCCTGGCGGTGGAAGCCCCGGTCCTGCTGGCCGACGAGCCGGTGGCCCATCTTGATCCCGGCCACCAATTGCAGGTGCTGGCCCTGCTGCGCCGCCGCGCCGAAGCCGGCGACGCGGTGGTGGTGGTGCTGCACGATCTGGCCTTGGCCGCCCGTTTTTGTCACCGCGTGCTGGTTCTGGACCAAGGGCGGGTGGTGGCCGACGGCCGGCCCGCCGCCACATTGGACGATGCCTTGCTGGCCGGGGTGTACGGTATCACGGTACTGCGTGGGGAATATTCAGGCGTTCCTTATCTGCTGCCTTGGGCGGCGGGGCGGGGTTGAATGCGGGCGAAAGCCTCATGGCGCTGGATGGCGCCTTTGACCTCTGCCGCCCTGCACGGTGCGGCCCTGGTGGCGTTGGCGTCACCGTGGTCTCGTCCGCTGCCAAGGGCGGAACCATCGGTCCTGATGGTGGAAATGGTCCGTTTGGCGCCTTCCGTTGCGGTTTCGCCAGCCACCTCTGTTCCCGCGACCTCGCCTGTGGCGGCACGACCGGTCAAACTGGCGAAACCTCGGCCCAAGGCGGCGACTCCCACACCTAGCCCCGCCATCGACACGAGCCCGGCGCCGCAGGGGGAGCTGGGGCCATCCTCGGAGACGGTCGCGACCGATCATTTCCCCGGATCGGGGGATACCGAAACCGGTCGGCGGGCGGTTCCCGTCGCCACCGCCCCCAGTTACAGCCTGGGAAGCGCCCACACGCCAGCCCCGGACTATCCGTGGAGCGCCCGGCGCCGGGGCATCGAGGGACGGGTGGTGGTGCGCCTGCATGTGGGCGCCGACGGCACGCCTTTTCGCGTCGAACTTCTGCACAGCAGCGGCGATTCCACCTTGGATCGGGCGGCACTGCAGACCTTGCGGCAATGGCGGCTGCATCCCGCCACGTCCCTTGGTCAAGCCGTGGACGGTCAGGTGGTGGTGCCCATCTCGTTCAAGCTGACCTGAGGACCTGATCATGAAACTGGCCACTTTCTTCCACGGGCTGGAAGTCCATCGCGACGACCGTTTCGTCAGCCTGCGCTTTCCCATTCCGCATCGGGTTTTGTCCACCTGTCCGGCCCATGGTGGCTTGGTCGACGGTCTGGACATGGTGTTCAACCACCAATGCTGCGAACCGGTCCGGCACCAAATGGAATCCTTGATGACGGTCTATCGCCGGGCGGATCTTTATCAGGCGCTGGTGATGGATGTTTATGGGCAAGGCACTGCCGTTGGCGCCGGTCTGGGAACAGCGGCCAACATGCGCAACCTGGCCATGGCCGAGGAAAGCCACCAAGACATCGCCGTCGTTGCTATCGCCACCGGCGGGGTCGAAGGCAATGCCGCCCGTGCCGGCGACCCGGCCAGCTATTACGAATATGACGGGACTTTCCAGAAACGCGGCGATATCGGTCCCGATAGCCACGGCACCATCAATCTGATGGTGGCGGTCAACACGCCCTTGACCGAGGGTGCCCTGGTGCGCGCGGTGATGATGGCGACCGAGGCCAAGACCGCCCTTTTGCAGGAATTGTCGGTGCCGTCACGGCAATCCTCGGGTCTGGCCACTGGTACCGGCACGGACCAGATGGCCATCGCCGCACCGGCTTGTGGTTCCCTTCCATTGAGCAATGCCGGGCACCATGCGGTGCTGGGGGAATTGATCGGCAAGGCGGTGAAGCGGGCCTTGCGGGAAACGCTGGAACGGCAAAACCTGCTGACCGCAATCCGGCAATGTTCGTGCAGCTTCCTGTTGGAACGCTTCGGCCTGAAAGACAGCGATTTCATCGAGCGTGTCGCCACCCATCTGCCCGATGATCTGGCGGAATTGGCGCGGCTGAACCGCCATGTGCTGGAACGCGACCCGCTGGTGGTCGCCGCCGCCATCGGGCTGATCCATGTCCATGACCAGATGGGCTGGGGAACGATCCCGGCCCCGTGCCGGGGCGAGGCCATGGCCAATCACGGCGCCCAAGTGGCGGCGGCCT
The DNA here is from genome assembly GCA_002435715.1 of Rhodospirillaceae bacterium UBA6219. Lineage (GTDB taxonomy): Bacteria > Pseudomonadota > Alphaproteobacteria > Rhodospirillales > Magnetospirillaceae > Magnetospirillum. The sequence goes on from DISD01000044.1 coordinate 16,176, forward strand.
TGTCGGGCGACTATTCCCGTTATCCCCAATACCGGATCAGCTTGGCCCAGTCCGGCTTCCTGGTTCCCGATGCCATCCTCGCCTACGCGGTGGCTCTTGGTTTCAAGGATAAGTGGACAGCTTTTGGACGTGCGCTTGACGACCATGCCGGGCATATGAGTAACACTGGCCCGGCTTGAGAAATCTCCCCGGTTCTACCGGCTTTACCACGCGCTCTGCCAGAGGAGCTCACGATCGCGCGGTGATCGCCATTAGCTGGAGACGATCATCCGCGTCACCAGTTCGGCGGCATTGTGAACGCCAAGCTTGCGCATGATGGCGGAACGGTGGACCTCGACCGTGCGCGGCGATATTCCCATGGACAGGGCGGTTTCCTTGCTGGTGTGCCCGTTGACGATATGACGGGCGACCTCGCGTTCCTTGGGGGTCAGGGTCGAATCGCTCGGTGCGCGGTCCTTCAGGTGTTCGAACGTCCACACCATCAGGTGGAACGGATTGGTGGGGGTCAGGGTTCGCCCCCGCGCCCGGGTCCAGATGATCTCGCCGCTTTTACATTGCATGAAGCGTTCGTCTTCATAGCGTGGGCGGCTTTCCAGCCAGCGATACCAGCGTGATCCGGTCTTTTCGTAGTCGAAGGAGGACGGATAAAGCACACGGATCGACTGCCCTTCGAGCTCGGAGCGGGTCCAGCCGAACAGCAATTCGATCTCGGTGTTGACCCTCAGGATGCGGCGGTCGGAAAGCACCATGATGCCGATGGGCGCATCCATGAATCCGGTCAGGTTGAGGGCCTCCTCAGGCAGAGACGCGTAGTCCATGGCCTTTGCTGCACCTGCTTCTACGTAGTTTATACGTATTAGTCTACGTAGTTTCCTGCATTGGCGCCAGTCCCCCAAAAAGGAAAACTTTTGTCAACAGGAGGACTTCGAAATGACATCAGACATCCACATCATCGGTTCCGGTCACACCCGTTTCGGTCGTTTGTCCGAGACGCTTGAAGACTTGATCGTCACCGCCGCGCGCGAGGCCATGGCCGAGGCGGCCATTGACCCGGCCGACATCGACGCTGTCTTTCTGGGCCATTTCAATTCCGGCTTGGTGCCCGACGGGTTCGCCTCGTCGCTGATCCACCAGGCCGATCCGGCGTTGCGTTTCAAGCCGGCGACGCGCTGCGAGAACGCTTGCGCCTCGGGGGCTGCGGCGATCCATGCCGGGCTCAACGCCATCCGCGCCGGCCGGGCCAGGAACGTGCTGGTGGTTGGCGCCGAGAAGATGACCCATCGGGTCACCGCCGACGTGACCACGGCCTTGGCCGGCGCCGGGTATCAAAACGATCCGCAGGAAGCGGGGCTCAGCTTTCCCCAGGTCTTCGCCGTCGCCGCCGGTGCCTATGCCGAACGCTATGGCGATCCCATGGACGCGATGGCACTGATCGCCGCGAAGAATCACGCCAATGCCATGAACAATCCGTTGGCCCACATGCACAAGGCGATGACCTACGAATTCTGTAACGAGGTCAGCGAGAAGAACCCGCTGATCGCCCCGCCGTTGCGGTTGAGCGATTGTTCGCTGGTCACCGACGGTGCGGCGGCGATCGTGCTGTCGTCGGTGGACGGCGCCGCCGGCGCCGCGTCGCGCCGGGCGCGCATCGCGGCGGCCGAGCATGTCTCGGATTTCCTGCCCATGTCGCGGCGTGACTTCCTGGCCTTCGAAGGACCGGAACGGGCGATCCGCATGGCCTATGAGACGGCGGGAATCTCGGTGGCGGATCTTGATTTCGCCGAGGTGCACGATTGCTTCACTCCGGCGGAACTCTTGATCTACGAAGCGATGGGACTGGCGTCCAAGGGGCAGGGCGCCCGGGCGCTCGACGAGGGCACGGTGATGGCCTCGGGCCGGACCCCGGTCAACCTGTCCGGCGGGCTGAAGGCCAAAGGGCACCCGGTGGGCGCCACCGGCGTTTCCATGCATGCCTTGGCCTTTCGCCAATTGACCGGCCAGGCCGGGGCGATGCAGAAATCCGGCGCCGAATGGGGGTTGACCTTCAACATGGGCGGCGCGGCCGTGGCCAATTACGCCACTGTGCTGCACGCGGACCGTGCCTGAGGCGGCCATGAACATCGCGAACTGGCTGTATCAGACCGCTTTGGCCTGGCCCAATCGTCCGGCTGTTTTCGACGGAGCCAAACTGCGTCACAGCTATGGCGGGTTGGTCAAGGCGGTGTGCGACCGTGCCCGCCATCTGGCGCAGGAATATGGCGTCGGTCTTGGCGACCGTGTCGCCATCTTCGCCAAGAACGCCCCGGAATATCTCGAGGTCATGCATGCTTGCTGGTGGATCGGCGCGGTCGTCGTGCCGGTCAATCACAAGCTGCATCCGGTCGAGGCGGAATGGATCATCAGAAATTCCGGCGCCAAACTGGTGTTGACCGACAAGGGGAACCTGTTCGCCGGGCATGACGGCTTCGCCGAAGGGGCGTTGGCCGCCGTGGTGAGCAAGGGCTGCTCGGTCCGGCCGCCGCGTCCGGCCGCTCCCGGCGACTTGGCTTGGCTGTTCTATACCTCGGGGACCACCGGCAAGCCCAAGGGGGTGATGCTCAGTCACGACAACCTGCGGAACATGACGCTGTGCTACAGCGTCGACGTCGATCATCCCCAGGCCGAGGACCACATGCTTTACGCGGCGCCGATGTCCCATGGTGCCGGACTTTACATGTTTGCCCAGATCCGCGCCGGTGGCGGCCATTTGGTGCCGGCCTCGCGCGGGTTCGATTGCGACGAGATCATCGAACTGGCGGGCAGTCGCGGCAACCTGGTGTTCTTCGCCGCGCCGACCATGGTCAAGCGCCTGGTCGCGGCGGCACGGGAAACCGGCTATGGCGGCGATGGCATTCGCACCATCATCTATGGTGGCGGGCCGATGTACGCGAACGACATCGACGAGGCGCTGGAGGTTTTTGGTCCGCGCTTCGTGCAGATCTATGGCCAGGGCGAAAGCCCGATGACCATTTCAGTGCTGTCGCGTTCCCTGGTCGCCGACCAAAGCCAGCCCCGCTGGCGTGCCCGCCGGGCCTCGGTGGGATATGCCGCGGCATGCATGCGGCTGGCCATCCTGGGGCCCGACGGCGAGGAGCTGCCGGCGGGCAACACCGGCGAGATCTGCGTGCAGGGGCCGGCGGTGATGCGGGGCTATTGGCAGAACGCCGAAGCCAGCGCCGAGACGTTGCGAGACGGTTGGTTGCACACCGGCGATCTGGGCTATCTGGACGAGGATGGCTTCCTGTTCCTGACCGACCGTTCGAAGGACGTCATCATCTCGGGCGGCACCAATATCTACCCGCGTGAGGTCGAGGAAGCGTTGCTGCACCACCCGGCGGTGTTCGAGGTGGCGGTGATCGGCGAACCCGAACCCGAATGGGGCGAGCAGGTGGTGGCCTATGTGGTGTTCGAGCCGGGCCAGAGCGCGGCCGAATCCGACCTCGACAGTTGGTGCCGTCAGCACATTGCTTCGTTCAAGCGGCCCAAACGCTATGTCTTCCTGCCCGCGCTGCCCAAGAACAGCTACGGCAAGATCTTGAAAACAGAATTACGGACGGCGCTGAAAACGGCGTCGTAACCACGGCGCCCCTGTGGCGACCCCAATGATTTAAATAACAGAGGAGGAAACAACATGAAGCGACGCGATTTTCTGAAGACCGCCGGAATGATGGCCGGAGCCGGGGCGCTGGGAATGCCCCGTTTTGCCCACGCCGCCACCACCACCATGAAGTTCGACAGCTACGTCACCGAGAATGCCGGTCCGTCGTGGATCGACCGCTGGTTCCTGGACGAACTGCAAAAGCGCTCGGGCGGCGAGATCGGCATCAAGTATTACTGGGCCGGCAGCCTCAACAAGGTGGGCGAGCATCTGGGCGCGGTACGTGACGGGACTTCGGAAATCACCCTGATCTCGCCCGGCTATTATCAGGCCGAGGTGCCGGTGACCCGCGGGCTGGAATGGTATTATCGCGTTGGCCGCGCCGACGCGCTGCAACAGGTCTGTCGCGACACCTATGAAGGGTTCGCCCCGCTGCGTCAGGAATGGGAACAGCGCCACAATTGCAAGGTGCTGTACTGGACCAACTGGAATTACGCCCCCCTGGTGCTGCGCGAGCCGATTTCGTCGCTGGACCAGTTGAAGGGCAAGAAGATCCGTGGCTATGGCGTCGCTACCGACGTCATCGAACGTCTGGGCGGGATCGCCGTGCCGATGGCGGCGGGTGAAGTCTACCAGGCGCTGGAACGCGGTGTTCTTGACGGCGTCTATGGCTTCGACTTCGTCACCGCGGTGGCTTACAAGCTCCACGAAATCGCCCCCAACTTCTACAATATCGGCGACGGTGCCCATGCTCCGGCCCTGACCGTGATGAACCGCAAGGTGTGGGAACGGCTGTCGGCGGCCAACCAGAAGATCTGTAACGATCTGGCCAACGAGCTTTATGGCGGCAAGTTCGCCGAGATTTACGACCGGGTGCTGACCACCTACGTCAAGAAGGCGCTGGCCGAAGGGGTGAAGCTGAATGCCTTGCCGGCGGCCGAGCAAGTCCGGGCCAAGGCGCTGGTGCAGCCGGCCCAGGTCGAGGCCTGGATCAACAACGTCGCCAAGCCCAACGGCATCGACGGCAAGGCGATGCAGGAGATCGTCGAACAGGCGATCGCCAAGCATGCCGGCAGCGGTACGCTGAAGCGTCCCGTCGAGATCGCGGCGAGCCTGTAGGATGCTCGCCCTCGACCGCCTGCTCACGCGGATCGCCCATCTGATGGCATGGGTGACGCTGGCTTTCCTGGCCTTCATGATGCTGGCCATTACCGCCGATGTGGTTGCTCGTGCTGTGGTCGGGCGTGCGGTGCCCGGCCTTTTCGAGATGTCGGAAATGTCGATGGCGATGGTCGTGTTCATGGGGTTGGGGGCGACGCTGATCGACGATGGCCATATTCGCGTGACGCTGATGAGCGACCGCTTGCCGGGCTCCCTGTCCCGGCACTGCACCGCCCTGGCCTGGGGCCTCGCCGGATTGACCTTTGCCTTGCTGGCTTGGCCGGCGACCAAGGAAGCGGTCTATTCGGTGTCGATCTGGGAATTCCGCTGGGGCTACGTGCACGTGCCGGTGTGGTGGGCGAAGGTGGCGGTGGCCGTCGGGCTGTGGTTCGCCACGGCTCAGGCGCTGGTGCACGCGGCTCTGGTCGCTCGCGACCAGATGCCGCAGCGGCGCCACAAGACGGCCGCATCCGCCCATTGAACGTGAGCGGCGGTCCCGGTGGGGGCCGCCGCTCGCCGCGTCGCCGGCTGTGCGACGCCAGAACCATCAGGAATCGTCATGGACGTCACCATCATCACCTCTTTGGCCGTGGGGCTGATCTTTCTGCTCCTGGTCCTTGGCACGCCGGTTTTCGCCGCTTTGGCCCTGTCCGGCGCCTTTGGCATCATCATGGTGGAAAACCTGGGCTTTCTGTTGTCCCGACTGAAAACCTTCCCGTTTTCCTCTACCGCCAATTACGCGTTGACCGTGATTCCGCTGTTTGTCCTGATGGGCGCTTTCGCCCATCACGCCCAGGTGGGAAAACGGCTTTTCCAGGTCGCCAATAAATGGGTCGGCCATCTGCCGGGGGGGCTTGCCATGGCCGGCATCCTGACCTCGGCGGGGTTCGCGGCGACCTCGGGGTCGTCGGTGGCCACCGCCGCCACCGTCGGCGCGGTCGCCATTCCCGAAATGAAGAAGGCGGGATACGACCCACGCCTGGCCACCGGCTCGGTCGCGGCCGGCGGGGTGCTGGGCGTGCTGATCCCCCCTTCGGTTCTGTTGATCTTCTATGCCGCGTTGACCGAAGTGTCGGCGGGCAAGATGCTGATCGCCGGTTTCGTTCCGGGAATTCTGACGACGCTGGTATTCGTGGCCGGCATCGCCGTTGTCGGTCGGCGGGGCAGCACCCACGCCGCGCGGAGCCCGCGTTCCCCGTGGGGCGAGCGCATTCGTGCCACCGGGCAGGCCTGGCAGGTGCTGGTGCTGTTCGTGTTGGTGCTGGGTGGCATCTATGTCGGTTTGGTCACGCCGACCGAAGCCGGGGCGATCGGAACCTTGGCGGCGTTGCTGATGCTGCTGTTCTCGCGGGTCGCCCGGGCGACGTTGGGCGAAAGTCTGATGGAAAGTTTCCGTTCGACGGCGACGACCACGGTGATGATTTTGTTCACCATGATCGGTGCCGGCATTTTCAGCTATTTCCTCACCCTGGTGCAGATTCCTCAGGCCATCGCGGGGGCCATCGTGCAAAGCGGGATTTCGCCGCATCTGGTGGTGGCGGTGCTGCTGTTGCTGTACGTGCCACTGGGCATGTTCCTGGATGCCTTTTCGATGATGGTGATTACCCTGCCGATCGTTTTTCCCACGGTGACCGGCCTGGGTTTTGATCCGATCTGGTTCGGCATCCTGTGCGTCAAGATGTGCGAGGTCGGGTTGATCACACCGCCAGTGGGGTTGAATTGCTTCGTCATCGCCGGGATCGATCGCGACACCAGCCTGACCGACGTGTTCCGTGGCGCCTTGTGGTTCGTCGCCATGGAGATGTTCACGGTGGTTGTGCTGTTCGTCTTTCCCACCATCACCACCTGGTTGCCCGAGACGATGATGGGGCGCTGACCGACGGGGGGCTCATCCTTTGGTTTTTGGCGATCAGTGCCGCGCCGCCAGGGGATTTTGCGTTTTATCCGTCATCCGACAACGACAACAGATGTTCGGCCAATTCGGCAAAGCCGTGACCGCCTTGGGCCTGGGTCACATAGGTCGGACGCGCCGACATGGCGGGCAGGTGGGGCAGGATGTTGGCGACGCCCACCGAGAGGGGGAAATGGGCGAACATGCCGGCATCGTTGGGGGCGTCGCCGACGAACAGGGCCTGTTCCTGGGCTTGGGTGCGGTTCAGGCCGTGCACCTGTGCCAGGAAGCGCAGGGCCATCAGATGCTTGTCATAACCGCCGAACCAGCCATTGACATGGATCGAGCTGACACGGGCGAAGGCGCCGCCTTGTTCCAAAATGGTGACGATGCGTCGGATGTCGGCCGAGGCAAGCGGCCCGATTTCCTGGCTGTGGTCGACGGCCAGGTCGCATTCCCGATAGGCCTGGTCGGCGGCCAGTGCGGCTTCGGGAATTTGGCGCAGGATGTCTTGGCCCAAATGCATCAGTCTGGCCCGGTTTTCCCGTCTTTGTGCTTCGGTCAACCAATAATGACGTTCGATCCGTCCGCGCCCGGGATGTTTGCGAAAGGCGAAGGCGCCGCTTTCGCCGATCACCGCGTCCACCGGCCAATAGCGGGCGATCATGTCGCACCAGCCGGCGGCACCGCCGGTCACCGGCACCACCTTCAACCCGGCTTCATGCAGACGTTCCAGGGCGGCGAAGGTGGCGGCGGGCAGCCGGCCGTCATGGGTCAGGGTGTCGTCCACGTCGCACAGCACGAAACGCAGTGCGCGCACATCCGCGGACGGCAACAGACGAAGGTCGAAAAGCGGGTTGGTCATAGGTGCAGGCGCAGACGCAAGGGTTGATGGTCCGAGGCGGCGGTGGCTTCGTCCACCGTCATTTGGGCGGCCAAGGGCTGCAAGGTTTCGCCCAGGAAGACGTAGTCGCGGCAATGCGCCCCTTGCGGCCATTGGGTGTGGTCGAAGATGCCGCAGGTCTTGGGATGGGGAGTGCGGCCGTGCAGCAGGGGCCAGCAATCGGCCAGGGATGGAATGTCGTGGGCGAAGGGGGCCAGGATTTGGGCATAGCCCGGGTCGGAGGGGGCAAAGTTGAAGTCGCCGCACAGGATCAGCGCTGTCGGTCGGGGCCAGGGGGCATAAGGGCCGGTCACGTTCAGGCCGGGATGCAGCGCGTTGGCGGCGGCCTCGCGGTGCAGGTCGCGCAGCCGCGCCACCTGGGCCAGACGCTGTTCGGCGCTGTGGAATTCCAGATGGGTGGTGATCACCCGCAATGGGAAACCGCCCATGTCCACCACCACCTCGGTGGCCTGACGGGGCATGTGCTTGACCCCCGGCGCCGGCGGTTGCGGCAGGGAATGGACGAAGCTTTGCAGGATGGGGCGGCGTGACAGGATCATGTTGCCGAACTGACGGCGGGTTCCATCCTTGCCCCAGCGGTCGTAAGCCGCCCCGAAGACGGCTCGGTGATCGGGGAAAAGTTCCGACAATTGGGCCACTTGGTCGGCGCCGATGCCGTCGCCATCGGGATCGTGTCGGGCCACTTCCTGCAGGCACACGATGTCGGCGCCCCCCATGTCGACGATGACTTGGGCGATGCGGTTCAGATCGACCACGCCATCGACGCCGCGGCCGCATTGGATGTTCCAAGTGATGAGCGAAATCATTTGATGCCGGCCTGCAGGAAGGATTGCACGAATTGGCGCTGGAACAGCAGGAAGGCGGCCAGCAGCGGCAAGGCCGACATCAATGTCGCGGCCGAGATCAGCGGCCAGCTGACCCCGGATTCGGGGGCGCCGAAAATGGCCAGACCGACGGTCAGCGGACGCACGCTTTCCGAATTGGTGACGATCAGCGGCCACAGGAAGTTGTTCCAATGGTGACTGACCGAGACTAGGCCGAAGGCGGTCAGGGTGGGCTTGGCCAGGGGCACATAGACCCGCCACAACACGCCGAGGTCGCTGCATCCTTCGATGCGGGCGGCGTCGTCCAGTTCCTTGGGCAGCGACTTGAAACTTTGCCGCAGCAGGAAGATTCCGAAGGCGCTGGCCATGTAGGGCAGACCCATGCCCAGCACGGTGTCCACCAGACCCAGTTGCGCCATGGTGTGGTAGTTCTCGACGATCAGTACCTCGGGGACGATCATCAACTGCACCAACACCAGCAGGAACAAGGTGTCGCGGCCGGGAAAGGCATAACGGGCGAAGCCGAAGGCGGCCAGGGTGCACAACACCATCTGGGCAGCCAAGATGGTGGTGACCAGCACGAAGGTGTTGAAGATGTAGCGGGCGAACGGCGCCATGGACCACGCCTGGACGAAATTCTCCAGGGTCAGGGGCGCGTCCAAACGGAAACTGGCGACCAGGGCGGCGGGGTGGAAAGCGGCCCACAGGGCGAACAGCAAGGGCGACAGCCACAACAGGGCCAGCAGCCAGGCGGCGGCGCTTTCCAGGGCGGGCAGGGCGGCTTTCATCGGTAATGCACCCGCTTGTCCAAGAACACGAACTGGCTGATGGCCAGGATGGCCAAGCCCAGCAACAGCACCACGGTCAAGGCGGCGGCGGCCGGCAGGTCATAGAAGGCGAAGGCGTGTTCGTAGATGTAGTACAGCAACAGATTGCTGGCATTGCTGGGCCCGCCCTTGGTCAGGATGAACAGATGGTCCACCAGCTTGAAGGCGTTCAGCACGGCGTTGACCAGCACGAACAGCGAGGTGGGCATCAACAGCGGAAACAGTACCCGGCGGAAATAGGTAAAGCGCCCGCAGCCTTCCAGCAGCGCCGCCTCGCGCAGTTCCGGCGACATGCCCTGAAGTGCTGCCAGATAGAAGATCATGAAGAAGCCGGCTTCCTTCCAGATGGTCATGGCCATCAGGCAGGGCATCACCGTGGCGGGATCACCCAGCCAATTGCGTCCGGGCAGGCCGAACGTTCCCAGCAACTGGTCCAGCAGGCCGATGTCGGGGGTATAGAAGAACAGCCAGATATTGGCGGCGGCGATCATCGGCAGCATGGTGGGCAGGAAATAGGCCAGGCGCAGCACCGCTTTGCCGCTGCGGCTTTGTACCCACAGTGCCATCACCAGGGCCAGGGCCATGGAAACGGGGACCGTGCCCAGGGCGAAAATTGCGTTGTTGCCCAGCACCTTCCAGAACACCGGATCGGCGGCGAAATTGGCGTAATTGTCCAGCCCGATGAAATGCGACGGACGCACCGGGTTGCCCTTGGAATAAAGGCTTTCCACCATGGTGCGGACAATGGGGAAATGGGTGAAGGCGGCCAGAACGGTGACGGCCGGCAATACCAGCAACCATCCGGTCAGCGCCTGTTTTGTCACCCGTTTGCTCATGGAAATCTCGTTTTAAAAAGATGGCCGGCCCCCCCACACACACGTCGGAAGGGGACCGGCCATCAAGATCAGCGATAGGGCTTGAGCAGGCGGTCGGCCTGTTCCTGGGCGTCGTCCAGGGCGGCCTTGGCGGTCTTGGAACCGGTCAGGGTGGCCTGGATGGCGTCGTCCAGCAGCTTGCGCACGCGGCCCGACTGATAGGTGGCCAGCTCGGCGGTGGCGACCTTCAGCTGGTCGCGGGCCACGGCGGCCTGCGGGAAGTCCTTGATATAGGCCTTCAGCGCGTCGGTTTCATAAGATTCCGGGCTGACGCCCATATAGCCGGTGGCGATGCTCCACTGGGCGGCGCGTTCCGGGGCGGTCATGAACTTGATCAGCTTCAGCGAGGCGGCGCGTTCTTCCGGGGTGGACTTCTTGAACAGATAGAAGTTGCCGCCGCCGGTGGGCGAGCCGGGTTCACGGTTGCCGGGCAGCATGGCGACGCCGAAATCGAACTTGGCGTCCTTGCGGATGGCGGTCAGGTTGCCGGTGGAATGCCAGATCATCGCCGCCTTGCCTTCCAGGAAGGACTGGCGCAGCGTGCCCCATTCAACGGTGCCTTCGCTCATCACCTTGTCCTTGGCCGACAGGTCGCGCCAGAATTGCAGGGCTTCGACCACGTTGGGCTTGTTGAAGAAGGTCTTGGTGCCGTCGGCGCTCATCAGCAGCTCGCCGTTCTGCTTGGCCAGGGCGCCGAACATCCAATAGGGATAGCCGGTGGACGGAATGGCCAGACCCCAACGCGAACCGTCCTGCTTGGTCAGCTTCTTGGCGGCGGTGACCATGTCCTTCCAGGTGGCGGGCGGCTGGTCGGGGTTCAGGCCGACTTCGCGGAAGGCATCCTTGTTGTAATACATGACGATGGTCGAACGCTGGAACGGAATGCCCCAGGTCTTACCGTTGATCACGCCATTGGCCATCAGACCGGGATAGAACGACTTCAGCCATTCCTTGTCCTCGGCCGACTGGGCGACGTCGTCAAAGGGGATGACGGCGTCTTGTTCCATCAGTTCGTAAGCGTCGATGGAGAACAGCACCGACAATTGCACCGGCTGGCCGCCCTTCAGCGCCGCCAAGGCCTTGACGCGGGTGTCGTCGTAATTGCCGGCATAGATGGCGTTGACCTTGATCCCGGGATTGTCTTTCTGGAAGTCGGCGACCATGCCGTCCACCACCTTGGTCAGCGGGCCGCCGACCGAGACGGGATAATACATGGTCAATTCGATGTCCTTGGCCTGGGCGGCGGTACCGGCAAGCCCCAGGATGGTCGCCGCGGTGGCGGCGGCACGGGTGAAACGGCCAAACATGGGTTTTCTCCTTAGGTGGGACGCGGGTTGTCGGCGCGGCGCATTCCATTGCCGGCGTCGAACAGGTGAGCCGCCTCGGGCGGCCAGGACAGGCGAATTTCTTCGCCGGATTGGGCGTGGAAACGACCGGGGGCGCGGATCTGCACCACTTGGGCGCCCAATTGCGCGGAAATCACGGTGTCGGCGCCGTGATAGTCGATGGCGACCACCCGGGCGGCGATGCCTTGGCCCAGGCGGATGTGTTCGGGACGGATGCCCAGCAGCGTGTCATGTCCGGGGCTGGGATGGATGGCCCCGATTTCCGGGGCGCCGTCGATCACCGCGCCATCGGTGCCGGGGGCCAGACGGATCAGGTTCATGGGCGGCAAACCGATGAAGCGGGCGACGAAATCGCTGGCCGGGCGGGCATAGATCTCTTCCGGGGTGGCTTCCTGTTCGATGCGGCCGTCGCGCATCAGCACGATGCGGTCGGCCATGCTCATGGCTTCCACCTGGTCGTGGGTGACATAGATCACCGTCATCCCTAAACGCTGTTGCAACGCGCGGATTTCGACCCGCATGTCGTGGCGCAGCTTGGCGTCCAGATTGCTGAGCGGTTCGTCCATCAGGCAGATGGGATGCTCGGCGGCGATGGAACGGGCCAGGGCGACACGCTGGCGCTGGCCGCCCGACAATTGCGCCGGCTTGCGGTCCAGCAATCCGTCCAACCCCACCAGGGCGGCCACCCGCTTCAGCCGCTCGTCGCGTTCGGCGCGGCCCAGACGGCGGACCTTCAGGCCGAAGACGATGTTCTCGGCGACGTTCAGATGGGGGAACAGGGCATAGGATTGGAACACCATGGACAGCCCGCGCCGCGACGGGGCGTGGCCGGTGACGTCGGTTCCGCCGATGAAGACGCGGCCGGCGCTGACCTCTTCCAGGCCGGCGATCATGCGCAAGGTGGTGGACTTGCCGCAACCCGACGGCCCCAGCAGCACCAGGAACTCGCCGGCCTTGACGGAAAAATGCAGATCCTTGACCACCCGGCTGTCGCCCCAGGATTTGCAGATGCCTTCCAGGCGGATATCGGCCATCACAGACCTCCTGCCACGGCGACATGCAGGGCGATGTCGGCCTTTTGGGCGGCCTCGACGATAGCGGTCGGCGGGGGATTGTCGGTCACCAGCGAACGGATTTCGGTCAGATGGGCGAAGCGGACGGTGGCCTGGCGGTCGAACTTGGAATGGTCCACCGCCAAAATGGGGTGATGCGAGTTTTCGACGATCAGGCGGCTGAGACGCACTTCGTCGAAGTCGAAATCGCGCAGCGAGCCGTCGCTGTCCACACCGCCGGCCCCCAGGATGCCGTAATCGGCGCGGATGTCGCGAAACACCGCCAGCGCGGCCTCGCCGATGAAGTCGCGTTCGCGGTTGCGCGCCCGGCCGCCGGCGACGATGACTTCGAAACTAAGGTTGCGGCACAGCAATTCGGCCACGTTCAGATTGTTGGTGACCACCCGCAGACCGTCATGGTCCAACAAGGCGCGGGCCACTTCGGCGGCGGTGGTGCCGATGCCGATGAACAAGGACGCCCGGTTGGGGATCAGGCCGGCGACACATTGGGCGATGCGGCGCTTTTCCTCGGCCTGCATGACCTCGCGATGGTCGTAGGCGGCGTTTTCATAACTGGTGGGCAGGCCGGCCCCGCCATGGTGACGACGCAGCAGCCCGACATCGCACAGCGCGTTGATGTCGCGCCGGATGGTTTGCAGCGTCACCCCGTAACGTTGGGACAAATCTTCGACGCTGACGAAACCTTCGGCCCGCACCAAGTGCAGGATGTCGCTTTGACGTTCGGAAAAACCCATTCTGGCCTTCGTTCATAGCCCGATAAATTGATCGAACGAACGCTATCGATTTTCGTTCGAACACGGGGTGAAGGTTTGGTGACGGATTTATCGCGCGTGCGAAGGTGTTGGGTCAGCCCAGCAAATGCGTCAGGCTGACCGGGGCCAGATCGGCCCAGACGCTGCGGGCACCATCGGCCTTGTCGCCGGCGGTATAGGCGCTGGGAATCATCACCACGTCCAGCCCAGCGGCGCGGGCGGCACGGATGCCGTTGGCCGAATCCTCGATGGCCAGACAGGCTTCGGGCGGAAGCTTCAAACGCTCCAGCACCAGCAAATAGGCTTGCGGGTCGGGTTTCTTGATCGGCGCGTCGTCGCTGCAGGCCATGGTTTCGAACCACTCGGGCGACAGGCCGGTGCCTTGCATCAGGGCCAACACATTGGCCCGGGTGGTGGTGGTGGCGATGGCCAGACGCAGACCGGCGGCCCGGGCCTCGGCGACCAGACGGGCGATGCCCGGACGCAAGGGGACGTCGCCGGTGGCCACGGCGGCGGTGTAAAGCGCCGTCTTGCGCTGATGCAAGGTGGCGATGCGCAGATCCAGGCCGGGGACCAGCATCTCGGGGTGCTGGTCCAGGACATAGGCCTTGATGCGTTCCTTGCCGCCCGACACCTTCAGAAGCTTGCCGTAAAGGTTCTGGTCCCACACCCAGCCCAGGCCGAATTCGGCGAAGGTCTGGTTGAAGGCCTGGCGGTGGGCTTCCTCGGTTTCCGCCAAGGTGCCGTCGACGTCGAAGATCAGGGCTTGCGTGTTCATGCCCGCAGTTTGGCAACAGGTACCGCGTCGCGCCACACCCGCCGGGGGTAGGGCGGCGCCGCCCACTTGGCCGCCCTATTTCATGGGGATGACGTTTTCGGCCCCTTCGGCCCCCATGTAGACGGCCAGGATTTCCACCGGCTCGGTCCCTGGATTGGTGCCGCGATGGGTGGTGTTCATGGCTTCCACCATGCCTTGGCCGGCGGTGAAGGTCTTCTTGCCCTTATCGCCGTAATCCACCACCACGGTGCCTTTCAGGATATAGGCGAACATCGGCACACCGTGGCGGTGGAACACCGTGTCGGCGCCGGGCGCGATGGTGACGATGTCGGCCTTGACCTGGGCCGGGCCGGTGGTGGGATAGACGATGGTTTCGTCCACCACCGTCTTCGACGTCTTCAGCACCGGCTTGGTGGGATAGGCGTCGGCGGCCAGGGCGGTGGTGGCAGCCAGCAGCGACGAAGCCAAGATGACGGCGAAACGCATGATTTTCCCCCAAATGAAACCGTATGTGGGGACGATCATGCCTGAAAATCAGCTTTTCGGCACCATCCGACGCAGCGCATTCAACAAGATGCCGATGGTGGTGCCGTTATGCAGGATGGCGGTGGTGATGGGCGACAACGCCCCCAGGGCGGCCAAGCCCAGGATGCCGGTGTTCAGGCCGACGGTCAGACGGTAATTGCTGGCGATGCGGGCCATGGCGGCGTTGGCCAGTTCCTTGGCATCGGCCACCCGCTCGATATTGTCTTCCAAAAGCGCGATGTCGGCGGTGAGGCGCGCGATGTCGGCGCCCTTTTGCATGGCGATGCCCACTTGGGCCCCGGCCAAAGCGGGGGCGTCATTGATGCCGTCGCCGACAAAGGCGATGCGCGCTCCTTGGTCGTTCAGTTGGGCGATGATGCTGGCCTTGTCCTGGGGCAGCAATTGGGCGTGGAAGCCGTCCAGCCCCAATTCCTCGGCCAGTTCGGCGGCACGGTCTTCATGGTCGCCGGTCAGCAGCAAGATGCGCTTGACCCCGGCCCGGCGCAGCCGCGCGATGGTGGCGGCACTGGTCGGGCGGATACTGTCTTTCAAGGCCAGGATACCCAACAGCTTGCCGCCATAACCGATGAACAGCAGGGTCTTGCCGTCTTGGTACAATCGATCGATGACGTCCTGGTGCGGGGTGACGTCGATGCCTTCGTCCTCGGCGACGAAATGGCGCGAGCCCACCACAACGCGGTTGCCGTCGATGACGCTGGCGACGCCATGGGCGACAACGAACTGCACTTCGGAATGATCGAAATGGTGGTTGCAGGTCGCCTTGGCGGCGTTGACCACCGCCAGGGCCAGGGGGTGGAAGTAATGTTCCTCCACCGACGCGGCCAGACAGATCAGGTCGTCGGCGCTGAAGGATTGGTCGAAGGTGATGGAATCGGTCACTTCCAGCATGCCGGTGGTGAGCGTCCCGGTTTTGTCGAAGATGAAGGTGTCGGCACTGGCCAGACGTTCCAGGGCGGTGGCGCCCTTGACCAGGATCCCGGCGCGGCCGGCGTCGAACATGGCGGATTTGAAGGCCACCGGGGTGGCCAGTTTCAGGGCGCAGGAATAATCGGCCTGCAGCACCGAAGCCGCGGCCGGCAGGCCGTTCAGCAAGGCGGCGGCGCCGGCCACCTTCAACACGGTGGGGACCAGTTGGTCGGCCAGCTTGGCGGCCTCGATCTGGGCGTCGGATTTGGCGGTCAGCGATTGTTCCACGTAATCGGCGATGCGGGCGGCGGCGGTGCGGTTGCCCACCTGCTCGGCGTAAAGGATCAGGCGGCCTTCCTCGATCAGCGTGCCCGACAGCACGCTGGCGCCGCGCGACTTGACCAAGGCGACACTTTCACCGGTCATCGCCGCTTCGTTGACAATGCCTTCGCCCGACAACACGGTGCCGTCCACCGGGATGACCACGCCGGCGCCGACCACCACATGGTCGCCGACCTGGACCTCGGCAGTGGGGATTTGAACCTCGACGCCATCCTTCACCACCCAGACATGGTCGCTGGTGGGGCGCAGCAGATGCTTCAGCAAATCGTCGGAACGCCGGGCGATGGAATTTTCCATGTACTCGCCCAGCGCCAGCATGAAGGTGGTGGTGTTGGCGGCGGTGAAATCCGATCGGGCCAGGGAAATGGACACCGCCATGGCTTCCAGCACATGGCTGGTGATGCCGTTTTCCCGGTAATCTTCAACGGCATGACGCAAAAGCGGCAAGGCGGCGGTCAGGCTGACCGGCAGTTTCAACCCTTGCGGCAAGGCGCCGGTGCCCAGCAACACCGCCAAGGCGGCGGCCACTTCGGCCTTGCCGTCATCGGTTCCTGGCTTGGTGATGCCGGCTTCCGACAAGGGCAGGGCGGCCAGGGTGGCGACCAGGGTGGCGGAATCGGTGCATTCAACGTCGTATTCGATCACCAGGGACCGCGCGGCGGCGTTAGAGCGGGCCGAGACGACGCCGTCCAGCAACTTGGCCACCCCTTCCAAGGCGCCTGGTTCGGCCGGGGCCAAGGGATGGGGGCGATAGCGCAGGCGCAACCGGCCGGGCAGGCTGTGGGCCAGCTCGACCGAACGCAGCCAGGTTTCGCCGCTCATATCAGTCCGTTCTGCTCGGCTTGCACTTCGGCCTGCAGATCGGCCATCTGTTCCTTCATCTCGGCCAGCGACCCGGCCATGCCGGCATAGGCCTTGATGGCACCCTTGAACAGCTTGCCGCGGATTTCCTCGTCCGACAGCACATAGGCGGCGACGCCGCCCACGGCCAGACCCAGCAGGAATTGTTCGTTGCGTCCCGCGGGCAGCAGGCGGCCCAGACCACCCAGGAAAGTTTGATTCTGGGCTTGGCCCATCTGCGCGGCCATCATCTTTTCCAGATCGCGGCGCTTGATGCCCTTGTTCTTCTTCTGCTTGTTCTTCTTAGACAATTTCAACCTCCTCGGCGGAACGGGGGGTGGACGGGTTCAACAGCATTTCGGTGGCGACGACACCCAGCGTGCCACCGGCCAGGGCCAGGATGGCGCGGGCCACATCGCCCCGCCGCAAGGATTCGGCGGTGGCGATTCCCGACGCCAAGGCGGCGCCGCCCTGCAGGGCCAGACGCAGAACCTTGGTGTTGGACGGCTTGCCCTGACTCCAGCGATCCTGGATGGCCGCCACCAGACCGGCGGCGACCGCACCCCGGGTGAAATTGCTGGTCAGTTCGGCCGGGGCCAGGGCGGCGGCAGCCTTGGCCTTACGCTTCTTCACGATTCGCCCTCGGGGTTGGGATCGACCGGATTGGCGTTGGCCGGGGCGGCCTTTTTCTTGGCCGCCACCTTGCGGCGTGGTGCCGCCTTCTTGGCCACCGGCAGGCTGGTGGTGGTGGCTGTGGGGGCGGCAACCGACTCGGTGGGTTCGGCGGGGGCCGGCTCATCTGCCGCCGGGTTCAGTTTGGTGCGCAGATTGGCACTGGATTTCTCGATGGCGGAAAGGCCGCTGACGGTGGCCTCACGCAAACCGGCGCCGGCCTTGTCCAGACCCGAACGGGCTTTGTCACCCAAGCTGCCAAGGCTTTCTGGGGCCTTGACCTGTTTCAGCAATTTGACGCCGACGATGCCGGCGACGATGCCTCCGGCGAAGGTAAGAAAAGGCAACATGACAGGCTCCTTTCCTGGTTCAACTTTGAGCGGCAGCGACCAAGCCTTGACGCAAGGCTTCGCTGCCGGGGGTGATCTGGCCCGACAACAGGCCGGTCCAGGCGGTGGCGGGAATGACGTTGGTGTCGTATTCGATGGTGCAGCTTTTGGCCAAGGGGTTCAGGCTGACGGCACGAATGCCCGACATGGCGGAAAAGGCCGATCCAAAGGCCTTGGCCTGCTCGGCCAGGGCCATCAACTCGTTACCCATTGGGGCGGACAGTTTCAGGCGGATGCGTCCGGGAACGTGATGGGCGACGCTCAGGACTTGCAAAAGACGCAACAAGGCGGGCTCGGGGGCGGACAAGGGGGGAACTCCGGTTACTTGAAGGTGCGGCGCCAATGCACCGCCATGTGGGCCAGCATCATGGCGACGAAAACGAATCCGGCCTGGGCGTGCAGTTTCTTGCTGCTGCCCAGGGCGGCCAACGACACCGCCATGCTGACGATGGCACCGATCTTGGCCACCCGGTTCAGGTCCTGCTTGATGGCTTTGGGGCGTGGCAAGGCGATGCGTTTACCCACATGTGGGCGTAGCGCAGGCTTGGCTGGGGGCGGGGGCAACATTGCCGCCACCTCGGCCCGGATGCGGGGCTCGATGTCGGGATCGGTGGCGTCGAAGCCGAGCAGCAGCGAACCGATGGCCGGGTTGCCCTGGACCTGGGCCAGTTTTTCCAGCCGATTGGTCAGTTCCGCATGCAGCACCGGGTCGCGCAGAATAGCGTGACGCAGCCGGATGCGACCCGGCAGCACCGAGGCATAGATGTTCACATTGTCCATTCGAAGATGTCCGAGGGCTTTTCCTTGCAGGCACAGCCCCCGCTGACCTTGCCGCAACCGCCGGTGATGTCCAGCTTGCGCAGCCGGCCCTTGGCGATCCATTGGTCCAGCATGGGCTGGATGGCGCTGGCGGGGGTGTCGAAATGCATGCTGATTTCGGTCATCGACGCCCGCTTGCGGTCGATCATATAGGTCTTCAGTTCGGAAAGCGTCATGGCTGCCCCCTTATTCCGCCGGCATGGTCGAAGCCAGGCGGCGGGCCTGGACGCGGCCGAACATCCACATGGCGGAGACCAGCATGACCAAGGTGCCGCCGCACAAGGACAGCCACAGGCTGGCCCTGGCCGGGTCGGCGGCGAAATTGGACGCCTGGTAGACGCTGACCGATGCGGTATAGCCGATCATGGTGGTCCAGCCGGTGGCGAACAGGGTCCAGCCCATGCTGGTTTCGTGACGGATGGCCCCCAAGGCGGCGACGCACGGGGTGTACAGCAGGATCAGCACCATATAGGCCATGGCGCCGGATACGCCGGTGAAACGGGCGACCATGGCGCCGAAGGTGCCGTCGCCGACTTCCAGTTCTTCGGCGGCAGCGCCCGAATCGGACACGTAGCTGACGTCCAGGCCCAACGGGTCACCCAAGGAATCGGCCACCTTCAGCAGGTTTTCCGGAATGGTGGCGGCAGCGGCCAACAGCTTGCCGGCCAAGGTGTCGGGGGCTTCTTCCTCGGCCGTTGCTGCTTCTGCGGTCGCGGCTTCGCCTGCGGCCGGCGCCGCATCGGCGGCGTCCTGCTGCGCCGCTTGGGCATAAAGGGTGTTCAGCGTGCCCACCACCGCTTCCTTGGCGAAGATGCCGGTGAACAGGCCGACGGCGGCCGGCCAGTTTTCCTCGGTCAGACCCATGGGCTTGAACACCGGGACGATGGTCTGGCTGGCGGCGGACAGCACCGAATCACGGGTGCCTTCCTTGCCGAAGCTGCCGTCGGTGCCCAAAGCGTTGAAGAAGGACAGCACCATGACGATGGGGACGATGATCTGGCCGGCCTTGAAGATGAATTCACGCAGGCGTTGCCAAGCCTGCAGCACCACGGTGCGCAAAGTCGGCAGGTGGTAAGGCGGCAATTCCATGACGAAATGCGACACTTCACCTTGCAGCAGGGTGTGCTTCAGGATCAACCCGGTCAGCACGGCGAAGCCCAGGCCCACCAGATACAGGCCGAAGACGATGTTCTGGCCGTTGACCGGGAAGAAGGCGGCGGCGAACAGGGCGAAGACCGGCAGACGCGCCCCGCACGACATGAACGGCGCCATCAGTGCGGTCAGGATGCGGTCACGGCGGTTTTCCAGGGTGCGGGTGGCCATGATGGCCGGCACGTTGCAGCCGAAGCCGACGATGAGGGGCACGAAGGATTTGCCGGGCAGGCCGATGGCCCGCATGGCGCGGTCCATGACGAAGGCGGCGCGCGCCATGTAGCCCGAATCTTCCAAGAACGACAGGAACAGGAACAGGCAGGCGATGATCGGGATGAAGGTGGACACCGTCTGTACGCCGGAACCGAAGCCCTTGGCGATCACCACCAAGCCTTCCGGCAAGCCGATGGCGGTCAACATCTCGCCCAGACCGTCCACCATGATGGCGGCCATGGATTGGTCGAAGAAGTCGATGAAGGCGCCGCCGATATTGATGGTGAACAAGAACATCAAATACATGGCCAACAAGAAGACCGGCACGCCCAGGAAGCGGTTCAGCACCACCTTGTCGATGCGCCGGGTCAGCGCCAACGACACCTTGCGCGGCTGGTGGAAGCAGGCGGCCATCATCTCGCCGACGAAGCGGTAGCGGCCGTCGGCGATGATGATGTCGGGATCGTCACCGTCTTCTTTTTCGATGTTTTCCACCTGGATCTGCAAGTCGCAACCCAGCTTGCCGGCGGCCAGACCTTCGACGAAGGAATCACCTTCCAACAGGCGCAAGGCAGCCCAGCGGGCGTTGATATGGGCCGAACCGGCGATCTGCTCCAGGCGCGGGGCCAAGACGTCGATTGCCGCCTTGACAGAAGCGGCGTGGTCGGGTTGGGCGTTGGGGATGCGCGGGCTGGCGGCACACTCGGCAATGGTCTGCTTCAGCACGTCCAGATTGGTGGAACGGCTGGCGACGATGGGCACCACCGGGCAGTCCAGGACCTTGGCGAGCGCGTCGCAATCGATCTGGATGCCGACCTTCTTGGCCAGGTCGACCATGTTCAGCGCCACCACCACCGGCACCCGCATTTCCAGCAATTGGCAGGTCAGGTACAGATTGCGTTCCAGGTTGAAGGCGTCAAGGATGTTGACCACCACCTGCGGTTCGCCCGACAGGATGTAATCGCGGGCCACCCGTTCATCCTGGGACCCGGCGGAATAGCCGCCGATCATGTAGATGCCGGGCAGGTCGACCAGATCATAGGTCTGCCCCTGATGGCGGAATTGGCCGACTTTCTTTTCAACGGTGACGCCGGGCCAGTTGCCGACCTTCTGGGTCGAACCGGTCAGCGCGTTGAACAGGGTGGTTTTGCCGCAATTGGGGTTGCCGACGACCGCGATGACGTTGGACATGCTCAAACCCTCTCGATTTCCAAAATGTCGGCTTCGATCTTGCGTAGCGTCAGGGTGAAGTTGCGGACATTGATTTCGATGGGATCACCGAAGGGAGCGACGCGGGTGATGGAAAACACCACCCCCGGGGTCATCCCCATGGCCAGCAGGCGTTGGCGATAGCCACGATCGCCCTTGGACAGGCGCACCACCCGGGCGGTGTCGCCGGGCTTGAGGTCTTGAACGCGGTTCGAGATGCTGGACATGTGATGGCGGTCCCTGTCCTGAGAATGAAGGTGATAACCACTCGCGAAATCGGATCGTATTCCACAAGAAAGTTGCGGTCAAATAAATGACGCTGGTCAAACGCGCATATCTGCACGGCGTCAGTGGCGGGCCCCTAGTTGAAGGTGGCCGCCGTCAGATCCTGGAAGTGACGCAATTCGTCGATGGTGGGGGGGCGCTTGGTCTCGCCGGCGAAACGGCGGACCTGGCTCAGGATGGCGCGACCCTGGATGGGGTCCAGTTCGATGCCGATCTCGCGGAAGGCATGCAGGACCGAGGTCAGGCCGGAATGCTTGCCCAGCACCACCCGGTGGGTGCGGCCCAATTCGCGGGGGTCCAGGGCTTCGTAGGTGCGGCGGTCGCGCAGCAGGCCGCTGACATGGATACCCGATTCATGGGTGAAGATGGCGTCGCCGACGATGCTTTTGTTGACCGGTACCGGACGGCCCGAGGCCTCGGCCACCAATTGCGAGATGGCGGCCAACTGGGTTTTCACCACCCCGGAATCCAGCCCGTACAGATGTTCGGCGGCGACCACCACTTCTTCCAAGGGGGCGTTGCCGGCGCGTTCGCCCAGACCGTTGACGGTGGTGCTGACATGGCTGGCGCCACCTTTCAGCGCCGCCAGGGAATTGGCGGTGGCCAGGCCCAGATCGTCATGGGCGTGGATTTCCAGTTCCAGGTCGCAGGCCGAACGCAACCGGATGAAAGCGGCGTGGGTGGCGAACGGGTCCATGATACCGAGCGTGTCTGCGAAACGGAACCGCTGGGCACCGGCTTTCTGGCAGGTTTCCACCACCCGGACCAGGAAATCCAGATCGGCGCGCGACGAATCCTCGCCGCCGATCAGCACGTCGAACCCCATGTCGCGGGCCTTGGCAACCATGGTGACGATGTGATCCAGCGCCCAGTCGCGCCCCTTGCCCAACTTGGCGGCCAATTGCAGATCGGACACCGGGATGGACAGGTTGACGGTGTCGACCTGACAGGCTTTGGCGGCGGCCAGATCGTCGTCATGCATGCGGCACCAGGCGATCAGCCGGGCGTTCAATCCCAACGCGGCCACCGCGTTGATGCCGGCGATTTCGTCCTCGCCCATGGCGGGGATGCCGACTTCGATTTCCTGCACGCGGGCCAGGTCCAGGGCACGGGCGATGGCCAGTTTCTCGTCCAGCCGAAAGGCGACGCCGGCGGTTTGTTCGCCGTCACGGAGCGTGGTGTCGTTGATCACCAGCCCGGTCATGGCGCTCAACCGCACTTCCCCGAGCACGAGCACTTGCCGGCGGCGGCCGGGTTGTCGAACTGGAAGCCAGCTCCTTCCTCGCCTTCCACGTAATCCACCTGGACGCCGGTCAGCCACATGGCCGAAGGGGCGTCCACATAGACCTTCAACTCACCGAAGGTCAGCACTTCGTCACCTTGGCCGGGTTGTTCTTCCAGGCTCATGCCGTATTGGATACCGGAACAGCCGCTGTTGTTCACCGAGATGCGCAAACCCAGCGCTTCTTCGGCACACAGCGCGCTCAACACGGAAACGGCACGATCAGTCAGGGTCAGCATAGCGGGTCTCCTTCACGGAAACGAAATAGTCTGACTGACTAAGTGCAAGGCTGATGCCAAACGCTGAAATGGCGGAAAAGCTGATGCCGTCAAAATGGGCAATGTCGGAATTGTCGGTGTTTGTCGGGATGCCGACAAAACGGGCAACGCGCCCTTATGCCGACACCCGGGCGTTCTGGGCCAACAGGGAATGGCCGTCCTCGGCACCGAAACAGACGGCGAAGTCGTCACAGTTGTCGCAGATCGGGCTTTTGCAGATCAGTACGCCTTCGTTCTGGCACAAAGTGCGATAGAAGAACTTCTTCCACTTCATGTCGCGCATGTTGGCAAGGGCCAAGGGGGTGAAGAATTCCCGCATCAGACGCGACAGGTCGGAACGCTCGCGCAGCCCCAGATCCTGCCATAGATGGTTGGATTCCAAGGACCGCCGCGCGATGATATGGGCGAGCCACACGCCTTCCGGACCGCTGGTGCCACGATTGTCCAACAGCAATTGGCGCAGATCGGGTTCTTCCAGGCTGGCCGGCTGGTCGCCTTGGCCGTCATAAACCATGCGATCGGCGACAAAGGCGGCGGCGTGGGGGAAATAGGTCAGCAACAAGGTGGTGACGTCGTTGGCCGACAGGCCCAAGGCGGCGTCGAGCTTGCGCCCGCGCTCGCCATGGGCCAGGGCCAAGGAGCAGGCCAGGACATGACGCAGGAAGTCCTGGTCCCGATCCGCTCCTGCCATCAGCAGGCGATAGAGTTCGCCGGCCAACATGGCTTTAGGCCGCCGCCGAATGCTTCTGGGCGTTGGTGCCGCAGACGGTTTCGCACGACGAGCAACCGATGCAGGCGCCGGCCTTGTCGATGACCATGACCTTGCGCACCACTTCCACGTCGTCGTCGAAGGGATCGCAGAATTCGTCTTCGTCGGAAATGCCCATCAGCTTCAGCACGCCCTGGGTGCACACCTTGTAGCAACGGCCGCAGCCGATGCACAATTCGGGGTCGATGCTGTCCAGGTACTTGGGCGTCCAGGGGGTGCCGTCGCGGGTGGTGAAGGTAACAGTCATCTGTCGCTCCTAAAGGCTAAAATTCGTGAAATCTGAATTATGAGGCGAAAACGAGGGCCTCAGCCCTCGGTGACCTCGGGGAACTTGGCGATGGCGGCGACACCTTCGGCGGCCAGCTTCTCGGCACGCTCGATCAAGGCCGCCAGGGTCTCGAAGCCGAAACGGTGCAATTCGCGCACATGCGAGTTGACGGCCACCAGACGGCCGCAGATCAGCAGCACCCGGCCCCAGCCTTCGTGATGGATGTCCATCATCGGGGCGACGGGCTTGCCGGTCTGGCGTTCCACTTCCCAGGCCACGGCGGCGTAGAACTGGCTGACCCGCATCAGGATGTCGGGATCGGGGTCGTCGAACATGGGCAATTCGCGCTTTTGCGCCTTGGTCACCACGAAGGGGGCCAGCAATTCCTCGTCGGGCTCGGAATCGTAGGCGCCCGAGCGGTCCTCGGCGCGGATCAGGCGCAACAGGCCCTGGATGATGGGGTGCTTGATGTTTTCCGTATCCATAGACCTTAGTCCTCGTCGTCAATGAAACGTTCGTCGCCGGCTTCCGAATCCTTCAACGCCCGGCGCAGCCACGGCGGCGGATTGGTCTTCAGCATGGTGCGCACCCGGTCGATGACCTGGGCGATGGGTTCGTCGTTGGGCAGCTTGATGGGGTGGACCTTGGCGCGCACCACGCGGGCCGCCGCCGGGCCGCCGATGGCGCGCACGAACAGCAGGGACGAGCCGACCAGTGCGTCGATCTTGGCGGCCAAACGGTCCTCGCCCTCGTCGTGCTCGCCATTTTCCTGGGTGACGATGCCGAACTGCACCGCCTCGATGAAGGAATGGCCGTCCGGGCCGACGTCATAGAACAAGAAGGTCTTGGCGCTGGCGAAATGCGCGTCGACATTGGTCTTGTCGTGGGTGGCAAAGGCAATGCGCATATGGGGTCCTTTCAGTGGGACGGGAACGGGGTCGTCAACCAAGCGCAGGCGCCGCAGCATGGTCGTGCTCCGTTGAATGAGGGACGGGACCGTGGCCGTGTCCGTGGTCGGGGTGGTCGATCAGGACGTTGGCCAACTTGAAGATCAGGTCGCGGGTGCCGCGATAGCCCACATGCACGCGATGCGCCCCGCCCAGGCGGTCATAAACCGGGAAGCCGGCACGGAAATGCGGCACGCCAAGGGCTTGGCAGGACAAGCGGGCATTGGTGTTGGAAATCACCAGATCGGCGCCGCCGGCTTCCAGGATCTGGTCTTCCAGGTCCTGGAAATCACCGATGATCACCTGCTGGCAGGGCAGTTCGGACAGATGGCCGGCATGGACCGGGGTGACGGCGGCGACCAATTCGCCGCCCATTTCGCTGATCAGCTTGCCCCAGCTCCACAGGAAGTCGGGCTCGCCCGCCACCGCGAACTTGCGGCCGCCGAAATAGAAATGGCCGTCCAGCATGGCGTCGATCAACTGCGATCGCGCCCGGCGGATCTTGGCCGGGACCGGCTTGCCGGCGGCGTTGGACAGGCAGACCATCAGACGGTCCGACACTTCCAGGCCGGTCAGGCGGTCGAACAGCACGTAAGGCACGCCGGTCTTTTCCTGCAACGTCTCGGCCGAGATGCGCATGTGTTCGCCGATAGCGATGGTCAGCTTGGCGCGGCCCAAATTCTTGGCCGCTTCCACCGTGGCGCCGCCATAGGTGGTGGGGATGAAATGGTCGGGCACGTGACCGTCCACCGATCCGGACAGGTCGGGCAACACGTTGGCCTTCAGGCCGAATTCCTCGACCAGGTCGACCAGGGTCTCGATGTCGCCGGGGGTCATGTGGACGCCGGGCAGGATGTTGACGGTCTTGCAATCCTGCTGCTTGGCGCTGGCCGGTTCGGCCAGGGCGCTGACGATGGCGGTGACCGCCTTGCCCCAGCCGGTTTCCAGCGAGCCGCTGAAATCGGGCGCCGACACCGGGATGACCTTGACGTCGGCCAGTTCCGGGTTGCGTTCCAAGATCAGCTTCAGATCACCTTTCATGTCCTCGCCGCGGGTTTCGGTCAACGCGGTGGAAATCAGGCCGATGATCTTGGGCTTGGTGCGCTTGGCGATGTTCAACAACGCCTGTTCCACTTGGTCCATGCCGCCCAGGATGGTCGAGACCTCGTTCATGGCGGTGGTCTGCAGCGGGATGGCTTCGCGGAAATGGCGGACCAGCATGACCAGGGCGAAGGCGGTGCAGCCCTGGCTGCCGTGCAGCAGCGGCATGGTGCCGTCCATGCCCATGAATGCCATGGAAGCCCCAAGCGGCGCCGACAATTTCAGCGGGTTGCGGGTCACCGAGTGACCGTGGCTGACGATGAGTGCCATGGGAATTACTCCTCGATGTCCCAGGGCGCCGGCCGGCGTACCTGTTCCCAGATGGGGTTGGAAAGCGCTTGGTCCATTTGTTGGACCAAGGTGACCATGCCTTGATAGCCGGCATATTGGTGGTGGCGTTCCTGGTTGATGTCCAACCAGGGCGTCTTGGCCTTCAGCGCCACGAATTGCGAACGCCCACCCGACAGCATGATGTCGGCGCGGCCTTCCTTGAACATGGCGTACATGTCGCGCGGCGCGATGGAATCGACCAGTTTGTCCTCGTCGCCGCCCAGGCGTTCCAAGGCCTTCTGCTTGTCGGCCTCGGTGGATTTGCGCACCGAGCTGCCCACCACTTCCATGCCCATTTCCTGCAAAGCATGGATCACCGACCAGCTTTTGACGCCGCCGGTGTACAGCAGCACCCGCTTGCCGGACAGACGCGCCCGATAGGGTTCCATGGCGGCCCAGGTCTTGGCCTCTTCCTCGGCGATCAGGGCTTCGGTGCGCTCCATCAGTTCCGGGGCGGCGCCGCGTTCGATCAGCATCGAGGCGATGGCGCGCAGGGCTTCCGAGGTGTCGGAAATGCCATAGAACGATCCCTCGAAATAAGGGATGCCCCAGCGTTCCTTCATCTTGCGGGCCAAGGTGACCAGGGCCTGGCTGCATACCACCATGTTGGCCCGCGCCGTATGGGCGGCGGCCACGTCGTTGTAGCGGGCATCGCCGGTGATGGCGGTGCGCAGGCGGATGCCCAGACGCTCCAACAGCACCTTGACGATGGCCATCTCGCCGGCGACGTTGTATTCGCCCAGGATGTTGATGTCGGTGGGGCCGGCATCGTCGGGTTCGCGGGTGCCGATGACATAGTCGATCAGCGCTTCGCCGGCCAGACGGTTGCCCAGATTCTTCGAGCCGACGAAGCCCGGCGCCTCGACCGGGATGACCGGGGTGCCCAGGCGTTGGGTGGCGGCGCGGCAGACGGCGGCGATGTCGTCGCCGATCAGCGCGGTGACGCAGGTCTGATAGACGAAGACCGCCGGCGGGTTGTGTTTGGCGATGGCCTGTTTGATCGCCTTGTACAGCTTCTTTTCGCCACCGTTGACGATGTCCAGGTTGGACAGGTCGGTGGTGAAGCCGCGGCGATACAGTTCCGGGCCGGACGTGCCGACGTGGCGGGTGTCCCAGGAATTGCCTTCGCAGGCGATGGGACCGTGGACCAGATGGACGACGTCGGTGATGGGCTGAAGCGCGATCTTGGCGCCGTCAAAGGCGCAACCGCCGGCAGCGGCGCCGGGGGTCAGCTGCTTGCCGCAGCCCTTCTTGCGTTCCTTTTCCGACTTCGCCTGATTGGTGGCGCAGCCGGGTTCGTTCATCAGGTCCTGGATTTTCTTCCGATTGAGCATGGGTGGCGGCCCTCCTGCTGGAATGTCTCCAGTGATGCAAGAGGTGGGCCATGCGTCGAAATGGCGGATTTCCAGGCTAGTTCAGCAGGGGCTGTCAGATATTGTCGGGGATGCGACACGTCAATGTCGCTAAGGCTAACCCGCCGAAGCCCCGGTGGCGAAGGAAACGCCTTTCAAGTAGTTGGACAGTGCCTTGACCTGGCTGCGCCATTGTTCCTCGTCGCGTTCTTCTTGTTCCCGCATGCCGCTATGGGCGTGGGCGAGGTCGATGTAACGCATCAAAACCGGCATGCGCTGGCGGCGTGATTCCTCGCTGGTGCCCAAATTGTAGGCGAAGCGGTCCAGGAAGCGGATACCGAGACGGGGGAAGACCCGGTGCGCCATCAGCACGATGAAATCCTGCCAGGGTTCGGGGAAGTCGGCCAAGCTTTTCAGCAACATGTCGCGCAAGGCCCCCTCGCGCGCCTGCTGCTGGAACACCCGGGGGTCCCATTCCTGTTCGTAAAGGCTGTGGCACGCCCGCCAGAACTCGGACAATAGCGGCCACCAATCCTGTTCCACCGACAACAGCGACTGAAACAAGATGATCTCGGCATTGCCCACATGGGGCAGGTCATAGCTTTGGGCGTGGGGCGGGGCCAACATGTCGCGCAGCGCCTTGGTTTCGGCCTTGACCTTCCAGACCCGTTCATCGCCCCGCATTTCGGCGATCAGCAGCAGGTCGTTCCACGCTGCCTGCCAGGTCAGTTCCAGCAAGCGGCCCATGCTGTCGTTGATCTGTTCCCAAAAGCTTTCGGTGGTGGTGGTGGCGACGTCGATGTTGCTGGCCAACAGACGGATTTGCCGGGATGCGCGGATTTTGGGATAGATCAACTGGGCCACGGCATCCTTCAGACGCTGGGCAAACATCGGCGACATCAGGAAGGGGGGCGACAGCGGACGGTTGACCGCCGGGTTGGTCTTTTGGAAGAAAGCCAGCACCCGTTCCATACGGCCCTGCAATGCCCCCAGGCACAGGGCGTCGAAATTGGTGTAGCTTTTGCCGGCCGGCGGTTCGGGTTCCAAATATTCTATATGTTTCAGCAAATGGGCCAGTTGCGGCGGCAGGCTGTATTCCAGGTCTTCATGACGGCTTTGGGGCGTTTGTTCCGACGGCTGTCCGAGTTCCGACAAGTGTTCGGCGGCCTGTTGGCGGGCCTGCGGATCGGTCAGCAATCGCGGCTGCCGTTTTTCCCCGGCGGCTTCCAGGATGGTCAGGCAATCGACGGCGGCCAAGTGGGTTTGCTGGCGCAGTTCCTGTTCCGGTGCGTCGAAGGGCAAGTCGCCGACCACTTCCCCCAACATGATGGACAATTGGTCCAGCAGCGGCCGTTCATCGGTCCGGCGCAGCAATTGGGTCAAGGCCGCATAGGATTCTTCCATCAATTCGACGGGATCCTCGATGGCGGCCAGGGTGGCGCGAAGGCGCGCGTAATCCAGGGCTTGCTCGGTCATCGACCCCTCTGTGTCTATATAAAAAGAATAGTGGGCCGAGAGGGGGGGCTTGCCAAGTTCTCCAAAGGGCGGAAAGCGAAAGCATAGGGCAAAAGAAAACCCCGGGGGGCTGGGGCCCCCCGGGGTCTGAAGATCCGAACCGGGACAGCAGGTTACCGGGTCAGATCGTAGGAGATGTCGGAAGCGGCGTCGGCGGCTTCGAACACGCGGTCCAGGATTTCGACCAGCACACGCAGGGCGCCCTGATAGCCGAAGCTGGCAAAGCGGTGGTGGTGGTGACGGTCGAAGATCGGGAAGGTCAGACGGATCAGCGGGATGCCGGTGTCCTTCTCGAGGTACTTGCCGTAGGACGAACCGATGATGAAATCGGTCGGTTCGGTGAACAGCAGCGAGCGCAGGTGCCAGAGGTCCTTACCGGCCCAAACCTGGCCGTTGGCGCCGAACGGAGAGGAAGCCAGCAGAGCCTTGGCCTTTTCTTCCCATTCCTTGCCACCGTTGGTGCACAGCACGTGGGTCGGTTCGGCACCCATTTCCATCAGGAAAGCGGCCATGGACAAGCAGAAGTCGGGGTCGCCGAAAACGGCGAACTTCTTGCCATGCAGCCAGGCCTGGCTGTCGGTGATGGCGTCGACCAGACGGCCGCGTTCCTTTTCGATGGAAGCCGGAATGGCCTTGCCGGTCAGTTCCGAAACCTTCATCAGGAAAGCGTCGGTGGCACCGATGCCCATGGGATAGTTGAACGAAGCGGTCTGCTGACCCTTGGTTTCGACATATTCCAGGGTCTTCTGCGAGCAGAATTCCTGCAAAGCGATGGTGGCCTTGGCGTTGATCGCGTCGCGAGCGTCGTCCAGGGTGGTGCCGCCGTCATACATGCGGTATTCGCCGTCGGAGGGAGTGTCGAACACGTCGGACACATCACCCAGCAAGGTGGCTTCCACGCCCATTTCGGCCATGTAGCGCTTGATTTCGCGGTTGTTGGCGACCGAGTAGCCGTCGAAACCGGGGATGATGTTGATCTTGGTGCCCGGCTTGGCGGTCAACTGCGCTTCACGATCCCAGAAGTAGTTCAGGATGCCCTTCATCTGGTTGTCGTAGCCGGTGGTGTGGCTGCCGACGAAAGAGGGCGTGTGAGCGAAGGGAACCGGGAAATCGAGCGGAACCGATTCCTTTTCCTTGGCGGTGGCGATGAACGCCGACAAATCGTCACCGATGACTTCGGCCATGCAGGTGGTCGACACGACGATCATCTTCGGGCTGTACAGCTTGTAAGCGTTGGCCAGGCCTTCGACGATGTTGTTCAGACCGCCGAACACGGCGGCGTCTTCAGTCATCGAGTCGGCGACGATCGGCACGGCTTCCTTGTAGTGGCGAGCCAGGTGCGAACGGAAATAGGCGACGCAGCCCTGCGAACCATGGACATAGGGCAGGCTGCCTTCGAAGCCGGCGGCGGCGAAAACGGCGCCCAGCGGCTGGCAGGCCTTGGCCGGGTTGATGGTGGCGATTTCGCGAGAGAAGTTCTTTTCGCGATATTCCCAGGTCTTGGTGTATTCGGCCTGGGCGGCCACGGCTTCGTCAGTGGGACGGCACTCGAACTGGGCCTTCTTGGCGGCGAACAGTTCCAGGTATTCCGGTTCCTTGAACAAGGAAATGTGGTCTTTGACCTTGTCAGCGCTCTGCGGCATGGCAGTTCTCCTTCATCCCCTCCGCGCCCCCGTATTGTGGGCGACGCGCGGAGGGGTGTTGTGACATCAGAAAAGTAAGACTTTACAGTGGGGTGTCGCTTACGCGGCCTTCCACGGAGCCTTGAACTTGGACCAGATCGGGCTGTTGATGGCCATGTCCATGTCGCGGGCGAAGATGGCGAACCCATCATAGCCGTGATACGGACCCGAATAGTCCCAAGAGTGCATCTGGCGGAAGGGCACGCCCATCTTCTGGGTCGCGTACTTTTCCTTGATGCCGGAGCCGACCAGGTCGGGACGGATCTTTTCGATGAACTTCTCAAGCTCGTAGCCCGAGACGTCGTCATAGATCAGGGTGCCGTCTTTGACGTAATCGGTGGTGCGCTGATAATCGTCGTTGTGGGCGAATTCATAGCCGGTGCCGACGATGGTCATGCCCAAATCGTCATAGGCGTTGGCGACGTGACGGGGACGCAGGCCGCCCACGTACAGCATGACCTTCTTGCCTTCCAGACGGGGCTTGTACTTGGCCAGGACGGATTCGACCAGGGCCTGGTACTTTTCGATGACCTTTTCGGCATTGGCCTGGATGGTCTCGTCGAACTGCGAAGCGATCTTGCGCAGCGACTTGGCGATCTGGCTGGGGCCGAAGAAGTTATATTCCACCCACGGAATATTGTACTTCTCTTCCATGTGACGGCAGATGTAGTTCATCGACCGATAGCAGTGGATCAGGTTCAGCTTGGCCTTGGGAGCGCGCTCCATTTCAGCCAAGGTGGCATCGCCGGACCACATGCCGACAACGCGCAGACCCATTTCTTCCAGCAGACGACGGCTCGGCCAAGCGTCACCACCGATGTTGTAGTCGGCGATCAGGTTGACGTCGTAGGGGCCGGTTTCCCATTCAGGCTTGGTCTTTTCGAAGACCCAGTCCCGGATGGCGTCGTTGGCGATGTGGTGACCCAGCGACTGGGACACACCGCGGAAACCTTCGCAGCGAACCGGAACGACCGGCTTGCCGAGATCCTTGTTCTTCTTCTTGGCGACGGCTTCGATGTCGTCACCGATCAGACCGATCGGGCATTCGGACTGGATCGAGATACCCTTGTTCAGGGGGAACAGGTCGTTCAACTCGTCGATCATCTTTTCCAGGTTCTTGTCGCCACCGAAAACGATGTCGCGTTCCTGGAAGTCCGAGGTGATCTGCATGGTCACGAAGCTGTCGATGCCGACAGTGCCGTTGAAGTAGTTACGGCGCTGGGACCAGGAATAATGGCCGCAGCCAACCGGACCGTGCGAGATGTGCAGCATGTCCTTGACCGGACCCCACACCACGCCCTTCGAACCGGCATAAGCGCAACCACGGATGGTCATGACGCCGGGAACGGACTTGATGTTGGACTTCACGCCGCAGCTGGAGCCAGCGTCGTCGGTCTTCTTGACGTTGAGGTGGCGACCGCGGCGCTTGGCGGCCTTCTCGGGATACTGCGCGAGGACTTCCTTGATCAGGGCCTCATTGAAAGCAGCGTCGGGTGCGTTGTCGAGGCTCATGCCCCATCTCCTTAATCCGGGTTTCGGATCCCCCCGCCGCCGCCATACGAGCGGCGGGGGGCAACACGATTACGCTTCGTCAGACGCTGGCGATCAGCCGGCGCTGCAGAGGCTGGCTTCCTTGGCGGCCAGATCGGCCAGGGCCTGCTCGTCGGTCTTCATGATGCCGAATTCGATCAGCATGTCTTCCAGCTCTTCCATCGAGATCGGGGTCGGGATGGTGCCCTTGCCGCCGTTGCCGTGGACCTTGGTGGCCAGTTCACGGTATTCCTTGGCCTGCTGGCAGTCGGGCTTGTACTGGATCACGGTCTGGCGACGCAGTTCGGCGTGCTGCACCACGTTGTCGCGCGGCACGAAGTGGATCAGCTGGGTGTTGATGCGCTTGGCCAGGGTTTCGGCCAGATCCAGCTCGCGGTCGGTCTGACGTTCGTTGCAGATCAGGCCGCCCAGACGGACGCCGCCCGAACCGGCATACTTCAGAATGCCCTTGGCGATGTTGTTGGCGGCGAACAGAGCCATCATTTCGCCGGACATGACGATGTAGATTTCCTGGGCCTTGTTTTCACGGATCGGCATGGCGAAGCCGCCGCACACCACGTCGCCCAGCACGTCGTAGGAGACGTAGTCGACGTCGTCATAGGCGCCGTTTTCTTCCAGGAAGTTGATGGCGGTGATAACGCCACGACCGGCGCAGCCAACCCCCGGCTCCGGACCGCCCGACTCGGTGCACTTGATGCCCTTGTAGCCGATCTTCATGACATCTTCGAGTTCCAGGTCTTCCACCGAACCGGCCTTGGCGGCCAGATGCAGCACGGTGTCCTGCAGCTTGGTGTTCAGGATCAGACGGGTCGAGTCAGCCTTGGGGTCGCAACCGACGATCAGGATCTTTTGATCCATTTCGACCAGAGCGGCCAGGGTGTTCTGGGAGGTGGTGGACTTACCGATACCGCCCTTACCGTAGAAAGCGATCTGACGAGGCATAGTATGTTCCTTTCGCTGGTCTAGCCTTCGGAATAGGTCGGCGGGACATCGGTCGCCGCCTCTGCTCCCATAGAGGCAATGGGCGTGCCAACTTTTAGAAACTTATAAAAAATAAGTAATATCAACTGTTTAATGCTAGTTGTAGGGTCGGTGTGGGGGCTGTCGGGAAGCCTACACGCTGTCGTAAGCCACACATTGACCTTCAAAAAATGTGGATATTCGTCGGGAGAGGGGCGTTTCCCTCTTTGCCGCAGGGCACAAAAATTGCATCTTTCAGGGAAGTAAGGATGGGAGTGTGACGGGGTGACAGCGGACGAAAAGCCCAGTTTCGGCCAATCCACCAATCTGGTGGGCCTGCCCACCGAGCTTTTGGGCTGTCGGTGTTTCAACGATCATCCGCAAGAGATGCACATTTCTGGTGCACGCGAGATGAACAAAAGCCTGTTCGAGATGCTATCCCAGGCCCCCGATCTGGCCGATGCCGGCATTGCCTTCCAGACTTATATGAATGCCATGTTCGGGACCGACCCCGAACAGGCCGACCGCGACGGCAAGGTGCGACGTTATCGCTCGTCCTTTCTGCGTTTGTTGAAAGGGTGGGGATACGACAGCAACGGACCGGAAGGGGCGGTGCTGAAAGGCTGGGTGCAAAGCCGCTTCGGCTTGTTCCCCACCTATCACAAGGCGGTGATCGACCGTTTGGCAGGGCCGGTATGGACGGCTTACGTGGAAGAAAAAATGTCGTCGCGCTTCCACAACAACGCCATCCACACCCAATTGGACATGTTGTATGAATTCTGCCAATGGGCGCTGGCCAAATTCGTCTCGCCGGGGAATAAGCACATCACGCTTTATCGTGGCACCAATTCCTTCGACGAGCATCAGATCGCCGAACGGCTTGATCGGCGCCGGGTGATCATGCGCATCAACAATCTGGCGTCGTTTTCCGACGACCGCGATGTGGCGGGATGTTTCGGCGACATCATCGTCACCGCCCAAGTGCCGGCGGTGAAGGTCATTTTCTTCAACTCGCTTTTGCCCATCCATCCGCTAAAGGGCGAAGGCGAATATCTGGTCATTGGTGGCGAGTATCTGGTCGATGCCAGCTACCTTTAGGAAAGAATGTTTCGATGGAACAAGAGATCCCTATGCTGGAACGGGCCTTGGGGGCTTATCTGGGACTGGCCGTGGGCGACGCCTTGGGGGCGACGGTTGAATTCCTGACCAAGGGCGAAATCCAAAGCCAGTTCGGCGTCCATCGTAAAATGATCGGTGGCGGCTGGCTGCATTTGCCGCCGGGTCAGGTCACCGACGACACCGAAATGTCCTTGGCCTTGGGGCGTTCGTTGGTTCGCATGGGGCGTTTCGACGCCGTCGACACCTGCGAGGAATTCGCCACCTGGCTGAAATCGGGGCCGGTGGATATCGGCAACACCTGTCGGCGCGGTATCCGGCGCTATATGTTGCACGGCAGCGTGGATGGTCCGTTCTGCGACGGCGACGCCGGCAACGGCGCCGCCATGCGGGTCCTGCCCTTGGCCCTGGCCACCATCAACCAGCCCGAACGGCTGGAGCCCTGGACCTTGGCCCAGTGTCACATTACCCACAATCATCCGCTTTCCGACAACGCGTCGCTGGCCATGGTGCGCATGGTCCAGGCCCTGTTGAAAGGCGACGGCATGAAGGGCGCCCGGGCCATCGCCACCCAATTGGTGGACCTGCACAAAAGCTTCAAGTTCGAGGTGTTCAAGGGCCAAAGCACCGCCTATATCGTCGACACCATGCAGACGGTGCTGCATTTCTACTTCAAGACTGATTCGTTCCAGGAATGTCTGATCCAGACGGTGAACCAGGGCGGCGACGCCGACACCACCGGGGCCATGGTCGGCATGCTGGCCGGCGCCACCTATGGCGTGACCGCCATTCCGCGCGCCTGGCTGAACAAATTGGACAAGGGGGTCGCCGACGAGATCCGCGATCAGGTGCCGAAATTGCTGGCGATCGGCGGTTAAAAGCTCGGTGACCCATCGGTCACCGAGACATCGGCCCGATCACGCCGCCGGCGGCTCGCAGCGCGGGGCGCTTTCATGTTTGGGGCAGCCTTCGCCCACACCGGCCCCTTGAAGGCCGATCCACGCCGCCACCTTGGCTTCGTCCCAACCCACCATGCATTCGTCGCCCACCTGCATCAGCGGGCGGCGGATCAGCAGGTGGTTTTCCAACAACAGCTCCAACGCCTTGCTGGCGCTTAAGGATTCGGGGACGATCTCGCCCGACTTCACCAAGGGGGCGGAACGGTTGAACCATTCGGCCACCGGCAGGCGGGCCAGGAAAGTCAGCAATTGCGCACCGCTCCACGGAAAAGACAGCAGGTCGCGCACCTCCAATTGGTGTCCCGAATCCGACAATGTCTTCTTTTGTCGGGCGTTGCCGCCACAGCCGGGCTTTTCGTAGAAGATCACTTTGGCCATGGGATGTCTCCGTCACGAATGGTGGGGGCAAGGAAAAGGGGGCGCTCCGAAGAGCGCCCCCCCGATATCGATCCGCGTGCTTCCGCCATCAACGCCGCAGATCGATTTCGACTCCGGCTTCGCCGGAGAACTCAACCAGGATGTCTTCGTCCCGCACGATGTACTGGCAAGCCAGACGGTAGGGCGGGGGCATGTCTTCCACTTCGGTCTTGGCCAGCAGGTCCTTGGACAGCTTGCCGTTCACCGAAAGGGTCAGCTTTTCCTTGTCGGTCAGGTGGATCGCCTTGGGGGCGTTGTCGCCCAGATGGGTCACCTTGATCAGGCAGGAACCGCATTCACCATCCTGGCACTGGAAGGGAATGGCGATGTTGTTGGCCTTGGCCACGGCCAGAAGGGTGCCGTTGTCGCCGGCGATGGCGTAAACGGTGATGTTCTTGTCGAGCGTCGGACCGCTGAAGGTTACGTTGGCCATCTTGGAATTGCTCCTTGGGGATTTGTCGGAAGGATCACAGAACCGGGGCTGTCGCCACCAACACCTCGGCCGCCTGGGCCAAGGGCATGGAAATCGGCGTGATGTTTTCGATTTCCATGAACTTCTTCTCGTTGGGGGTCAGCTCGTCCACGGGAACGATGGCGTAGCGCGGTCCCTTGGAGTGCTTGGTCAGGCAACGAGCGAAGGTCCGAAGAATCTGGTCATAGAAACGGCAGCCGATGAACACGAAGCCCATGTCGGCACGACGGTCCTTGATGGTTTCGGGGATCGGTGTCTGGATGTCGATGTCGGTCAACACCTCGACGTAATCGGCGTCGGAAGCCAACACATCACCGGCCGGCTGGGCGGCGCCGTGGGGTTTGTAAAGAATCGTGGCCGCCTTGGCGCCGTCTTCATAGGACAGTTCGCTGCCGTCGGGGGCATAGGCGCGGAACCATGGCGCGTCGCCGGTGCGCCGTGCCTTGGACGTGCCCTGGAAAAGCGCCCAGTCGGAACGCGCCTCGGCCAGGGCCTGGGCCATGGTGCCGTCGTACCAAGTGTCGATGATCAGCGGCAGATGGGTGCGGCCGGCCAACCAGCGATGCAGGGCACTGGGCTGGGGCACAGGCTTGAAGATTTCAAGCATCAGCTTGTCCAGCGTCACCCGGTGACGGAACGTCTCGATATATTGGGCGGTGTGCCACATGTTGTTGCGGATGCGGCCGGGAACGGCCACACGCTTGCACAGCCGCGCGGAAAGTTCCCGCGCCCCGGTCGGCACCGGCCAGGGTTCGGGGGTCAGGGTCAGCACTTCCGGGCCCAGGAAGGGCACCAATTGGCCGGCCACGATCCGATGACCCAGATCGGTGACGATTTCAGTGGGGGTAGCGGGAACGTTCATGGCGTCAATCCTCGTCGTCGGCAAGCTTGCGTGCGTCGACGGTGATCGGCAGAGGGGTGTCCGCCGGCATGTCGGGCATCTGGAAAGACCAGCCGTTGCCGATCTTGATCACACCGCCCCAAATACCGGGCTTTTCCATTTCGACGACCTTTTCTTCCAGGTCCTTCTTGGGGACATAGATTTCGTAGTAATCGTCGACCTTACGCAGGGTCACCTTCATTGCGGCTTCTCCATGCTTTCGATTTCGTGCGTGCGCATGCCGACCAGCATGCCGCGATCCACGAAGTCGATGGCGTAGACATAGAAGCGGTTCAGGAAGGTCCCTACCGACTTCACATAGCCCACGTCGCCCCGGTGGATCAGGAAAGCCCCCATGGCGTGGCCGGGGTAAGTGCCGTCATTGCGGACTTCCTTGGTGGCCTGCACCTTCTCGCCGGGTTCGTAGGCCGGCGGGTTGTACAGTTCACTGGCTTCGGCTTCGACCATTGGGGGCCTCGCTGATTACGCCTTGACGATGCAGTTTTCGACCGGGCACACGGCGATGCACTTCGGATCGTCGCCGTCGCATTCGGTGCAGGCCGACGCCTTGATGACGTAGGTCTCGCCCTTCATGGCGATGGCGGCATTCGGGCATTCGAATTCGCAAGCGCCGCAAGCCGAGCAGGTGGAGGTGGTGATCTTCAGAGCCATGGCGGTTCTCCTGGTTGGGGGTAATAAATTTAAGCGATGGAACCCATCGTCGCGTCGGCGGTGCCGTTGATTTCGGCGTACCAGCGGGCGATGGCGGTTTCGATGTATTCGAAGGGATAGGCGTCGATGGCGGTGATGCCGGCGGCGGCCAGATCCTTCTTGGGGCACGACCCGATCTTCGACACGAAGACCGCTTCGACGCCTTCCAGGGTCGGGATCAGATTGTCTTCCAACACGTCGTCGTCGCCCCAGCCACCTTGGCAGTAATTGTCCACCTTGCGGTGGCCGACGAAACGCACGCCGTCATGGTCGACTTCGTAGACCTGGAATTCGCTGGCATGGCCGAAATGCTGGTTGACGCGGCCACCGCCCTTGGTCGCCACGGCGACCAGACGGGAGGGCGCCTCGGTGTGCGACAGCGTGTCCTCGGCGACGGCGACGGCGGCGTTGCGGTCGGCGCGTTCGCGTTCCACCACTTCGCGGTACAGGCGACGGGCTTCCGGGTCGTAAACGACGTCGGGATCGATCTTGTCCATGGTGAAATCCTGGGACAAATCTTCACCCAGCATGCCCACCGCGTCGGCGCGGCACTGGCGGCAATGGCGCATCAGGTTGGCGCCGCCGGCCAGCTTGTCCTGCAATTCCTTCAACTCGGCGGCCGACGGACCACGCTGGCCGTTCAGGCCGTAATAGGTGCCGTGGGCCGGGTCGGAAATCAGCGGCATGACGTTGTGCAGGAAGGCACCGCGTTCCTTGATGGCGGCGTTGACGTCCAGCAGGTGCTGGTCGTTGATGCCGGGGATCATCACCGAGTTCACCTTGACCAGGATGTCCTTTTCCTTCAGGCGCTCCAGGCTTTCCATCTGGCGCTCGTGCAGGATCTTGGACGCGTCCAGGCCGGTGTAACGCTTGCCGTTGTAATAGATCCACGGATAGATCTGGGTGCCGATCTCGGGATCGACCATGTTGATGGTGATGGTCACGTGGTCGATGTTGTGGTCGGCCAGCCGGTCGATGTGGTCGGGCAGGGCCAGGCCGTTGGTCGAGATGCAGAACTTCAGGTCGGGCAGGCGCTTTTCCACCTGGGCGAAGGTCTCGAAGGTCTTGCGCCAGTCGAACATGGAATCGCCGGGACCGGCGATGCCCAGAACCGACATCTGCGGCACCTTGTTGGCCACCGCGACGACCTTTTGCGCCGCCTGTTCCGGGGTCATGCGTTCGCTGGTGACGCCGGGACGGGATTCGTTGGAACAATCGTATTTGCGATTGCAGTAATTGCACTGGATGTTGCAAGCCGGCGCCACCGCCACATGCATGCGGGCGAAATAGTGGTGGGCTTCTTCGGAATAGCAGGGATGGTCCTTGATCTTGTCCCACACATGGTCGGGCATGTCGCCCTGGCCGGCGCTGGTGCCGCACGACGACTTGGTGGAACAGCCGCTGGCTTGGGGCTGGGCCTCACCACGCTTGGTGATGCTTTGCAGGGAAACGATGTTGGACACCGGCAGCCTCCAATTCAGGGGTCTCTGCCAAGGGTGTTGCAACAGGGATGC
This sequence comes from Rhodospirillaceae bacterium UBA6219, assembly GCA_002435715.1. GTDB lineage: Bacteria > Pseudomonadota > Alphaproteobacteria > Rhodospirillales > Magnetospirillaceae > Magnetospirillum. The sequence continues at coordinate 55,721 of DISD01000044.1, forward strand.
CAATTTCAGAATGGCGGAAATTAAGGGGTTTTGACGTTTTTGTCGGTTGTCGCATCCCCGACAGGGGCGTCGCGGATGCGACAGAAGCGATTTTTTTCGTGGTCTTCCATGGAAAAACGGCTGTTTCGGACCTATTGAGCAAAGGGCCCCATCAAGAAAAACAAGGACTTCCATGCATTCCGAGGCATCGTTGATCGCGACCATCGCCATGAGCCTGTTGTTCGCCTTTGGCGGCGGCTGGATCGCTTCGATGCTGCGGCTGTCCCCCATCGTCGGCTATTTGCTGGCCGGCATCGCCGTCGGGCCGTTCACCCCGGGTTACGTGGCCAACAGCAATCTGGCCCAGGAATTGGCTGAAATCGGCGTCATCTTGCTGATGTTCGGTGTGGGGTTGCATTTCTCGGTCAAGGATCTGTGGTCGGTGCGCTGGATCGCGCTTCCCGGCGCGGTGGCCCAGATCGGCGTGGCCACCGCCATCGGTGCCGTTTTGGCGCATTTCTGGGGCTGGAGCCTGCCCGCCGGTCTGGTGTTCGGCCTAGCCCTGTCGGTGGCCAGCACGGTGGTGCTGTTGCGGGCCTTGGAGGAACGGGGCTGGGTGCAGACCCTGAACGGCCGCATCGCCATCGGCTGGCTGATCGTCGAGGATCTGGCCATGGTGGTGGCTCTGGTGTTGTTGCCGGCCCTGGCCCAGGCGGCCCAGGGCGGCGACGGGTCGTTCGAAACCTTCCTGCCGGCCTTGGGGGTGACGCTGGCCAAGGTCGGGGTGTTCATCGCCCTGGTTTTGGTGGTTGGGCGCAAATTGGTGCCGTGGGTATTGGAACAGGTCGCCCGCATGGGCTCGCGCGAGATGTTCACCCTGGCGGTGCTGGCTTTGGCGCTGGGTATCGCCTATGCCTCGGCCACCTTGTTCGGGGTGTCCTTTGCCCTGGGCGCCTTCTTCGCCGGGCTGGTGATGAGCGAATCCGACCTCAGCCATCAGGCCACCGCCGATTCCCTGCCCCTGAAGGACGCCTTCGCCGTGTTGTTCTTCGTCTCGGTGGGCATGTTGTTCGATCCCGCCATCCTGCTCAGCGATCCCTGGTCGGTGTTGGCGGTGTTGTTGGTGATCATCGTCGGCAAGTCTCTGGCCGCCTTCGCCATCGTTTTGTTGTTCCGCTATCCGGTGGGGACCGCCCTGGTGGTGTCGGCCAGTCTGGCGCAGATCGGCGAGTTTTCCTTCATCCTGGCCGGTCTGGGGGTGAGCGAGGGGCTGTTGCCGGTCCAGGCACAAAGCACCATCCTGGCCGGGGCATTGTTGTCCATCGCCCTCAATCCGCTGGTGTTCATGGCTTTGGGGCCGATGGAGCGTTGGATGACCGCGCATCCGCGCTTGCGGCGGTTTTTGGAATTCGCCGCCCGCGACACTTCGGTTGAAACTTTGAAGGACCGGGAAACCTTGTCCGGACACGCCATCATCGTCGGTTACGGCCGGGTCGGTGCCACCGTCGCCCACGGTTTCGACACCGAGAAAGTGCCCTATGTGGTGATCGAACAAAATCGTCAGACCGTGCAATCGCTGCGCAAGAAAGGCGTGCCGGTGATCTGTGGCGACGCCGCCTTGCCCGGCATGCTGGATTCGGTCGGCCTTGCCTCGGCGCGTTTGCTGGTGGTGGCCATTCCCGACGGGTTCCAGGTGCGTCAGGTGGTGGATGTGGCCCGTGCCGGCAACCCGCATCTGCACATGGTGGCCCGCACCCACAGCGAGAGCGAACGGGAATATCTGGAACGCCAGGGCGTCGGCATGGCGGTGATGGGGGAACGGGAACTGGCGCTGTCCATGCTGGGCCACGCCCTGCGCAAGGCGGGGATCGCCGACGACGCCGCCCATCTGGTGGTGGCGGGCCTGCGCACGCTGCCAAATGAAAGAGGGGGGCGGGAATGACCTTCAAACGGATCGTGGTTGCCAGCGATTTAGGGGCCGCCGCCGACCGGGCGCTGGAACGGGCGGTGCGTTTGGCCGCTGCCGAACAGGGCGATTTAGCGGTGATTTCGGTATTGGATGACGGTGAGGACGGCCCCTTGGCCCATCGTCATGCCCCGTCGGTCGAAGCCGAACTGCGTCGTCACGTGGCGGCGGTGCCGGGGGGGACCGCCCTGTCGCCGTTGGTGCGCTGTCTGGCCGGGGAGACGGTGGAAACCGTGCTGGCCGATTTCGCCCAATCCTGGCGGGCCGACCTGATGGTGGCGGGGGGCGGCTTCGCCGAGCCCGCTTCCGGTCTGTTCGCCACCAGTCTGGCCGAGCGGCTGAGCGTCGCCAGCCCGCTGCCGCTGCTGCTGGTGCGTCACAAGGCTTTCGCCGATTACGCCAATGCCCTGGTGCCGGTGGATTTCGACGATTTGGCCCGCCCGGCGTTGCAGGCCGCGCTGGCGCTGATGCGGCACGGCATTGTGGATGTCCTGCACGTGGCCGACCTGCCCCGGGTGGGGGGAATTCCCATCCCTTCCGTGTCGCTTGCCACAGACTTCGCCCATCTGGCCGACGGTTTGGATTTTGGTGAAATCGTCGTGACCACCCAACAGCGTCACGGTGTTCCCATGGTGGAAATCGCCCAGGCGGCGCGCCAGGATCAGCCGGATCTGGTGGTGATGGGGACGTCGGGGCGGACCGGGATCAGCCGTGCCTTGCTGGGCAGCACCGCCCACGATTTGTTGCAGCGTTTGCCCTGTGACGTGCTGCTGGTGCGGGGCTGATCACAACTGACGGATCTCGATGTCGTATTTCTTCAGGGCATAGCCGATCTGACGCGGCGTCAGTCCCAGCAGACGGGCGGCCTTGGCCTGAACCCAGCCGCAGCGTTCCATGGCCTGGACCAGTCGCGAACGCTCATCCAGGGAATTCAGGTCCACATCGGCATTGGGATCAGCCGCCGGGGCCGCATAAGAGGCCGGCGCCGGGGCGGCTGGGGCTGCCGGGAGGGACGCAGGGGCCGACATGGGCGCCGGACCGGGATCGCGATGGGTCACGGTGGGGACGGGGACCAGATGGCTGGCGCCCTGGCCCTGACCGGGTTTGCCGTCCCACAAAGTCGAGGACAGACACAGGTCGCGGCGGCACGACAGGTCGACTTCGTCGATGACGTCGCCATGGGCCATGGTGGCGGTGCGATAGATGCAGTTTTCCAGCTCGCGGACGTTGCCGGGGAAGTTACAACGTTGCAGGGTCTGCAGCGCCTTGGTGGTGATGCCCACCTTGCGGCCGTTTTCCGAGTTGAACTGCTTCAGGAAGTGGTCGGCCAGCAGCGGGATGTCGCCATGGCGTTCGCGCAAGGGCGGCAGGAAGATGGGGACCACGTTCAGGCGAAAGTAAAGGTCGGCGCGGAACTCGCCCTTGGTGACCGCCATTTCCAGATTGCGGTTGGTGGCGGCGACCAGACGGACATCGACCTTGATGGTCTTGGCGCCGCCGACCCGTTCGAATTCGCCTTCCTGCAGGACGCGCAGCAGCTTGGATTGGAAATTGGCGGAAATTTCGCCGATTTCGTCCAGGAACAGGGTGCCGCCATTGGCCAGTTCGAAACGGCCCTTACGGTCGGCCACGGCCCCGGTGAAGGCGCCCTTTTCATGGCCGAACAATTCCGATTCCAGCACGCTTTCCGACAACGCCGCGCAATTGACCTTGACGAAGGGCTTGTCGGAGCGTTTGGACAACATGTGGACAGCGTGGGCGACCATTTCCTTGCCGGTGCCGCTTTCACCGCGCAACAGCACGGTGGCCTTGGTCGGCGCCGCCTGTTGGACCTGGGCGAAGACGCGGCCCATGGCGTCGGACGAACCGACGATGTCTTCCAAACCGGCGGCCCGGGCGGCGGGCTTGATCTTGATCACCTGCTTTTGCAGCCGGGCGTTGTCTTCCATCAATTGTTCGCGGTCGGCCAAAACCTTCCGATACAGGCCGACGGTCTGGCCGATCAGGGTGCCGACCATGGTCAGGAACCGGATGTCGTGCTGAAAGCCCCGCAACGCGCCGCTTTCGCGGGACCGCATCACCGACAGCGTCCCGAACGGCTTGTCGTTGGTCTTGATGGGCACACACAGGAAAGCCAGGGAATCGTCGTCGGGGTCCAGGAACTCGGCCACGTAATCGGCCAGGCTGGGTTCGCCCACCGCACTAGGCACCACCATGGGCATAGAGCCTTCCAGCACCGGGCGGATGGCGTCCATGGGGAATTTCAGTGCGCCGTCGCGGGCTTCGCGCAGGCCCATGCCGGTGACGGCGGCCAGCATCTGGTTGCCGGTGCCGTCATCCAAGGTGACGACCCCGTGGCGCATTTCCAGATAGGACGCCAGGATGTTCAAGACGTCATGCAGCGACTTGTCCAGGTCGAAGGTCGACCCCAACAGCTTGCCGATCTCGTAGATACCGATCAGATGGGCTTCGCTGTCTTCGTTGCGTGTCTTGCTCACACTGCCCATGCATTCCACCTTGCAAGCGGCCTTGCTGAAAAAAGGGGCATTGGCCGCACTTGATTAATTCTAAGACTTTAGCCTTACGGAGGGCGCCGCGTCCAGTGTCGGCAAGCTGACAATTGCTGCAAACGCGAAGGGGCGCCCATGCGTTGATCGCACATGGGCGCCCCAAGCGGGTAGGTCAAGGGAAGTTATGGGTGTTTAGGCCGCCAGACGCACAATCCAGCGTTGGATGGCTTCCACGTGTTCCGCTTCCTCTTCGGTGAATTCCTGCGCCATGGCGCGGATTTCCGGGTCGGTGGTGCCGTCCAGAATGGATTTGTAGAACTCGTAGCCACGGGTTTCGGCGTCCAGCGCCAAGCGCATGGCCTCCTGGACACCCATCAGCGGATCGGCGCCCCAGATGGCGGCGGCTTCCGGGCTTTCCATTTCCGGCCACTTGAAGTCTTCCGGCTTCATTTCCGGCAGATCGTGATAGCCGCAGCGTTCCTTGGCCTGCTGATAATGCATCTGCGAGTAATGGGCCATCTGGGCGAAGAAGTCCGAGACTTCCTTGTTGCCGTGGGTCTTGGCCGCTTCGGCCAGTTCCTTGAACCGCAAAACCGCTTCCTGTTCCAGCTTGCAGGCATAGGCCAGGAATTCGTCAACGCTTTCCATGTCGCATGTCCTCATACTTGTCCCGATGGCCGCTTGCGGCCATCATCCCCTCAAGCCCTGCGGGGCACACCCGCCAAGCCAGGCTTGGCGGGTTTGTCCTCAGCCGAACTTGAACAAGATACCATAGCCACCGCGCGGATAGTTCCACTCGATGTCGCCGGTGGCGGCGCAGACGATACGGCAGGTGCCGCATTCCAGGCAGCCGTCGGGAGCGATTTCCACCTGGCCGGTTTCGGTGCGCGAATAGCAGCCGGCCGGGCAGATCTTGACCAGGGACGCCAGCGCATCGGTGGGCTGGGTATGGGGCTTGACGACGATATGGGGACGGCCTTCGTCCACCATATAGCGGTTCTGGTAGAGCTTTTCCTCGACCTTGATGCTGATCTCTTGCATGACGAACCTCTTAGCGGAAGGCGCGAGCCAGGTTGAACATGTCACCGATCAGGCCGCCCAAGCTGCGGGTCGAACGGAACGACTTGGTGACTTTCTTTTCCTTGGACCGCTTGTCCTCGCCGTCCACGCGCAGCATGGTTTCGGCCGCCGAAGACAGCAGGCGGGGATAATCGGTGAAGAAGTGCTTGTTGTGGTGCAGCACCTTGGGCAGACGGCGGTACTTGTGCAGGTCCTTCAAGACGAAGCTGTTTTCCAGCGCCTTCTTGTAGGCCGACAGCACCGAAGCACTCATCGGCTTGCCCGCCTTCTTGGCGTCGATGATGGTCTCGGCGGCCAGACGCCCCGAGGTCATGGCCAGGTTCGAGCCTTCGCGGTGCACCGCGTTGACGAACTGGGCGGCGTCGCCGACGATCATCCAGCCGTCGCCGAACAGCTGCGGCACGGCGGGCAGGCCGCCTTCGGGGATCAGGTGGGCGGCGTATTCCTTGACTTCCGAACCGGCCAGCAGCGGCTTGATGGACGGATGGTTCTTGAATTTTTCCAACAGGAAGGCCGGGCGCACCTGGGCTTCGGTGAAGTCCGAAACCAAGCAGCCGATGCCGATGGCGATGCTTTCCTTGTTGGTATAAAGGAAGGCGGTGCCGACCATGCCGACGGTGACCGAACCGGCCACTTCGATGACCACGCCTTCTTCTTCACCGATGTTGAAGCGGCTTTCGATGACGTCTTGCGGCAGGAAGTGCATTTCCTTGACCGCAAGCGCCACGGTTTCCGGGGCCACTTCCTTCTTGATGCCGGAACGGCTGCCCACCAGGGCGTTGACGCCGTCGGCCATCACCACCACGTCGGCATAGACCTCGCCGTCTTCACGGTCGGTGCGGACACCGATGACCTTGCCCTTGCCGTCCTTGATCAGCTCGGTGACGGTGGTTTCGCAGACCACCAAGGCGCCGGCTTCGCGGACCTTGCGGTTGAACCACTTGTCGAACTGGGCGCGGATGATGGTGTAGCGGTTGGGCTTTTCCTCGTTGAAGGCGTCCGACCGGTAATGACCACCCACATGGGCCTTGTCGTCCAAGATCCACATGCGCTGTTCGACGATGTGGCGCTCCAACGGCGCGTCTTCGCGGAAATCGGGGATGATGCGTTCCAGGGCGTCGGCGTACAGGATGGCGCCTTGGACGTTCTTGGAACCCGAATATTCGCCGCGTTCGATCTGCAGAACGTTCAGGCCGGACTTGGCCAGGACGTAAGCGCAGGCGTTGCCCGACGGGCCGGCACCGATGACAATGGCGTCGAAAGTCTCACTCATGGTCTTGGTCTCCTTAGCCGGCCATGCGGTTGACCGCCAGACGGCGGCGGAACGCTTCGGTCAGCGCCGGCAGGATCTGCAGCGCGTCGCCGACGATGCCCATGTGGGCGAATTCGAAGATGGTGGCGTTGGGGTCGGTGTTGATGGCCAGGATGATGTCCGAGCCTTCGACGCCGACGCGGTGCTGAATGGCGCCCGAGATGCCGGCGGCGATGTACAGACGCGGACGGATGGTCTTGCCGGTCTGGCCGATCTGACGTTCAGCCGGCATCCAGCCCTTTTGCACCACCGGACGCGAGCAGCCGTATTCGGCGCCCAGCACGGCGGCCAGGTCCTGGACCAGCTTGAAGTTTTCCTGGCGACCCAGGCCCATGCCACCGGCGACGACGATATCGGCATAGGCCAACTGGGCCTTTTCGATGTTGGCGTCGGCGATGAAGTCCAAGATCTTGGTGATGATCGAGGATTCTTCCAGGGCCAGCGAGTGGGGAACCACGCGGCCTTCGCGGCCTTCCTGGCGTTCCGGCATGGCCATCACGCGGGGACGGACAGTGGCCATCTGCGGGCGGAAGTTCAGCGTGTGGATGGTGCACAAAAGCGTGCCGCCGAAGGTCGGGCGGGTGGCCGCCAGCGAACCTTCATGGTCGATGGCCAGTTCGGTGCAGTCGGCGGTCAGGCCGGTGGCCAGGGTGGTGGCCACGGTGCCGGCCAGATCGCGGCCCAGATTGGTGGCGCCCAGCAGCAGGATTTCCGGCTTGTGGGTGTTGACCAGATCGGTCAGCGAGGCGGCGTAGGTCTGGTTGCGGTAATCGGCCAGGATCGGGTCTTCCATCAGATAGACCAGATCGGCGCCGTATTCGAAACAATCCTTGACGGCGGCCTGGGTGGCTTCGCCGGGGCCGGCCAGCAGCGCGCCGGCCAATTCGACACCCAGCTTGTCGGCCAGCTTGCGGCCTTCGCCCAGCAATTCCCACGACACCGGATGAACGACACCGCGTTCCATCTCGATGAACACCCAAACATGCTTGTAGGCCTTGAAGTGCTCGGGGAGCTCCTTCTTCATCCCGGCGCGGTTACCACCGGCGGCGGCGGGAGCAGCTTGTTGGCTCATGTCACTCTCTCCTTCAGGCCTGGGCCACGCGACCGAGCAGGTCGGTGTGCAGCTTGGGGGCGGCGGCGAAGATCGCCTCGACCGCGTCGTTGGCGATGTCGGTGTTACTGCGGTTGGCGGTTTCCACCAGCTTGGCCTTGTCGGCGCGCGGCTTGGGGGCGAACACCTTCTTCACCACGGTGGGCGAGCCCTTCAGGCCGCAGCGGGTCAGGTCTTCGATGCCGGCCTTGGCGGCGTTCAGGATGGTGATGGGCTCACGCGCCGCACGCAGCACGTTGGGCATGGAACCGCGGCGCACCACGTTCGAGCCTTCCAGCATGGTGACCATCACCGGCAAAGCGGTCTTCAGCACCTGGACTCCCCCTTCGGCGCGGCGCTGGACGGTGATTTCGCGCTTGGCGGCGTCCAAGGACTCGATGGAGGTGATGTAGGTCAGCTGGTTCAGACCCAGGCGGCAGGCGATGCCGGGGCCGACCTGGGCGGTGTCGCCGTCGATGGTCTGCTTGCCGCAGAACACCATGTCGACCGGGCCTTCGGTCTCGGCGATCTTGCTGATCGCCATGGACAGGGCATAGGACGTGGCCAGGGTGTCCGAACCGGCGAAGAAGCGGTCGGTCAACAGCACCGCCTTGTCGGCGCCGATCCCCATGGCCTTGCGCAGGGCGTCCTCGGCCATGGGCGGGCCCATGGTCAGCACGATCACCTTGCCGCCGACCTGGTCACGCAACTGCAGGGCAGCTTCCAGCGAGAACAGGTCGTAGGGGTTGATGATGGTGGGCACACCCTGGCGCATGATGGTGTTGGTAACCGGGTGGACGCGAATCTGAGCGCTGTCCGGAACCTGCTTGATACAAACAACGATATTCATGGCCGGGCTCCTTGGCGGAAAATCTGAGATGCTTTTCGCAATCCGCGTGCCACTGCAGCAAAAGTATAAAAAACAAAGGTTTATGGCGTTTTTTATAGGTATGCCATTGTCGTGCTTACGACAGCTTGTCAGCCCCGCCCCGTTTTCAGGGTGTCGAGCGAGACAAAAGCCGGGGCCGCCGGCTGCTGGTCCTGGAACACCTTGAACACTTTTTCCTCGATACCGGTGCTGGTGACGAAGTCGTCGTGGGCACGCTTCAAGGCGGCGGCGCAGGCGGCCTTGCGGCTGTCTTCGGGCATGTCGGCGATGGCGTCCTTGCGCATGTATTGCTGAAAGCGCTTGAGGATGTGCAGACGGCTGACGTTCACGGTATTGAGGTCATAGGGAACGTCCAGGACGGTGAAGAAGTCCTCGGCGGTGGACAGGCCGCGCAGTTGCTCGATGATGCCGCTCATGCTGATACCCTTTCCGTCTGGTAGAGCGGGGCTTTGCGGCCCCGGTGCCTATGGACGCAGCAAGGCGCGTGCCAGCCCAAAGGCAAGGCATTGCCTGGATTTTGGGCAAAAATTCAGTGTCGCAGATACGACATTGCAGGCGAGCTTTACGACAAAAGCGCTGAAATCCGCCCAAAGCGCGGTTTTGATGGAAACGGCACGACTTTTGAATAAGTCCGGGCGTGGGCGTCAGCCCGCATCGGATTGAAGACCCTTCACTATAAGGGGGAAACCGTGAAACTGATCATTGCCATCATCAAGCCGTTCAAGCTGGACGAAGTGCGCGAGGCGCTGACCCAATTGGGCATCCAGGGTCTGACCGCCACCGAGGTCAAGGGCTTTGGCCGTCAAAAGGGCCAGACCGAGATTTATCGTGCGGCTGAATACGTCGTCAGCTTCGTGCCCAAGATCAAGATCGAGCTGGTCGTCAACGACGACGTGGTCGACCGCGCCGTCGAAGCCATCCAGGCCTCGGCGCGGACCGACAAGATCGGCGACGGCAAGATCTTCGTCATGGATGTCGCCCATGCGCTGCGCATCCGCACCGGCGAAGCCGACACCGAAGCCCTGTGATTTCCAGTCTGGAGAGGACCAGATCATGAGCCATCTGATCAAGAAAGTCGCGGCCGGTGCCGGTGTGGCGCTGAGCACTTTGTTTATGGCCGGCGCGGCGCTGGCGGAAGAAGCGGCCGCGGCGGCGGAAGCCGCACCGGTTCCGACTTTGGATTCCGGCAGCACCGCCTGGATGCTGACCTCGACGGCTTTGGTGCTGTTGATGACCATCCCCGGTCTGGCGCTGTTCTATGGCGGCATGGTCCGCAAGAAAAACATCCTGGCCACCATGATGCAAAGCTTCGCCATCACCGCGCTGGTTTCGGTGTTGTGGGTGATCGTCGGCTATTCGCTGGCCTTCGCGGAAGGCAGCCCGTATGTGGGCGGCCTGGGCAAGGTTCTGCTGTCGGGCGTTGAAGTCGGTTCGCTGACCGGCGTCATTCCGGAAACCGTGTTCATCGTCTTCCAGATGACCTTCGCCATCATCACCCCGGCGCTGATCACCGGTGCCTTCGCCGACCGTATGAAGTTCTCGGCGATGATGCTGTTCATGGGCCTGTGGGTTCTGGTCGTCTATTCGCCGATCTGCCACTGGGTGTGGGGCGGCGGCTTCCTGGGTTCGGACGGCGTTCTGGACTATGCGGGCGGCACCGTTGTTCACATCAACGCCGGCATCGCCGGTCTGGTGGCGGCCATCGTGCTCGGCCCGCGCAAGGGCTTCGGCACCGAAAACATGGCGCCGGCCAATCTGTCGCTGGCCATCATCGGCGCCTCGCTGTTGTGGGTGGGCTGGTTCGGCTTCAACGCCGGTTCCGCTGCCGCTGCTGACGGCCGCGCCGGCTTCGCCATGCTGGTGACCCAGGTCGCCGCTGCCTCGGCCGCTTTGGCCTGGATGTTCGCCGAATGGATCCTGCGCAAGAAGCCCAGCGTCCTGGGCGCCATCTCGGGTGCGGTTGCCGGTCTGGTCGCCATCACCCCCGCTTCCGGCTTCGTCGGTGTCGGCGGCGCTTTGATCATCGGTCTGGTCGCCGGTATCGTCTGCTTCTGGGGCGCCACGGGCCTGAAGCATGCGCTGAAGTATGACGACAGCTTGGACGCTTTCGGCGTGCATGGCATCGGCGGCATCGTCGGCGCCGTCTTGACCGGTGTGTTCGCGGTGGAAGGCATCGGCGGCACCGCCGGT
>DISD01000090.1 GCA_002435715.1 Rhodospirillaceae bacterium UBA6219
ACGATTTCGAGGTCGGCAAGCGCCATAACCTACCGCAGATCAACATCTTGGACCGCGATGCCAAGATCACCGGTGACGTGCCGGCGGAATATGTGGGCATGGATCGTTACGACGCCCGCAAGAAGATCGTTGCCGTCTTCGAGGAATTGGGCCTGCTGGACAAGATCGAGCCCAATCCCCACACCGTTCCCTATGGCGACCGTTCCGGTGTCGTCATCGAACCGTGGCTGACCGATCAATGGTACGTGGATGCCGCCACCCTGGCCAAGCCGGCCCTGGAAGCGGTNNCAGATCTGGTGGGGCCATCAGGTTCCGGCCTGGTACGGTCCCGATGGCCAGGTCTTCGTGGAAGAAACCGAAGCCGAGGCCCAGGCCGCCGCCATCGCCCATTACGGTAAGTCGGTGGAACTGACCCGCGACACCGATGTGCTGGATACCTGGTTTTCGTCGGNNGACATCATCTTCTTCTGGGTCGCCCGCATGATGATGATGGGCATCCATTTCATGGGAGACGTTCCCTTCAAGGATATCTACATCCATGCCCTGGTCCGCGACGAGAAGGGCCAGAAGATGTCGAAATCCAAGGGCAACGTCATCGATCCCTTGGTGCTGATGGACAAGTACGGCACCGACGCCGTGCGCTTCACCCTGGCGGCGCTGGCCGCCCAGGGCCGAGACATCAAGCTGGCGGAAGGCCGGGTCGAAGGCTATCGCAACTTCGCCACCAAGCTGTGGAACGCGGCGCGTTTCTGCCAGATGAACGAATGCGCCCCGGTCGACAGCTTTGATCCCAAGGCGGTGAAGCAGACTGTCAACCGCTGGGTTGTCGGCAAGGCCGCCGAGGCAGCCGACAAGGTGGCCCAGGCCATCGAAGGCTATCGTTACGATGCCGCCGCCAGCGCCATCTATCAGTTCGTTTGGGGAACTTTCTGCGATTGGTACCTGGAATTCGCCAAGCCCATCTTCGGCGGCGCCGACGAGGTGGCGAAGGCGGAAACCCGGGCCACTGCGGCTTGGACCTTGGACACCATTCTTCACATCCTGCACCCCTTCATGCCCTTCATCACCGAGGAATTGTGGGAACAGATGGGCACCCGCAGCGAGGCGTTGATGTTGCGCCCGTGGCCCAGCCTGTCCGGCCTGCATGACGCGGCGGCGGAAGAGGAAATGGATTGGGTGGTGCGCGTGGTTTCCACCGTGCGTGGCGTGCGTTCGGAAATGAACGTTCCGCCTTCGGCCCAGGTCGATTTGCTGGCTACCGGACTGACCGACGGCAAGAAGGCTTGGGTGGCGACCCATGCCGAGATCATCAACCGTCTGGCCCGTTTGGCCGCCTTCGAAGCCCAAGCCGACGCCCAGCGCGTCGCCCAGGCTTTCTCGCACGGGGCTGCCCAGATGGTGGTGGACGAGGCGACCCTGGTCATGCCTTTGGCCGGCGTCATCGACATCGACAAGGAACGGGCCCGCCTGGAAAAGGAAATCACCAAGGTCGAAGGTGAAATCCAGAAGGTGGACAAGAAGTTCGGCAACCCGGATTTCGTTGCCCGAGCCGCCCCGGAAGTGGTCGAGGAAAATCGGGAACGTCGCCAGGAATGGGCGGCCGCCAAGGAAAAGTTGCAAGAAGCCTTGCAGCGTTTGTCCGGCGCCTGAGATCGGTTGAAAAGAGGGGCGAAAGCCTCTCTTTTCATTTCCACTGTCGCACTAGTCCTTATCCCATGGTATGAACCGAGAAAGCATCGCAACTGATGCAAGAATAGGCCGGGGAGGCCCATGTCTGATTTTGCCCATCGCCTGACCCGAGGCTTGACCGTTCGCTATGTCGCCGTTTTGGCGATCATCGGCGCGTTGGCGGTCGGTTCGTTCCTGGGGCTGGCGCGGGTGATGATGGATGCCGAAAGCACCATTACCGTGGTCAACGCCTCGGCCAGTCAGAAGGTGTTGGTCGAACAGGTTCTGGGTTTGTCCGAAAAAATGATCCTTTTGCGGGCGAATTCCGCCCAGGCCGGCAAGGTCGAACGGGAATTGCAGGCGGTACTGGATCATTTAGAGGCCATTCATCGTGGCCTGCTGCAGGGCCTGCCCGAACTGAAGCGGCCGCAGCCCCCCTCTGAACGGGTCCGCGGACTGTATTTCGGTCCTGAAGCACAATTGGATGGCGAGTTGCGCGATTTCATCGGCCATGGTCGGGGGCTTTTGGTCGCGCGCTTGGGCGACCAGGCCTTCGCCGCCGACGTCCAGGCCTTGCGCGATGCGGTGGACGGCGGTTTGCTGAACCGCATCGATCGTCTGACCTCGTTGCATCAGCAGGACAACCTGGAACGCCTGCAACACATGTTCGGTTATCATGCCGCCGTGGTGGCCGTGGTGCTGTTCTTGTTGGTCATCTCGGCGGCGATCGTGTTCCGACCCATGGTGGCCCGCATTCGCGAAGATCTCGTGTTGCGTCAGGCCAATGAAAAACGTCTGCGTGAATCCGAGGAACGCTTGTGGCGCATGCTGCAGGAAAGCCCGGTCGGGGTGTCGGCGTCGCGTCGCAAGGATGGTTTGGTGGTGTTCGCCAATGCCCGTTTTTGTGAAATCCTGCGCACCGAACCGCGCAATGTCCTGGGCCGCCATGCCCGCGACCTGTACGTGGACGAACGCCAGTTGTCGACGGTGGTCGCCGATTTGAAGGCCCATGGCGAGGTCAATGATTCCGAAGTGGAGTTCAGCCGCTTTGATGGCGAGCCTTTCCACGCGCTGCTGACGGTCAAGCCCTCGCAATTCGAAGGTGAGGCGGTCAATCTGGCGTGGATCTATGACATCTCGGCCATGAAGGCTGCGGAAGAAAAGCTGAAGCTGACCGCCAAGGTGGTGGAAAGCGCCAGCGAGGCGGTGGTCATCACCAATGCCAAGAATCAGATCGAATACGTCAACCCGGCTTTTTCCGCCATCACCGAATATAGTGCCGAGGAAGTCATCGGCCAGAATCCGGCTTTGTGGCGTTCGGGACGTCATGATGGCGATTTCTACCAAGGTATGTGGGAAGGGTTGAACACCCAGGGCCGTTGGCGTGGCGAGATTTGGAACCGCCGCAAATCGGGCGAGTTCTATGCCGAGTGGCTATCCATCGTCGCCATCAAGGACGACCAGGACGCGGTCAGCCATTACATCGCCATCTTCTCGGATATCACCCATCGCAAGGAAGACGAGGAAAGGGTGTGGCGGCAAGCCAATTTCGACGCCCTGACCGGTCTGCCCAACCGCGCCTTGTTCATCGACCGTTTGAACCAGGCCATCCGTCAATCCAAGCGCGAAGGGCGCAAATTCGCGCTGTTCTTCATCGATCTGGATGGCTTCAAACAGGTCAATGACAGCCTGGGGCATGCCGCTGGTGACTTGCTGCTGCAGCAGACGGCCAAACGGCTGGTCGATTGCGTGCGTTCTTCCGACACCGTCGCCCGCCTTGCCGGCGACGAGTTCACCTGTATCGTCCAAGGGGTGCAAGGTAAGGAAGATGTCGGCATGGTCGCCGCCAAGATATTGGAACGACTGGCGGCTCCGTTCGACCTCGAGGGGCGGTCGGCGGAAGTGCGCGGGTCGGTGGGGGTGGCCATCTATCCCGATGACGGTGCCGATGGCCCCGGCTTGCTCCACGTGGCCGACGAAGCCATGTACCGGGTCAAGCGCCGGGGCAAGAACAGCTTCGAATTCGCCAATTAGACTTGTTTGTGCCAAAGCGGAAACAAGTCCAAGCGCTTAAACGTGGCCCGTGCCGGGCTGTTCAGACGCCACTCGGGCTCACACTTTGTCGCGACTTCACGTCTAGGACGTGCTCATGCGCGCCAGCAGGCGGCGGATGAAGGCCTCGCCTTGCAACACTTGGTCGATGGCGATGAACTCGTCGGGCTTATGCGCCTGCTGGATCGAGCCGGGGCCGCAGACCACGGTGGGGATGCCGGCCTGGTTGAACAAGCCGGCCTCGGTGGTGAAGCTGACCTTGGCGGTGTCGTTGTTGCCCGACAACTGGCGGGCCAGGATGGCGGCCTCGTCGTCGTCGTCGGTCAACAGCCCGGCCGTGGTGTTGTATTCGTCGAACATGATGCCGGTGGCGGGGTCCACCATCAGCATTTCCGGCACCAGATCCTGGGCGAAGCCGCGCAATTCGGCCATCAATTCCTCGGGGTCGTGGTTGGGCAGGTTGCGGAACTCGAATTCGAAACTGCACTGGGCGGGAACGATGTTCAGCGCCGTGCCGCCCTGGATCACCCCGGTGTGGACGGTGGTGTAGGGGGGCTGGTAACCATGGTCGAAGGGGCCGTGTTCGCGGATGCGCTTTTGCATGTGACGCAGATAGGTGACCATCTCGGCGGCGATCTCCACCGCGTTGACGCCACGGTCGTTCAGCGCTGAATGGCATTCCTTGCCATGGACGTGGCAGCGAACGTTTTTTTTACCCTTATGTCCGACAATGACCCGCATTTCGGTGGGTTCGCCCACAATGCACAGCCTGGGTTTTACGGGGAGGGTCGTAACATCCTGGATCAACCGGCGGACGCCGATGCAGCCGATCTCTTCGTCATAGGAAAAGGCGAAGTGGATGGGCATGGAAAGCGGGGCGGCGGCGAATTCGGGGGCAAGGGCAAGACAAATGGCGATGAAGCTTTTCATGTCCGATGTGCCGCGGCCATAAAGTCGTCCGTCTTTGCGCACAACATGGAAGGGATCGGCAGACCAGTCTTGACCATCAACAGGTACGACGTCGGTATGTCCCGACAATACGATTCCGGGGATATCCGCAGGTCCAATGGTGGCGAACAAGTTTGCTTTTTCTTGCGCGTCATCATAAGTCATTCGAATATCGGCGCCATGTCGTGACAAAATGTCGGCGGCGAACTGAATGAGTTGGATGTTAGTTTTGTAGCTGGTGGTGTCGAAGCTGACGAGGCGTTCGATCATGTCCATGCTTTCAGGCATGTTTGGTCCCGCTGTTTGGCCGATCAAGCCGCCGGCAAAGTGGTCTTAAGGGAATCATCATAGGGTGCCGGGCAGTATGGTGCCAACACCGTGATGTGGGGAAGTTTGGATCGCAGGCGAATGAGTGAAGCCAGTTCCGCCGCAACGGCGGGTACAGTCAAGAAAGAACCGGCTTTTCAGCTGGGGGCGTTTTCCACGCTGCGGTCGAATTTGTTCGACCTGGCGGTGGCGTCGCTGTTCCTGAATGTCTTGGGTCTGGCCTTGCCCATGTCGCTGCTGCAGGTTTACGACCGCATTTTGCCCAACCATTCCACCGGCACCATGGTGTTGTTGATGACCGGCGTGTTGGGCGCGCTGATCTTGGAATCGATCCTCAATTTTGGCCGTTCCTATATCACCGGCTGGGTCGGCGCCCGTTTCGAACACAAGGCCGGCTGCTCGGCCATCAACCGCCTGATGACCACCGGTATCGACGCCTTCGAGAAGGAAGGGGCGGGCGTGCATCTGGAACGCCTGAATTCCTTGGCGCAGGTTCGTGAATTCTATGCCGGTCAGGCGCTGCTGACCTTGCTGGATCTGCCGTTCGCCCTGATCTATCTGGGTTTGGTGGCGCTGATGGGGGGCTGGCTGGTCCTGGTCCCGGTTGTCCTGCTGATTTTGTTCGCCGCTTCCGCCGTCAAGGTGGGCACCAAGCTGCGTGACGCCATCGAAAAGCGCATGGTCGCCGACGACCGCCGCTTCAACTTTCTGATCGAGGTGTTGGGCGGCATCCACAGCGTCAAGGCCATGTCCATGGAAGCGCAGATGGTGCGCCGCTATGAACGACTGCAGGAAAGCTGTGCCGAGGGCTATTACACCGTGGCGCTGCGCAGCTCCAGCGCGCTCGGCGTGTCGTCCTTCTTCTCGCAATTGACCACCATCTCGGTGGCCGCCTTCGGCAGTCTGATCGTCATGAATGGCGACATGACCACCGGCGGTTTGGCCGCCGCCTCGCTGCTGGCCGGCCGCGCCATGTCGCCCATCCAAAAGGCCCTGGGGGTATGGACGCGTTTCCAAAGCTTCGTTTTGGCCCGTGGACGTCTGGAAAAGCTGTTCGCCCTGCCGCCGGAATCCGAGGCCGGGTTGCCAAAGATGCCGCAGACCAAGGGACGGCTGGAATTGGAAGCGGTCAGCTTCAAGTTCGGCGAAAAGCTGCCCGACGTCATCAAGCAAGCCAGCATCGTCATCGAGGAAGGCGAATGTGTGGCCATATCGGGGGGCAACGGGTCCGGCAAGACCACGCTTTTGGCGTTGATGCAAGGCGCGTTGCGTCCCACGTCGGGACGTCTGTTGGTGGATGGGGTCGACGTCACCAGCTACGAACCGCAATCGGTGCGTGACCAGATCGCCTATTTGCCGCAATCGGGTGTGCTGTTCCAGGGCACCATCTTGCAAAACATCACCATGTTCCGCCCGGAATACGACGACATCGCGGTGGAAACCGCCGGTCTTCTGGGCCTGGACGAAGTGGTGGCGACCATGGCTTTCGGTTTCGACACCCCGGTGGGCGACGGCGCCTATGATTCCTTGCCGCGCGGCATCAAGCAGCGCATCGCCATCGCCCGTGCCCTGGTTCACAATCCGCGCATCGTGCTGTTCGACGAAGCCAACACCGCGGTGGATTCGGCCGGCGACAATTTCCTGCGCGTGTGGCTGGAACGGGCCAAGGGCAAGCGGACCCTGGTGCTGGTCACCCATCGCCCGTCCCTGGTCAAGTTGGCCGACAAGGTCTATGACCTTGACCATGGTGTGCTGACCGTCAAGCCGCCCAAGGATGACAATCCCTTCTTGTCCTTGGCCGCCCCCAAAGGTGGTTCATGAACCAGGTCGCCCCCGCCGCCCAACCCAAGGCCAGCCAACAGGCCATCGAGCATTATCAGGCGCAGATGGAGCGGTCCATCCTGGGCGGCTTTTCCGCCGCCTCGGACCTGGCGGCCTGCTTGTTGCCATTGCTGAAAGCCTTGGGGTGGAAGGGCGATCCCCGTCACGTGGCCGAATCCTTGCCGCATTTCGCCAATGACCTGGACTTGACCGGCCTGCGCAACGTCATGGCCCAGTTGAATTATTCCAGCCGTCCGCTGCGGGTCAGCCTGGATGAAATCGATTCCCGTCTGGTGCCGTGCCTGTTCCTGCCCGACAACCAGCCGGCTTTGGTCATCCGTGCCAAGGATGCCGCCGGGATCGAGGTCTATGACAGCGCCAAGGACCAAATCCATCAGTTGGATAACCACCAACTGAAGGGGACGGCCTATTTCTTCACGTCCCTGGGCGAGGCCGCACCCAGCCGTGTGGGCTGGTTCCGCACCGTGCTGGAACGTTTCCGGCCGCTGTTCTGGCAGGCGTTCTTCGTTACCTTGTTCCTGAACGTCATGGCCCTGGCCACGCCGGTCTTCGTCATGAACATCTACGACAAGGTGATCGGCACCAATTCCATGCCGTTGTTGACGGCGCTGTGCCTGGGCGTCGCCTTCGCCTTGGTCTTCGACGCCATCTTGCGCGCTGTCCGCGCCCGTATCCTGGCCTTCATCGGGGCACGGCTCGACAACATCATGGGCAACAACATCTTTCAGCACCTGCTGGCCTTGCCGCCCGGTTTCACCGAACGCGCCACCATCGGTGCCCAGGTGGCCCGCATCAAGGACTTCGAATCGGTGCGCGAGTTCTTCACCGGGCCGCTGGCCACGGTGTTCATGGAACTGCCCTTCGCCATCTTCTATTTCGCCATCATCTTCATGTTGGGCGGAATCATCGCTTTGGTTCCGGTGATTTCCACCTTCTTGTTCATCATCGGTGGCTATCTGGTGATGCCGGTGGTGCGTAAGAACGTGTCCATTGCGTCCCGTGCCGCGTCGCGCCGTCAGGAATTCCTGATCGAGACCCTGGGCAAGATGCGCGCCGTCAAGCTGGCAGCGGCCGAACACAATTGGACCAAGCGTTATCGCGACATGTCGGCACGGGCCGCCTATGGTGGTTTCAAGAACGGCGTTTTCGCCGCCATGATCACCACCGGTTCCAATATCCTGATCGTGTCCTCGGGGCTGGCCACCATCTCGACCGGCGTGCTGGGCGTCATCGACGGCACCATGACCACCGGCGGCCTGATCGCCGCCATGATGCTGGTGTGGCGGGTGCTGGGGCCGTTGCAGACCGCCTTTACCCTGATCCAACGCGTCGAGCAGGTGAGGGGATCCATCACCCAGATCGACCAGTTGATGAACCTGAAGCCGGAACGCGACCCCAAGGCCATGGTGGCGCCGTTGAAGAACCTGAAGGGACGGGTATCGTTCTCACGCGTGTCGCTTCGTTATTCCAACGACGCCGACCCGGCGCTGGTGGGGGTGTCTTTCGACATCGAACCCGGTGAAGTGGTGGCGGTGACCGGGCGCAACGGTTCGGGCAAGTCGACCATCATCAAGCTGATGATGGGGCTTTATGCGCCGCAAGCCGGTTCGGTCCGCATCGACAATTCCGACATGCGTCAGATCGACCCCTTGGAACTGCGTCATGCCATCGGCTATGTGCCGCAGGTGTGCAACCTGTTCTTCGGCACCATTGCGCAGAATTTGCGTCTGGCGCAGCCGACGGCCACCGAATCCGACATCCGCTGGGCCTGTGAAATGGCCGATGTGTGGGATGAAATCATGGCGCTGCCGCGTGGCATGGACACCCGCGTCGGCGATTCGAACATCGACCATTTGCCCACCAGCTTCGTCCAGAAACTGTCCTTGGCGCGGTGCTATCTGAAGCGCAGCCCGTTGATGTTGTTCGATGAACCGGTGAACGGTTTGGATTTCGACGGCGACCGTCAATTCATGCAGGCGGTGGAATATTTCCGCGGCCAGTCCACCATCTTCATGGTCACCCACCGCCCCAGCCATCTGCGTTTCGCCGACAAGATCCTGGTTTTCGATGGCGGCTATCTGCGGTTGGCCGGCCCAGCCGACGAAGTGCGTGCCCGTATTCCTCCGGATTTGATTTAGCCTTCGGGATTTTCCAGTTATGAGCAGCCAAAGCCTCGTCAACGTCCCGCAGAATTCCCCGCCATCCGGGGAACCGGTTAAGACCGAGATCAAGCAATCCAGCCGGGTGTCGCGTCACTTGGCGCAAGCGGTGCAGTTGGAAGAATCCGGCACCACGCCGTTGATCCGTCTGACCATCTATCTGGCCTGCGCGGCCTGCGCCGTGTTCCTGGGCTGGAGTTCTTTGACCACGGTGGACGAAGTGGCGGTGGCCGAAGGCGAGATCCTGCCCATCGGTTCGATCAAGACCGTTCAGCACCTGGAAGGTGGCATCGTCGAGGAAATCCTGGTTAAGGAAGGCGAACTGGTGGAAGTCGGCCAGCCCATCTTGAAGCTGTCGCCGGCCCAGGCCCTGGCCGAATTGGAACAGACCCGCGCCCGCGAGATGACGCTGTTGCTGAAATCCGAGCGTTTGCGGGCCTTCGTCGAAAACCGCAAGCCCGATTTCAGTTTCGCCGGTCCGCAATACGCGTCCCTGGTGCAGGACAACACCTCCATCTATCAGGCGCAGATTCAGGCCCGTGACACCGGGCGTTCCATCATCATGGCCCAGATCGAGCAAAAGCGCGCCGATTTGCGCCAGATGGAATCCCAGCAGAAAAGCCTGCGCGAACAGGTCAACGCCCTGGCCGAGGAAATGAAGATCCGCGACCAATTGGTGGCCAAGGGGTTGGTGACCCGCATCACCCATCTGGACACCAAGCGTGAACTGGCCCGCGCTGAAGGCGAACTGACCCGCATGGTTGGCCAGACGGTGACGGCGCGCGAAGCGGTGTCGGAAATGGAAAACCGCCTGATCGACAGCCAGTCGGGCCTGCAAAAGCAGAACATGGACGAAATGGGCGTCACCATCGCCGAACTGGCCCAGGTGCAGGAAACCATCGCCCGTCTGGAAGACCGCGTCACCCGTCTGATCATCGAATCGCCGGCCAGGGGCTATATCAAGGGCCTGACCGTCAAAAACCAAGGCGCCGTCATCCAACCGGGCGGGTTGATCAGCGAAATCGTTCCCGTCGACCAGGAAATGCGGGTCGAGGCCAAGGTTCTGCCCCGTGACGTCGGCCATCTGCGTATCGGCCAAAAGGTCCGCGTCAAGGTCACCACCTATGACTTCGCCCGCTATGGTTCGATCATGGGCAAGCTGGAACGCATTTCAGCCTCGTCCTTCCTGAACGAAAAGGGCGAGCCCTTCTTCAAGGCCAACGTCAGCTTGGACAAAAGCTATGTGGGCCCGACTCCGGGTCATTTTCAGGTGGCGCCCGGCATGACGGTGTCTGCTGAAATCATCACTGGCGACAAGACCTTGTTCCAGTACATGCTGAAACCTATCTTCACTCAGCTTCAGCAATCCTTCCACGAACGGTAAGCGACCCATCATGAGCCAGGAAAACCCAGGCGACCAGCAGGCCCCGAAAGTCCGCGTGCCGTTTCACATCGGTGTTATGGCGCGTCTGCGTGCTTATTTCTTTGCCGGTATCCTGGTCACTGCCCCGGTGTCCATCACCTTTTACTTGGCCTGGCAGTTCATCAAGTTCATGGACAACCAGGTCTGGCCGTTCATTCCGCCGGAATTGAACCCGCAGAACTGGGGCTTCCCCGGTTTCGGCCTGATCGTGGTGGTGGTTGGCCTGACCCTGATCGGCATGCTGACCGCCGGTTTCGTCGGCCGTATCCTGGTGAAAATCTACGACCTGATCTTGGAACGCATGCCGGTGCTGTCGGGCATCTATTCCGCGGTGAAGCAGATTTTCGAAACCATGCTGGCGCAAAAGGCCAATGCCTTTCGCGAAGTGGCGCTGATCGAATATCCCCGTCAGGGCATCTGGACCATGGCTTTCATCACCGGCACCTCACGCGGCGAGATCGCCACCATGTTTGACGATGACATGGTCAACGTCTTCGTGCCGACCACCCCCAACCCGACTTCGGGTTTTCTGCTGTTCCTGCCGCGCCAGGACGTGCGGGTCCTGGACATGAGCGTGGAAGAGGGGCTGAAGATGGTCATTTCCACCGGTATCTTGGTGCCGCCGCATCGCAAGGCGCTGGCCCAGCAACCGGAACTGGACCTGGTTACCCCGACCTAAGGGTATGGACGGCGCCGTCGCGCTCGAACAGATACAACAATATGCGCAAAGCCTGACCACGCTCGCTTTGCAGTTCCGGGTCACGGGCCAGGATCAGCGCCGCGTCGTCGCGAGCGGCGGCCAGCAATTCGCCATGGATGGTCAAATCGGCCAGCTTGAATTCCGGCAGGCCGCTTTGCCGTGTTCCCAGGATTTCGCCACCGCCGCGCAGGCGCAAATCTTCTTCGGCGATGACGAAACCGTCTTCGGTGGCGCGCATGATTTCCAGCCGCGCCTTGGAGTTTTCCGACAGCGGCGAATCGTAAAGCAGCAAGCAAGAAGACGCCCCGCTGCCACGCCCAACCCGCCCGCGCAACTGGTGCAACTGGGCCAGACCAAAGCGTTCAGCGTGTTCGATGACCATGATGGTGGCTTCGGGGACGTTGACGCCGACCTCGATCACCGTGGTCGCCACCAGGACGGACAACTCGCCGCTGGCGAAATCGGCCATCACCTTGTCCTTGGCTGGACCTTTCATCTTGCCGTGGACCAGCCCGACACGGGCACCGAACAATTGTTCCAGGTGACGATGGCGTTCTTCCGCCGCCGCCAGGTCCGACGTTTCCGAATCTTCCACCAACGGGCAGACCCAATAGACCCTGGCGCCGCCATTGATGGCGCGGCCGACACCGTCGATGACGTCATCCATGCGCGCCAGCGGCAACACCCGGGTGCTGACCGGCTGACGTCCCGGCGGCTTTTCATCCAGGCGCGACGAATCCATATCACCATAGCTGGTCAGCAAAAGCGTGCGTGGAATGGGGGTGGCGGTCATCACCAGCATGTCCACCGCCTGTCCCTTGGACGCCAGTTCCAGACGCTGATGCACGCCGAAACGATGTTGTTCGTCGATGACGGCAAAGGCCAGATCGGCGTAAGCGACGTCTTCTTGGAAAAGCGCATGGGTGCCGATCAGGATGTGGATGGCCCCCGATGCCAGATCGGCCAGGATGGCGTCGCGGGCTTTTCCCTTGTCGCGGCCGGTCAGAAGCGCGACACGCAGCCCGGCCTTTTCCACCAAGGGGCCGATGGTTTCGAAATGCTGGCGGGCCAGGATTTCGGTCGGTGCCATCAGCGCCGCCTGGGCGCCTGATTCCACCGCGTTCAGCATGGCCAACAGTGCCACCACCGTCTTGCCGCTTCCCACGTCGCCTTGTAACAGACGCAGCATACGCAACGGTTCGACCATGTCGGCGTCGATTTCGGCCAGCGACCGGGTTTGCGCCCCGGTCAGGGCAAAGGGCAGGGCGGCCATCACCAGGGGCCGCAGATGGGTGGATACCGGGATGGCGCGGCCCTTCAGCTTACGCATATGGGCACGCACCATCATCAGCGCCAATTGGTTGGCCAATAGCTCGTCAAAGGCCAGACGGCGGCGCGCCGGGCTGTCCTCGGTGATGGCCTGTTCCGATTGCGGCAGGTGCAGCGTGTTCAGCGCCTGATGCCAATCGGGCCAGTTCTGGCGGGCGAACCACGCCGGGTCCTGCCATTCCGGCAGATCCGGGGCTTTTTCCAAGGCGCCGCGCACCGTCTTCGCCACCATCTTGGCACTCAGGCCACCGGTCAGCGGATAGATGGCTTCGATCCCCATCACTTTGTCGCGGTCGGCCAGGGGGACCACGTGGTCGGGATGGGTGATCTGGATGTCGTTGTTGAAATGTTCGACCACGCCGCTGACCACCCGCCACTCGCCTTCCGGCAATTGCCGACGCAGCCAATCCTCGCGGGCATGGAAGAACACCAGATGGGCGGAACCGGTTTCGTCGCTGACCCGCACCCGATAGGGCCGCTTGGGGCTGTTGGACGGGAAGTGGGCGTCCACCAAAACCGTGATGGTCGCCACCTTGCCGGCGGGCGCGTCCGCCAGTTTGGGCGAAAAACGCCGATCGATGACCCCGGACGGCAGGTGCCACAGCAAATCGACCACCTTGGGTCCGGCCAAACGTTCATACAGCGGCGCCAATTTGGGGCCGATGCCGGGCAGGGTGCCGATGGGGGCGAACAACGGGTTCAGCAGGCTGGGGCGCATGAAAAAGGCCGGTTGGTGGCTGACAGACGGGCGGGAACGCTCTATATCCTAGTGCGTGAAGGCCGCCAAGGCCAGGGACCACGATTATGGAAGTCCAGGCTTACGATGGAAGCACGATTGAAGCGTCTGATGTTCCGCGCCCACCACATGGGCTCGAACGAAAACGACATCTTGTTCGGCGGCTTCGCCGAGAAATATCTGGCCAGCTTGACTCCTGATCAGGTCGACCGCTTCGAGACCTTGATCGCCGAGCCCGACACCGATCTGTTCAATTGGGTGACCAACAAGGCCGACGTGCCGGAACAATTCGACCATGACGTCATGGCCATGATTAAGAAGTTCGTTCAAAACGAAGCTGCATGCGCTTGATTAATATAAAGAACATCACCGATTTTTCCGGCCGTCATAATCTGGCCGGAGCCCCCGAAGGCGTCGATGCCTTGGCCCTGGCCGAACTGGCCCAGGCCTGGGCTGGCCGTGACGTGCTGTATGTGGCGCGTGATGATGCCCGCATGGCCCGCATGGGGGAAATGCTGGCCTTCTTCGCCCCCGACATCGAGGTGGTGGACATTCCCGCCTGGGATTGCGTGCCCTATGACCGGGTGTCGCCCCATGTGGATGTGGTGGCGCGGCGCATCGATTCCCTGTGTCGTTTGTCGCATGGGCCGGGGCAGGGGCCGCGGGTGGTGCTGACCTCGGTGGCGGCCTTGGTGCAGCGCGTGCCGCCGCGACAGGTTCTGGCCCATTCCAGCTTTGCCGCGCAAGTGGGCGGGCGGCTGGATGTGGACCACGTCATCGGCTTTTTGAACCGCAACGGCTATGGCCGCACCGACACGGTGATGGAGCCGGGCGAATATGCGGTGCGCGGCGGTATCTTGGATTTGTTCCCGCCGGGAACGCCGGAACCGGTGCGCCTGGATTTTTTCGGCGACGACCTGGAAAGTATCCGCTCGTTCGACCCCATGAGCCAACGCACCACCGGGCAATTGCAAAGCTTCGCCTTGGCCCCGGTGTCGGAAGTGATCCTGGACGACGAATCCATTGCCCGGTTCCGCAGCGGTTACCGCGAATTGTTCGGCGTGGTCAGCAGCGCCGACCCGCTTTACGAATCGGTGTCGCAGGGCATCAAATTCACCGGCATGGAACACTGGCTGCCGTTGTTCCATGACGGCATGGACACGCTTTTCGCCTATGTGCCCGACGCTTTGGCGGTGTTGGATCATCAGGTGGACGAGGCGCGTGACGCCCGTCACGCTTTGATCTTGGAATATTACGAGGCACGGCGCACCATCACCGGTGCCGGTCTGGCCGAATCGGGCATGGTTTATCACCCGCTGCCGCCCAATCGCCTTTATCTGGAAACCGAGGAATGGAACCGCCTGCTGGCGGTGCGGCCCTGTCTGGCGCTGTCA
This sequence comes from Rhodospirillaceae bacterium UBA6219, assembly GCA_002435715.1. Lineage (GTDB taxonomy): Bacteria > Pseudomonadota > Alphaproteobacteria > Rhodospirillales > Magnetospirillaceae > Magnetospirillum. The sequence continues at coordinate 14,579 of DISD01000090.1, forward strand.
CCGTTCGCGGCGACGGAAGAGGGCGGCGCTGAAGCCGGCGGCCGCATGGGGCGCGATTTCGCCGATATCCGTGCCCGGCCCGACGGCAACGTCTATGAAGCCCTGCGCCAGCATGCCGCCCAGGAAAGCCGTCGGGTGGTGTTGGCGGCGTGGAGCGCCGGGTCGCGTGATCGCCTGTCCCACGTCCTGGCCGATCATGCCATGAAGCCGGTCCTGGTGGACAGCTGGGCCGAGGCGCTTGAGACATCGGCCAAGTCCTTGCCCATGGTGGTGTTGGGCCTGGATCACGGTTTCACCACGGCTGATTTCTGTATCGTCACCGAACAGGACCTGCTGGGCGACCGTCTGGCCCGTCCGGCCAAGAAAAAGCGCAAGGGCGCCCAGTTCATCGCCGAGGCCTCGGCCCTGTCCGAAGGCGATCTGGTGGTCCATCTGGAACATGGCATCGGCCGTTATGACGGGCTGGTGACGCTGCAGGTCTCGGGCGCGCCCCATGATTGCCTGCGGGTGATCTATGACGGCGGCGACAAGCTGTTCGTGCCGGTGGAAAACATCGAGGTCCTGACCCGTTACGGCTCGGAACAGGCCGGCGCCCAGTTGGACCGCCTGGGCGGCGCCGCTTGGCAGGCCCGCAAGGCCAAGCTGAAGAAGCGCATCCGCGACATGGCCGAACAATTGATCGCCATCGCCGCCCAACGCCAGTTGCGCAAATCGGAAAGCCTGTCGCCGCCGGAAGGGTTGTGGGACGAATTCTGCGCCCGTTTCCCCTATGCCGAGACCGAGGACCAGGCCCGCGCCATCGAGGATACCGTGGCCGATCTGGGATCGGGCCGTCCCATGGACCGTCTGGTCTGCGGCGACGTGGGTTTCGGCAAGACCGAAGTGGCCATGCGCGCCGCTTTCGTTGCCGCCATGTCCGGCATGCAGGTGGCGGTGGTGGTGCCGACCACGCTTTTGGCGCGCCAGCATTACCGTAATTTCGCCGAACGCTTCAAAGGCTTGCCGCTGCAGGTCGAACAGCTCTCGCGCCTGGTCACCGCCAAGCATGCGACACAGGTCAAGGCCGGTCTGGCCGACGGGTCGGTGGACATCGTCGTCGGCACCCATGCGGTGTTGGCCAAGTCCATCAACTTCAAACGTCTGGGCCTGTTGATCATCGACGAGGAACAGCATTTCGGCGTCAGCCACAAGGAACGCCTGAAGCAGCTGAAATCCGACGTCCACGTGCTGACGCTGACGGCGACGCCCATCCCGCGCACCCTGCAGCTGGCGCTGACCGGGGTGAAGGAAATGAGTGTCATCGCCACACCGCCGGTGGACCGTTTGGTGGTGCGCACCTTCGTGTTGCCGTTCGATCCGGTGGTGATGCGCGAAGCCATTTTGCGCGAACGTTATCGCGGTGGTCAGGTGTTCTACGTCTGCCCGCGTCTGGCCGACATCGACCGGGTCGCCGACCGGTTGGCCAAGCTGGTCCCCGAGGTCAAATGCGCCGTCGCCCATGGGCGACTGACGCCGACCGAATTGGAAGAGGTGATGACCGCCTTCGGTGACAAGCAGTACGACGTGCTGCTGTCCACCAACATCATCGAATCCGGCCTGGATATGCCGTCGGTCAACACGCTGATCATCCACCGTGCCGACATGTTCGGCCTGGGCCAGTTGTACCAGCTGCGTGGTCGCGTCGGGCGCGGCAAGACCCGGGGCTACGCCTATTTCACCCTGCCCACCGACAAGGTACTGTCGAAAGCCGCCGAAAAGCGCCTGCACGTCATGCAGACGCTCGATTCCTTGGGCGCCGGTTTCCAGCTGGCCAGCCACGATTTGGATATCCGCGGCGCCGGCAATCTGCTGGGCGAGGAACAATCGGGTCATATCCGCGAAGTGGGTATCGAGCTTTATCAGCAATTGATCGAGGAAGCGGTCGCCGCCGCCAAGGGCGGCGAGGACCAGATCGCCATCGAAGAATGGTCGCCGCAGATCACCCTGGGCACCCCGGTGCTGATCCCGGAAACCTATGTGGCCGATCTGTCGGTCCGCTTGTCGCTGTATCGCCGTATCGCCACCTTGGCCGACCGCGAGGAAATCGATCAACTGGCCGCAGAATTGGTCGACCGTTTCGGCAAGATGCCGCCTGAAGTCGAGAATTTGCTGGAAGTGGTGGCGGTCAAGGCGCTTTGCAAACAAGCCGGCATTGAAAAGGTCGACGCCGGCCCCAAGGGTGCGGTGGTCACCTTCCGTGGCAACAGCTTCGGCAATCCCATGGGGCTGGTGCAGTACATCGCCCAGCAGGGTGGGGCGGCCAAGCTGCGTCCCGACCACAAGCTGGTCTTCGTCCGCGCCTGGGATGAGCCGGCCAAGCGGGTCAAACTGGTGCAGAAACTGATGGGTAAGCTGGTGGAAATCGCCAAGGCAGCGTGATTGATGCCAGATACGGGCGCTCGCCCGTGCCCGATTGGGGCCTTGGCCCCAAACCCCATGTGATTTTATCGATAAAAGGAACCGAGGTTTGGAGGCTTAGTCTCCAAACGGGGCTGGGGCGGCGGCCCCATTCAGCACGACAGCGCCAGTTCCGATTCCGATTGTCGGGCGATGTCGATCAAGCGCAACAGGATGTCGGGTTCCTGGGCCCCGGCCAGGGCATAGGACCCGTCCAGGATCAGGCAGGGCACACCATTGACCCCTTGACGATGGGCACGGGCATTGTCGTTCAGCACCGCCGCCACGTCGGCGTCCGTGCGCAGATACTCTTCCAGATCCTGGCCCGGCAGCCCCAATTTTTCGCCGATCAAGGTCAGGACCGGGATCAGGCCGATATCCTGACCTTCGATGAAATAGGCCTGGTACAAGGCTTCCACCACTTCGGATTGCCGGTTGAAGTCGCCGGCGAAGCGGATCAAACGGTGCGAATTCAAGGTGTTGGGGGCCCGAGTGATGCGGTCGAAGGCAAATTCGATGCCTTCGGCGGCGCCGGCGCTGGCCACGGCGGCATGAATACGGTTGACCCGGGCCGGTCCGCCGAATTTACGGTCCAGATAGGACCGGCGGTCGATGCCTTCCGGCGGGATGTCGGGGTTCAGCAGGAATGGACGCCAGGTGATCTCGGTGCGCGTGCCGGGGCGTTGGGCCAAGGCGCGTTCGAAACGGCGCTTGCCCACATAGCACCAAGGACAGACGGTGTCGAAAATGAATTCGATCCTCACGGGGGCAGTCCTTAATCCAGGTTTTGCCGGGCCCGGCCCAACACCGATTCCAGGGTGTCACCGGGGGCGACCACCGTGCAGCCCACCTGCACCCAAACCTTGACCGGCTGATAGACGTCGCGGACGGCGAAATCGGTATAGGCCAACACGCCGGCGATGCGATGCATCACCACTTCGGCTTCGTGAATGGGGGTGTCGGGCAGCACCACGCAGAATTCATGGGGCTTGAACGACGCGGTCAGATCCTCGGCCCGCAACAGGCCGGTGATCCACTGGCCCACCTGTTGGGTCAGGTGCAGGGCGGCGTCGTCGCCGAATTGTTGGCGCACCCCTTCGATGTTGGGGGCGGCGAAGAACACCACCGCCAGATGACGATCCTGGGCCTTGGCGGTTTCGATACGGCTGCTCAGATAGGCTTCCAGGAAAGCCCGGCTGTATTGTCCGGTGACCGCTTCCCGGGTGGCTGTGCTCAGGCTGTCGTTCAAGGCGCCGCGAATGTTCCAGCGCAATTGCTGGCGCCGTACCAGGGTCAGCACCGCCGCCTTCAGCACCATGGGATCGACCGGACGGCCGATGACGCGGGTGGCGCCACGACGATAGGCGTCGGCGATGTCGGTGCCCACATTGGCCAGCAACAACATGGGCAGGTTGAACAGCCGGGGATTGTTGCGCACCTGCGAACAAAAGCCCAGCAAACCGTCGGTTTCCTGGGCGAAGGACAAGACCGCGGCGTCGAAATTGCGCCGGACCAGAATGTCTTCCGCCTCGTAAAGCGTGGCGCAGGTGAGGATTTCACCACTGCCCTGCAGGACGTCGACCACGGCATCGGCCGCATCGCCGATGACCAAAATGACCGGCGGCTGGCTGCCGGATTCTTCCACGCGGTTGCGGGCGGCGACGTTGAAGGTTTTGGCGATGGAGGCCCGTTGCCGCAGTTCGGCATGCATGGTGGCCAGACGGACCAGCGGACGCATGCGCGCGAACAGCTCGGCGTCTTCGCAGCCCAAATTCATCACGTCGTCGATGCCATGCTCCAGGCATTGGCCGCACAGGGCCGAATCAATGCGCTCGACCAACAGGACCACCGGGATGGTGGCGGTGGTTTCGCCCTTCTTCAGTTGGATGGCCAGATCAAGGGCGTCGTCGCCGGACAGCAGGATCAGATCCGGATGGTCGGCCTGGGCCAAGACCAAACCTTGCGCCATGTCGAAGGCGATGCTGGCATGGTAGCCCCCACGCGCGAGTCGTTCCTTCAAGGCCACCACTTGGGTCGCGTTGGCATTGATGATCAGCACGTTGGCAAGGCGAATCATGTGGTCCCCATGGTCGAAGGCTGGTGAAGCCATACAATAATACGGAACCCATTATCCCATAAGCAGGAAGTGTGTACCAGCGCAGTGGTGATCAATCCCCCAGGGTCACGAAGATGAAGCCGGCGACCACCAGCGTGCTGGCCAGGGCCACCAGCAGGGCCTTGCCCCCCAAGGCCCGGTGGCGTCGCAGGGCGAAGGCGGTGATGACGATCCCCGCCGCCATGAACAGCACCGTGATCTGCGAATCCTTCATCATCTTGTCTCCCCCCAATTTCGCCACAGCTTAAAGCGGGCAGGGGGGCGCCAACCCTGATGATGGTCAAAGGCGGGGCAAACAAAAACCCCGCCAGTGCGGCGGGGTTCGATGGGGTCGCAAAGGGATTACTTGCCCCGGCGCTTGGCCGGGGTTTCGTCCTCGCCGGCCTTGCGGCCCAGGCCGATCTTCTTGGCGAAATCCGAACGCTGGGCGGCGTAATTAGGGGCCACCATCGGGTAATCGGGGGGCAGACCCCACTTGGCCCGGTATTCGTCGGGCGTCATGTTGTAGGTGGTGCGCAGATGACGCTTCAGCATCTTCAGCTTCTTACCGTCTTCCAGGCAGATGATGTAATCGGGATGGACCGACTTCTTCACCGAGATCGCCGGCTTCGGCGCTTCGACCTTGGTTTCCGCCGGGGTGGAATCAAGGGAAGACAGGGAAGAGTAGACAGTGTTGATGACGTCGGGAATTTGCGTTGCCGGCAACGGATTGTTGCTGACATAGGCAGAGACCACGTCCACGGCCATGCGCAGAATGTCGTCGTGGCTGATCTTGTCGGCGGGGCTGTCGCTCATGGTCTTGGTCCGCGATGTCGGTTATTTCACTAGGTACGTCAATCTGCGCATGGCTTGTCTTTGAAGTCAATTCAAAATTGCCCGATATGAGTAACGAATTCTTTGTCGAATTGCTGCGACCAGTAAAAAGCCCTGGGTATTCCTGGAAAGCTGCAGAATTTCCATATGATCGACGTCCGGGTTCTTGGCATCGACATGTTCGCCTTCGGGCTGGTATCACCAAGCGCGGGACCCAGCCTGACACTTCCGGCATGCCCCATGAGATGGTGGCGCATTGGCAATGTGTGCGGATATATGGTATGGAACCGGTCTGTCTGGCGAAAAACCTGGAAACCCGACAATGACCAAGGAAATCATCGCGCTCGCTTCCGACCACGGCGGCCTGGAAATGAAGGCTCTGTTGGCCGACTTCCTGAAGGGGAAGGGGGTCGAGGTGGTCGATTTGGGCACCCACGATTCCCAATCGGTGGATTATCCCGATTACGCCGTCGCCATGGCCGACGCCATCAAGCAGGGCAAGGCCAACCGGGGGATCTTGATGTGCGGGACCGGCATCGGCATTTCCATCGCCGCCAACCGCTTCCCCCATATCCGTGCCGCTCTGGTGCACGACGCCTTTGGTGCCCTGATGTGCCGTCAGCACAACGACGCCAACGTCTTGGTTCTGGGCGGTCGCACCATGGGCCCGGAAGTGGCCAAGCAATGCACCGAAATCTTCCTGACCACCGAGTTCGAGGGGGGGCGCCACGCCCGCCGCGTCGCCAAGCTGGGCGGCGCTGTCTGAGGGATTGTCGCCAAGCTGGGCGACGCTTCGTAAGTTTTCTTTCCCGAATTCTTCCGCCTGCAAAGAAAGTTCACCGATGACCAATACCGACGCCTTCTTCCGCACCGCCTTGGCCGACCGTGACACCGACGTGTTCGCCGCCATCTCCAAGGAATTGTCGCGCCAGCAAGACCAGATCGAGCTGATCGCTTCGGAAAACATCGTGTCCCGCGCGGTTCTTGAAGCCCAGGGTTCGGTGCTGACCAACAAGTACGCGGAAGGTTATCCGGGCAAGCGCTATTACGGCGGTTGCGAATACGTGGACATCGTCGAACAGCTGGCCATCGAGCGTGCCTGCAAGCTGTTCGGCTGTTCTTTCGCCAACGTGCAGCCCAGCTCGGGCTCGCAGGCCAACCAGGGCGTCTTCATGGCGCTGGTCCAGCCCGGCGACACCATCATGGGCATGAGCCTGGCCG
>DISD01000028.1:0-127 GCA_002435715.1 Rhodospirillaceae bacterium UBA6219
CGTCCTCGGCCGACCATTCCACGTCTTCCACCAGATTGCGGGCGAAGGAAACCGAATCCTTGATCTTCTCCAGCACCTTTTCCGGTTCCATCTGCAGCTTGAACTTCATGTGCAGCGGGCTGGTGGA
>DISD01000028.1:312-614 GCA_002435715.1 Rhodospirillaceae bacterium UBA6219
CGAAGATGATGACGCGGTTCTTGTCCATGGGCCTGCCCAGATCGAGTGTGCCTTCCCGCCGGCGCGGACCCGGCAAGGGGCGATCGGTCACGGGCGGAATGGTTTGAAACGCGAAAATGGCGGATTTGTGGCCGCCGTTCACGTCGCGGCTTAAGGAAGTCCAAGATGGACGCCCTTGTCAACCGGTGATGTGAAACATTTTCGCCTTACGCCGGCAGGGTGAAGGTGAACACCGAACCTTGGTTGGGGCCGGGCGAATCGACCCAGATGCGGCCACCATGGTTTTCGACGATCTTCTTGCA
>DISD01000028.1:725-901 GCA_002435715.1 Rhodospirillaceae bacterium UBA6219
CTGGAACAGCCGCACCATGTCGTCGGAACTGGCGAAGATGGTCGGCAGTTCGCCGATTTCCAGGCTGGCGCCCTGTTCGGCCAGGGCCAGTTCCAGATGGCTGCGGGCGGCTTCGACGGCCTGGCGCAAATCGATCATGCTTTTGGGGGCCGACATGCGGCCGATGCGGGAATATT
>DISD01000028.1:978-2625 GCA_002435715.1 Rhodospirillaceae bacterium UBA6219
GAATTGTTCCAACTCGGCGTTGGATTGCTGCAATTGTTCTTGGAATTCCCGTGACGTGGTGATGTCGACGCCCGAAGCCAGTAAGCCCATGTCGAAACCATCTTGGTCACGCAACGGGCGGATGACTTCGTGGATCCAGGCATAGCCGCCATCGCTGCGCATCAGCCGGTATTCATGTTCGTTGCCATCCGCCAGGACCATGTCGCGGTCGTCGGGATGGACGGCCTCCAGCCAGCCCAGATCCAGTGCCTGGTCGGTGTTTTGGCCGGTCAGCCGACACCAGGCGGTGTTGACGTTCAGGCAACGCCCCTTGTCGTCGGTTCGACGGACCAGGGCCGGCATCTCGTCCAATCCTCGCAGATAATGTTCGCGGGCCCGCAGCATGCGGGCCTCGGTGTCGCGTCGGTTGCTTTCCCGCTGGGTCCGAAGGCGCAGAAAAATGGCCGAGGCGACGGCGACCAAGCCGATCAGGGCGGTTCCCACCACATAAGACGGCGTCAGTTGCCGCATCATGTCGGTCCGCGACACGCTGACACCGATGACGAAGCCCCAGGGCTGGGCGGTGCGGAAGGCGATGATGCGGTAGGTGTCGTTGATGCGTCCGGCGCCTTCTTGGATGCTGGCTTCCAGACCGGTTTGCAAATGGGCGATGCGCAACGGCGCCTTGGCCAGGGACTTGCCGATGCTGTCCGGCTGCATGGGCGCCACCGACAGCAAGATGTGGTCGCGGTTGGTGAGCGAAATCAACCCGCTTGGTTCCGTCGGCAAGGCGGATTCGACGATATTGTTGATCAATTGCGGTTGGATGGTGGCGACCATGATCGCCCGTAATTGGCCTTGGTCGTTGCGCACGGCGCGGGCCAGCGGGATGAATTCGCGCCCCTTCAAGCCCACCACCGGCTCGCCGATGAACAATTGCTCGGATTCGGGATGGGCACGGAAATAGGTCAGGTACGACCGTTCGCCGACGTTCTTGCCGATGATTTCCGGCAGGACGGAATGCAAGACGATCCCATCCGGGGAAATGATCGAAACCGACAAGGCGTCGGGCTCGAAGCGCGAGCGGGCGATCAGGAAACGATGGAAAAGGGGATCGTCTAGGTGGTCGCCGGGTGGCAATTCCAGGCTGGCGTCGCGCAGCAGCAGGTCGATGGACGAGATGGTTTGCGAAATTCGGGCTTCCACCACCTTGGCCAAGGCATCAAGCCGCGCTTCCACGTCTTGTTGATGGGTCTTGGTCAAAGAGGAAATGCTTGACCATACCGCGATGGAGGTCAGCAATACGGCGCCGAAAGCCCCCAGCCAATCCATCCTGATTTTCGCCAACATGGCGCAGCGTCCTGAACTGATCCTGGCAAAGCCTAGAGCCTCGCCTCGTTGCACACAAGGGAGACAAAAGGCGCAGACGGGATCAGGAATTAGTCGCTGTCGCCGGCTGGGCGGGCAGGGTGAAATAGAAGGTGGTTCCCAAGCCGGGGCCGGGGGAATCCACCCAGATGCGACCGTCATGGTTTTCGACGATCTTCTTGCAGATCGACAAACCGATCCCTGAACCGCCGCCATGTTCGTCACGGGCGTGCAGTCGTTGGAAGATACGGAACACCCGGTCGAAATAGGCGCGGTCGATGCCGATGCCGTTGTCTTGGA
>DISD01000080.1 GCA_002435715.1 Rhodospirillaceae bacterium UBA6219
GTCGCCGCCTGACCTTCCACCGCCGCGAAGATTTCCTGGGCGGCGGCGTGCACCGCTTGGGCGTGGGAACGCACCTCGGACGCCAATTGGTGCAATTGCTCGCGCATTTCACCGGCGGCACGGGCCAGATCGCCCAATTCGTCCTGGCCGTCGGCGACGATGTTGACGGTCAGGTCGCCGGTGGCCACATGACGCACGCCGACCATCACCGCCAGAATGCGCCGGGTCAGGCCCCGGGCCACCAACAGCGCCAGACCGATGCCGGCCAGCAAGGTCACGACCCCGACCATCAACGAGGTGTTGCGGGCGGTGCGGAAGGCGGTCAGGTAATGGCTGCGGTCCATGGCCACTTCCAGCACGCCGATGGCCTTGCCGGCGTAATCGGTCATCGCCGCCACATAAACCGCCTTGGGCTGACCGCCGAAATCCACATGGGTCAATTGCGGGTCACCGGCAAAGGCCTTGTTCAGCAACTCGCGCGCCACCAGGGGGTCCTTGCCCATGGTCGAGGCGAAGGTGACCACATGGCCGTCGCCGAACAAATGCAGCGCCACGTCGACGCCCTGGCGTTGCTTGACGCCGTCGAAGAAGGGCTGGCCGAAGGTCATGCCGAATTCGACCGAACCGTTGGCGCCGCCCACCGGCACCACGCCGCGGATGCCCAGGCCGGCGACGCCGCCTTCCAACCCTTGGGTGGGCTTGCCGGTCTTGTTGGTGTTGACCACGGTGAAGCGGAAGGACGACAAATCGTCGCCGAATTTTTCCGGCTTGTGCAGACGCAGGAACGAGGTGGCCGGAGGGGTGTGGAACTGGAACTGCTCGACGCCGAAACCGTCGGCCATGGGCTTGAACGTGGGCCGCAACAGCGCCGCCAAGGCGACCCGGTCACCGGCGGCGAAACGGTCCTTGACCAGGGGGACCGAAGCGACGAATTGGGCCAGCGCCTCGGCGGTGCGGCTTTCCATGGCGATGGCCTGCGAGATGGCGCGGACATGACCGTCCAATTCACTGCGTTCGGCCGCCGCCACCACGTCTTCCAAGGTTCCCAGGTTGACGAAGGTCAGGGCTACGACCACCGCGGCGACAGACACACCCATGGCCAAGGTGATCTTGGCCCACAAACGCAGATTGTGCAGCATTCCCCGTCCCTAGCTCGCGTTACCCCAAAACCCGCTAATGAACCGGAATTTGAGACACTGACGATACTGGGTCAAGCTTAGATAAGGGATCCGGGACAAATCATGCTGGTTTACGCACATCCAGCGTTATATTTTGGTCTTTTCTTTGAAAACCTTGGTCTTTCGACACAAATCGCCGTCAAAACCGTCAAAAAAAGACACATCCCTGATAATTGCGGCCGCTAATGCCTGATCAACCGCAGGGCGTTTAAGGTCACCAGTACTGTCGCCCCACTATCCGCCAGGACCGCCGGCCACATCCCGGTCAGGCCGACCAAGGTGGTGACCAGGAACAGCGCCTTCAGGCCCAAGGCGATGGCCACGTTCTGACCGATCACCCGCATGGTGTGCCGGGCCATGGCCAAGGCCGCCGCCACATCGCCGACGCGGCCGCGCAACAAGGCGCAATCGGCGGTTTCCAAGGCGATCTCGGTCCCTCCCCCCATGGCGATCCCCACATCCGCCGCCGCCAAGGCCGGGGCGTCGTTGATGCCGTCGCCCACCTTGGCCACCACCAATCCCTGGCCTTGCCACTGGCGGATGGCCGCCAATTTGTCTTCGGGCAGCAAGGGCGCCCGCACCTCCATCCCCAATTGCGTCCCCACGGCCTGGGCGGCGGCGGCGCGGTCGCCGCTCAGCATGGCCAGCTTCACCCCTTGGGACACCAAGGTCCGGGTGGCGTCCTGGGCGTCGGGACGCAGCGTGTCTTGCAGGGCGAAGGCCAGAACCGGGACATCGTCAAGGGTCAACACCGACACGGTCTGGCCCTGGGATTGCCACAACCCCACCGGACCATCCATCTCGACCGCCCCCAGAAACACTTTCCGCCCGCCCCACAGGCCACCGATGCCCCGGCCGGGAACGGCATGGGCCTGATCCACCGTCTGAGCGTCGATGCCCTGGCTGCGCAAAAAGCTCCCGATGGCCAGGGCCAACGGATGCGACGACCCTTGGCACAAACCGGCGACCAGTCCCCGCCGGTCCCCGCCATCGGGCACCAGTTCGGCCATTTGCGTCACCTGCGGCCGCCCCTCGGTCAAGGTGCCGGTCTTGTCGAAGGCCACCAAATCCACCCCGGCCAGACGTTCGACCACGTCGCCGCCCTTGAACAGGATGCCGCGCCGGGCACCGGCGGCCAGGGCGGCCGCCAAAGCGGCAGGGGTCGAGATCACCAGGGCGCAGGGGCAGCCGATCAGCAGCAGCGCCAGACCGCGATAGAACCATTGCCCCCAATCCTGCCCCGCCAGCAAGGGAGGCGTCACCATCACCAGCGCGGCGACCACCACCACGGCGGGGGTGTACCAACGGGCGAAGCGATCGACGAAACGGGCAAACGGCGCCTTGGCCGCCTGGGCCTGTTCGACCAATCGGGCAATGCGCGTCACCGTGTTGTCGCCGGCATCCGAGGTGGCACGAACCGTCAACACCCCGTCAACCGCGATGGCCCCGGCCGGCACCGGATCGCCGACGCCTCGGCGCCGGGCTTGGCTTTCGCCGCTGATCGCCGCTTCGTTCAGGCCCGCCTCGCCCTCGACCACCACCCCGTCCACCGCCAAGCGGTCGCCGGGACGCAGCAACAAAAGGTCGCCGACCCGCAGGTCGCCGACCGCCACCTCGACCCATTGGTCGGCTTGTCGGCGCAACGCCCGCTTGGGCAGCAATTGGGCCAGGGCCAACAGGCCGGCACGGGCCTGACGCGCCGCCAGCCCTTCCAACACCTCGCCCAGCAAGAACAGGAAGACCACCATGGCCGCCTCGTCCCAGGCGCCGATGGCCAAGGCGCCGATGACCGCCACGCTCATCAGCATCTCCATACTGAAGGGCGTGCCCAGGCGAGCCGCGTTCCACGCGCGGCGCGCCACCGGCAGACCGCCGAATGCCAAGGCCGGCAGGATCACCCAGGCCGGCACCTGCGGTACCACCCACATCAATCCCTGACCCACCGCCAGCAAGCCCCCGCACAAAACCAGCAAACCCGCCTTGCCGCGCCACCACGGTAAAGGTGCATCCGCCGTCGCCATCGGCGCCGATGCCGGTCCATGACAGGCACCGCAACCACACGCCGGGGCGACGGTCTCCGTGACCGGCAGCGCCACCCGGCTGGCATAGCCCAAGGCGGACAAGGTCTTGGTCAAGGTGGCGGAATCCGTGGGGGATTGATGGTGGATCTCCACCATGGAATCGGCCATGGACACCGAAACCCCGCCCACCCCGGGCAATCGGATCAAGGCCGTCTCGATCTTGGCGACACAGGACGGGCAATCCATGCCGTCCACCCGCAAGCGCGTGGTTTTGTCCAAGGGGGCGTTCATTTTCCGGTTCTCCTGACCATATGATGTCAGGCTACAATCTCTAGCGACTAGAGAAGCAAGGGGTTTGACATGAGCCATTCTGTTCCCGCTCTCCACCCCATCGGCCATCTGGCCGAGGCCACCGGCATCAAGGTTCCCACCATCCGCTATTACGAGCAGATCGGCCTGCTGGCACCGCCACCGCGCAGCCAGGGCAACCGCCGGCTTTATCCGGCCGCCGCGATCCAGCGCCTGCGCTTCATCCGCCATGCCCGTGAACTGGGGTTCGAAATCGACGCCATCCGCCAATTGCTGGACATGGCCGACCAGCCCGACCAATCCTGTGCCGACGCCGATTCCATCGCCCGCCGACACTTGGCCGACATCGAATCAAAGATCGCAAGGCTGACCGCCCTGGGCCAGGAAGTCAGGCGGATGACCGAAGATTGTTCACAAAGCTCGGTCCGCCAATGCCGGGTCATTCAAGTTCTGGCCGATCACGGCCAATGCTTGGGCGAACATTTGCCGGAGTCGGAAAAAATTAACGAAAAATGAAACCGTTCATCGCGATACGCACAGAAAAACTTCGCTTGCTGCGTACTTTTTCCGGTCCTGACCTGATGCAATCCGAGTGAATTACCCGCATAATGTCTGGGTATTGGATTTTGGTATCCCGCCTGGCCCCCCTTGAGACACGACCTGGGCGGAAACAGAAATGGAGCAGGCAATGAGCAGAATACTCGCGTTGGCCTTGACCGCCGCCCTGACCATGATGGGCTGGACCCTTGGGGTGCAGGCCTCCGAACCCCCCGCTTCCATGCTGATGCAGGTGGCCGGCGCGGTCGAAACCAGCAAGGGTGGCGACAAGTGGTCGCCGGTGACCCGCAACAAGTTCCTGTTCGTGGGCAGCCAGGTTCGCACCGGCGCCGACGGCAGCGGCAAGCTGATCGACCAGAATTCCGGCATGGCCCAGACCATCGGCGCCAATTCGGTGATCGAAATCACCGCCAGCGGCCCCAAGGCCGTGTCCGGCACCTTGTCCGCCCCGGAAGCCGCCAGCGGCGATCTGGTGGCCGGCTTGTCCAACCGCTTCGCCGAGGCCCAGCGCTATACCACCGTGCGCCGTTCGGTGAAGAAGGACAGCGTCGACCTGAAGCTGCGTGTCGCGTCCGACATCACCCTTTCGGCCAGCTATCCCGAACTGGTCTGGGAAAACCTGGGTGCCCAGTACGGCTATACCCTGGTGATCGACGGCACCTCGCACAAGGTCGCCGCCAGCAAGAACGACATGGTGCGCTTCCGCGTGCCTGACCTGGCCGCCGGCCAGCATTCCTTCGGCGTCACCATCACCGAAGGCGACCAGGTTGTCGGCCAGACCGAGAAGGGCGGCACCATCACCTGGCTGTCCGCCACCGAGGACAAGGCCCTGACCGACGGCGTTGCCCGCGTCAAGGCGGCGTCGGGCAACGACGAATTCGCCCTGGGCAATTACCTGGACTCGAAGGGCGTGACCGTCGGCGCCATGGATTCCTATCGCAAGCACTTCGCCGCCCACAAGGACGACAACGACATGCGTCCCTTGCTGATCAAGGCCTATAACGACCTGAAACTGCGTGACCTGCGGCAAAAGGAAGCCCTGGTCTATAACGAGCAGTTGGAAGGCAATTAAAGACCGAAGGTCAATCGCGGCGGGACAGAATTGTCCCGCCGCTTTTTTGCTTTGATGGGCGGACGGGGAGAGGATCGATGGGCTTTCTGGCTCGGCGTGACGTGCTGGCGGTTGTGGTGTTGTTTCTGCTGGCCTTGCCGGCACAGCATTTCGAATGGTTCGCCCTGTTGGAAGACCAGGTGAACTCGTTCCGCCATCAGATGCGTCTGGCCTATGGCAACCAGCAAGCCAACGCCCTGTCCAAGGACGTCATGCTGGTCAACGTGGACGAACCCTTCTTCAAGGCCTATGGCAGCTATCCGCTGCGCCGCACCGATATCGCCGCCATCATCAGCAACATCAAGGAACTCGGCGCCAAAGTGGTCGCCGTCGACATGTTGATGGACTTCCCGTCGTCCTATGACGAGGACCCGGCCCTGGCCAAGGCCCTGAAGGATGCCGGCAACACCATCTTGGTGGCCCAGGCGCAGTTCGACCACGGCAAGTTCGTGCGCATGAACTATCCGACCAAGCTGTTGGACGAAGCCTCGGTCAGCGGCTACACGAACATCAGCTCGAATTCGGCGCTGTTGACCGTGCTGTCGCGACTGAAGATCCATTCCGCCATCACCGCCGAACGCCACGGCTGGCCGTTCGCCGTGCAGGCCGTCGCCATGGCTTTGGGGGTCGAACCCAAGCTGGCGGGCAACGTGCTGTCCTTCGGCGATTTGAGGGTGCCGCTGGATCATCAGGACAACCTTTACATCGACTTCCCGCCGCTGCCCAACGGCACCCGCTTCCTCAGCCAGTCCGCCGGCATCTCGGCGCTCGACTTCCTGGACATCTCGGAACTGGATGAAAACGAGCGCGAGGAATTGTCCTATTGGGTCAAGGACAAGATCGTCGTCTTGGGCGACACCTCGGAAGTGTCGCACGACTGGTTCGACACCCCGGTCGGCATGGTCTATGGGGTGGAAATCATCGCCGACACCGTCAGCACCATCCTGAAGGGGGCGCCGCTGCGCGCCGCCCGCCCGGAAGTGGCCAGCGTCGCCACCTTGGCGGCGATGATCCTGATGATCGCGGTGGCCGCCACCAACCGCCCCATCATCCGCGGCGCCGGCTTCGCAGCACTTCTGGGCGGCTGGGTGGTGATCTGCACCGGTGTCTACGCCAAGGCCGGCATGGTCCTGCCCATGTCCTACACCATGGTGGCCGCCATCTTGGCCTATGTGCTGATCGAGTACCGGGCCTATCTGGTGGAACGCAATCAGAAGAAGCACATCGCCAAGACCTTCGGCCAATACATCCCGGCCGAGCTGGTCAAGGAAATGAACGAGAGCGGCCAGGAAGTGTCGGTGGGCGGCGAAAGCCGCGAGATGACCGTGCTGTTCTCGGACGTGCGCGGCTTCACCACCATTTCCGAAGGTCTCAGCCCGCAAGAGCTGACCACCCTGATGAACGCCTTCCTGTCGCCGATGACCCGGGTGATCCAGTCCAACCGCGGCACCATCGACAAGTATATGGGCGACGCCATCATGGCGTTTTGGGGCGCGCCCTTGAAAGACGAACACCACGCCGAACACGCGATCCGCGCCGCGCTCGACATGGCCAAGACCATGGACGAATTGTCGGAAAGCTTCGTGGCGCGCGGCTGGAAGCCGTTGAAGATCGGCATCGGCCTGAACACCGGCGTGATGAGCGTCGGCAACATGGGATCGGATTTCCGTCTGGCCTATACGGTCATGGGCGACGCGGTCAATTTGGGCTCGCGTCTGGAAAGCCTGACCAAGCAATACGGCATTTTCCTGCAGATCAGCGAGTTCACCCTGGCCCAAGTCCCCGGCCTGATCGCCCGCGAAGTCGATCTGGTCAAGGTCAAAGGCAAGGACCAGCCGGTCCGCACCTTCGAACCATTGGGATTCGAGGGCGAAGTCGCCCAGGCCGATCTGGACATCCTGGCCCGCTATACCGCGGCCCTGCGTCTGTACCGGGCCCAGCGCTTCACCGAGGCCAAGGCCGAGTTCGCCGCTTTGGCGGAGCTGGAACCCAATCGCAAGCTTTACCAAATCTACATCGAACGCACCGAGCATTACCTGGAAGAACCGCCGCCCGCCGATTGGGACGGGTCTTATACCGCCAAGGAAAAATAGTCATTTCGACCCAGTGTCCTGCCCCAGAAATTCGCAAGCGGATTTGTGGGGTAAGCAGGCCACTAATCTGTTGAATTGTTTGGCGGTTCTGAAGTTTGCATCATTTTGCGAACTTCAGAACCGCCGAACCAAGGGAGTCTCAGAATGAAATCCCTCCGCCATAGTGCCGCCCTGGCCGCCGCTTTGCTGGTTTTGTCCCCTCTCGCCGGCATTGCCGCCGACGTGTCCGCCCCCGCCCCGGCGGCCAAGGTTTCGCCCCAGGTGAAAAGCCAAGCCGACAAGCTGGTGGCCCAGGCCAAGAAGGCTTTGGCCGCCGGTGACGCGGCCGCCGCCTATCAGGGCTATGCCAAGGCCCATGGATTACTGCCCCAGGACCGCAACATCGTCCACAACGCCGCGTCTTTGGCTTTGGCGCTGAACCAGCCCGACCAGGCGCTGCCACTGTTCAAGGACGCCCTGACCCTGGCGGTCAAAGCCAAGTCGGCAGAGGACGCGGCGCTTTATGCCGGTGAAATCACCAAGCTGGTGGAAGCCCCGCCGGCCTGGGTGGCGGAAAAGGTCCAGGCGGCCTCGGCCGTCGCCGCTGAGAAGGCCCGCATCGTCGGCATCTGGCAACGCACCCGTCAGGCGGCGGGCGCCGCCGCCCAGGCCGGCGACCTGGCCAATGCCGAAAGCCGCGCCCGTCAGGCGCTATCCACCGCCAAGGACAACCTGGGCGACAGCCATATGGCGTCCTTGGCCAGCGGCGGCGATTTGGGCCGCATCCTGGACATGGCCGGCAAGAGTGACGAAGCCGAAGCCGTGCTGCGCCAGACCGCCGAAAGCGCCGCCAAGATTCTGGGCGCCGGCCATCCCGAGACGCTGGCCCTGAACGCGGCCCTGTCCGACCATTTCTCGGCCCTGACCAAGTACGAAAAGGCGGCCGAAATCGCCCAAAGCGGGGCGGAAGCCGCCAAGACCGCCTTTGGCGCCGGCCATCCCAGCACCCTGGCCGCCGAACTGGCGGTCGCCATCCCGTTGTTGAATGCCGGCAAGCACGATCAGGCCCTGGCCTTGACCCGCGACATCTGCGCCGGGATGGAAGCCGTCTACGGCGCTGATCACCCCACCACCGCCAAATGCCTGTCCCGTCAAGCCGCCGCCGCCATGGGGGCCGGGGATTTGGATGTCGCGCTTCAGGCGGCGACGCAGGCGGTCACCGTGCTGCGCGTCACCAACCCGCCGGGTGAAGCCACCAATTTGGACGCCCGTCTGGAACTGGCCCGCGTGGTGGCGAAAAAGGGCGATGCCGCCCAGGCCCGCGCCCTGTTGGAAGGCGTCGCCAGCGAAGCCGCCGCCGCCGGCGACCAATCCCGCGTCATCGCCGCCAAGACCGATCTGGCCGACGTGTTGGTGACCATCGGCGAATATGCCGGGGCCGAAGCCACCATCCGCGAAGTGGTCGATGCCAACACCAAGGCCTTTGGCCCCGACCACCCGGCCACCGTGTCCGCCCTGTCCAGCTTGGGCAGCGTCCTGCGCCAGGAAGGCGATCTGCGTGGGGGGGAAAACGCCTTCAAGGACGCCTATGACCGCTTCACCAAGGTCTTGGGCACCGAACACCAATTTTCCATCATCGCCGCCAACAATCTGGGTGAAATCCTGGAAAAGGCCGGTCTGTACGACCGTGCCGAGCCCTATTTGCGTCAGGCCCTGATCTCGGAACGCAAGCTTTACGGCGACGACCATCCCAACACCGTCATCGGCATGAACAACCTGGCCCTGCTGCATGAAAGCCAGGGCGAGTTCGACAAGGCCGAGGCGCTTTATAAATCGGCCCTGGCGGTCCACACCCGCCGTCTGGGGGCCAAGCATCCCAACACCATCGCTTTCGCCAACAATCTGGCTTACCTGCACATGCTGCAGGGCAATTACGAACAGGCGACGGCCGAGTTCACCACTGTGGTCGACGCCTGGACCCAGTTGAACGGCCCCACCCACATCGACACCATGAAGGCGCGCAACAATCTGGGGCGCGCCCTGGTGGGCCAGGGCAAGCTGGCCGAGGCCGAGCCGATCCTGGCCAAAGCCCTGGAAGACCGCCGCCGCACCTTGGGCGAAAAGCACCTGGACACCCTGCGTTCCATGCACGACATCGGCGCGCTGTGGCGCAAGCAGGGCAAGCTGGGCGAAGCCGAGGGCATGCTGCAAAAGACCCTGGCCGCCGACGATTCCATTCTCGGCAAGGTCCATCCCTATACCTTCGAAACGCTGAATTCGCTGGCCGCCACCCTGGAAGACAAGGGTGACATGGCCGGTGCTCTGAAGATCCGGCACGAGACCTTCCTGCGCCGCAACGACTTCCTCAACACCATGTTGTACGTGACCGGCGAGAACGCCCGCGAAGGCTATATCCGCCTGCACAACCCGGAACTCTATGCCTATATGGACCTGCTGGTCCGCCAAGGCGGTCCCGAAGCCGGCCGGTCGCTGATCGAGATCAGCCTGCTGCGCAAGGGATTGCTGCTGAAGGTCGCCTCGGAAATCATGCAGGCCAACCGCCTGTCGGGAAATCCCGAACTGACCAAGCTGACCCAGGAACTGGAAGAGACCCGCAAAAAGCTGGGGGCGCTGACCCTGTCCGGCCCGACGCCGGAAACCGGCGAACGCCACGCCGAGATCCTGGTTTCCTTACGTGACCGCATCGACATCCTGCAGGGCCAGATCGGCCGCGCCAGCGCCCGTTTCCTGCAGACCACCGACAAGATCGGCGTCGACCAGCTGGTCACCGCCCTGCCCGACAAGGCGGTGTTGGTCGATTACCTGCAATATGGCATCGACGGCCAACAAAAGCTGGTGGCCGCCACCTTGAAGAAACAGAACGGCAAGGCGGTGTTCGGCCTGGTCCCCTATGCCGATTCCAAGCTGGTTTCCGATTCCGTCCAGAAATACCGCAAGGACATCCAGGACGAAGAAATCGACTTCGACGAATTGCTGGAAAGCGGCCAGTCCAGCTATGACCTGATCTGGAAGCCCATCGCCAAGACCGTCGGCGACGCCCCGGTGGCCTATGTCATTCCCGACGGCATATTGAACATCATGCCCTTCGCCGCCTTGGTGGAAGGGGACGGCAAGTACCTGATCGAAGGACTGGACCTGCACATCTTCACCTCGTCGCGCAATCTGTTGCCGTCGCGGCTGAAGGCGGCCAAGGGCGGCTATATGATCAATGCCGGCCCCGATTACGAAACCGACGCGGTGACCGGCAAGGAAAAGCTGGAATCGGTGCGCGGCAAATCCCGCTCCGCCGGTCTGTCCGAAGGGCTGCGCGGCATGTCGTCGGGTATGCGCGGCCTGCGTTTCGACCCGCTGCCCGGCGCCGAACGCGAAGGCCAGCTGATCCAAAAGACGGTGGATGGCGAAGGCAAGGACAGCGTCATCTATTCCAAGGGTGCCGCCCAGGAAGAGGTGCTGCGTCAGTTGAAGCAGCCCCCCGAAGTGCTGCACATCGCCACCCACGGCTTTTTCCTGAAGGCCGACGACACGCTGCGCAAGCGTCTGCTGAAATTGCAGCGCGGCGGTGACATCCAGATCCCGCCGCCGGGCGACAACCCGTTGCTGCGCGCCGGTCTGGCCTTTGCCGGCATCAACGCCAACGCCCCGGTCCTGGGCGAAATCGACACCGACAATGACGGTGTGCTGACGGCGCTGGAAGTGTTGGACCTCAATCTGGCCGGCACCCAATTGGCCATCCTGTCGGCTTGCGAAACCGGTTTGGGTGAAATCCACGAAGGCGAGGGCGTCTATGGTTTGCGTCGCGCCTTCCAGGAAGCGGGCGTCGCCTCGGTGGTGTCGTCGCTGTGGGAAGTCAGCGACGCCGGCACCCAGGCATTGATGAGTGCCCTTTATTCTCGTCTGATGAAGGGCCAGCCCCCGCATCTGGCACTGCGTGAAGCGCAGTTGGAAATGCTGCACAACGGCAAGTGGAGCGCCCCTTACATCTGGTCCGCGTTCTTCATGGTGGACGGTTGAAATTGTCGCGTGGGACGCCATCGCGTCCCACGTGATAACGTCACGATGGGGAGAAGGGGATCAAGATGGCGCGTTTGTTCAAGATCGAAGTGATCCCGGGCATGTCCTGGATCCATGTGCCCGACGCCGATGTGCGGGTGCTGTGCGGTTGTCCGCCCGACAGCGTCAAGCATTTGATGCGTCGCGGCCTGATCCGTCCGCTGGAAATCGACGGCGTGCGTTGCGAGACCGGCCCCAACGCCATCTTGCTGTCCGACGTCATGGTACAAAACGGCACCTTTTGCAATCTGGCGGAATTCCCGGTCCTGCAGATGTTCTATCGCCAGGGCTTGCTGCTGCCCGGACACCCCAACAACAACGGTTCCAAGCCCATCCTGATCGGCCGTCGTGACCAGGTAGCGGCGCAGATGCAGTACATCTATCGCGGCAATTACGGCCTGATTTCCGAACAGGAAATGGTCGAAGCCGGGGTGCCGCCGGATCAGGCCCACGACATGATGCGCCTGAAACTGCGCTTCGCCTTTGGCCAGATCCGTCACCCCAGCGACCTTCTGGACGGCCGCGCCCTGGACGACCACGAAGTCGAGATCAAGGCCGGCGTCACCGTGCGCCGCACCGGCATGAACCGTTTCCAGTTCAGCTATCAGGGCGACAGCGTCGCCATCGACCTGAACCTGCCGGCGTTCCAGACCCACGAATGTCCCTTTCCCTTGGGCCATTACCAGTTCCGTCGCGATTATTTCGCCGTGGTCCATTCCGGCGAAGGCGACGGCTGGGACGTGCGGCGCCCCAGCATGGGATCCATCGTGGTGTTCCAGGGCCGCATCTATCTGGTCGATGCCGGCCCCAATCTGCAGCATACGCTGACCGCGCTGGGCATCGGCGTCAACGAAATCGAAGGCATCTTCCAGACCCACTGCCATGACGACCATTTCGCCGGTTTGACCACCCTGATGCAGGCCGACCGCCGCATCAGCTTTTTCGCCGTGCCCATGGTGCGCGCCACGGTAGCCAAGAAGCTGGCGGCGCTGCTGGCCATCGAGGAAGAAGACTTCAACGATTACTTCAATGTCCGCGACCTGGCCATGGACCAGTGGAACGACGTGGACGGCTTGGACGTGAAGCCCATCTTCTCGCCCCATCCGGTGGAAACCACCGTGTTCCACTTCCGCGCCATGGCCGCCGGCGGCTGGAAGACCTATGCCCATCTGGCCGACGTGGTGGGATTGGGCGTCCTTGAAGGCATGGTCACCGACGATGCCACCAAGAACGGCCTGTCGCGCGACTGGTACCAGCAGATCGCGGTGGATTACCTGGAACCCGCCGACGTCAAGAAGGTGGATATCGGTGCCGGCATGATCCATGGCTATGCCCAGGATTTCCGCGAAGATTCTTCCGGCAAGATGATCCTGGCCCATACCGCCAACCCGCTGACGCAAGAGCAGAAGAAAATCGGCTCGGGGGCCAGTTTCGGCACCGTCGACGTGCTGATCACCGGCCATCGCGACTTCCTCAGCCGCTCGGCCTTCCACATGATGGCGGAATACTTCCCCAAGGTGTCGGGCGACCATCTGGGCACGGTGCTGAACGGCCCCATCACCACCTTCAACCCGGAAACCATCCTGTACAAGGCCGGGCAGCCCCATCCCAGCATCTATCTGTTGCTGACCGGCCAGGTGGAGATGCTGGACGAAGACACCGATTTCCGGGCCGTGCTGTCGGCCGGCGCCCTGCTGGGGGAACTGACCGGCCTGCACGCCCTGCCGCCCACCGAGACCTGCCGGGCCGTCAGTTTCGTCCAGGTGCTGGAAATCCCCGCCGACGTCTACACCGCCTTCGTCGTCCGCCACGAATTGTTCCGCGACATTTCGCGCCTGCTGGAAGGCCGCGAATTCCTGTCACGCACCCGTTTGCTGGGCGACGTGGTGTCCACCGGCACCTTGAACACCATCGCCAAGGACATGCGGCTGATCAACCTGGGCGACGACAGCCTGGTGAGCGGCCACGAACACAAGGTCGGCGTGGTGGCGTCGGGCCAGGTGCTGCGCATGTTGGGCGACGTGGTGCTGGAAACCTTGGGACCGGGGGATTTCTTCGGCGAGGAAAGCGCCGTCTTCGACGCGCCCAGCATCGCCACCTTGCGCACCTATGGCCCGGCCGAGATTTATCTGATTTCGTCGCGATTGTTGGGCGCCATCCCCAACGTCCGCTGGAAGTTGTTCGAATCCTTCGAACGGCGGACCCGGCTGGAATCGGCCATCGGCATCGCCGGACGGCCGCTCTTGACCTGGCAGCCGGAATACAGCGTCAACGTCCAGCGTATCGACACCCAGCACAAACGGCTGTTCGCCACCGCCAACCGCCTGTTGGACGCCGTCGAAGGCCAGCAAGGCAGCGCCGACATCGCCGCCGCCCTGGATTTGATGATCGACTACGCCAAGTTCCACTTCAACGAAGAGGAAACCCTGTTGCGGCGTTACGGCTATGTGCATGCCGACGACCATCAGGCCCGCCACCGTACCTTGATCACGCAAGCCCAGGAACTGGAACGCAAACTGGTCGACGACCAAGGGATCACGCCGCTGGAATTGCTGGACTTCCTGCATGACTGGATCGTCCAGCACATCCTGATCGAAGATCGTCGCTATGCCGATGTGCTGAACAGTCATGGGGTCTATTGAGCCTGAACGCACCTGCGGTTAAGCTGGAGGCTCAGGTTCCAGGACCCAGGCCGTGACCACAGATCTTGTCTATCTTTCCGCCGCGTCATCGTTCAGTCAGGAAGTCTTCCGTCTGATCCGTCCGCATATCCCGCGGGATCGCTGGCCGGCCAATGCCTTGCCGGTCACCTTCACCGCCGATTCCAGCGGGTTGTTCCTGCTGGCCAATTTCGACGATGACGGCTTACCCATCGCGTCGCGCAAGGTCGCCATACAGGTGATCGCCCATGCCGGTGTCGACCTGGTGGTCAAGTCGCCCTTTGCCAGGCTGGCGGCGGCGACCATGCGGGCCAAAAGGTGGCGCGACGCCTTCTTGTTCCTGGCGGTGCCGTTGCTGTTCGCCATCCCCTTGCTCGGCGCCCTGGCCGGCCAATTGATGATCCCGACCGCCGGCTTGTTCGTCGCCGATCTTCTGGCCCTGATCATGGCCCAGTTGCAGGTCAGCCATCGCCGCGCCGCCCTGGCCGACGCCCGCTGCGTCGCCGACATCCCGGTGCCCGGGCTGCGCATCAACGCATCGTTGAAAGGTCCGGTGCCCCTGGACCCCGAAAAGCTGGATTAACGGTTCGTCTGTACGGCCCCGGCCGGGCCAGCTCCAATGCCGCACGGGCTGAAGGGGCCTTTAGGCCCCATCCGCCCGATGCAGCATGCCGCCGCAATGGGGGCAGTGCTCGGGGTGCTTGACCGCATGTTCCAAGATGGCCGCCGCCTGTTCCTCGGACAGGCCCAATTGCAGACGTACGTCGTCAAGCTGACGGCGTTCGCGCCGGGTGATGTTGCCGTCTTCCAAGGCCCGTTCCACCGCTTCGCGGTATTCCTGCCGCCGCTGACGCATCTGTTCGGAAAAGCCCGAGGCCAGCACACCGGCGGGAAGGGCGATCATGCCCACCCCCAAGATAGCGGTCAGCCCCCCCAGCATGCGCCCCAAAGGCGTGATCGGCACCATGTCGCCATAGCCCAAGGTGGTCAGCGTCACCACCGACCACCACATGGCGGTGGGGATGTCTGAAAACACGTGGGGCTGGGCGTGATGCTCGAACAGGTACATCAGGCTGGAGGTGAAGATCAGCACCACCAGCATGACGAACAGCACCGCGCCGATGGCGCGGGTTTCCTGGCGCGCCACCGACACCATGACGTTGATGGCCATGGAATAGCGCCCCAGCTTGAACACCCGCAGGATTCTGAGCACCCGGATGGCGCGCAGATCCAGTTCCACGAAAATGCCCAAATAGAAAGGCGCCACCGCCAGCAAGTCGATCAGCGCCATGGGCGAAACCATCCAGCGCAACCGCCCGTAAACCGGATGATGGAAACGCTTGTCGGTCAGTTCCACCGCCGTCCACAGACGCAGCAGATATTCGATGCTGAACACGGCGACCGAAAACAGGTCGAAAGCGTGGAAAACAGGACCATGGGCGATGGACAGATGTTCGATGGATTCCAGCACCACCGCCAGCACGTTGACGGCGATCATCACGATCAGGAACCAGTCCACCGCCTTGACCCAGGGGTCGGTGTGTCCCTCGCCGCCCAGCATATGATAGATGGTCCGCCGCAGGGTCCGACGGTGAGAATGGGCTTTGTGCGTGGCGGGGCTGGCGTTCACGGCCGACTTTTCCTGGGAAAAGACAAGTGGTGGGGCGAAGGTAGCTTTTCGTTCTATGTCTCGCAATGGCGGATGAAACATGCCAATTTTGCTGAAGTCGTGATTTTGCTGGCAGCCCGAAGACGATGACCGCTACATTAGATCAACATAATAAACATAATTGTGAACAGGGCGGACAGGAGACCAAGATGACGACAGGCAAGGTGTATCTGGTGGGTGCCGGACCGGGCGACCCCGACCTTTTGACGGTCAAGGCGCTGCGCCTGATCGGCCAGGCCGAGGTGGTGGTGTTCGACCGTCTTGTCAGTGCCGAGATCATGGAACTGATCCCCCATGGGGTGACCCGCATCTATGCCGGCAAGCAAACCGCCAAGCACGAACTGGGTCAGGACGAAATCAACGAATTGCTGGTTTCCTTGGGCAAAAGCGGCCGCATGGTGGTGCGCCTGAAAGGCGGCGACCCCTTCGTCTTTGGCCGTGGCTCGGAAGAAGCGGAAGTGCTGTCCAAGGCCGGCATCCCCTTTGAAGTGGTGCCGGGCATTTCCTCGGCTTCCGGCTGCGCCACTTATGCCGGCATTCCGTTGACCCATCGCGGCCTGTCCCAGGGCGTGCGGTTCCTGCCCGGCCATTGCCGCGACGGCAAACCGCTGGATTACGATTGGGCCAAGCTGGCCGATGCCGATTGCACGCTGGCCATTTATATGGGCCTGTCCAATCTGTCGCTGATCGCCGACCAGTTGATCAAGGCCGGATTGTCGCCGGACATGCCGGCGGCGGCCATCCAGAACGGCACCACGCCGCGCCAGCGCCGGATCATCGGCACGCTTTCCAGCTTGGATGCCCAGGCCAAGGCCGCCGGCTTGAAGGCGCCGACCCTGATCATCGTCGGCCGGGTGGTGTCGCTGGCCGGGGCACTGGACTGGTTCCACCACGATGGTATCGAGGATCAGGCCCAACAGGCATGAGCGACGACATCGCCCTGATCCTGGTCGGTCACGGCTCGTCGCGCCATCCCGACAGCGCCGCCCCCATCCTGGCCCTGGCCGACCATCTGCGCCAAAGCGGAAAGTGGTCCGAGGTGGTGGCGGTGTTCATGAAACAGGTACCGCGTCTGGCCCAGGCCTTGGATCTGGTGCGCGCCCGGCGGGTGGTGGTCATCCCGGTTTTCGCCGGCAAGGGCTATTACACCGACACGCTGATCCCCCAGGCCATGGGACTGGACGGCAGGGTGACCCATCGCGACGGCCGCGTCATCCATTATACCGCCCCGGCCGGCGGCCATCCGCGTATTCCCGGCCTGATGGCTTGCCGCGCCGACGGGGTGGGACGCGAAAACGGCTGGATGCCACAAGACACCAGCCTGTTGCTGATCGCCCATGGATCGTCGCGACCGGGCGGCGCCGGCGACACCCCGCGCGCCATCGCCGCCGCCATCGCCGAACAGAATTACTTCGCCGAAGTGGTGCTGACCTTTTTGGAACAAGCACCCTTTGCCCAGGATTGGCAGACACTGGTCAAAGGCGACAAGGTGGTGGCCTTGCCGCTGCTGGTGGCGCAAGGCATGCACGCCAGCCAGGACATCCCGCCGCTGTTCGGCCTGGTGTCGGGTCAGACCGGCCCGGTGGAAATCGGCGGTCGCATCGTGCGCTTGGCCACCGGTTTGGGGGCCGAGCCGGAACTGGTGGACATCATCGCCGAAATGGCGGAAACGGCGTTAAATCCGCCGGGTTAAGAACCGGGCCACAGACGGCCGCCGCCTTGGCCGCCGGCCAGCACCACCTGCATCTGACGGCGCAGTTCCGGCAGGAACACCCGCTTGTGGCGCAATTGCCAGCGATCCAGCCGCCATTCCGGTTCGGCCCAGGCGATATTGGGCGGACAGGTGAAGACATGGGCGGCCAGGGGACCTTGCCGGCTTTCCAGTCGAAACGGCTGTAATTCGTATTCCCAGCCTTCATAAATTTGCAGACGGCGGACCGATTCGGCGTCCACGTCCTCGGCCACCACCCCTTCCAGACGGGCGCCGGGCTGGGCCACCAGCATGGGATAGTGCCGACCGGCCACATGGGGCCGGCGCCAACCGCGCAAGGTGGCCGGGCGCACCGGCACATCCTTGCCGCAGACGATGGCCCGCACATCGTCGTCCATCAGGGTGCCGAAGAAGAACAGGTTCATTTGGGCAAATCCACGCCGCTGGCCCGCAATTGGCCTTCCAGTTCGGCTCGCAAACGATCCAGACCCGCCGCATCGGCCGCTTCGCAGCGCGCCACCAGCACGGCTTGGGTATTGGACGCCCGCAGCAGCCACCAGCCGTCGGCGGTGTCCACCCGCACGCCGTCGATGGAATTGACCCTGGCGCCGGCAGCAGCCAGCCGTTCGCGCACTTCGGCCACCACCTGGAACTTCTTGTCCTCGGCACAGTCGAAACGCAGTTCCGGGGTGTTGACCATGTGCGGCAACTGGTCCTTGCGGTCGGCCAGACTTTGTTTCTGCCAGCGCCCGACAATGCCCAGCAGCCGGACCGCGGCGTAAAGCGCGTCGTCGAAACCGTAATAACGGTCGGCGAAGAAGATGTGGCCGCTCATTTCGCCGGCCAAGGGCGCGCCGATTTCCGCCATCTGGGTTTTGATCAGCGAATGGCCGGTGCGGCCCATGACGGCGTTGCCGCCCAGCCGCGCCACTTCGTCGAAGAACACCTTGGACGCCTTGACGTCGGCGATGATGGTGGCGCCCGGATGGGTCTTCAGCAAATCCTCGGCCAGGATGACCAGAATTTGGTCGCCCCACAGGATGCGGCCCTGACCGTCGATCACCCCGATGCGGTCGCCGTCGCCGTCGAAGGCGATGCCGATATCGGCCCCCAGATCGGCCACCGCCTTTTGCAGGTCGACCAGATTGTGCGGCTCGGTGGGATCGGGGTGATGGTTGGGAAAGGTGCCGTCGATGGTGCCGAACAGCACGGTGTGATGGCCGGGCAACAGGCGGGTCAGCTTGCCGACGATTTCGCCCGCCGCCCCGTTGCCACAATCCCACACCACGTTCAGACCGCGTTCGCCGTCGAAATCCTTGACCAGACGGCCGGCATATTCGTCGGCGATGTCGTCGCTGCTGGCCGCGCCTTGGCCGACGGCGTATTCGCCCGCGGCGGCGATGCGCCCCAGATCCTTGATGTCAGGGCCGAAGAACGGCTTGCCCGCCAACACCATCTTGAAGCCGTTATGGTTGGGCGGGTTGTGGCTGCCGGTGACCATGATGCCGCCATCGGCATGGCGCGCCTTGGCGGCGTAATACAGCATGGGGGTCGGCCCGCGTCCCACCGCCCGCACCTGACAGCCGGTGGACACCAAACCTTCGATCAGCGCTTCGGCCAGCATGGGCGAGGACAGGCGTCCGTCCCAACCGACACAGACCACCGACCCGCCATTGCCCCGCACCCTGGTCCCGAAGGCTTGGCCGATGGCGCGGGCATCGGCGGCGGACAGGGTTTCGCCGATGATGCCGCGAATGTCGTATTCGCGCAGGATGGTGGGATGGAAAATATGGGTCATCAGGTGATCACCGTCGGCTCCTTACGCCCGGTCCGCGCCTCGATCTGAGCCACGTCGCGGGCCAAGGCGATAAGGTCGGCCAAGGCCACTTGCGGGTCAAGGTGATGTTGGGTCACATCGGGCTGGAATTGTTCGATATAGACCCGCAGCGTCGCCCCCTCGGTGCCGGTGCCCGACAGGCGGAACACCACGCGCGAGCCGTCGGTGAAGACGATGCGGATGCCCTGCTTGGTGCTGAGCGAACCGTCCACCGGGTCGGTATAGGCGAAGTCGTCGTTGAAGGCGACGGTGTAAGCGCCCAAGGCCTTGCCCTTCAGGTCCAGGCCGCGCAGATGGTCCATCAGACCGTTGGCGGCGGCGCTGTCGATGCCTTCGTAATCATGGCGGGAATAGACGTTACGGCCATATTTGGCCCAATGCTCGCGTACGATGTCGGCCACCGGTTGCTGACGCTTGGCCAGCACGTTCAACCACATCAGCACCGCCCACAGACCATCCTTTTCCCGCACGTGGTCGGACCCGGTGCCAAAGCTTTCCTCGCCGCACAAAGTCGCCTTGCCGGCATCCAAAAGCGTGCCGAAGAACTTCCAGCCGGTGGGGGTTTCGAAACACGGGATGCCCAAGGCCTGGGCCACCCGGTCGGCGGCGGCGCTGGTCGGCATGGAGCGCGCGATGCCAGCCAAACCCTTGGCGTAGCCGGGGCAAAGGGTGGCGTTGGCGGCCAGCACCGCCAGGGAATCCGACGGCGTCACATAGAAATCCCGTCCCAGGATCATGTTGCGGTCGCCGTCACCATCCGAGGCGGCGCCGAAATCAGGACCGTCCTTGGCGAACAAAGCCTCGACCAGATCATGGGCATGAACCAGATTGGGGTCGGGGTGGCCGTGGCCGAAATCTTCCAACGGAACACCGTTCATCACCGTACCGGCGGGTGCGCCCAGCAAACCTTCCAGGATGGCCGTGGCATAAGGGCCGGTCACCGCGTGCATGGCGTCGAACTTCATGCAAAAGCCGCCCGCGAACAAGGCGCGGATGGCGCCAAAGTCGAACAGGCTTTCCATCAGGGCCGCATAATCGGCCACCGGATCGATGACCTGGACCACCATGCCGGCCAGATCAGACTCTCCGATGACGTCGATATTCACGTCAGCCGCATCAATGATGCGGTATTCGGTGATGACCTTGGAGCGGGCGAAGATCGCTTCGGTCACCGCTTCCGGGGCCGGGCCGCCGGCCGGGATGTTGTACTTGATGCCGAAATCTTCGTCGGGCCCGCCGGGATTGTGGCTGGCCGACAAGATGATGCCGCCAAAGGTCCGGTACTTGCGGATCACGCAACTGGCCGCCGGCGTCGACAAGATGCCGCCCTGGCCCACCATCACCCGGCCAAAGCCGTTGGCGGCGGCCATCTTCAGGATCACCTGGATGGCCTGGCGGTTGAAATAACGCCCGTCACCGCCCAGCGCCAAGGTCTTGCCGGTGACGTCACCGATGGAATCGAAGATGGCCTGGACGAAGTTTTCCAGATAGCCCGGCTGCTGGAACACCTTGACCTTCTTGCGCAGGCCCGAGGTTCCCGGTTTTTGTCCATCGAAGGCCTGGGTGACGACGGTTTTGGTGGCGATCATAGGGACTGTCTCCTGAACTTCCGGGGCACTCTGTGATGGTCGAAGGACACCATACTGTCAATGGATGCGCAACGGTCTTCAACCTTGCCGTCAATTTTACGCACACTGTTTACAACGCCTTAATATTTCACGCGGAAATCGCTTTTCATAATAATTATAGGGTTGTTTTGCCTGCAGGCACTCCGTCTAATCATACCCAAGGTATGTAAAACCATAGTCTGGGGTCCACTATGCGCATCAACGAACCGATCACCACCAACGAAATCGTCATGACGGATGGCGAGATGCTGGTGTCGCGCACCGACACCGGCGGCCGCATCACCTTCGTCAACCAAGCGTTCGTCGACATCAGCGGCTATACCCGGGACGAGTTGATCGGCCAGCCCCACAATCTGGTGCGCCACCCTCATATGCCGAAAGAGGCCTTCGCCGACCTTTGGGCCACCGTCAAACAGGGCAAGCCGTGGGAAGCCTTCGTCAAGAATCGCTGCAAGAACGGCGATTTCTATTGGGTGCGCGCCAATGTCACGCCGGTGATGGAAAATGGCCGCACCGCCGGCTATGTGTCCATTCGCAGCAAGCCCACCCGTGAACAAGTGGCCGCCGCCGAAAGCCTTTATGCCCGCTTCCGCGAAGGCAAGGCACAGGGCATGGCCATCAAGGAAGGGCGCGTGGTGCAGACCGGATTGGCGGCCCGGCTGAAATTGTTTGGCGCCAGTATCCGCGGGCGCCTGTCCCTGGTCCTGGGGGGAATGATCGCCGCCATGGTGGTGATCGGCACCCTGGGTGTCGTCGGCATGGAAGGTCTGCGCGACAAGGTCGGCGACCTTTACACCGACAACACCCAAGCGGTCCTGGATTTGGGAGCCGTCGCCACCCTGATGCAGGACAATTTCGAGAATGTCCTGGCCGCCGAGGTTCAGATGTTGCGCGGCGAAGTCTGGCAACCCATCCCCGAACGCATCAAGCGCAGCGAAGACAACATCGCCAAGATCACCGCCGACTGGAACGCTTATACCAGCAACGACCATCCCGCCGATGAACACGTCATGGCCGAGGATTACACCAAAAAACGCACAGATTTCGTCAAGAACGGCCTGCTGCCGGCACTGGAACTGATGAAAAAAGGCGATGCCGTGGCCCTGGGCGAACTGATCGGCACCAGCGTCCGTCCCAAATACAAAGAAGCTTCGGCGTCTTTGGTCAAGTTGATCGAATACCAGAACCTGGACGCCAAGCGAACCTATGACAGCGCCACCGACGCCGTACAAAGCGCCAAGATCATGGTGGTCGGCGCCCTGCTGATGGTGGTGCTGGCGGCCGGCTTGGCCGGGGCTTGGCTGGTGCGCTTCGTCCGTCGGCCGATGACCATCATGGAAAAGCATTTCGACGCCATCGCCAGCGGCAATCTGGCCTACGAGATCCCGCCGGCCACCGTGCAGGAATTCGACGGTCTGAACGCGCTTTTGCGGGCCACCAAGGCCAAGCTGGGTTACGGCCTGTTGGAAAAGACCGAAACCGAGGAAAGGGCCGAAATCCAACGCAAGGCCGACATGGAACGGGTCGCGGTTTCACTGGACAGCCGCGTCGCCAACATCGTCGAACTGATCCAGATGTCGGCGGATTCCTTGTTGGGCAATTCCCAAACCCTGTCGAGCAACGCCGACGAAACCATGATGCAGGCCGGCAACGTCACCGCCATGACCGGCCAGGTGACCGCCAATGTGCAGGCGGTGTCGGCGGCCACCCACGAATTGTCGTCCTCGGTGGACGAGATTTCGCGCCAAGTGGTCCATGCCGCCACCATCTCGACCGAAGCAGTGCAGCAAGCCGGCCAAACCGACGCCACCGTGCGTGGCCTGGCCGATGCCGCCAGCCGCATCGGCGAAGTGGTGGCGCTGATCCAGCAGATCGCCAGCCAGACCAACTTGCTGGCCTTGAACGCCACCATCGAAGCGGCGCGCGCCGGCGAGGCCGGCAAGGGCTTTGCCGTGGTCGCCGGCGAGGTGAAGTCACTGGCCACCCAAACCGGGCGGGCCACCGACGAAATCAACAGCCAGATCGGCGAGATCTTGACCATCACCCGTCAAGCGGTCAGCGCCGTGCAAGACATCGTCGGCACCATCGCCACCGTCGAACAGCATTCCAATTCAGTCGCCTGCGCCGTGGATGAACAAGGTTCGGCAACGGCGGAAATCGCTCGCAATGTGGCGCAGACCTCGGACGCGGCGCAAGAGGTGGCCGAACGCATCACCCAGGTGTCTGAAGAGGCGTCGACCACCGGAACCATGTCGGCCGATGTCGCCACCATCGCCGTGCAAGTCGCCGACGGCATCACCCGGTTGCGCCAGACCCTGGTGCAGTCGGTCCGTCAGTCCTTGGCCGAAGTCAGTCGCCGCGCGGGATGAACGCCTGGGGAAACGGATAGTTGCGGCGTTGGCGGCGGGCATGGGTCTTGACCAACCGCGCCATCGCGGGTCGCCAGCCCAGGAACACCATCCGCAGACCATTATGCCCGAACCCCACGACCTGGGCTTCGGCCTCGGCCGCCTTCCCCAGCTTCATGACCTCTTCGACCACCGGGATAATGCGCAAGGGCAGCACCGCGCCACAGGCCCGCGGAATGTTGGCAATGATTCTGACGCCACCCAGCGAAATATCCGCCGCCGGCAGCATCCGGCCGTCCAGCATCACCAACAATCCGTCCCCGGCATAGCGGATGTGCCGCCGCCGCTCGGGCTCGGACTGTTTTACATCCTTATCCGTGAATTGCCGGAACCTGGCCATTCGCACACCCTGCTTTGATTTCGCCACACCATACGAAAGTTTTGTGACGGATTTTACGGGCAAGCTTGAACGACCGATAAACACCGTCCGCCAAATTGGCAACACCCCTTGATTCCGTAGGCTTTTCCCTTCCACAATAAGGGCTCATCCCAAAGGCCAAGGCGCATCCGTGACCAAACAACCGATCATTCTGGTCATCGACGACGAACGTCAGTCACAAGAAGCCCTGCGCCGGGTTCTGGGGGACGACTTCCAGGTGCTGACCGCGTCTTCGGCCGCAGAAGCGGAAACCTTGCTGGATCAGGAAATGGTCCACGCCATCTTGTGCGACCAACGGATGCCCGGCATGCAAGGGGTCGACTTCCTGCGTCAGGTGCGCGAACGCTGGCCCGACCCGGTGCGCATGATCATTTCCGGCTATACCGCGTCGGAAGACATCATCGCCGGCATCAACGAGGCCGGCATCTTCCAATACATCACCAAGCCCTGGGAACCCGACGACCTGATCGCCACCATCCGCGAAGGCCTGCGTTTGCAGCAATTGCAAAACGCCGCCGCCCAGGCCAGCCTGGATCTCAAGGTGGCGCCGGCCATGCTGGAAAGCCACGTGGCCAAGAAAACCGCCAAGCTGAAACGGGCCCACCATTTCGACCGCATCACCCACGCCGCCGATTCGCCACTGACCGAAGTGATCGACCTGGCCAGCCGGGTCGCGGCTTACGACATCTCGGTGCTGCTGACCGGTGAATCGGGGACCGGCAAGGAATTGCTGGCCCGCGCCATCCATTACAATTCGCCGCGGGGCGACAAACCTTTCGTGGTGGAAAATTGCGGGGCACTGCCCGACCAATTGCTGGAAGCGGAATTGTTCGGCCACAAGAAGGGGGCCTTCACCGGCGCCTACGAAGACCGTATCGGTCTGTTCGAACAGGCCGATGGCGGCACCATCTTCTTGGACGAAATCGGCGAAACCTCGCCGGCTTTCCAGGTCAAGCTGCTGCGCGTGCTGCAGGAAGGCGAGATCCGTCCGCTGGGCGCCCGACTGACCCGCAAGGTCGACGTGCGCGTCATCGCCGCCACCAACCGCAACTTGGAACAGGAAGTCCACGACAAGCATTTCCGCCGCGACCTTTATTACCGCTTGGCGGCGTTTCCCATCCACATCCCGCCCTTGCGCGAACGGCCCAGCGACATCGCCGTGCTGGCCAACCGCCTGCTGGCCGACACCGCGCGGTCGTTCGGCAAGGCGGTCAAAGGCTTCGCGCCTGTGGCCATGGCGCGTTTGCAAAGCTATGACTGGCCCGGCAACGTGCGCGAGTTGATGAACGAAATGCAGCGCATGGTCGCCTTGGCCGACGGCCCGGTCATCGGCCCCGAACTGATGAGCCCGCGACTGCGCCAACGTGCCGCGCAACCCCATGCGGTGGACGGCGGCACCCTGCGCGACCAGGTGGACGCCCTGGAAGCCCGCATCCTGTCGGAATGCCTGCACCGCCATCGCTGGAACATCAGCCATGTGGCCGAGGAACTGGGCCTGTCCCGCGTCGGCCTGCGCGCCAAGCTGAACCGCCACGGACTGGAGCGTCCGGAATAATGGCCCGGCCGCCCCCCAGCCTCAGCGAAACCGCTATCGGCGACAGCGACATCGCCCACGCCCAGGAAACGGCGTGGATCGAAGTGATCCGCAAGATGGAAGAGGTCTATTCCGACCTGATCCAATACGAGATCGAGCTGGAAGAAAAGAACACCGCCCTGGAAGAAGCCCAGCGCTTCATCACCTCGGTGCTGTCCTCGGTGTCCGACATCCTGGTGGTCTGCGATTCCAAGGGCCGCATCCAGCAGGTCAACCTGGCCTTCCTGCACCTGACCGACATGGCCGAAACCGATCTGATCGGCATGCCGCTGGACCGCGTGCTGGCCGACGACGTCACCCATCTGGGGCATTGGCTGGAAGCCGGGCAAGGCGACGACCGCGAAATCCGCTTCGTCCATTCCGGCCAAGGCACCACCGAGCCGGTGGCGTTGACCGCCGCTACCCTGCTGGACCATCGTGGCCTGCCCGCCGGCACCGTGCTGACCGGTCGCCCGGTGGGCGAATTGCGCCGCGCCTACGAAGCGCTGAAGCAGGCCCAGGCCCAATTGGTCCAGCAGGAAAAGATGGCGTCGCTGGGGCGTCTGATCGCCGGTGTCGCCCACGAACTGAACAATCCCATCAGCTTCATCGTCGGCAACGTCCATGTGCTGACCAAGTACCGCGAACGCCTGGAAGCCTATCTGGGAGCCATCCATCAGGGCGTCACCGAGCCGGAACGCGAGCTGTTGCGCCGCACTCTTCGCATCGATCAGTTGATGGGCGACCTGCCGGCGCTGATCGCCGGCACCCAGGAAGGCGCGCAGCGCGTCGCCGATATCGTCAAGTCGTTGAAGCGCCTGTCGTTCAGCCAAGGTGCCGCGGCGGAAGCCGTCAATGTGGCGGAAATCGCCGAAAACGCCGTCCATTGGGTGATCAAGGGCCGCAACCTGCCCGATTTGCCCCGGCTGGATCTGCCGGCAGTGTTGCTGGCCAAGGGCCAGGCCGGCCAGTTGCACCAAGTGGTGGTCAACCTGGTGGAAAACGCCCTGGACGCGGTGGACGGCCGGACCCAAGGGGTCAGCCTGTCCGGGCGCCGTGACGGAGAGTTGGTGGTGCTGGACGTCTGTGACGACGGCCCCGGCATCGCCCCGGAAAACCTGGGCAAGGTGTTCGAACCGTTCTTCACCACCAAGCCGGTGGGCCAGGGCACCGGCCTGGGATTGTGGATCAGTTACGGCATCGTCCGCGACCATGGCGGCGAATTGCTGGCGTTGAACCGCCCCCAAGGCGGCGCCTGTCTGCGTCTGAGCTTGCCCGTCGCCTGAAACCGGCGTCGGTTTTTTCTGAACCGCCGATGAATGGCCAGTTCAGGTTGAGTTCAGCCCCCTCCCTACAATGTGCACAGCGCTGGAAAGCGAAACATCCTGGGGCCGTAATGGGCAAAGGTGGGGGGACCATGTTGAATTTCACCCAAAATATGAGCATCGCCAAACGTCTGAACATACTGACGGCCACGGTTGTCCTGGGCTTTGCCCTGGTGATCGGTTTATGGCTGGAAGTCCGCGCCATTCAAAACAGCGCCTTCGAGGAACAACTGGCCGAGATGGACAGCCTGCGCCACGCGGTTCGTCTGGACTTCCTGCTGCTCAAGGCCCGTTATTACGAAAAAGAATTCCTGATCCAACCGGATGAGAAATATGTGGCCGAGATGGCCGCCAGCCAGACGGAAATCTCGCAGCTCTTGGAACGCAGCAAGGCCAATGCCGACGAGGCCGACCAACTGGCCGATGTCGAGCAAGTGGCCACGGCCATTGCGTCCTATGCGGCCCATTGGGCTTCCTTCGTCCAGGATTGGCGCCAATTGGGCATGACCGGCGAACAGGGGTTGCGCCGACAGGTGGTGGACGGCGAGCAGGCGGTGGCCGCGACCATCACCGCCCTGGGCCAAGCCCGCCCGCAATCCGAGGACGAAGTGGTTGAAAAGGCCAGCCAGGAAATCCTGCGCCTTGACGCCGAATTCCGTCTGCACCCCGATGCCGCCGGCGCCGAGAAGCTGATCCAAGCCGCCACGGCACTGAACCACAGCATCGCCATCTCGCCGCATCTGAACGAAGACGAACGGCACCGTCTGATGGCCGTCGCCACCCCGTTCACCCAGATTCTGCAGCGGACGACGACACTGTCCCTGGACTTGGCCCAGCGCTCCAACGAATTCAAACTCCGCTATTCTCCGGCCAAACAGGCGCTGGACCGCATCGTCGCCGCCACCACCGAAGGGCAAAAGCGCGCCGAGCAGGAATTCCAACAAGCCCGCAATCTGGGGGCCCTGGCCATGGTCGGCGCGTCGTCGCTGACCCTGGCCCTGGTGGTCGCCATGGCCATGACCCTGGCCCGCACGCTCAACCACCAGATCGGCCGGTTGTCGGGCCGCATGCTCAGCCTGGCCGAAGGTGACTTGCAGGTGGAGATCCCCTTTACCCAAGGACGCAACGAACTGGCTTCCATGGCCAAAGCGTTGACGGTGTTCAGGGAAAATGCCCAGGCCCTGGCCCACAGCACCCAGGAACGCCAACAGGCGGAATCGCGGAACGCCGAATTACGCCACCAAGAACTTCGTGCCGTGGGTGAACGCTTCGAAGGCACGGTCAGCGGCGTGGTCGGAACCCTGGGGGGGATCGCTTCGTCCGTCCTGGGCGGGGCCGGCACTTTGGCCGAAATCACCCGTTCGACGCAAAGCATGGCCGCCGAGGCCGAACAATCCGCCCGGGTCGCCAGCACCAGCGTCGAGGCGGTGGCCCGTGCCGCTTCGGAACTGGCCAATTCCATCAACGTGGTGTCGCGTCAGGTCGAGCAATCGGTGGACGCCACCGACCGCGCCCGCCAAGACGCCGCCGCCACCGCCCAACGCATCGAGACCTTGTCGCAGGCTGCGACCCGCATCGGTGACGTGGTGCAGTTGATCAACGACATCGCCAGCCAGACCAATTTGCTGGCGCTCAACGCCACCATCGAAGCGGCGCGGGCCGGCGAGGCCGGCAAAGGCTTTGCCGTGGTCGCCGGCGAGGTCAAGGCGCTGGCCAACCAGACCACCCGTGCCACCGAGGAAATCGCCACCCAAGTGCGGGCCATCCAGGAAGAAACCGATCTCAGCGTGCAGCAGATCAACGGCTTCGTCCGTACCGTCGGCGAGTTGGACACCATCTCGCGTTCGGTCGCCAGCGCCATGCAGGATCAGGACGAAGCCACCCGCGACATCGCCGCCACCATCCAGGAAGCGGCCATCGGCGCCACCTCGGCGTCGCAGCGGATGGATGAATTGTCGCGCAGCGCTGAACAGGCGGGGGTTTCCGCCGGATCGCTGTTCTCGCTGTCGGATCAATTGTCCCGGTCCTCGCAGGACCTCAGCCGGGCCGTCTCCGGCTTCCTGAACGAAGCCATCCCGGCCCAATAACGCCGCCGAAAATACAAAACGCCCAGGCCTTGACGCTCGGGCGTTTGTTGAGGCGCGCCCCCCACACCGGCCTAGATGTCGTACATCAACACCGGCTCGGGCGCCTTCATCCGCGCCATGTCGGCCAAGGTGGTGTTGTCCAGGATGGCGGCGATGGCGTCGCGCACATCCCCCATCACCGCGCGCACGGCGCAGGCGTTTTCGTCGCGGCAATCGTCACAGCGACGATAGGCGGTGCGCGACACGCATTGCACCGGAGCCAAGGGACCGTCCAGCACGCGCACGATGTCGCCGACCATGATGGACTGGGCCGATTTGGCCAAGGTGTAACCGCCGCCCTTGCCCTTTTTCGACGACAACAGCCCGCGATTCTTCAGTTCCAGCAAAATGGCGTCCAGGAACTTCTTGGGGATGCTTTCGGCTTCGGCGATGTCGGCGATCAACACCGATCCGTCGGCACCGTTGCGGGCCAGATAGACCATGGCCTTCAAACCGTATTTGGCCTTGCTGGACAGCATTTCCCTACCTTCCTTGTCAGCTGACTAGGGATATGGGATTCAACCCCGGCTCTTGTCAATGTCTTCGGTGCAGCCATGGGCCTGACGGACCACGTAAAGCGGCCGGTTCTTCACTTCCGAGAACACCCGGCCCAGATATTCGCCGATGACCCCCAGGCTGATCAGCTGCACCCCGGAAAAGAAGGTGATGGCGACGATCAACGACGGATAGCCCGGCACGTCGATGCCCAGGATCAGCGTTTTGACGATGAAGACGAAGCCGTACAGCAGGGCGAAACTGGCCACCAGCATGCCCATGAAGGTCCACACCTTCAAAGGCAGCGAGGTGAACGAGGTGATGCCGTCGATGGCCAAACGGTACAAGCGGAACAGGTTGAACTTGGTTTCGCCATGGGCGCGGTCGGCCACGTCGAAGGGGATCGAGGTCTGGCGGAATCCGACCCAGGCATAAAGTCCCTTCATGAAGCGCGAATGCTCCGGCATGGAATTCAAGACGTCGACCACCTTGCGGTCCAGCAGGCGGAAATCGCCCGCCCCTTGCGGCAGACGCACTTCCGAAACCCGGCCGAACAGGTCGTAAAACAGATTGGCGGCCATGCGCTTGACCCTGCTTTCCTGTTCACGGTCGCGCCTGACGGCGATGACCATCTCGAAACCGTCGCGCCACTTGGCCAGCATGTCCTTGATCACTTCCGGGGGGTGCTGCAAATCGGCGTCGATCATCACCACCGCCTGACCGGCGGTGTGGCGCAGCCCGGCGGTCAGCGCCAGTTCCTTGCCGAAATTGCGCGACAGTTCGACCACCTTGATACGCGGATCACGGTCGCGATGGGTCAAGGCCAAGGTCACCGAATCGTCACGACTGCCGTCGTCGACACAGACGATTTCATAGGTTTCACCGATTTCCGCCATCACTTCGGCCAGACGGGCGAACAGCTTGTCCAAATTGCCGGATTCGTTGAACATAGGAACCACCAGCGACAACACTGGCGGGACGACTTTCTCGGCGGTCTGGGTCATGGCGCACCACAAAGGATCAGTGATGAGCGGCAGTGTGGAGAAAAGCATTCAAGCGGTCAAT
The DNA here is from genome assembly GCA_002435715.1 of Rhodospirillaceae bacterium UBA6219. Classification (GTDB taxonomy): domain Bacteria; phylum Pseudomonadota; class Alphaproteobacteria; order Rhodospirillales; family Magnetospirillaceae; genus Magnetospirillum. The sequence continues at coordinate 30,197 of DISD01000080.1, forward strand.
CGCCGCCCCAGGATCACGTTGTGTGCCGACGATTACGGTCTGGCGCCGGGGGTCAGCGCCGCCATCCGCCACCTGATCGCGCTCGGCCGCCTGCAGGCCACCGGCTGCATGACCGGCAGCCCCCATTGGCCGGACGCCGCCCAGAGCTTGAAGCCGCTCGATGGCATGGCCGATATCGGCCTGCACATCACCCTGACCGATCAGGCCCCCGTCGGCCCCATGCCCAAGCTGGCGCCCGCCGGCAAGCTGCCATCCCTGGGCGCGTTGCTGAAAGCCTCGCTGACCGGCAAGATCGACAGCACCGAGATCGCCGCCGAGATCGACCGCCAGATCGATTCCTTCCACGCCGCCTATGGCCGGATGCCAGACTTCCTGGATGGCCACCATCACGTCCACCAATTGCCCGGGATCGGTGAAGCGGTGATCGCCGCCTGGAAAACCCGTTTGGGCGGCAAGGGGTGGGTGCGGTCGTGCCTGGAACCGTCGCTCGGCATCCTGACCCGGCGGGTGTCGCCGTTGCGCGCCCTGGTGATTTCCAATCTGGGTCGGATCTTCCGCCGCCGTCTGGAACAGGAAGGGGTGCCGCATAACCGATCGTTCCGCGGCGTCTACGACTTTTCCGGCAAGGTGGCGTTCAGCCAATTGTTCCGCCGCTTCACCAGCGATCCCGGCCCCGATTGTCTGATGATGGTGCATCCCGGAATGGTCGACGACATGTTGCGGACCGCCGACAGCCTGACCGACCAGCGCGAGGTGGAATACCGTTTCCTGGCATCCGAATCCTGCGTGCTGGATTTGGCCGAACGTGGAATCACCCTGTCCCGCTTGTTCCCCAAGCCATTATGACCCCCTTCGCCACCGCATCGCGGCTGTCGTTCTATTACGCCGCCTTGTTCACCGCCGTCGGCATCCACATGCCGTTCTGGCCGTTATGGCTGCAAGACAAGGGCATGAGCGCCGCCCAGATCGGCCTGATCATGGCCGCCACCTATGCCACCAAGATCCTGGTCGGGCCGGGCATCGGCCATGTGGTCGACCGCCATGGCGACCGCCGGCTGCCCATGCTGGTGCTGTCGGCCATCGCCACCCTGGTCTGGCTGGCCTTTCCGCTGGTGGACGGCTTTTGGCCCATCTTGGCCGTCACCGTGCTGGCGGTGGGTTTTTGGACCGGCATCTTTCCCTTGGGCGAAAGCCTGTCGATGATGGAAACCCAGCGCCAAAAGCTGGATTACGGCCGGGTGCGGCTGTGGGGGTCGTTGACCTTCATCGGCGCCGCCATCGTCACCGGCAACTTGCTGACCCACCAGCCCCCCGCCATCCTGTCGTGGATGGTGGCCGCCGCCTTGGCGCTGACCGCCTTCGCCTGCTGGCTGTTGCCGTCCACCAGCGTTTCGGGGCGCGGCCGCGCCCGCCTGCCGCTGTGGCCGTTGCTGAAACACCCGCTGTTCCTGGTCTTCCTGGCGGTGACCAGCCTGAACACCGCGTCGCACACCGTCTATTACGCCTTCGCCACCATCCACTGGCAGGCGGCCGGGCTGGACGGCGACACCATCGGCCTGTTATGGGGCGAAGGGGTGCTGGCCGAGGTGGTGTTGTTCGCCTTTTCCGGTCGTGTGGTGGCCAAAATCGGGCCGGGGCGCCTGTTGTTGCTGGCCACCGGCGCCGGATGCTTGCGCTGGTTGGCCCTGGGGGCCAGCACCGCCATTCCGGTCCTGGGAGTCGCCCAGTTGTTGCACGCCGCCACCTTCGGCTGCGCCCATCTGGGGGCCATGCATTTCATCACCCGCGCCATCCCCCACGCGCTGTCGGCCCGCGCCCAGGGCATGTTCTCGGCCATCGCCATGGGGGCTGCGCCGGGATTGATGAGCCCCCAGGCCGGACAATTGTACGAATCCTTGGGCGGCAATTCCTTTTACGTCATGGTCGCCTTGTCGGCGGCCGGAACCGCTTTGGCCGTCATCTTGGCCCGCCGGTGGAGCGGCGAGACCATCCTAGCCCAGCCCCACGCCCACCAGCCCGCATAGGGCCAGGACCGGCGCCATCCCCCATTTCAACCGCACCAGGGCGACCAGGGCGAAGACCGACAGGGCCAGGGACAGCGGCTGGACGCTGTCCCAACGCGGCCAAGCGCCGTCGAAGCGGGCGAACAGCACGTGCAGGGCGAACCACAAGGACAGATTGAAGATCACGCCCACCACGGCGGCGGTGATGGCCGACAGCGCCGCCGACAAAGCGGCATGGCCGCGCAGCCGTTCCACATGGGGCGCCAAGGCGAAAACCCAAAGGAAACTGGGAACGAAGGTCACCCATACGGTCAGACCGGCCCCCAACACGCCGCCCAGCCACGGGTCCAAGGGACCGGGATGACGGAAACCGGCCAAGAACCCCACATATTGGGTAACCAGGATCAACGGTCCCGGTGTGGTCTCGGCCAAACCCAAGCCGTCCAGCATCTCGCCCGCCGACAACCAGCCGAAAGTCTCGACCGCCTGCTGGCCCACATAGGACAAAGCCGCATAGGCCCCACCGAAAGTCACCACCGCCAGCTTGGCGAAGAACAGCCCGATGGCGGCGAAAGCGCCTTGCCCCCACGCCATGGCCAGCCCCACCGGGGCCAACCACAGCAACAGCCACAACAGAACCGCCGGCCAGGTATTGGGCCGGGCGCCAGGATCGGCCGGCGGCACTGCGCCGCCCCGCCCCCGCCACCAGCCGGCCAGAGCGGCGGCCAGCACCACCAGGGGAAACGGCACCTGCAGGGCGAACAGCGCCAGAAAGGACAGAACGGCCACCGCCTTGGCGAAATCGTCCTTCAGCGCCCGCCCGCCAATGCGCAGGCCCGCCTGCACCACCACCGCCAGCACCGCCGGTTTGATGCCCAGGAACAGGCCCTGGACAAAACCCACATCGGAAAAACCGGCATAAAGCGCCGCCAGACCCAGCATGACCAGAAAACCCGGCAACACGAACAGAATGCCTGCCGCCAAGCCGCCCCTGACCCCATGCAGCAGCCAACCGGCATAGGTGGCCAATTGTTGGGCTTCCGGTCCCGGCAGCAGCATGCAGAAATTCAGCGCATGCAGAAATCTCGGCTCGTCCAGCCAGCGCTTTTCGTCCACCAGCACCCGGTGCATGGTGGCGATCTGGCCGGCCGGTCCGCCAAAAGACAACAGGCCGATGCGGGCGAAGGCGACAAGCGCCTGGGGAAAACTTGGTTTCATGACCGCAAGGTGACAGGCAAGCGGGGGTCAATCCAGTGACATTACGCCGTCACATGCCCGCCCTTAGACCGTCATCGCCACCGGCGAAACCGGGCAGTCGCGCAGTTCCGCCAGCACCCGGAGCGCCTGGGCCAGACTTTCCATGTCGGGCGGCGCGGTGACCGAGGCACGCACGCCGTCCAGGTGCGGGCGGCCGACGGCGAAGGAATCGGTGGGCGGCAGGCTGACGGCGCGACGCGCCGCTTCGGCGATGAAGGCGGACGACGTCCACGGCAAGGTCATGGGCAGCCAGACATTGAAGGCCGGGCGCAGGTTGTCGATGCCCAAAATCTCGCCGGCCAGGGCGATGCGGGCGGCCGCGTCACGACGCTGACGTTCGGCGGCTTCCTGGGCGGTCCCGTCATTGATCAGCATACAGGCCACTTCCAACAGCGGCACCGGCAAAGCCAACGACAAGGCGCCGACCGCCTGATCGTAACGCGGCTTGATCGCCGGCGGCAGGGCCGAGAACGAACAGCGCAAACCCGGCGTGACGCTTTTGGACAAGGTGGTCAGGTACAGCGTGCGCTCGGGGGCGTGAACCAGGATGGATTCGGGGGCGTTCGGTTCCAGGAAACGATGCACCCCGTCTTCGACGATATAGGCGTCGTAACGGCGCGCCGCCTCGGCGATGGCGCGGCGGCGGCCTTCCGACAGGGTCGAGGTGGTGGGGTTCTGCACGGTGGCGGTGGTGTACAACAACCGGGCGCCTCGGGCGAAGCCGCGCTCGACCTCGTCGGGGATCAGGCCTTCGTCGTCCATCATCACGCCCGCCAACGAACGCCCCAACAATTGCACCGCCGATTTGAAGCCGGGATAGGTGTATTCCTCGGCCAAGATGGTGTCGCCGGGCCGGGTCAGGGTGGCGATACAAGCCACCAGCGCCTGTTGGCTGCCGGCGGTGACGGTCACCTGTTCCTCGGGCACCGCAGCGCCTTCCCGGGCCAGCCATTTGCAGCCGGCGGCACGATGACGCTGGGCCACCACTTCCAGATTGTAGGACAGCAATTGCGACAGATCGGGACGCTTGGCCAGTTGCGCCAAGGCCGGTCCCACCGCCCAAGCGCCCTGGTCGCCCGACGGGCGGTTGACCGCCATGTTGATGATACCGGGATGGGGCGCCCAGGCCACCGCCAGATATTGACCCAATCCGGCTTCACGCCGGGCCGGGTCGGTGACGAAGGTGCCGCGTCCCACTTCACCCGACAGCAGCCCCAGATGCTCGGCCTCGGCATAGGCGCGGGCGACGGTGCCGACAGTGACCTTCAGCCGCCAGGCCAGATCGCGATGGGTCGGCATGCGGGTGCCAGGCACAAGCACGCCATTGGCCATGTCGGCCGAAATGGATTCGACAATGGCGCGATATTTGGGGCCGGAATAAACCGACAGGTCGGGAAGCCAATTTGACATGGTGGCAATACTGCAATTGACTCTGCCCCCCTGTCAATCATTGATTCAATCCAACGCATTTGGGGAGTAATCGCAATGATACGGCTCGATTGGATTGGTTCAATATCACCCCGGCTTCGGCTCAACTTTTCCGCCATCCAGATTTTCGATGCGGTCATCGCCGGCATTGAACGCCAGCAACAACGGCGCGCCTTGGCGCGGCTGGATGACCGCCTGCTGGCCGATATCGGCCGCAGCCGGGCCGACATCGCCGCCGAATGCGACAAACCGCTCTGGCGAGAGTGAAAACTTGCAGGCACAACCAGTAGCCACTTTTGCAAACGCACATTTTGCGTTGCGGTGGCGCACAGCTTCTTTTAAATTTTCTTATTCGCATTGGGGTGCGATGGGGAAAGGGGAAGGATGTGCCAGCGAATTATCGCGACAGCCTGTTACGGCCGGTTCCGTGGCTTGAGTCGTTCGACATCGACGGCGATGTGATGGACGTGGAACACAAATGGCTGATCGAAGCCTTCAACCATGCCTGCCTGCAGACGGCGCAATCCGCGACATTGGGGCGCCAGGCGGTGGCCGATTGCGACATCATCGGTTTACTGGCGACCCATTTCGCCAACGAGGAAGAGCTGTTCGATTCCCTGGACTATCCCGACGGTGCCCTGCACCGTCGGGAACACGACCATATTCGTTGGCTGTCGACACCCTTGATGGCCACCTGCGACGACCACACCTTCGTTCGCAGCCTGATCCAGTCACGGACCTTTCTGGTCGAGCATCTGATCCGTCATGATCTGGGCTTCAAGACCCATTTGCTGCATCGGGACGGAAAGTGAACCGACCTAACGGTTGACGAAGTTGGCGGCGCGCTTTTCGGCGAAAGCCGCCATGCCCTCGCGCCGATCCTCGGTGGCGAAGGTGGAATGGAACAGCCGGCGTTCGAATTTGATGCCCTGGTCCAAAGTGGTTTCAAAGGCGGCATTGACCGCTTCTTTCACCATCATCGCCACCGGCAAGGACAAGGATGCGATCTTTTCGGCGGCCTTCAAAGCTTCCGCTTCCAGATCGGCCAACGGCACCACCCGGCTGACCAGCCCAGCCCGTTCGGCCTCGGCGGCATCCATCTGGCGGCCGGTCAGGCACATTTCCATGGCCTTCGCCTTGCCGACAGCGCGGGTCAGACGCTGCGAGCCGCCGGCGCCGGGCATGGTGCCCAGATTGATTTCCGGTTGGCCGAACTTGGCGTTGTCGGCGCAGATGATGAAATCGCACATCATCGCCAATTCACACCCACCGCCCAGGGCGTAACCGGCGACAGCGGCGATCACCGGCTTACGGATGGTGGTCACATGGGTCCAGCCGGTGTTGCAGAAATCCTGGAAATAGACGTCCATAAAGGACAGATCCTTCATTTCCTTGATGTCGGCCCCGGCGGCGAAAGCCTTTTGCGAACCGGTCAGCACGATGCAGCCGATGTTTTCGTCGGCCTGGAAGGCGTCCAACGCCTGGGCCAGATCGACGAAAAGCGGTGTCGACAAAGCGTTCAGCGCCTGCGGACGGTTCAAACGGATCAGCCCCACCTTGCCGTGGGTTTCGACCAAGATGTTTTCGTAAGTGGTCATGGTATCCTCGTCCTTACGAAGCGGGCATGCGCACGGCGCCGTCCAGACGGATGGTGCTGCCGTTCAGCATGGGGTTGTCGATGATGGACATCACCATGCGGGCGTATTCTTCCGGCAGGCCCAAACGGTGCGGGAACAAAGTGGAAGCGACCAGCGAATCCAGCACTTCCTGGGGCATGGAATTGACCATGGGCGTGCCGAAATAGCCCGGCGCGATGGCCATGACGCGGATGCCGGCGGGGGCGAATTCGCGTGCTGCCGGCAGCGACAGGCTGGCGACACCGCCCTTGGACGCGGCATAGGCCACCTGGCCGATCTGGCCGTCGAAGGCGGCGATCGAAGCGGTGTTGACCACGACGCCGCGTTCACCGTTGTCCAAAGGATCCAAGGTCAGCATGTCGGCGGCGGCCAGACGCATGACGTTGAAGGTGCCGATCAAGTTGATCTGAATCACCTTGGCGAAGGCATCCAAGGCCAACGGCCCCTTGCGCCCGACCACCTTGCCCGGCGTCGCCACCCCGGCGCAATTGACGCAGATACGGGCCACCCCATGCTGGGCACGGGCGGCGGCGATGGCGTTTTCCACCGATTCGGCGTTGGTGACGTCACAGACCGCCCCGAACCCGCCGATTTCGGCGGCCACTTCCTGCACGGCGGCTTCGTTCAAATCCAGCACGGCGACCTTGGCGCCTTGCTGGGCCAGGGCGCGGGCGGTTTCGGCACCCAAGCCCGATCCACCACCGGTGACGATGGCAGAGCAATTGCTGACAATCATGAAGTCCCTCCCTGGGATTTGATTTTTAAAACGTCAGATCGCCGCAGGCCGGAACCTTGTCGAAACTGGCCCGGACCGCTTCGTCGCTGGCGGCTTGGGACCAGTGCGGCTTACCGTCCTTGTCGATGATGACGGCGCGGATACCTTCGATGAAATCGGCACCGGGCGCCCACATCTGGGACAGGCGGAATTCCATCTTCATGCACGAATCGAAATCCAGCTTGCCGCCACGGCGGATCTGTTCGAAGGCCACCTTGCCGGCGCTGGGGGACTTGGTCGCGATGGCGGCCAAGGTGTCGGCGGCGAAGCCTTCGCCTTCCGCCGCCAAAGAAGCCAGCACCGCATCCAGATTGGCGCCCGAAAAACAACGATCGATCAAATCGCGATGGGCGGCCAAAGGCGCCGGGCCGGGATCGACGTGGAAACGCGACAGCACGGCGTCCACATCGTCACCGCCGGCCGCCAAGGCGGCTTTCAACTCGTCCAGTCGGGCCGAGGGCACGTAATGGGTGGCGATGCCGGCATACAGGCAATCCGCCGCCTTCAACCGCGCCCCGGTCAGCCCCAGATACAGGCCGATCTGCCCCGGGCCGCGGGGCAGGAAAAAGGCGCCGCCCACATCGGGGAAAAAGCCGATGCCGGTTTCCGGCATGGCGAACAACGTGCGTTCGGTGGCGACGCGATAGCGGCCATGCACCGAAACGCCGACGCCGCCGCCCATGACGATGCCGTCGATCAGCGCCACATAGGGCTTGGCATAGGTCTTGATCTTGCGATTCAGCCGATATTCGTCACGATAGAAACTGGCGACGGTATCCATCTCGCCGGCCTTGCAGGCGTCATACAGGGCGCGGATGTCGCCGCCGGCGCAGAACGCCTTTTCCCCACTCCCCTCGATGACCACCGCCTTGACCGTATCATCCTTGGCCCAGGCATCCAGGCGGGTATGCATGGCATGAACCTGATCCAGCGTCAGGGCGTTCAGCGCCTTGGGCCGGTTCAACACCGCCAGAGCGATATCGCCCTGACGGGCAAAGATGATTTCGATTTCCATCAGAGCGACGCCTTCCACATCTCGGCATACGTGTCGCGCAGCACGTTCTTTTGCACCTTGCCCATGGCGTTGCGCGGCAATTCGGGGACGAAAACCATGCGCTTGGGCACCTTGTAATTGGCCAGACGCCCCTTCAGATCGGCCAGCATGGCCGGTTCCGACAGCTCGCGGCCCTTTTCCGCGACGATGATGGCCAGACCGGCTTCGCCGAAATCCGGGTGCGGCATGCCGACCACCGCCGATTCCACCACCCCGTCCATGCGGTCGATGAAGTCTTCCACTTCCTTGGGATAGACGTTGTAGCCGCCCGAAATGATCAGATCCTTGGCGCGGCCGACGATGCTGACATAGCCGTCTTCGTCGATGACGCCCACGTCGCCGGTCTTGAAGAAACCGTCGGCGGTGAATTCCGCCTTGGTCTTTTCCGGCATGTTCCAATAGCCGATGAAGACGTTGGGGCCCTTGACCTCGATCCCGCCCACTTCACCTTGGGGCAGCACGTTGCCATTGTCGTCGGTGATGCGGACGTCCATGTCGGGAAGCGCCGGACCGACGGTGCCGGCCTTGCGGGCGCCGACCAGCGGATTAGAGGTGAACATGCCGCCTTCGGTCATGCCGTAACGTTCCAAGATGGTATGGCCGGTACGGCTGGCGAAATCGTTGAAGGTTTCCGACAGCAACGGCGCCGAGCCGGAAATGAACAGCCGCATGTTGCGGCAGGTTTCCGGGTTCAGCCGCGGGGAAGCCAGCAGACGGGTATAGAAGGTGGGCACCCCCATGAACACGCTGGCCTGGGGCAGCAGGTCCAACACCTGTTCGGCATCGAACTTGGCACAGAAGATCATGGCACTGCCGTTCAGCAGCACGCAATTGGTGGCCACGAACAGCCCGTGGGTGTGGAAGATGGGCAGCGCGTGCAGCAGCACGTCGTCGGGCTGCCAGCCCCACAGCGAGTGCAGGGTTTGGGCGTTGGCGGCCAGATTGTCGTGGCTCATCATGGCGCCCTTGGGCCGCCCGGTGGTGCCCGAGGAATACAGGATGGAAGCGACTTCGGAGCCGGTCCGATCGATGGTGGCGAAGTCGGGGGACTGGCCGGCGGCCTTGTCGATCAACGACCCGCTGCCATCGGTGCCCAGGGTCAACAAAGCGGCCCCGATGCCGGTCTTGGCGACGATGCCGGCCAATTGCGTTTCCCGCGCCGGCTGGCAGATGACGGCAGACGGCGCCGCGTCGGACAAAAAGAACTCCAACTCTTCCGGCTGATAGGCGGTGTTCAGCGGCAGCAGCACCGCCCCGGCTCGCAGACAGGCCAGATAGACGAAGATGGCTTCCGGCGACTTGTCCACCTGCACCGCCACCCGGTCACCGGGCTTGACGCCTGATCCCACCAGCACATGGGCGAACTGGGCGGAACGCCCTTCCAGATCGGCATAGGACAAAGTGGGGCCGCCGGGGACGATGATGAACGGCTTGGAACGGTCGGCGGGAAAGCGCGACTGGAACGTCGCGAACAAATTGCCGGACATGGATTTGAAACCTCCCTTATACGGCCGGCTTCGGGACCGGCTCGAAATTCAGGTTTCAACGACTAGCACAGCACGATTTGAAGAACCAGCGCTTTGTATCCAGAAAATGCATATCCTGGATACAAGCTAGCGCATGATGGACACGAATTCCGAAAAGATATCCGCCTGGATGGTCACATGCTTGCGCATGGCGGCCTGCGCCCGATCGGGATCCGACGCCAGGATGGCGGCCAGAACCTCGCCATGCTCGCCAAAGGATTCGTCGATGCGTTTGGGGTGGTTCAGCTGATATCGGCGATAGGGGGCGAGCCGGGCGAACAGCCCGCGTGCCATGTCCTGCAGCACCAGATTATGGCTGCCTTCATAGATGGCTTCGTGGAAGGAATGGTTGACGGCGTAATAGTCGTCCAATTGGCGGGCCTCGCACAATTGGCACGACCGCACATGCAGGCGTTCCAGCGTGGTTTTTTCCTCGGTCGACATGCGCCGGGCGGCGTAGCGGGCGCACAAACCCTCGATATCGCTCATCACTTCGAACATCTGCACCATGCGATGCAGGTCAAGCGGAGCCACCACGGCGCCTTGGCGCGGCTTCTTTTCCACCAATCCGGAATAGACCAATTGCAAGATGGCCTCACGCACCGGAGTGCGGGAAAGATTGAAGCGGGCCGCCAGACTTTCTTCGTCCAGACGGGTCCCGGGGCGCAATGCGCCAGAAAAAATTTCAGCTTCGATGACCTGACGGATTTCGTCAGCGCGCGTCGCCGACTTGTCGGATTTCTTGGCGACCATGAATCCTCCCTGCCCCCTCTGATCGGAGGGACTTTATATACCCTGCGCATAAGGTACCCAAGTCGCGCATTGTTCGCACACAAAAAAACACCTTTCCGTATACAGACGCTGGACGCGTGAAAGTCATTGTGATACGCCTTGACCACCGTTGCACAGGAAACCGGCAGAGTTTCCGGCACGGGGAGGCCACGTGCAGGGGAGAGGAGAATCATCCCTCTTGCGTCGCCATTAAAAAAACGTATGTTCGTTTTTGAGCAGCAGGGATGAAACCGACATGATTTTCGGCCTGACCGAAGACCAGGAAGCCTTCCAGAACGCCGCCCGCGATTTCGCGCTGGGTGAAATGGCGCCCCATGCCGCCCATTGGGACGAGGAGGAAGTGTTCCCCGTCGGCGCCCTGCGCAAGGCCGCCGAACTGGGTTTCGCCGGTATCTATGTGAAGGACGATGTGGGCGGTTCCGCCCTGGGCCGTCTTGACGCGGCGCTGATCTTCGAAGAACTGGCCGCCGCTTGCCCGTCCACCGCCGCCTATATCTCGATCCACAACATGGCGGCGTGGATGATCGACAGCTTCGGCAATGAAGAACAGCGCCAGCGCTGGCTGCCCGACCTGACCACCATGACCAAATTCGCCAGCTATTGCCTGACCGAACCCGGTGCCGGGTCCGATGCCGCAAGCTTGCGCACCAAGGCCGACCGCGACGGTGACGATTATGTGCTGAACGGCTCCAAGGCCTTCATTTCCGGCGGCGGCGCCTCCGACGTCTATGTGGTGATGGTGCGCACCGGTGGCCCCGGCCCCAAGGGCATTTCCTGCCTGGTGGTGGAAAAGGGCACGCCCGGCTTGTCCTTTGGCAAACAGGAAAAGAAGCTGGGCTGGAAAAGCCAGCCCACCAGCGCCGTCATCTTCGAAGATTGCCGGGTTCCCGTCGCCAACCGCATCGGCGAAGAAGGCGAAGGCTTCAAGATCGCCATGAAGGGCCTGGACGGCGGCCGTTTGAACATCGGCGCCTGTTCCTTGGGCGGGGCGCGCGAATGCCTGAAACTGGCGACCGAATATACCGGCCAACGCCAGCAATTCGGCCAGACCATCCAAAGCTTCCAGAACACCCAGTTCCAACTGGCCGACATGGCCACCGAGTTGGAAGCGGCTCGCCTGCTGCTGCATCGCGCCGCCGCCGCCCTGGACGCCAAGGAAACCGCTGCCACCACCCTTTGCGCCATGGCGAAAAGACTGGCCACCGACACCGGCTTCTCGGTGGTGGACCGGGCGCTGCAGTTGTTCGGAGGTTACGGCTACATCAAGGAATACCCCATCGAGCGGTACCTGCGTGACCTGCGCGTGCACCGCATCTTGGAAGGGTCCAACGAAATCATGCGCGTCATCATCGGCCGGTCGCTTACTCAGACCTAAAAAATCCGGCCTAAAAACAAAACGACGCGAACAGGGAAGGAGACGAGGATATGGCTAAGATTGGCTTCATCGGCCTGGGCAACATGGGCGGGCCCATGATGCGGAACCTTGTGAAGGCCGGACATTCCGTCCGCGCTTTCGACCTGTCCGAGGCGGCGAAGAAAGCCGCCGAACAGGCCGGTGCCATTGTGGTGTCCGCCGCCGCCGACACCGCCGAAGGCGCCGAAATCGTGGTGTCCATGCTGCCGGCGGGCGAACACGTCAAGGCCGTCTATATGGGTGAAGCCGGCGTGATGGCCCGCGCCCCCAAGGGCTGCCTGTTCATCGACAGCTCGACCATCGACGTGGCCAGCGCCCGCGAAGTGGCGGCCGACGCCGAAGCCCGCGGCCAGATGATGGTCGACGCCCCGGTTTCCGGTGGTGTGGGTGGCGCCGAGGCCGGCACGCTGACCTTCATGGTCGGCGGTTCCGACGCCGCCTTCGCCCAGGCCCTGCCGATCTTGGAAGCCATGGGCAAGAACATCGTCCATGCCGGCGGCGCCGGCAACGGCCAGGCTGCCAAGATCTGCAACAACATGCTGTTGGGCATTTCCATGATCGGCACCTGCGAGGCCTTTGCCCTGGCGGAAAAGCTGGGCCTGGATGCCCAGAAGCTGTTCGACATCTCGTCCAAGTCGTCGGGCCAGAACTGGTCGATGACCAGCTATTGCCCAGTGCCCGGCCCGGTCCCCACCAGCCCGGCCAACCGCGATTACGCCGCCGGTTTCGCCGCCGCCATGATGCTGAAGGATCTGAAGCTGGCGGTGGAAGCCGCTTCCAAGGCCGGCGCCAGCGTACCGCTGGGCGGCGAGGCGGCGCAGCTTTACGCCATGTACGCCAATTCCGGTCATGCCGGCACCGATTTCTCGGGCATCATCAACATGCTGCGGGGGGCGAAATGACCAGCGCGCCGTCACCGCTTTTGGAAGTCCGCGACGTGTCGCTGGGCTTCGGCGGCGTGCGTGCGTTGACCGAGGTCAACTTCCACGTCAACAAAGGCGAACTGTTCTCGATCATCGGCCCCAACGGCGCCGGTAAGACGTCGATGCTGAACTGCGTGTCGGGCCGTTACAAGCCCACCGCCGGCCGCGTCTTCTTCGAAGGCCGCGACGTCACCTCCATGACGCCCAACCAGCGCGCCACCATCGGCATCGGCCGCACCTTCCAGAACCTGGCGTTGTTCGGGCATATGAGCGTGCTCGACAACATCATGGTCGGCCGCCACCACCTGTTGAAGAACAACTTCGCCACCGGTGGGCTGTACTGGGCCGGCGCCCAAAAGGAAGAACTGGCGCACCGCCGCAAGGTGGAAGACATCATCGACTTCCTGGAAATCGCCCATATCCGTAAATCCACCGCCGGCACGCTTTCCTATGGTCTGCGTAAGCGGGTGGAACTGGCCCGCGCCATGGCGGTGGAACCGAAAATCATCCTTCTCGACGAGCCCATGGCCGGCATGAATTTGGAAGAGAAGGAGGACATGGCCCGCTACATCGTCGATCTGAACGAGGAATGGGGCATGACCGTGGTGATGATCGAACACGACATGGGCGTGGTGATGGACATCTCCGATCGTGTGGTCGTGCTCGACTACGGCAAGAAGATCGGGGACGGCGAGCCTGAAGAAGTGCGCAACAACGAAGACGTCATCAGCGCCTACCTGGGAACCAGCCACTAACGGCCGGGAGAAAAACAACATGGCATTCTTTCTTGAAACATTGATTGGCGGCCTGATGGCCGGCATGCTGTATTCGCTCGTGGCCCTGGGCTTCGTGCTGATCTACAAGGCCTCTGGTGTGTTCAATTTCGCCCAGGGCGCCATGGTGCTGTTCGCAGCCCTGGCGATGGCCCGGTTCTCGGAGTGGATTCCGGGATGGACCGGCATCGACAACAAAATCCTGGCCAACCTCCTGGCCTTTGTGATCGCCGGTGCCTGCATGTTTGTGGT
>DISD01000024.1 GCA_002435715.1 Rhodospirillaceae bacterium UBA6219
GTGCCCGGCATCACCGCCGCCGCCGGTTGTGCCGCCATGGCCGGCATCCCGCTGACCCATCGTGGGGTGGCGCAAGGATTGCGGTTGTTGACCGGTCACCGTCAGGACGACCGGGATTTGGATTTCGATTGGGTCCGGCTGGCCGACCCCGATTGCACCTTGGTGGTGTATATGGGGGTGGCCAGCGCGGAACGTCTTGCCGGGGGGCTCCGGGGCGCGGGCCTACCCGGCAAGACGCCCGTTGCCATCATCGAGCGCGGCACCACGCCCGAGCAACGCAGCCTGTTCACCACTTTGGTCGACCTGCCCGCCGACATGGAACGCTGGCAGCCCAAACCGCCATCCCTGCTGATCATCGGCAAGGTGGCCGGCATGGCCTTGGCGCCCCAGCACCAACCGCTGCAGCGCGAGGCGGCACAATGAAACGCCTGCTGCCCCTGTTGTTGTTGGCCGCTTTGCCGGCCTGGGCCAAGGAACCCGACGCGGCGCGACAACTGCAACTGGATTCCATGCTCAGCCAGGATTGCGGATCGTGTCACGGCATGACCCGCAAGGGCGGTTTGGGCTCGCCCCTGACCTTGGACGCCATGCGCGCCCAGGATGACGAAACCCTGCTTTACACCATTCTGGAAGGTCGGCCGGGCACCCCCATGCCGCCCTGGAAGATGTTGCTTTCGGAAGCCGACGCCCGCTGGCTGGTGCGTCGCCTGAAAGGGGAAAACCCATGAAACGACTGCTTTGCGCGGCTCTGTTGCTGGGCCTTGGCGCCTGCGCCCCGCAATACCGCGCCACCGGCGATCTGGGCCTGGTGGTGGAACGGGCCGATGGGCGTTTGAAACTGGTGGAATCCACCCATTCAACCGCCTTGGCCTCGATCCCCGGCCTGGGCGATCTGTCCCATGCTTCCATCGTCTATTCGCGCGACGAACGCTTCGCCTTTGTTTTTGGCCGCGATGGCGGCCTGACCAAGGTGGACATGCTGCGCGCCGAAATCGCCGGCCGCGTGGTGCAATCGGGCAATTCCATCGGCGGCGCCATTTCGCAGGATGGGTCCTTGGTGGCGGTGGCCAATTACACCCCGGGGGGCGTCAAGGTGTTCGACACCGACACCATGGAACTGGTGGCCGACATTCCCGCCATCGGCGCCGACGGTAAGGCGTCCAAAGTGGTGGGGCTGGAAGACGCACCCGGCAACATCTTCGCCTTTTCGCTTTATGACGCGGGCGAGATTTGGCTGTTGGACATGAAGGACCGGACCAAGCCGGGCCTTAGGAAGTTCCCCCATATCGGCAAGCAACCCTATGACGCCTTGGTCACCGAGGACGGCCGCTATTACATGGCCGGGCTGTTCGGCGAGGACGGCATCGCCCTGCTGGATCTGTGGAATCCCGATCAGGGCGTGCGGCGCATCCTCGACCATTACGGCCGTGGGCAAGAGGCGCTGCCGGTCTACAAGATGCCGCATCTGGAAGGTTGGGCGGCATCGGGCAATCTGGCCTTTCTGCCGGCCATCGGCCGTCACGAAGTGCTGGTGGTGGACATGAACACCTGGCGCGAAGTGGGCCGCGTCCCCGTTGCCGGCCAGCCGGTCTTCGCCATGCTGCAACCGGGCGGACGGCGCCTTTGGGTCAATTTCGCCTTGCCCGATAACGGTAAGGTCCAGGTGGTGGACGTGCCCAGTCTGAAGGTGATCAAGACCATCGAACCGGGGCTGGCCGTCCTGCACATGGAATTCACCCCGCGTGGCGAACGGGTGTGGATGTCGGCGCGTGATTCCGATCAGGTCAGTGTCTGGGACACCCAAAGTCTGGAAAAGGTTGCCGAGATGCCGGCGACCAAGCCGTCGGGCATTTTCTTCACCGCCCGCGCCCATCGCATGGGGTTGTGATCATGGATATGATCGACCGCCGGCTGTTGGACGAATATCAGCACGATCTGCCGCTGGACCCGCGTCCTTTTGCCGCCATCGGCCGCCAACTGGGCATCGCCGAGGACGAAGTCATCGCCCGCCTGGACCGTTTGCGCCAGGGCGGCACGGTCAGCCGGGTCGGCGCCGTGGTGCGCCCCAATGTGGCCGGCGCCTCCACCCTGGCCGCCATGGCGGTGCCGCCCGAATGGCTGGAACGGGTGGCCGCCCTGGTCACCGACTATCCCGAGGTCAACCATAATTACCAGCGCGAGCACCGCCTGAATCTGTGGTTCGTGGTCGCCTGCGTCGACCGTGCCGGCATCGACATGGTGCTGGCCGATATTTCGCGCCGCACCGGGCTCAAGGTTTTGGACCTGCCCATGCTGGAAGATTTCCACATCGATCTGGGATTCGGACTGCAATGGACGTAAGCGCCCGTGAACTGGATTTGATCAGCGCGCTGTCCGGCGGGCTGGATCTGTGCGCTTCGCCCTATGCCCGGCTGGGTACGGTGGTGGGGATGAGCGAAACCGAAATCATCGCCAGTCTGGCCGCCTTGCGCGAGCGCGGTATCATCCGCCGCCTGGGGGTCATCGTGCGCCATCACGAATTGGGCTATCGCGCCAACGCCATGGTGGTGTGGGACATCCCAGACGACCAAGTGGGGGTGGTGGGGCGCCGCCTGGGGCAATGCGACGAAGTGACCTTGTGCTATCGCCGGCCGCGTCGGCTGCCCGACTGGCCGTACAACCTGTTCACCATGGTGCACGGCAAGGACCGCGCCGCCGTCGAAGCCGCCATCGCTGGCATGGCGGTGCGCGAAGGGGTGGACCATTTCCCCCGGCAGTCCTTGTTTTCATTGAAGCGCTTCAAGCAATGCGGGGCGCGCTATCAGCATCGACAGGCGGCGGAGTAGGGGGCATGGACGACACCGACCGCGCCATCGTCAACGCCCTGCAAGGCGGCTTCCCTGTTTCTGAAACCCCCTTCGCCGATGCCGCCCAATCCTTGGGGCTGAGCGCCGAACAGCTGATCACCCGTATCAAGGTGTTGCGCCAACGTGGGGTGTTGTCGCGTTTCGGCCCCATGTACAACGCCGATCGTTTCGGCGGCCACAACACCCTGGTGGCCATGGAAGTGCCGGCCGAACGCTTCGACGAAGTGACGGACATCGTCAATTCCTTTGCCGAAGTGGCGCACAATTACCAGCGCGACCATCGCCTGAACATGTGGTTCGTCATCGCCGCCGAAACCCGCGAGAGGGTGGCCCAGGTCTTGACCGAAGTCCAGGACCGCACCGGTCTGCTGGCGCACGATCTGCCCAAGCTCACCGAGTTCCATATCGGGCTGAAGTTCGAGGCATGACCCATCTTCTGGACGACATCGACAGGGCGATCATTGTTGCCACCCAAGACGGCTTGCCGCTGGTGGAACGGCCCTATGATTCGGTCGCGGCCGATCTGGGGATCGACGCCGCCGAATTGCGCCGTCGCGTCCAGATCATGCTGGAAAGCGGTGTTATCCGCCGCATCGGTGTGGTGCCCAACCATTACGCCCTGGGCTATGCGTGGAACGGCATGACCGTGTGGGACGTCGCTGACGCCGACGTGGCCGCCGCCGGGGCGGCTTTGTGTGGGTTGGGCTTCGTCAGCCATTGCTATGAACGTCCGCGTCTGCTGCCCGACTGGCCGTTCAACCTGTTCGCCATGATCCATGCCCGGCGCAAGGACGACGCCGACCAACTGGTGGTCCGTGCCGCCCAGGCTTTGGGGGTGATGAACCGCGGGCACCGGGTGCTTTATTCCACCCGCATCCTGAAGAAAACCGGCCTACGTTTGAAAGGGAACGGCGATGTTCCGCCTCAGCCAATTCCTGCGCGAGCTTGACGCGCCGACCCCGGTTCAGCCCCGGCGCAATCCGCCCGGCCCGGTGGTGATCTGGAACCTGATCCGGCGCTGCAACCTNNCCGGTGGTGATCTGGAACCTGATCCGCCGCTGTAATCTGTTGTGCAAGCATTGCTATTCCACCTCGGCCGACAAGGATTTCGCCGGCGAGCTGGATTTCGACGAAGTCCAAACGGTGATGAAGGATCTGCGCGCCTTCAAGGTGCCGGCGCTGATCTTGTCAGGCGGCGAGCCCTTGCTGCGCCCCGATATCTTCGACATCGCCGCCCTGGCCAAGGATTTGGGTTTCCCGTCGGTGTCGTTGTCGTCCAACGGCACCTTGATCACCGTGCCCTTGGCTGATCGCATCGCTGCCGCCGGGTTCGATTATGTCGGCGTGTCGCTGGACGGCATCGGCGCCGTCAACGACGCCTTTCGCGGCAAGTCGGGCGCCTATCATGCCGCCCTGGACGGTTTGCGGTTGTGCCGCGATCGTGGCGTCAAGGTGGGCTTACGCTTCACCATGACCGCCGAAAACGCCCACCATTTCGTCGATATCCTGCAGCTTTGCGCCGATGAAGGGGTGGGGAAGTTCTATTTCTCGCATCTGAATTATGCCGGGCGCGGCCACGTCAACCGGGCCGAAGACGCCGCTTTTGCCATGACCCGGCGCGCCATGGACACGCTTTTCGATTTCGCCCAAGCGCACCCGCAGGTGGAATGCGTCACCGGCAACAACGATGCCGACGGACCCTATTTCCTGTCCTGGGTGGCCGAACGCTGGCCCGACAAGGCGGATCACATCACCGGCAAGCTGCGCCAATGGGGCGGTAACGCGGCCGGCGTCAATGTCGCCAATATCGACAATCTGGGCTGGGTCCATCCCGACACCATGTGGTGGCACGAACGGTTGGGCAATGTGCGCAAGACGCCGTTCTCAACCTTGTGGTCCGACCCGGAAAGCCCGGTTCTGTCAGGGCTGCGGCCCCATCCCCGCGCATTGGGCGGTCGCTGCGGCACCTGTCGTCACCTGGACATCTGCAACGGCAACAGCCGGGTGCGGGCCGACCGCGCCGGCGGCGACCGTTGGGGCGAGGACCCCGGCTGCTATCTGACCGACAAGGAGGTCGCATGAAACGCCTGCTTCCCTTGGCCCTGGCCCTGATGGCCGTTCCGGCCCTGGCGGACGATGCCACCCAGCGGCTTTACACCGAAACCTGCGCCGCCTGTCATGGCGCCGACCGTCTGGGGGCCATCGGCCCGGCGCTTTTGCCGGAAAATCTGGGGCGGCTGCGTCAGGCCGAAGCGGAAAAGGTGGTCCTGAACGGCCGCGAGGCGACGCAGATGCCCGCCTTCAAGGATCAGCTGAACGACCAGCAGATCAAGGATCTGGTCAAATACGTCTATTCCCCGGTGCCGGCTTTGCCCGAATGGGGCATTGATCAGATCAAGGCGTCGCATCTTGTTGTCACCGACCCGGCCAGCCTGCCCACCACGCCGCCGTTCAAGGGCGACCCGCTGAACCTGTTCACCGTGGTGGAAGGCGGCGACCATCATGTCAGCATCGTCGATGGCGACAGTATGAAACCGCTTTACCGCTTCCAAAGCCGTTTCGCCTTGCATGGCGGGGCCAAATATTCCCCCGACGGCCGCTTCGTCTATTTCGCTTCACGCGATGGCTGGGTGTCCAAGGTGGACATGTGGACCGGCAAGCTGATGGCGGAAATCCGCGTCGGCATCAACACCCGCAATGTGGCGGTGTCCGATGACGGGCGTTTCCTGATGGTGGGCAATGTTCTTCCCCACACCTTGGTGGCGCTGGACGCAAGCGATCTGTCCCTGATGCAGGTGATCCCGGTGCAAGGCGACGGCAAGACCAGCCGGGTGTCGGCGGTCTATACCGCGCCACCCCGGCATTCCTTCGTGGTGGCGTTGCGCGACCTGGAAGAGATTTGGGAAATCCCCTATGCCGACGATGCCGGGCCGGTGATCAACGGTCTGGCCCATTCGCGCGAACCGGGGCTGGAAGAAGGTGTGACCACCGGCGGACGCTTCCAGGCTTTGCGCATCCGCACCCCCGATTACCTGGACGACTTCTTCTTTGATCCAGGCTATGAACGGGTGATGGGGGCGTCGCGAGACGGCAAGAAGGGCATGGTCGTCGACCTGGACCTGAAGCGCAAGGTGGCCGACCTGGATTTGGGCGGCATGCCGCATCTGGGATCGGGCATCGTCTTCAAGCAGGGCGATCGCATGTTGATGGCCACGCCGCATCTGAAGGAAGCCATGGTCAGCATCATCGACATGAAGACCTGGGAAACGGTGAAACGCATCCCCACCCTGGGGCCGGGCTTCTTCATGCGCGGTCATGAAAACAGCCCCTATGCCTGGGTCGATGTCTCCATGGGCAAGGAAAAGGATGCCATGCAGATCATTGACACCCGCAGCTTGGAAATCGTGAAAACCATCCGGCCGGCGCCAGGGCGGTTGACGCGGCATGTGGAATTCAATCGCGATGGGTCGAAACTGTTGCTGTCGCTTTCTGAAAAAGACGGCGCGGTCATCGTGGTGGATTCCAAGACCTTCGCCGAGGAAAAGCGCCTGCCCATGAACGCCCCCATCGGCAAGTACAATGTCTGGAACAAGATCAGCTATTCCAGCGGTACCTCGCACTAAATCAAAAAGGCGGAACCTTTCGGTTCCGCCTTTTCTCTATTCCGCCCCTTCGGCCGCCACGTGTCCGTGGGGCTGGGGTTCGGCCGTCTTGCCGCGTTCACTGGCCAGGAAGGTGTAGATCACCGGCAGCACGAACAAGGTGAACAAGGTGCCGATGCTCATGCCGGCGACGATGACGACGGCGATGGAGAACCGGCTGGCGGCGCCGGCGCCGCTCGCCAGCAGCAGCGGGATCAGGCCGGTGACCATGGCCGCCGTGGTCATCAGGATGGGGCGCAGGCGCAGGCTGGCCGCCACCTGAACGGCTTGGATGCGGGTCAGGCCTTCCTGTTCCTGGCGTTCACGCGCCACTTCGCAGATCAGGATGCCGTGTTTTGTGATCAGGCCGATCAAGGTGATCAGCCCCACCTGGGTATAGATGTTCATGGTGGCCACACCCAGGGCCAGCGGGATCAACGCCCCGCACAGCGACAACGGCACCGACACCATGATGACCAGCGGGTCGCGGAAGCTTTCGAACTGCGCCGCCAACACCAGGAAGATGATGACCAGGGCGAAGACGAAGGTCACCGCCAGGGAATTGCCTTCCTGGATGTACTGGCGCGACTGGCCGGCATAATCAAAGGTGGCGCCTTGCGGCAGCACTTCCTTGGCGATGCCTTCCAAGGTGGCCAGCGACTGACCCAAGGTGGTGCCGGGCATGGGGAAGGCACTGATGGTGAAGCTGTTCAACTGGTTGAACTGATTGAGCGTCACCGGCTTGACCGCCTGTTTCAGGGTCACCAGCGACGACAGCGGCACCGAATTGCCGTCTGCCGTGCGCACGTGGAAGCGGCCCAATTGGCGCGGGTCCAGGCGATAATCACGCGGCACCTGCGGGATGACCTGATAGGACCGGCCCTGCAGGTTGACCAGATTGACATAGTTGCCGCCGGTCATGGTGGCCAGCGATTCGCCGATCTGCTGCATGGTGACGCCGTAAGACGCCGCCTTGTCTCGGTCGATGTCGACCACCGTCTGCGGGCTTTCGAACTTAAGATCGCTGTCGATGAAGGCGTACATGCCCGACGTCGCGGCTCGGCGCATCATTTCCGCCTGCAAATCGTTCAGCACCCGGTAATCGGCGGTCGAGGTGACGACGAACTGCACCGGTAGACCGTCGGAGCCGGGCAGGGACGGGGGCGAGAACACCGACGCCTTGACCCCGGAAATGGCGTCCAGCTTTTGCTGGAACATGGGCGTCAGTTCCTTGGTCGACGCCTTGCGGTCTTCCCACGGCTTGGTCACCGCGCCGCCGAAGCCCTGGTTGATGGAGCCGATCCCGGCGATCAGGAAACGGCCTTGGACCTCGTCGAATTGCTTCAAGGTGTCGTCGATCTGACCCGCGAACAGTTCCATATATTCGGTATTGGCCGAAGCCGGGCCGGTAAAGGCGGTGAACAGCACGCCTTGATCTTCTTCCGGGGCCAGTTCGGTGGGCACCGCCATGAACAGCAAGGGCAGCACGGCGACGACGATGGTGGCAAAGGTCAGGGTGGTGGTGCGGTCGGCCAAAGACGCCGCCAGAACACGCCGGTACTTGTCCTGAAGCGCGTCGAAAATGGCGTCGATACGGGCCGGCAGGCCCTTCTTGTCCTCGTCATGCTTCAGGATCAGCGAACACATCATCGGCGAAAGCGTCAGCGCGATGATGCCCGACACCACCACCGAACCGGCCAAAGCCAAAGCGAATTCCTTGAACAACGAGCCGGTCAGCCCGCCCATGAAGGCGATAGGGGCGTAAACGGCGGCCAGCGTGATGGTCATGGAAATGACCGGGCCGGCGATTTCGCGGGTGCCGACGATGGCCGCCTGGAAGGGCGATAATCCTTCCTCGATATGACGATGGACGTTTTCGACGACAACGATGGCGTCGTCCACCACCAGACCGATGGCCAGAACCATGGCCAAAAGCGTCAACAGGTTGATGGAGAAACCAAGCGCCAACAGGAACAGCGCCACGCCGATCAAGGACAACGGCACGGTGATGACCGGAATGGCCACCGAACGCACCGAGCCCATGAAGGCGAAGATGACGATCATCACGATGATGGCGGCTTCCAGGATGGTTTTCACCACCTCGTCGATGGCAGCCTGGATGAACACGGTGGAATCATAGGCGATTTCCGCCTTCAGGCCGGGCGGCAGCTGGCTTTCGATGGCGGGCAGGGCGCTTTCGCGGATTTCCTTGATCACCGTCAGCGGGTTTGCTTCGGGGGTGGTGAAGACGCCGACGAAGATGGCGCGCTTTCCGGACGCGAACACCGCCATTTCGTCGTTCTGCGCCCCCAAGGACACTTCGCCGATATCGGACAGGCGCACCAGACGGGTGCCGTCGTTCTTGACCACCAGATTACGGAAATCGGCGATGGTGTTCAGATCGGTCTTGGCCTGGGTGGTCACCACGTCATAGGCGCCCTTGGTGGAACCGGCGGCCGCGGTGAAGTTGTTGGCGGTCAGCGCCGCGTTGACGTCCTCGGCGGTCAGGTCCAACTGGGCCAGCTTTTCCGGGTCCAGCCAGACGCGGATGGAAAAGTTCTGGCCACCGAACACTTCCGGGTTGGCGACGCCGGGGACCGAGGCCAGCTTCGGCTGGATCACCCGGTTGACGTAATCGGTGATCTGTTCCTGGCTTAAGACGTCGGACGAAAACGCCAGATAGGCCGAGGCGAAGGTCTGGCCGGTTTCCTTTTTCAGCACCGGATCGTTGATGGCGCGCGGCAACACCGAACGCACTTCGTTGACCTTGCTCATCACCTCGGTCATGGCGGCGTCGGGGTCTTCGTTCAGCCGCACATAGGCCTTGATGGTGGACGCGCCCTGGACCGAGGACGAGGTCAGGTAATCCAGACCGGCCGAGGTCGCCACCGCCTTTTGCAAGGGCTGGGTGATGAACCCCTGGATCAGTTCGGCGTCGGCGCCCGGATAGGTGGTGGTCACGGTGATCACCGTGTTCTTCATTTCCGGATATTGCCGCACCGGCAGCATCAAAAGCGCGCGCAAGCCGACGAACAGGATCAGAAGACTGATGACGCTGGCCAGGACCGGGCGCTTGATGAAGATGTCGAACATGCGTCCGCTCCTATTCGGCCTTGGCCGCTTGTTTCAGCGGGTCGGTGCCCGCCACCTGGACCTTGGACCCGTGCTCCAGCTTCAGCTGGCCGGTGGTCACCACTTGGGCGCCGGCATGCAAACCCTTCAGGATGACCACGCGGCCATCCTTGCGTTCGCCCAGTTGCACCACCTGACGGGCGGCTTGCGGGCCTTCGGCGCCATCCTCGACGATGAAGACGGCGTCGCCATGCAGGTTGTAGGACACCGCTTCCACCGGCACGGTGACCACTTCGGCGGTGGTGTCGCGCAGGATTTCGATACGGGCGAACATGCCGGGGCGCAGCTTGCCCTCGGCATTGGGGAAGCGGGCCTGGGCCAGCACCATGCCGGTCTTGGAATCCACCTTGGGTTCGATGGCGGCGATGTTGCCGTCGAACACCTGTCCGGGCCAGGAATCGGTGGTCATGCGGATGGGGCGGCCGACGCTGGCCAGTTCCAGGTCGCGTTGCGACAGCGAGAAATCGGCCAGCATCACCGA
Source organism: Rhodospirillaceae bacterium UBA6219 (assembly GCA_002435715.1). Lineage (GTDB taxonomy): Bacteria > Pseudomonadota > Alphaproteobacteria > Rhodospirillales > Magnetospirillaceae > Magnetospirillum. The sequence continues at coordinate 10,101 of DISD01000024.1, forward strand.
CAGGTCCTGAAGATTGACGATGGCTTCGCCCGATTGGATGAACTGACCCAGATCGACCTTGCGCACGCCCAAGACACCGTCAAAGGGGGCGTGGACCTGCTTCTTGTCGATTTGGGCGCGCAGGCTGGCGACCTGGGCTTCCTTGACCTTCAGTTCGGCTTCGGCCTTGTCCACTGCCGCCTGGCTGACCGCGTCGGAACGCACCAATTGGCGCTGGCGGTTGGCCGAGATGCGGGCCAGGTCGGCTTCCGCCTGGGCCGAGCGCAGCGATGCCTTTTCAACATCCGAGTCCAGACGCAGCAGCATCTGGCCCTTTTTCACCGGTTGGCCGGATTGGAAGGCGATGTCGGTCACCAGACCGGAATTGGACGCGCTGATGTCGACGCCGTTGACGGCGGCCAAGGTGCCCACCGCCTGGACGCTGTCGCGCCATTGTTCGGCCTTGGCCGGTTCCACCGTCACCGGGATCACCGGCTTGGGCATGGTGGCGAAATACTGCTTGATCATCATCTGCTTGAACTGGACGAAGCCCAGGACGCCACCAAAGACGACGACGCTGGCGGTCAACATGATGGCCATGCGTTTGATTTTCATGATGAAGGCTCCGTCAGGTTCATTTCAGCAGATCCAGGGCGGCTTGCTTGATCTGTTCGCAGCCCTCCTGGTCGCAAATGGGCAGTTTCAACATGCGTTCGAAGATATAGCCGTCCATGGCCATGCAGATCAGCGCGGCCCGACCCGGGTCGGGACTGTCGCTTTTGACCCGTTCGATCCATTCGGCGAATTTGGCGTGAATGGGGGCCAACAGCTCGGGGTTGACGCTGACCGCCGCCAACAGGGCGGAATTGATCGGGTCGTCGGACGGTCCACGTGGGTCGAAGGTGGTGTGCACCACGGTCCGCGCCCAGCGATAAGGGCCTTCGGGTTCGCGTTCGTAATGTTCCATGTGCAGGGCGTCGCAGGAATCGATCAGGCGGCTCACCATGGCGCGGATCAGATCGTCCTTGCTTTTGAAATGGTACAGCACGCCCCCCTTGGACACCTGCGCCACCTTGGCCGCCGCGTCCAAGGTCAGCTTGGCGACCCCTTGTTCGCGCACGATGGCCATGGCAGCGTCGATAATCTTGTCTTTGGTCACGTTGGACCGTGTCGGAGGCATCATGGCTCTAGGGTCTTTACTGTACCGTCTGGACGGTTTAGTCCGTGCCCGAGCTATATGGCAATCGGGATGACGAATGCAACCCCTACCGAAGCTATGCTGCACTGCATCAGGGAACGATGCGGCCGTCCACCAGATGGACGCGGCGGTCGGCGCGGGCGGCCAATTCGGTGTCGTGGGTGACCACCACGACGGCGCGTCCCAAATCGGTGGCCAAGCGGCGGAACTGGGAAAAGACGTTTTCCGCCGATTTGGTGTCCAAATTGCCGGTGGGTTCGTCGGCCAAGATAACGGCAGGGTCGTTGGCCATGGCGCGGGCGATGGCGACGCGCTGGCGTTGGCCGCCCGACATTTGTTCGGGCAGTTTGTGGGCGTGTTCGCCCAGTCCCAAGGCTTGTAACAGCATTTCGGCGCGGTCGCGGATTTCCCCTGCGCCCAGCAAGCCCAGGCGGCGCATGGGGATTTGCACGTTGTCCAGCGCGTTGAATTCCGGCAGCAGGAAATGGAACTGAAAGACGAAGCCGAAACGCGATAAACGCAAATCGGCCAGCTGGTTGTCGTTCAGCCCATGGGTGGTCAGCCCGTCCACCAGAACCTCGCCATTACTGGGGGCGTCCAATAAGCCCAACAGATACAGCAAGGACGACTTGCCCGATCCCGACGGGCCGGTGATGGCGACGAATTCGCCGGCACCCACCCCCAAATCGATGTCGCGCACCAAGGTCACCGGCACCGGGCCGGGGAGTTCGCGGGTCAGGTTGCGGGCTTCCAGAATGGGGATGGCGGTCATGCCGCCCCCCGGACGATGTCGACGGGCTTCATGCGGCTGGCCCGTCGTGCCGGCAGCCAGGCGGCGAAAGTGGACGCCAGCAGCCCCATGGCGCCGCTGATGGCGTAATGCTTGGGGGTGCGGTACAGCACGAAGCCTTCGGCGCGGACGAATCCTTCCATCTTGAATTCCAGGCTGCCCATGAATTCCACCAGCCCATAGCCCAAGGCCCAGCCCATCAACACGCCGATGCAGCCGACCATCAGGCCTTCATAGACGAAGATGCGACGGATGTCGGCATCACGGAAACCCATGGATTTCAGGATGCCGATATCCTTGGTCTTTTCGAACACCACGGTGGAGATGACGTTGAAGATGCCGAAGCAGGCGACGATCAGGATGGCGCCGACGGTGGAATACATGATGGCGTTCTGGATGACGAAGATGCCCAGCACGTTGGACGATTGTTCCTGCCAGCTTTCGGTGCGATAGCCGAAGCGCGACTCGATGCTTTTGGCCAAGGCTTCCGCTTGTTCCACGTCGTCCATGCGGATGCGCACCCGGTTGATGACGTTGGGGCGGTTCTGCAACACCTGGGCCTTCTTCATCAGCATGTAAGTGTCGAAATTGTCGGTCAGGGTCAGGCCGCTGCGGAAGATGCCCACCACCTTCATGCGCAGGACCACGCCTTCGGGGCTGACCACGCTGACCAGGTCGTCCATGGCGATACCGGCTTTCAAGGCGACGCCTTCGCCCAGGATGATGCCGTTGGCAGCGGTATAAAGACCTTCCAGCTTGCCGGCGATCAGGTCCTGTTCCAGCTTGGTGACCAATCGTTCCTTGTCGGGATCGATGCCGATGACGTTCACCGACGAATCCTTGGGGCCATAGCGCAGCAGCGCGTTGCCCGACAATGTCGGCGCCACCTTCAGGCCGGGTATTTGTTCCAAGGCGGCGATGATGGCGCGCCCTCCCCGCAGGCCACGCACTTCGTCCTTGGGTTTCAGGCCTCGCAATTGGATGGTGGCGCCGGGATAGACGTTTTCCACCGGTTGGCGCGGGGGCGTGCGGAATTCGTCCTTGATGGTGACGTGCGGGGACGAATCGATGATGCGGTTGACGAAATCTTGCTGGAAGCCCTGCATCATCGAGGCGATGGCGATGAAGAACGCCACCCCCAGCGCCACCCCCAGCAGCGACGTCACCGTCTGGCGGCGACGGTGCGACAGATGGCGGGCGGCGATGGCCAGTCCCAGTGGCGCCGGCACGGTTACTTGCCCTTGATGCGGTCGCCGGGTTTCAACCCGGCCGGCGGAGACGCGAGCACCCGGTCGGTGTCGGACAGGCCGTCCAGCACCTCGATCTGATCGCGGCCGCGGATGCCCACTTTGATATCCCGGGTTTGGGCGCGGCCGTCTTCTTCCACCAGCACCTGATCCTTGCCCAGCGCACTGGCCGGGATCAGCCGGGCCTGGGGCTTTTCGGCAGTGATGATGTTGATCTCGGCGGTCATGCCGACCAGCAGCGGCGTGTCGTCGGGAAGCGCCACGCGAACCCGAAAGGTCTTGTTGATCGGGTCACCCTTGGGGGTGATCTGGTCGACTTGACCTTGCAGGGCGCGGTCGGGGAAGGCGTCGGCCTTGATCAGCACCTTTTGGCCGGGCACCACCTTGGCGATGTCTTCTTCGTCGACGTCGGCGGTGACCCGCAGGGGCCGTGGTTCGCCGACCCAGAAAATGGTGTTTTCCGGCTTCACCACCTCGCCGGTTTCGCCGTCCTTGCGCAGCACCACCCCGTCCATGGGGGCGGTGACCAGCAAATCGGCCCGGCGTTGGCGGGCGGCGTTGATGGCGGCGATGGCCTGTTCGTACTCGCTTTTGGCCTTTTGCGCCGATTCCGGGGCGCGAATACCGCGTGACGCCAGGGTTTCGGCGCGGCGCATTTCTTCCCGCCAATAGGCGGCGCGGGCTTCCAACTCGGCGACCTTGGCCCGGGCCTCGCGGTCGTCCAGGCGGGCCAATGGCTGGCCCACGCGCACGTTGTCGCCTTCCGCCACCAGGATTTCGGCGATGCGGCCGGTGGTCACCGCGCCGATCTTGGCCCAGGTGACCGGTTCGATGGTGCCGGTGGCGTAAATGGCTTCCACTGCCATGCCGGGTTGCGGTGACACCAACTGCACCGAACGGGCCGTCCGGCGGTCATAGACGAAAACCACCGCCCCGGCGACCAGGGCCAGGAGCAACAAGGCAGGAAGCAGGCGGGCGGGCTTGCGAGCGATCATGGCGCTACCATACACGAGCCAAGATCGAAGACCATGCGTATCCGCAATGCAGCTAAAGTAAGGCCAAGGCCGTCGCCACGGCCAGGGACAGCGCCCCCAAAAGCAAGGCGTGGCGGCCGGCCACGGGCGACGCCAAGGCGATGCGGGTCTGCTGTTGCGGCAAGGTCGGCTGGGGCGACGCGGGGGGCGGGGCCGGTGGTCCCAGTTCGATGACCGGACCGTCTTGTTCGGGTGGTCCCAGACGGATGGCGGGGCCATGGGCGGATGGCGGCGTCAGCAGGGCCGGTTCGACCGGGGGCGGCAATTGCGCCGGGCCTTCCACGGCCAGTGGGGCGCTTTCCGCTTCGACGTCAGCAGGTTCGACCATGTCGCTGGCGGGACGTTCGGCGACGGTGATTTCGGGGGTGATGGGCGGCTGAACCTTGCGCGGGGGGCGGGGTTTGCGCACGCGCGGCGCCGGCTTGACGACCGGCTCGGCGCGCTTCTTCTGGATGGCGGCGATCATCGCCTGGGCCTCGGCATTGGACACACCGATGGGGCGCAGGCGGCGCAACGCCGCCTTGTCCGCCATCAACTGGGCCAGTCTTTCGTCGCTCAGCGCGTCTAGGGAATAACGGAACTCGTCATCCATGGCGCCGACGATTTCCTCGATTCGCAGCACGGATCGTCTCCCGGCAGCTTGGAAACCTCGTCGATAATGATATCCCATGCATTGTGCAATGCAACATCATCCAGGCAATAAGGCGGCAAAACATACAAAACGTCGCCCATGGGCCGCATCAGCAAACCTCGGTCGCGGAACGCCAGTTTCAAGGCTGCGGCGGTGCCGGGGGCGACATCTTTCAGGTCGAAGGCGGCGATGGTGCCCATCAGACGCGGCCGGCACGCCGCCGGCAATCGGGCCGCCTCGGTCAAGCGCTGGGTGTTGACCGCCTCGATGGCCTGGATGCGGGCCTGACATTCGGCCGACAGCAGCAAATCCAACGACGCCAAGCCAGCGGCGCAGCCCAAGGGATTGGCGGTATAGGAATGGCCGTGCAGGAAGGCGCGCGTCACCTCCTTGCCCAGGAACGCTTGATACAGGGCTTCGCTGGTCACCGTCATGGCCATGGGCAAAAAGCCGCCGGTCAGCCCCTTGGAAAGGCAGATCATGTCGGGATTGATGCCGGCCTTGACGCAGGCGAAGGGGGTGCCCAGACGGCCGAAACCGGTCATCACTTCGTCCAGGATCAACAGCGTGCCGGCGGATTTGGCCCGTGCCGCCACCGCCTGCAGGAATTCCACCCGGCACATGCGCATGCCCGACGCGCCCTGCACCAAGGGCTCGATGATGATGGCGGCCAATTGTCCCTGGTTGCGTTCTATGATGGCGTCCAGGGCGGCCAAGGCCTGGGCTTCGCGCTCGGCGAAGGTGTCGTCGCCGATCCAGGTGGCGGGGAAGGGGGCGATTTCCACCGGGAACATGAAGTTTTCCCAGGCGCCGAAATAGCCCGAAGTGCGGCCCAGCGACATGGCGCCCACGGTGTCGCCGTGATAGCCGCCGTCAAAGCCCACATAGACCCGGCGGTCCTGGCCCACATTGCCCCAATATTGGCGGGCCATCTTCATGGCCACTTCCACGGCGGTCGACCCGTCGTCGGAATAGAACACCCGGTCCAATCCGTCGGGCAATTGTTGGCAGACGCGGGCCGCCAGGCGGGCGGCGGGTTCGTGGGTGAACTCGGCGAAGATGGCCTGTTCCAAGGTCGCCGCCTGTTCGGCGACGGCGCGGGCGATCACCGGATTGGCATGGCCGTGCAAATTGACCCACCACGACGACACCAGATCCACATAAGCCTTGCCGTCGCTGGTCTCGATCACCGCGCCATGGCCCCTGACCGCATGCAGTGGCGGCGCGGCGGTGGCGGCCTGGGTGAAGGGGTGCCAGACATGCTTGGCATCAAGGTCCAGGATGGAATCGGTCATGGGACGGCTTCACCTAAAGCTTGGGGAAACAGGGCGGACAGGGAAAGGCGGGCGGGGCCAGCGCGGCGATGGCGGCGGAATCGGCGTGGTCCAAAGGCGGGATTTCCGCCACCACCCGCACCGCGCCGAAATGTTCGATGGCGGCGCGGTTGTCGGCATTGACCGGGCCGTTCAGCACCACCCCCAGAATGGGAATATGGCGGCATTTCAACGCCTCCAGGGTCAGCAGTGTATGGTTGATGGTGCCCAGGCCGGACCGCGCCACGATCACCGTCGGCAATCCCAGGTTTTCCACCCAATCCACCGTCAATGCCGTATCGGTCAGCGGCACCAGGATGCCGCCGGCCCCTTCCACCACCAGCGGGCCTTCGGTCTTGGGCAATTTCAGTCCATCCAAGGTGATGGCGGCCCCTTCCTTGCGGGCGGCTTCGTGGGGCGACAACGGCGCCTGGAACACATAGGCCGGGGGATGGATGCGGGCAGCGGGCGCCAGGGCGGCGATGGTGGCGGAATCGGAATCCTCGGTGGCGCCGGTCTGTACCGGCTTCCAGTATTCGGCCCGCCAATGATGGGTCAGCCAAGCCGAAACCAGGGTCTTGCCGATGCCGGTGTCGGTGCCGGTGACGAAAACCCCGCGCATGGCTTACTCCTTGGAAATGATCACGTGCGCCACATGATAGGTCATGGCGCACGGGCTTCCCAGCCCTTGGAACACCCGACGCAACTGACCGACGCTTAAGGGCACGTGGCCGGGCGTCGGGGTGCCGGCGCCGATATGCTTCAACTCGGCGGCGAAGGCGCGGCCGTCGGCATAGTCCAGGTCGAAAGTTTGCTCGACGATACGGGCCTGGGGCAGGGTGTTCTTCAGGGCGTCAACCGTCGGAAAAGCCGGCACGCCGCATTCCAGACCCAGGACTTGGTGGGCGTCGCGCCATTGGCGGAACGAGCCGGCCGCCAGGGTGGAAAACACCAGATGGCCGGCCGGATCAAGCCGGCTTGCCAATCTGGCGACGGCTTCCGGCAAATCAGCGAACCATTGCGCCGCCATGTTCGAGACGATCAGGTCGAAGCTTTCGTCCAAATCGGGGTTTTCGGCGTCCACGATTTGATAGCGCGGACCGGGCAGGGCGCTTTCGGCGGCCCGCAGCATGTCGGGTGACAGATCGCTGACCAGCCATTCTCCGCCCAGACGGGGATAAAGCCGCCGGGTCAACAAGCCGGTGCCACAACCGAATTCCAGCACCTTGGGGGCCTGGGGCGCGGGTAGACCGGCCACCAGCTCGGCCAGGAAATCGGCGCTGATCGCCTGGGCCCGGGCGGCTTCTTCATAGAAGCGGGCAGCGGCGGAAAACGCCGCACGCACCTGCTGTTTGCGGTTCATCCCAGGATCGCCGCGAATTTACGGATCTGACCGGCCACCCATTCGGGATGGGTCCAGGGCAGCAGGTGGCCGGCGCCGTCCACCAGGGTCAGGGTCTGCGGCGCGAACGAATCCCGGCTCATGGCTTCGGGGATTATGGCGTCCCGCGTGCCGGCCAGGGCCATGACCGGACAGGTCAACTGGGCCAAGGTGGCGCGTTCGTCGCATTCGGCCAGCCATTTCAACGCTTCGCCCATGGGGGCGGGGCGAATGTTTTCCACGTCGGGGTCTTCGACGCCGCAACGGGTCAGGAAGTCCTTGGCCACGTCCTGGGGATGGGTTTCGAAGCGGGAAATCATCCGTTCCAGGCTGCGCGGCGGCGTGCCGGCGATGAAATCCTGGGCGCGGGTGAAGCGGGGAAAACCGTTGACGGCGATGGCGCCCGACCACGGCTTGGGAAAGCCGGCCAAGGCCCAGGCGAAGCCCATGGAATGACCGACCAGGATGGGGTTGTTGGCGCCGGGGCGCAAGGGCTCGGCGCGAAAGCCCAAATCCACGAAGATACGGGCGAAATCGGGCAGGCGGTCGGCCACCGGACGCCAGAAATGAGCGTCGAAGCCCCAGCCGTGGACAAAGGCGAGCGTCTTCATGGAACGGACCTTGCGGCGTCGATGACACAATCGGCCAGGCGTTCCACGTCCTCGGGGTGGTGAGCGGCCGACAGGGCGAAACGAATGCGGCTGCCGCCCACCGGCACGGTGGGGGGGCGGATGGCGATACCCAGGAAGCCCTTGTCTTCCAAATAGGCGGCCACTTTCAAGGTGCGTTCCTCGTCGCCCAGGATGACCGGAACGATCTGGGTGGTGGAATGGCCGGTATCCAGGCCGGCATCGTTCAGCCGTCCCCGCAGCCGGGCCGCCATGTCCTGCAACTTGGCGCGTTCGGCCGCCAAGCTGGGCACCAAATCCAAGGCGGCGTCCATGGCGCCCAGGACCGCGGGCGGTAAGGCGGTGGCGTAGATCAGGCCCGAAGCGCGGTTGACCAGATATTCCTTCAAGGTCTTGGACACCGCCACATAGGCACCGAAACCGCCCAGAGCCTTGGAAAAGGTCCCCATGGCCAAATCCACGTGGGTGCCCACTGACAGGCCGAAACCGTTGGTGCCCAACACCCCGGTGGCATGGGCCTCGTCCAGGTACAAGAAGGCGTCCCATTCCTCGGCCAGGGCGACCAATTGGTCGATGTCGGGGGCGTCGCCATCCATGGAAAACACCGATTCGGTGACGATGAAGCGCGGGCCTTCCAATCGGCCGGTGCGGTCCAGCAATTCCTTGAGATGGGTCAGGTCGTTGTGGCGGAAACGGTTCTGCTTCACCCCGGCCGACTGGCAGCCCATGATCAGGCTGGCATGGTTCAGGCGGTCGGCGAAGACCAGCGGCTCGGCCCCCCAGACCGAACGGTCCAACAAGGCCGGCAGCACCGAGGCATTGCATTGCCAGCCGCTGGCGAACACCAAGGCGGCTTCGACCCCCTTGGCGGCGGCGATTTTTTCTTCCACCTGCCGGAAGGCCTCGGTATGGCCGGTGACCAGACGCGAGGCGGCCGATCCGGCGCCGTATTTTTCCGCCCATTCCCGGGCGCGTTCGATCAACAGCGGGTGTTGCGCCAGGCCCAAATAGTCGTTGGACGAAAAATTCAGCAATTCGCGCCCATCCTTGATCACCCGACCGGCGGGCAGATGGCGCATGACGCGCAACGACCGCTTCCGGCCGCTTTGGGCCAGGTCGTCGAGCATGCGGGACAGGGTGGCGTCAAGATTTTGCATGGCCGACCTTCTAGCGCCTATTCGGTTTTCTTGCAAAGCCAGTGTTGAGGGTTCTACATTGCGCACCCGGAAAGCGGCGAAAAACCACGCTTCCACCAGGGTTACTAAGGAGATTGCCAAGGTGAACGCAGCTGCGCAGATCAAGACCCAGAACGACGGCCTTCGCCACGATTGGCGCGAGGAAGAGGTGCAAGCCTTCTTCGCCATGCCGTTCATGGACCTGATGTTCCAAGCCCAGCAGGTGCACCGGGCGCATTTCGACGCCAACAAGATCCAGGTGTCGCGGCTGATTTCCATCAAGACCGGCTCGTGCCCCGAGGACTGCACCTATTGTCCGCAATCGGCCCATTACGCCACCGGCTTGGAAAAGGAAAAGCTGATGGCGGTGGAACAGGTGGTGGAAGCCGCCCGCCAAGCCAAGGAAGAAGGCGCCTCGCGCTTTTGCATGGGCGCCGCCTGGCGTGGCCCCAAGGGCGACGATTTCGAAGTCGCGGTGGCGATGATCGAAGGCGTCAAGGCCTTGGGCATGGAAACCTGCGCCACCTTCGGTTTGCTCGACAAGTGGCAGGCCCAGCGCCTGAAGGAAGCCGGCCTGGATTATTACAACCACAACATCGACACCAGCCCGGAACATTATAAGGAAGTCATCACCACGCGGACCTTCCAGGATCGTCTGGATACCCTGGACGTGGTGCGCGACGCCGGCCTGCATGTGTGTTCCGGCGGCATCGTCGGCCTGGGCGAGACCAACAAGGATCGCGGCAAGATGCTGCTGACCTTGGCTAACATGGAAAAGCACCCGGAAAGCGTGCCGATCAACCTGCTGATCGCCATTCCCGGCACGCCCCTGGAAAACGCCGAGAAGCCGGACAATTTCGACTTCATCCGCACCATCGCCGCCGCCCGCATCATGATGCCCCAGTCGTTCGTCCGCCTGTCGGCCGGCCGCGAAGGCATGAGCGAGGAAATGCAGGCGCTTTGCTTCATGGCCGGGGCCAATTCGATTTTCTGCGGCCACAAGCTGCTGACCGCCAAGAACGCCCAGCCCGGCACCGACAAAAGCCTGTTCGGACGTTTGGGGCTGTCGCCGCTGTAAGTGGGGCCCGTCCGTGGCCCGACGACCGAACCCGCCGTCCCTGACGGCGGGTTTTCGTTTGAATGGGGGGTATGCGCTTTCTGCATCTGTTTTTCGAATGGATCGTGATACTAATACTTCCGCATAGTTATAGGTGCCCGCCTTCGATGAGCTCCCCGCCACTTCGTGTCCTTCTTGTGGAAGACAACCGTGTCGACGCCGCGCTGGTGTTGGGGCGGATGGAACGGTTCACCGACATCCGGCTGCATTGGGTGGAAAGCTTGGCCGGTTGCCAGGCGTTCTTGGGGGTGCATGGCGCCGACGCCGTGCTGCTGGACCTGACTTTGGGCGATGCCGCCGGCACCTTTCTGATCGATGCGGTGCGCGACGTGGCCGGCGACGCCGCCATCATCATCCTGACCGCCAACGATGACGAGGAAACCGGCCTTTTGGCCCTGCGCCACGGGTGCCAGGACTTTTTGGTCAAGGGCCGTTCCGACGGGCCGTTGATCCGCCAGACCATTTTGCATTCCCAGGTCCGCCACCGTTTGGAACGGGCGCGTCTGGCGGCCGAGGAAAAGGCCCGTCAGGGCGAGCAACTGGCCGACATGATCCTGCATACCGCCCCCGAGGCCATGCTGGTGGTGGACAAGGACGATTTCGTCATCCGCGCCAATGCCCATGCCGGCAAGGTCTTCGGCCATGGAACCCAAGCCCTGATCGGCAAGAAACGGGCGGCGCTGTTGCCCGAATGCCCGGATACGGGCGGTGCTTGCATCGGGCATCGCATCGACGGCTCTTCGGTCCCCCTGCGGGTCGAGGTCAACACTTTGCGCTTCGGCGACGACGATTACCGCATCCTGGGGGTTCAGGATCTGTCGGAACGGCACGCCGCCAAGGCCGAGTTGCGCCTGCACGGCGAAATCTTCACCCATGTGCAGGAAGGCGTGGTGATCGCCGATGCCGATGGCGTGATCCTGTCCGCCAATCCGGCCTTTTGCCGGCTCAGCGGCTATGACGAGGACGAATTGGTGGGCAGCCCCACCTCGTTCCTGAATTGCGGGCAGCACCGTTCCAGCGACCATGTCGACCCGTGCGAAGCGGTCCGCCGCGACGGTCGCTGGACTGGTGAAATCTGGTACCGCCATCGCGACGGCCACGTGGTGCCCCATTGGGTCAGCCTGGCGGCGGTGCAGGACGAGCAGGGAAAGGTGGTCAATTTCGTCGGCGTCTACATGGATATCTCGACGCTGAAGCGGCATGAAGACGCGCTGCGTCACATGGCGCATCACGACGCCTTGACCGGTCTGCCCAATCGGGTGCTGCTGGCCGACCGGCTGACCCAGGCCTTGGAGCATGGTCGGCGCAATGGCAAGATGGTGGCGGTGGCCTATGTGGATCTGGACGGCTTCAAGCCGATCAACGACCGCTTGGGGCATCATGTCGGCGATTCCATCCTGGTTCAGGTGGGCCAGCGTCTGCGTCAGGTGGTGGGTGTTGACGACACCGTGGCCCGCCTGGGGGGCGACGAATACGTGCTGGTGTTGCAAGACATCGCCGATGAAGACCAATGTCGGCGTGTTCTTGAACAGGTGCTGAACACGGTGGCCAGCCCCATGGCGTTCACCGACCGCACTTCGCCGCAAACCATTACCGCCAGTGTCGGGATCGCCCTGTTCCCGCGCGACGATTGCGACCCGGACACCTTGTTGCGTCATGCCGACCGCGCCATGTACCAGGCCAAGCAGGATGGCAGGAACCGCTATGTGCTGTTCGATCCCAATCTGGACATGGAACATTCGTTGCGCCGTGACGCCGCCCGTTCGCTTCGCGCCGCGTTGGATTCCGGCCAGTTCGTGCTGTTCTACCAGCCCAAGGTGAACATGCGTTTGGGCCAAGTGGTGGGGGCGGAAGCCCTGATCCGCTGGCTGCATCCGGAACGGGGGCTGTTGCCGCCGGCCGAGTTCCTGCCGCTGATCGAAGACGACAGGCTGGATGTTGCCATCGGCGAATGGGTCATCCGGACCTCGTTGGCGCAGATGCGGGTGTGGAAAAACAATGGTGCGGTGATTCCGGTCAGCGTCAACATCGCCGCCGGTCATCTGCTGTCCGGCGATTTCGCCGAAAGCCTGGACAATCTGTTGCGCCAGTTCCCCGAAGTCCCGCCGCGCATGCTGCAGATCGAGGTGGTGGAAACCGCCGCCCTGGAAGATGTGGGCCGAGCCCGCGACGTGCTGGAACAATGCCGCCGCTTGGGTGTGTCGGTGGCTTTGGACGATTTCGGCACCGGCTATTCGTCGCTGACCTATCTGCGCAACCTGCCCATCGACACCTTGAAGATCGACCGTTCCTTCGTTTCCAACCTGCCCGACGACAATGAAGACCTGGCCATCGTCCAAGGCGTCATCGTCATGGCCAACGGCTTTGGCCGCACCGTGCTGGCGGAAGGCATCGAAAAGGTCGAACATGGCGACATGCTGCTGAGCCTGGGGTGTGAATTGGGCCAGGGTTATCGTATCGCGCCGCCCATGCCGGCCGACGATTTCCTGGGCTGGATCGAGGCTTGGCGGCCCGAAGCCAGTTGGGCCGGAACAGCGTTGCGTCGTTTATGATCGGTTCAAGCGGGACATAAACGTTGTTCATGCTTTAGAGATATACGCAATGCCGTTTTGCATATTGGGGTGATGGGTGATGAAGCATATGGGACGTGGGTTGCTGGCGGTCGTGCTGTGGGCGGCCGTAAGTGGTTCGGCCGGTGCGGCGGATAGCCTGACTTTCGCGCCGCTGCCCATGGAAACGCCGGAAACCGTGGTCAAACAGGTCAAGCCCATGCTGGCCCACCTGGAAAAGGCGGTGGGGGTGGACATCACCATCGACTATTCGTCCGATTATGCTGAAATCTTGCAAAAATTCGCTGCCGGCAAGCTGGATCTGGCCTATTTGGGGCCGTTGCCTTACCTGACCTTGCGCGATCAGGTGTCGCAGGCGACGCCTTTGGTTCATTTCAAGGAAAAATCCGGTTCGGCCACCTATACCTGCGCCATCGTCGCCCCCGCCGATGCCAAGCCCGACCTGACCAAGTTGAAGGGGCGCAAGGTGGCCTTGACCCAGCCCTTGTCCACCTGCGGCTATCTGTCCACCGACGGTCTTTTGCGTCAGGCCGGTTCCAACCTGGAAGACAATTTGTATCGTTATCTGGACAAGCATGACGAAGTGGCCTTGGCGGTGACCCGGGGCGAGTTCGACCTGGGCGGGTTGAAGACCGCCATCGGCAAGAAATACGCCCATATGGGGTTGGCGGTGATCGCCGAATCGGGGCCGTTGCCGGGTTTCGCCCTGGTGGCCAACGCCAAGACGGTCAGCAAGGAACGCATGGATAAGCTGCGTGACGCCCTGGTGGCCGCCGAAGGCGACACCCTGAAGGGCTGGGGCGACAACATCCGCTTTGGCGCGGTGGCGGCCTTCGATGGCGATTATGACGGCCTGCGCCGCCTGCGTCGCAAGGCGAGCATCCCCAACAGCGGTAATTTCTAGGGTTTACTCAAGCGGGAAGGGGGCTTGGGGATGAACCGCATTCTGGTCGTCTTCGTGGCGCTGGAAGCCTTGGTGGTGCTGTTCCTCAACACGGTGCGGCACGACAAGGAACAACAATATTTCGACCAGTTCACGGCGGTTTTGGAAACGGCCTATCGGTCCAGCTTGCAGATGTACAAGCTGGCCATGGAGCTGTCTTATTTCGACCTGATGGCCAAGCCCGAAGTCACCGAGATCCTGGACCGCGCCAGCCAGGCGGACGACGACGAAAAGGCGCTGCTGCGCGGCCGGCTGTACCGCATGCTGTACCCGCTTTACCGCGAATTGCAGCAACGCAACTTGCGGCAATTGCACTTCCATATGCCTGACGGCACCTCGTTCCTGCGCTTTCATCAGCCTGACCGTTTTGGCGATCCCTTGTTCGACATCCGTCCCTCGGTGCGCATCGCCAATCGGGAAAAGCGGGCGGTCCAAGGCTTCGAAGCCGGGCGCGTCGCTTCGGGCTTTCGCTTCGTCCATCCCATCGAAAAGGGCGACAAGCATATCGGCAGCGTCGAAACCAGCCTGACCTTCAAGGCCATTCGCAACGCCATGGCCGAATTGGACGCCACCCGCGAATACGCTTTCGTCATCCGCCGCGAGGTGGTGGAAAAGGTGTTGTTCGCCAGCCAGTCCAATCTGTATGCGCCCTCGGAAATCAGTTCGGATTTCCTGGTCGAGGATCCCGGGGTGCGTCTGGCCGATTCGCCGCCGCCCTTGTCGCCCCTGGCGCATAGCCTGAACGTCGAACTGGCGGGCAATCCCAAGGTCGGCCGGCGTATGTCGGCGGGCGAGACCTTCACCATCAAAGCCGAAGGCGACGACCAGAACTACGCGGTGTCGTTTCTGGCGGTAAAGGATGTCGACGGGCGTTTGGCCGGCTATGTCATTTCCTATACCCCGGCACCGGTGGAAGGCCTGATCTTTCGCGAATTCGTCATCTCGCTGGCTTTGGCCACCCTGATGCTGGGCATGGCGTGTTTCCTGTTCGTGCGGTTGAAGCGGTCGTCGGCGGCCTTGGAACATGAACGGGCCAGTCTGAAAGCGATCACCGACACCATGGCCGATGGTTTGTTCGTCATGGACAACCAGGGCTTGATCGTGTTGGCCAATCCCGCCGCCTGCGCCATGCTGGGATACGACGAGGCGGATATGCGCGGCCATCAGGCTCACGCGCTTTTCCATTCCCACGCCATCAACGAACATCTGCCGATCAGCGATTGCCCGGTGTTCAAGGCGGTCAGCAGCAACCAGCCCTATGCCGGCGAGGAATATTTCAGCCATCGCGACGGCCATGTCATCGCCATGGAAGTGGCTTCGATGCCGTTGGTCCAAGATGGTCAGCTGACCGGCTCGGTCAACGCCTTCCGCGACATCACCCTTCGCAAGGAAACCGAGCAGGCGCTGATCGAGGCCAAACAGGCGGCGGAGCGGGCCAACATGGCCAAATCCGACTTCCTGGCCACCATGAGCCATGAAATCCGCACGCCGATGAACGGCATNNCGGCATCATCGGCATGACCAGCCTGTTGCTGGACACGCCGCTCAGTTCCGAACAGAACCATTTCACCAACACCATCCGGGTGTCGGCGGAAAGCCTGCTGACCATCATCAACGACATCTTGGACTTCTCGAAGATGGAGGCCGGCAAGCTGGACTTCGAGGATACGCCGTTCCTGCTGACCCCCTTGGTGGAAGGGGTGGTGGACATCTTGTTGCCCCGGGCGCGGGACCGGAATATCGAACTGAGTGTCAGCGTGCCGCGTGAAGGAGCCCGCGCTTTCGTCGGCGATGCCGGCCGTCTGCGCCAGGTGCTGCTGAACCTGGTCGGCAACGCCGTCAAGTTCACCGAAACGGGGGGCGTGTCGGTGGCCGTGGAATTGTTGCCCTGGGACGAACACAGCGTCGAGGCGGTGTTCCGCATCACCGATACCGGTATCGGCATTCCCGAAGAAGCCAAGGCCCGGCTGTTCAACCGCTTCACCCAGGCGGATTCGTCCACGGCCCGCAAATTCGGCGGCACCGGTTTGGGCTTGGCCATCTGTCAACGCATCGTTGCGGCTTTCGGCGGGACCATCGGTTTTGACAGCACCACCGGTCAAGGCAGCACTTTCTGGTTCCGGTTCCCGTTGCGGCGCTGCGACGATTCCTTGTTGCCGGCGGATTTCGGCCGGCCGCTGGACGGTTTGAACATCCTGGTGGTCGCGTCCGATGCCGCCTTGCGTCAGGATTTGTGCCGCCGCCTCGAGGATTGGGGGGGCAAGATGACCTGTGCCGCCGATTCCTTGGACGGCTTGGGCGAGGCCCGCAAATCGCTGAAGGAACAGCATCGCTTCACCGTCGCCATGATTCAGGCGGACATGCCGACCATGAGCGGCCGCGACTTGGTCAGCATCTTGCGGGCGGATGACAGTCTGGCGGCCATGCGACTGATCCTGCTGAGCGCCAACCCCACCGAGATCGGCGCCGACGACCGTCGTCGCATGGGGGTGTCGGCGGTACTGGACCTGCCGCTTCGGCAAAGTCAGCTGCTGGACAGCCTGATGCCGATGACCGCCCGGCGCGGCGGCGAACTGGTCCGCCCCGACGAAGAAGGCTTGTCCTTACGGGTTCTGGTGGCTGAAGACAATGCCATCAACCAGCAAGTGGCGGTGGGGCTGTTGACCAAATTGGGCCATCGCGCCGATGTCGCCCATGACGGTGCCCAGGCCCTGGCCCTGGTCCAGCAAGGGGATTACGACCTGGTGCTGATGGATATGCAGATGCCCAACATGGACGGGCTGACTTCGGCACGGGCCATTCGCGCCCTGTCGGGTGACGTCGCCGGTATCACCATCATCGCCATGACCGCCAACGCCATGGACGAAGACCGTGAAGCCTGTTTGGCCGCCGGCATGAACGACTACATCTCGAAACCGGTGGATCGCCAGCGTCTGGGCGCCATGTTGGGCCGGTGGGGACACCGCCGTGATTTGGCGGCCTTGTCACCGCCGCAACAGATGGCGACGGTGGACCATCCCGACGAGGACGCCTTGCCCCTGGTGGATTCGTCGGTCACCGAGGATTTGCAGGACGCCCTGGGCGAGGATTACCTCAAAGAAGTCTGCGGCCATTTCATGGCCACCTTGGACGCGCGGATCGGCGAGGTGGAAAGCAATCTGGCGGCCACCATCGCCGACAAAGCGGCGGCGGCGGCGCATTCCATCAAGGGCAGCGCCGCCAATCTGGGCTATGTGCGTCTGGCGGACAAAGCCTCGGCCATCGAAAGCGCGCTGAAGCGCGGCGAGTTGGAGCAAGCGCGCGAACTGGCCCGGAACCTGGCGCAGGTGGCCGAGGCCACCCGCCGGGCCGTCGGGATTTAGAGCCGGCTGCGTTAAATCGAACGCGGCCCGCGACCTGCGGCCATTGAGATACCGTGTTCGCGGTCAAGCTGGGATGAACGCCCGCTGGGTCTTCATGACGCCGTAGGCAATGACCAAGAGCTTTCGTGCGACGGCGATCAGAACGACCTTTGGGGGCTTCCCCGCCTCCTTGAGGCGGTGGCCGAAGGCCGTCAAAGTGGGGTTGGAACGCCGCGCCGAGAGGGCACACATGTACATGGCTGCGCGAAGCCTTGGATTGCCTGCCTTGCTGATGCGGGTTTTTCCGCGTACCGAGCTGCCCGAGATGTGCTCTTGGGGGCTGAGCCCGGCGAAGGCTGTGATTTTCTTATTGTGGCCAAAGGCGCGGAAGTCCGGGACTTCGGCCAGCAGGATGGCGGCGGATTGTTCTCCGATGCCGGGAATGGAGAGCAAGAGAGTCAGGCTGCGGCTGAGATGATCGTCCTCGGCGATGAGGGCCGCGATCTCCTCATCCAGGTGGCGGATGCTTTCGCTTTGAATGATCTGCATGTCGCCCCCCCCTGTCGCTGCCTGGGCGGCCATTCCGTCTGAACCAGCCTTGTTGATCCAGGCTCACCACACAATTGGAGGCCTACGATACCATCCGGTCAGAGCATGGCGGGGAGACGGGGCTCAATCTCAATGACGTGCGTGCAAGCAAGGCCGCGGACAAGCAATCCGAAGGATTGCGCCCGGCGAGGGGCAGACAAAACCAGATCACGATGCGTAGGTTTTTACGCATCGTGATCTAAGCTTTAAAATTGGTCCGTTTCGGGCTGTTCAATCGCCGCTCGGGCTGATCACATCTTCACGCTCAGCGTGAAAATGCTTATATCCAGCCGAGGTGCAACACCAATCGGGGCACGGGTCATCTGATCAGTGCCCCGTTTGCTTTTGGACAAAAAAATGGGCGCCGCCCGATTTGGCCGCGCCCCAGGGTGACAGGGAACATCCTTGTCAGGTCAGTCGTGCGGATGTTCGTGACGGAAATCGTCCAAGCCATGTTCCCAGGCCTGTTCGGTTTCCAGATGGTGGTCGTGGGCCAATTGAACTTCGGCCTGCAACGCGGCCTCGACCTGGTCGCAGCCATCGGGCTGATCCAGCACGGTTTCCGCCCATTCGGCGGCCACCACGGTGGGAACGTGCTTGAAGCACGCGACAGCGTCCAATTGTTCGGGGGTCAGGCCGCTAAAGGCGACGCAATCAGTCAGGGACAACATGGCCGGTCTCCATCGCTATGGAAGGGCATGTGTGCTTATGCTTTTCAACGTTGACGATCCTAGCACAGGTCCTGGGCGGATTTCGACATATCCCTAGTCGTAGTGTGAAAATTCGCACTGCACCATAAATATTGCGATGCGATATATTGCACTTGACCAAGGTCACTTGTCTGTTCGACGCACCAGGAGCACACTTGCACCATGTTTACTAAGTTTCTGCTGACAATTGCCGTGGTGGCGGCGGTCTGGTTTGGATTCCGCTACGTCCAGCGCCGGGCCGAGCGGCGTGAACGTTGCGTTGGCGCACCGTCCGGACAGGGGAAGCGTTTCACCCCGGACATGGACGGCGATTCGGTGCGCGATCTGGTCAAGTGCCCCGTTTGCAATACTTGGCGACCGGCCGGAGCAGCGTCCTGCGGTCGGGCCGAATGTCCCTATTAAGCGAGGAAATCATGCGCAGGCTGATGGCTTTGGGTGTCGTTGCTTTCCTGGCCGGCTGCGCCTTGCCGCCGCCGGATCAACCGGCTTCGGTCAACCGTATGGGGCGTTTCCTGGGGCTGGTGTCGCATTGCGGCTGTTCCGACATCGATGCCGATCGCATGCTGGCCGAATACCCCAAGGCGGTGGCGCATTATTCCACCGCTGACATCAAGGCGATGAAGGGCTATGTGGATGTGGGGCTGTCGGAAAATTTCGACAACCAGATCGAAATCTGCAACGAAGCCTGTTCGCAATCGTGCATGGTCAACGCGGTGGCCCAGCCCTTGGGCGGCAAGACCATTCCCGGAACCGCCGCCTGTCTGGTCAACGAACGCGACCTGCATTTGACCGAAGGACGGATGAGCGGGGACTGGGATTGACCCAATCCAGATGCGTTAACGCACCGGGATTGGGCTAGGCCCTAAGGGCCGCGCGGCTTATGCCGCGGAAGGCAAGAGGCGTAGATACGCCTCGCCCGCCGTTTGAGGGCGCTGGTGATCGCGGGCGATCACCAAAACAATCAGCCATTCCCCCACCAGTAAACCCAGACGAACAGGAACAACCACACCACGTCGACGAAGTGCCAATACCAGGCGGCGGCTTCGAACCCCACGTGATGGTCTGGGGTGAAATGCCCCTTGCGGGCACGAACAGCGCAGACCGCCAGGAAACACACGCCGACGAAGACGTGGAAACCGTGGAAACCGGTGGCCATGTAGAACACCGACGGATAGACGCCTTCGGTGAACTTGAAGGTGGCCTCGCCATATTCCACCATTTGCAGGCTGAGGAACAAACCCCCCAGTGCCACCGACGCCAACAGGCCCAGAACCACTTTGTTGGTCTTGCCTTCACGCACACCGTGATGGGCCCAGTTCACCGTCGCCCCCGACGTCAACAGGATCAGGGTGTTGATGAAGGGCAGGCTCCAGGTGTGCAGGGGCTCGATGCCCTCGGGCGGCCATTGGGTGACCGAGGGATTGGTCATCAAGGCCCCGTGGAAAAAGGCCCAGAAGAAGGCGACGAAGAACATCACTTCCGACGCGATGAACAGCACCATGCCCATGCGCAGGCCGTGGCGGACCTCGTGGGTGTGGGCGTGGTCGTGCCGCGCCTCCTTGACCACGTCGCGCCACCATAAAAAGGCGGTGGCCGCCACTGCCGCCAGGCCGACCCACATCCACAA
This sequence comes from Rhodospirillaceae bacterium UBA6219, assembly GCA_002435715.1. Lineage (GTDB taxonomy): Bacteria > Pseudomonadota > Alphaproteobacteria > Rhodospirillales > Magnetospirillaceae > Magnetospirillum. Next base: position 30,374 of record DISD01000024.1, read on the forward strand.
CGTGGAATCGCGGTCGTGGAACCAATGGACGGCGCCATAGGCCAGGATGAAGGCGCCGATCGCCGCCATCAACGGCCATGGGCTGGGATTGAGCAGATGGAAGGGATGATCCTGATGGGAATGGGAAGATGCGTTGCTCATGACCGCCCCTGCCTGTCGTGGATGGGGAAGAAGGTGTAGGAAAGGGTGATGGTGGTGACTTCCTGGGTGGTTTCGTCACTGGCCAGGGCGGGGTCGACGAAGAAGGTCACCGGCATGTCGACGCTTTGCCCCGGTTCCAGCCTTTGTTCGGTGAAACAGAAGCATTGCACCTTGTTGAAATACTGGCCGGCCTTGGCCGGGGTGACGTTGAAGGTGGCCGTGCCGACCACCGCATGGTCGGACAAATTGGTGGCGGTGTAAAAGGCCAGAACCTGTTCGCCCAGATGGGTTTCAATGCTGTTGCGCGCCGGCTTGAAGCGCCAGGGCAGATCCTTGGCCTTCGACGCGTCGAAACGCACGGTGATCGGGCGGTTGGTGGCCCGAACCTGGTGGTCGGCCACTTGGGTGGTGCCGCCATAGCCGGTGACCCGGCAGAACAGATTGTAAAGCGGCACGCTGGCCGCCACCAAGCCCACCATGGCGGCGACCACCGCCAAAGAGGTCAAGACCACGGGAGTATGACGGCGGCGGCGTCGCATGGGCTTACTCCGCCGGGTGGCCCATTTCGGGGCCGATATGGGGGATCTTCTCGAAGGAATGGAAGGGCGGCGGCGAAGAGACGCTCCATTCCAAGGTGGTGGCGCCAACACCCCACGGATTGGCCTCGACCCGGCGGCCGGCAGCGAAGGTGCGCCAGCAGATGAAGACGAACAGCAACGCTGCGGTAAAGGCGATATAGGCACCGATGGAACTGACGTAGTTCCAGCCCCAGAAGGCGTCGGGATAATCGGGGATGCGGCGCGGCATGCCGGCCAGACCCAGGAAGTGCTGGGGGAAGAAGGTCAGGTTGACGCCGACGAAGGTCATCCAGAAATGCAGCTTGCCCAAAGTTTCCGGGTATTGGCGGCCGCTCATCTTGCCGATCCAGTAATAGAAGCCGGCGAACATGGCGAAGACGGCGCCCAAGGACAGCACGTAATGGAAATGGGCGACCACGTAATAGGTGTCGTGCAGGGCGATGTCGACGCCGGAATTGGCCAGCACCACACCGGTGACGCCCCCCATGGTGAACAAAAAGACGAAGCCGGTGGCCCACAGCATGGGTGTCTTGAAAGTGATCGAGCCGCCCCACATGGTGGCGATCCAACTGAACACCTTGATGCCGGTGGGCACGGCGATGACCATGGTGGCGGCGGTGAAATAGGCCCTGGTGTTGACGTTCAGGCCGACGGTGAACATGTGGTGCGCCCA
>DISD01000059.1 GCA_002435715.1 Rhodospirillaceae bacterium UBA6219
TCTTCTCCATCTGGCGCTTGACCCGGTTGCGGATCTTCTTTTCCACCTGCAGGACGCCGATCTCGCCCTCCATGAAGGAATAGACGCGTTCCAGACGCTCGGCGGTGGTGCCCAGCTCCAGCAATTCCTGCTTGTCGGAAATCTTGAGCGACAGATGCGAGGCGACGGTGTCGGCCAGCTTGGCGGGGTCTTCGATCTGGTTGACCGAAACCAGGACTTCCGGCGGGATCTTCTTGTTGAGCTTGATGTACTGCTCGAACTGGCCGACCACGGAACGGGCCAGGGCTTCCAGTTCCTGGCCTTCCAACTCGCCATCGTCCAACACATCGGCATAGGCCTGGAAGAACGAGTCGTTGTCGGTGAAACCGGTGATGCGGGCCCGCTTGCCGCCTTCCACCAGCACCTTGACGGTGCCGTCGGGCAGCTTCAGCAATTGCAGAACGGTCGAGACGGTGCCGACGGTGTAGATGTCGTCGGTGGTGGGATCATCCTGGGCCGCGTTCTTCTGGGCCACCAGCAAGATCTGCTTGTCTTCGCGCATGACGTCTTCGAGCGCGCGGACCGACTTATCGCGGCCGACGAACAGGGGAACGATCATGTGGGGGAAGACGACGATGTCGCGAAGCGGAAGAACGGGGAAGACGTCGCCACGAGCGATTTCGGTCATGATACCTCTTCGGGCCTGCGGCCAGGGTCGGGAAACCCCGGGCCGACTTTATACTAATTCTTACCTAGATGGTCGGTTTCCCCGCCCCGTCAAGGGGAGCGACCGATCAAGGCCCGGAATGGCCGGCGCCCTTAGGCGCCGGCGCCGACGTCTTCACGCCGTTCCGAGTAGATGAGCAGCGGCTGAGCCTTGTTCTCGACCACTTCCTTGTTGACCACCACTTCCTCGATGTTTTCCATGCCCGGCAGTTCGAACATGGTGTCGAGCAGAATGCCTTCCATGATCGAGCGCAGGCCACGGGCGCCGGTCTTGCGGGAAATGGCCTTCTCGGAAATGGACACCAGGGCTTCGTCGGTGAAGGACAGCTTGGTGTCTTCCATCTCGAACAGGCGCTGGTACTGCTTGACCAAGGCGTTCTTGGGCTTGGACAGGATTTCCACCAGGGCATCCACGTCCAGATCGTCCAAGGTGGCGAGAACCGGCAGACGGCCGACGAATTCGGGGATCAGACCGAATTTCAGCAAATCTTCCGGCTCGACCTCACGCAGGATCTGGCCGGTGCGGCGTTCGTCGGGACCACGCACCTCGGCACCGAAGCCGATGGAGTTGTTCTTGCCCCGCGAACCGATCACCTTTTCCAGACCGGCGAAGGCGCCGCCGCAGATGAACAGGATGTTGGTGGTGTCCACCTGCAGGAATTCCTGCTGCGGATGCTTGCGGCCACCCTGGGGCGGAACGCTGGCCACCGTGCCTTCCATGATCTTCAGCAACGCCTGCTGCACGCCCTCGCCCGACACGTCGCGGGTGATGGACGGGTTGTCGGACTTGCGGCTGATCTTGTCGACCTCGTCGATGTAGACGATACCGCGCTGGGCGCGTTCGACATTGTATTCGGCGGCCTGCAACAGCTTCAGGATGATGTTTTCGACGTCTTCACCCACGTAACCGGCTTCGGTCAGGGTGGTGGCGTCGGCCATGGTGAACGGCACATCCAGGATGCGGGCCAGGGTCTGGGCCAACAGGGTCTTACCGCAGCCGGTGGGACCGACCAGCAAGATATTGGACTTGGCGATCTCGACCTCGCCGGCCTTGCCGCCATGCTGCAAGCGCTTGTAGTGGTTGTGCACCGCCACCGACAGGACCTTCTTGGCATGGTCCTGGCCGATCACGTAATCGTCAAGGACGGCACGGATATCCTTGGGGGTGGGGACGCCGTCACGCGAACGGACCAAGTGAGTCTTGTGTTCTTCGCGGATGATGTCCATGCACAGCTCGACGCATTCATCACAGATGAAGACGGTCGGCCCGGCGATCAGTTTGCGCACCTCGTGCTGGCTCTTACCGCAGAAAGAGCAGTACAGGGTGTTTTTGGAATCGCCGCTCGTGGACTTGGTCATCGGTACTCCATTGGAAAAAAGCGGCCGGAAGCTTGGGATTCATGTTAGCCACAGGGATCATCGGCACACAACCAAAATCCCAAATCCCAAGCCGGCCTTAATATCAGCCCTTTGCCTCGATCTCTTCCAGGGTCGGGCGGTTGGACACCACTTCGTCGATCAGACCGAACTCCTTGGCCTCGTCGGCGGTCATGTACTTGTCGCGCTCCATGGCGCGCTCGATCACCTCGAGCGACTGGCCGGTATGGGTCACGTACATGTTGTTCAGACGGGCCCGCAAGGCCAGAATCTCCCGCGCCTGGATCTCGATGTCGGTGGCCTGACCCTGGGCGCCGCCGGACGGCTGGTGGATCATCACGCGGGCGTTGGGCAGCGAGAAGCGCTTGCCCTTGGCGCCGGCGGTCAGCAGCAGCGACCCCATGGAAGCCGCCTGGCCCAGGCACACGGTGGACACCGACGGGCGGATGTACTGCATGGTGTCGTACATGGCCAGACCCGAGGTCACCACGCCACCGGGCGAATTGATGTAGAACGCGATGTCCTTGTTCGGATTTTCCGATTCCAGGAACAACAATTGGGCGCAGATCAGCGACGAGACTTCGTCAAAGACCTGACCGGTCAGGAAGATGATGCGTTCCTTCAAAAGGCGCGAGTAGATGTCGTAGGAACGCTCGCCCCGGCTGGTCTGCTCGACCACCATCGGCACCAGGGTGTTCATATAAAGGTCGATGGGGTCTCTCTCGCGCATGATCCGTCCTTCTTCCTGACAATTCGGGGCGCCGATGAATGCGCCGCAATAAACAATGGGGGAGAAAAGCGGGGAGCACAAGTGGGACGCCGGCATTTCCTTTCGGAAACACCGGCGTCTGAAACCTTACTCCGCCTTGTCGGCCGCCTTCTTCTTACTGGCGGCCTTCTTCTTCGGCTTGGCCTCGTCGGCGGAAGCCGCCTCGTCGGGGTCCTTGCGCAAATCAGCGGCGGAAACCGGCTTGTCGGTCACCTTGGCCAGTTCCAGGATGAAATCCACCACCTTCTCTTCGAAGATGGGGGCGCGCAGCGAGTTCAAAGCCTCGGCATTGCCCTGGTAATACTGGAACACCAGATGTTCCTGACCGGGATAGCGACGGGCTTCCTCGATCAACGCCTTGTTCAGGTCGTCCTGGGTGACGGTGACTTCGTTCTTCTGACCGACTTCGGCCAGCAGCAGACCCAGACGGACCCGACGTTCGGCCAAAGCCTTGTACTCGGCCTTCAGCGTGTCGTCGTCCTTGCCTTCGTCGGACGGATCCAGACGACCGGCTTCACGATCGGCTTCCAGCTGCTTCCAAATGGCGTCGAACTCGCCGTCGACCATGCTGGCCGGCACCTCGAAGTCGTGACCGGCGGCCAGGGCGTCCAGCAACAGGCGCTTGACCTTGTTGCGCGCGATGGCGTTCAGCTCGCGGCCGATTTCCTCGGAAATGGCGCCCTTCAAGGCGTCCAGCGAATCAAGACCGACGGTCTTGGCCAATTCGTCATTCAGCTCGGCCGGCTTGGTGGCCTTGACTTCCTTGACGGTGACGTCGAATTCGGCGGGCTTGCCGGCCAGCTCGGCATTGCCGTAGCCTTCCGGGAAGCTGACCTTGACCACCACCGCGTCGCCGGCCTTGGCGCCGACCAGCTGGTCTTCGAAGCCGGGGATGAAGGTGTTGGAGCCCAGCTTCAGCGAATAGCCCTCGGCGGTGCCGCCGGGGAACGCCACGCCGTCCTGCTTGCCGACGAAATCGATGACCACCAGGTCGCCGGAAGCGGCGGCGCGGTCGACGGTCTCGCTGCTTTCATTGCGCTCGGCGATGTTCTTCAGGGTCTCGTCGATCTCCTCGGCCGGGATCTCGGCCTTCTCGCGTTCCAGCGAGATGGAAGAGAAGTCCATCGGAATGATTTCCGGCAGGATTTCCAACGAAACGGAGAATTCCAGGTCGGCACCTTCGTTGAAGGAAGTGATCTCGACCTTGGGCTGGGCGGCCGGACGCAGGTTGCGTTCGGAGATGGTGCTGCCGGTGCCGTCGTTCACCGCCTGCTCCAGCACTTCGCCCATGATGGCGGCGGCATATTTCTGCCGCACGATCTTCATCGGCACTTTGCCGGGGCGGAAGCCGGGCAGCTTCACGGTGCGAGCGATCTCTTCCAGGCGGGCCTGGGTACGCGCCTCGAGCTGATCCGCGGGGACGACGACCTTGAATTCGCGCTTCAGGCCGTCAGCATTGGTCTCGGTTACCTGCATCAGTCTTTCGCCAATCGAAAAAACGTTGAAGAACACCGGCGGACACCCTTGGCCTTCCCATACGGGACACCTTGGGCGAAACTGGTGCGGGCGAAGGGACTTGAACCCCCACGGCTTTCACCGCCAGAACCTAAATCTGGTGCGTCTACCAGTTCCGCCACGCCCGCATAGGCAGGTGCGCGGCCCCGTCCATCTTTCGAAAATTCGGCTGATTTTCAGGTCCGGCCCGCCGGAACGCGTGTCTATAGCATGGATGATCGCAATGATACAGACCCTCAATCGGGTTTTTTCGCCCCGCCCTCAAAAGACGCGAATCTTAAAATCCTTATAGACTTTGCGGGTGTTTTCTTATACTTCCGATCAATCAAAATGTGGATGAGTCACACCATTTTTACGGGGACGCCTCCATCTAAGGGATGGAGTATCTAACCTTTGGGGGTAGTTTCGATGGATCTTGATCGCGATGGTCGTATCGCTTTTTTGCAAATCGACGAACGGACCTGCCAGACTTTGCGTGAATTCCGCCCGGTTCTGGCGTCACACATCGACGCCCTGCTGGACGCCTTTTACGCCCACGTGAAGTCCTATCCCGAGGTGGCCGGCAAATTCGGCTCGCCGGAACGCATCGCCCACGCCGCCGCCATGCAGAAGAAGCATTGGCTGGATTCGGTGTTCGCCGGCAATTTCGACGACCGCTATTTCGCCAACGTCACCGAAATCGGCAAGATCCACCAGCGTGTCGGGCTCGAGCCCCGCTGGTACACTGCCGGCTATTGCTTCGTGCTGAACCAGGTGTTCGCGCTGATCACCCAAACCTACCGCAAGAAGCCGGAAGTCGCCGCCGCCACCCTGGCCGCCGTCAACAAGGCGGCCTATCTGGACATGGATCTGGCCACCTCGGTCTATATCGAGGCCAACACCCAGGCCATCATCGCCCGCGAATTGGGGGCCAAGGCCGACGGTTTCGAACGCGACGTCAAGGGCGTGGTGTCCCAGGTCGCCGCCGCCGCCACCCAGGTGGAAGCCGCGGCGCAAACCATGGCCGCCAATGCCGAGGAAACCTCGGGCCAGTCGACCACGGTCGCCGCCGCCGCCGAGGAAGCCACCACCAACATCCAGACGGTGGCCGCCGCCGCCGAGGAATTGTCGTCGTCCATCGAAGAAATCAGCCGCCAGGTGTCGCATTCCGCCGCCATCGCCGCCGACGCCATGACCGAGGCCGAGCGGACCAACCAAATGGTGGAAAGCCTGTCGGAAGCCGCCGGCAAGATCGGTCAGGTGGTCAGCCTGATCAACGCCATCGCCAGCCAGACCAACCTTTTGGCGCTGAACGCCACCATCGAAGCGGCCCGCGCCGGTGAAGCCGGCAAGGGTTTCGCCGTGGTCGCCAACGAGGTGAAATCACTGGCCAACCAGACCGCCAAGGCCACCAACGAAATCGGCACCCAGATCGGCGCCGTGCAATCGGCCACCCGTGACGCGGTGGGCGCCATCACCGACATCGCGCGGACCATCGGCCAGATCAACGAGATCGCCGGCTCCATCGCCGCCGCCGTCGAGGAGCAAGGCGCCGCCACCCAGGAAATCGCCCGCAATGTCCAGCAGGCGGCCATGGGCACCCAGGAAGTCACCGGCACCATCGCCCGGGTTTCGGCAGCCGCCTTCGAAACCGGCAACACCGCCCGCGAGGTGCTGAACGCCGCCGCCTCGCTGGCTCAGAATTCGAACGTCTTGGAAAACCAAGTGGATCGTTTCGTCGCCGACATCCGCGCCGTCTGATCCCCGCCCGCATCAAAGGGCCGTGTCCCCCTGGGGACACGGCCCTTTTTGCTTCAGCCTTTCAGCAAGGTTTTGACCCCGGACGAAATCACCACCTTGCCGCGCCCGGCATAGGCTTCGTGGTTGGCGGCGATGTCGTCCAGTTTGTAAAGATAGTTGACCATCATGCCACAGGACTGACGCAACCCGTTGGGACTGAGATCGGCCCGCCAGTTCACCCGCTCGATACGTGCCCCGTTGGACAGGTGGAAATGGGCCACCGGGTCCAACGCGCGGTCTCCGGCTTTGCGTTCCTCGGCCAGATAACGGGCCGCCAGCCGCATCAACGGCCCGCGCAGCACTTCCGACAGATGGCTGTCGCCCACCCAGGCGGGGTCGGCCAGCAACGCCTTCAGGCTGCCCTTGGCCCCCAGGCCGTTGGACACCTGGGCCAGGACCCGGTGTTCGTTGCCCGACAGCAATCCCGGTTCGCCCTCGGCCAGACGGCTTTCCAGCCAATGGCGGAAACCGGGCATGGGTGAAAGCGTGGCGAAGGTCTTCAAGTTCTTGAATTCGCGGGTCAGTTCCTCGACCACCCGCTTGATCAGGAAATTACCGAACGAAATGCCGTTCAGGCCCCGTTGGGCGTTGTTGATGGAATAGAAGATGGCGGTGTCGGCGGCATCGGGATTGCCCAAGGGGGCGTTCAAATCCAACAATTGTCCGACATTGCCGCTGATGCCTTGGACCAGGGCGACCTCGACGAAGATCAGCGGTTCATCGGGCATGCGCGGGTGGAAAAAGGCATAGAGCCGACGATCGGAATCCAAACGGTTCTTCAGATCGTCCCAACCGCGGATGGTGTGCACCGCTTCGTATTCGATCAGCTTTTCCAACACGCTGGCCGGCGACGCCCAGGTCAGGCGGCGCAATTCCAGAAAGCCGACATCGAACCAGGCCGCCAGCAGCCCCTTCAGATCGCTTTCCAGGGCCTGAAGACCGGCATCGCCCTTGCCGATCGCCGCCAGTTCGGCCCGCAGGTCGACCAGGAACTTGACACCTTCGGGCAGGGCGTTGAATTGGGTCAGCAAACGCAGACGCGGCGGTTCCAGCACCTGGCGCAGGCGTTGTTCGACCATGGCACGTTTGTCGGCGGGGGCTTGGCGCAAGGCTTCCATGGCCTGGTCCACCGCTTCGGAATCGGGACCGAACTCGTCGGCGACCAATTTCAGGAAGCGGCGTCGCCCCTCGGGGGACAGATCCAGATATTCGCGCCCCAAGGCGGCGGCCCGGGCGCGGGCCGAAACCTCGCCGCCCTTGCCGTCCAGGCAGGCCTGCATCTGCTCGCGCAGGCGGGCCACGTCGTCATCGGGCAGATGGGGATCGAAGCTGAGGGTCTCACCGCTTTTCGACGATCCGGCCACTTCCAGCCAGGACTTGGCCAACCCCTTGATCCGGTCCAGCAAGGACGGTGTCGCGGCTTCGGTCATGGCGGTCTCCCCCTTTGTTGTGCTTATCCCTGCTATTTAGGTGGATTTTCCTGATGGTAAAGGTCGGCCAGCACTTTGGGCAGGGCTTCGGGCAAGTCCTCGGCGATCAATCCGGGACCGAATTGGGCGGCGGCGGCACCATGCAACCAAGCCCCGGCGCACGCCGCGTCGAAACTTTCCATCCCCGCCGCCATCAAGCCACCGATCAACCCGGCCAACACGTCCCCCGAACCGGCGGTGGCCAAGAAGGACGGCGCCATCGCGTTGATCACCGCCCTTCCGTCGGGATGGGCGATCACCGTGTCGGCGCCCTTCAACAATACCACCGCCCCCGAACAGGCGGCGGCCTGACGGGCACGGTCCAAACGCGAGCCCTTGATGTCGCCGAACAAACGGCTGAACTCGCCGTCATGGGGGGTCAGCACCGCCGTGGGAGAGAGCAATTTGCGCAACGAATCCTTGCACGGACTGAGCCAGCCCAAGGCATCGGCGTCGATGACGCAGGCACGGCCCGAATCCAGCACCGCGCGCAATTGCGCCCGACGTCCCTCGCCCTGCCCGCCACCCGGCCCCACCACCCAGGCGTTGCGACGGGGATCGGTCAACAAGCTCGCCAATTCGGCCTCGGGAACGACGATGTTGCCGGGATCGGCGACGCGATAGACGGAAAGCGCCGAATCCGGGGCGGCGATGGTCACCAGCCCCGCCCCCACCCGGCGACCGGCCCGCGCCGCCAAACGGGCGGCCCCGGTCATCTCGGCGCCGCCCAGAACGGTCAGATGACCGCGCTGGTATTTATGTCCCTCGGCCGGCGGCCACGGAAAGCGGAGACGCCACAGATCCGGGCCGTTCTCGGCGGCCGCCGGCTCGACCTCGGTCAGCACGGATTCGGGAATGCCGATATCGGCCACCACCACCTCACCGCACAGGGCACGGCCGGGATAGAGCAGATGACCGGGTTTCTTGCGAAAGAACGTGACGGTGACCACCGCTTGCGGCGCCATGCCCAGCACCGCCCCGGTGTCGCCATCCACCCCCGAGGGAACGTCCACCGCCACCAAAGGCAGCTTGCGGGCGGCGATTTGGGCGATCATCTCGGCGGAAATCCCGTCCAGGGGGCGGGCCAAGCCGGCCCCGAACAGGGCGTCGACCACCACCTGGGCACCGTCCAGCACGGTCGGTTCCATGGATTCGACGGCCCCGGTCCACAATCCGGCCATATAAGCCGCGTCACCTTTCAGATTGGCCAACTCGCCCAACAGCGCCAACCGCACCGCGTATCCGGCACGGCGCAACAGACGGGCGATGACGAAACCGTCGCCGCCATTGTTGCCCGGTCCGCACAGCACCGCCACCCGACAAGGCGCAAAGCGCTGCCGTAACGCGCGAGCCACCGCCCAACCGGCGGCTTCCATCAGGGTGGTTCCGGCTATGCCGCCAACCATGGCAAGCGAATCGGCACGGTACATTTCGGCAACGCTTAGGATCTCGGCGGGCATGCGGACCTCCTTGCTGGATAAATCCTAGCCCCTTCATCGGTTTTGGCGAACCGCGTCCTTGTCGCCCCACCCTTGCGGCGATGCGGGGCATGGGATAGGAAGGTCGTACACAGGGAACGGAGAACTTTCGGTGAAGGTGCTGGTCTTGGGTGCCGGAATCATCGGCGCCACCACCGCATACCATCTGGCGGAAGCCGGGCATCAGGTCGTGGTGCTGGACCGTCAGTCCGGCCCCGGGCTGGAAACCAGCTTCGCCAATGGCGGACAAATTTCGCCCTGCCACGCCGAGCCCTGGGCCAATCCCGGCGTGCTGCCCAAGGTGCTGAAATGGCTGGGCCGCGAAGACGCGCCGTTGCTGTTCCGCTGGAACCGCTTCGACCCCGCGCTGTGGGCCTGGGGCTTGCGTTTTCTGTCCAATTGCACCCGCGACCGGGCGGTGCTGAACACCGAACGCACCTTACGGATCGCACTTTATTCCCGCGACTGCCTGCGCGACCTGCGCCAGCGCCTGACCCTGGACTATGACCAGCGGACCCAGGGTATCTTGCACGTCTATCGTTCGGCCCGCGAATTCGACCAAGGCTGTCGGGCGGCCGAACTGATGAACCGCTTCGGCCTGGACCGCCAAATTCAGGACCGCAGCCAATGCGTCGCCCTGGAACCGGCTTTGTCCGCCGTCGGGCCGGAACTGGCCGGCGGCATCCTGACACCGGGTGACGAAAGCGGCGACGCCCACAAATTCACCCGCGCCATGGCCGATCACGCCGCCCGTCGGGGGGCCCAATTCCGTTACGGCACCACCGTCACCCACCTATTGACAGATGGGGAGCGGGTGACCGGCGCCGCCACCGACCAAGGGGACATCAAAGCCGATTCTGTGGTTCTGGCCCTGGGATCGTGGAGCCCGCTGTTGTCGCGCCCCGCCGGCATTCGTCTGCCCATCGTTCCGGCCAAGGGCTATTCCATCACCCTGGCCGCCGACGGGCCGGCGGCGCCGACATTGTCGATCACCGACGACGAACACAAGATGGTCTATTCGCGTCTGGGCGACCGTCTGCGCGCCGCCGGCACTGCCGAAATGGCCGGCTACGACCCCAGCTTGAACGAAAGACGCTGGCGGCTGATCGCAAGCCACGCCCGCGCCCTGTTCCCCGGCGCCGGTGATTTCGACCATGTGGAACCGTGGGCCGGTCTGCGCCCGGTCACCCCCGACAGCGTGCCGCTGATCGGCCCGACCCGCCTGCGCGGGCTGTGGCTGAACACCGGCCACGGCACCTTGGGGTGGACCATGGCCTGCGGCTCGGCCCGTTTGCTGAGCCAATTGATGGACGGCAAAAGCCCCGACATCGACCCCGCCGGACTGGGAATCGGGCGTTTCAGGATTCCACTTTAAGAATCGTCATTTTCCGTTTCTTTTTCGTTAGTTGCCGGAATTTCATCGGGCTTTTTGCGACGTTTGACCGGATGGTGCGACCAGGGCCGGTCGCCCTGCCAGCGTGCCACCGAATCCACCCGGCCGGTTGACAGCCACAGGGCATGGGCGCCGCGGCGCCACAAATCGAAGCGGTCGATGACCCTGGCCCGCCCCCGGCAATGGTCGCGCACCGGCACGGCGGCGATCACCCAATCGGCGCCGGCGCAGGCGTCCTGGACAGCGGCGTCCTTTTGCACATAGGCGACGCGCCGCCCCTGGCCCCGCCACAGGCAAAAGCCGGCAGTACAGGCCAGACTCTGGTCAGCGCTGACGGCGTTCTTGGGCCAGGGCTCGGCCGACAGCGGGCCGGCCCGGCGTTCCCAGGTATCGCGCAACAACCGCCCGCCCCGGTTGACCAGCAACGAGCCGTCGGCCAACCGCGCGGCGAAAGAATATCCGCGCCCGTCCACCAGGATGTCCGGGGGCGTGACGGTCAGGAAACCGGCCAAACCGGCCCCCATGGGCAGCAATCCCCACAGACGCCACTTTTCTTTCCATAGCCCCAGCCACAGCCCGCCCAGGGTAAAGGCGGCCAAAGCCCAGGACGGCAAGGGCGGCAAAAGCGTGGCGGCGCCGGGCAAGGACGCCACCTGGGAAGCGACCCAGTTGATGGCGGCGACGCCCCAGCCCAACGGCACCAGGGCCAGATTGTCCAGCCCCAAGGGCATCAAAACCAAGGCCGCCATGGCCGACGGCATCACCAAAGCGCCGGTCAACGGCACCGCCGCCAGATTGGCCAACAGCGAAAACGGCGCGAAGCGGTTGAAATGATAGGCGCCATAAAGGGCGGTGGCCGAACCGGCGACCAGCGACGACAACACCAGCCCGATCGCGTACAGCGCCACCCGGTGATGCCAGTCCCGATGATTGGCTCCCCAAGCGGCCAGCGGTCCGGACAGCTTTTCGTAACTGGCGATCAGCGCCACCACAGCGGCGAAGGACATTTGGAAACTGGGACCGATCAGCGCCTCGGGGGACAGCAGCAGCACCAGGATGGCGGCCCAGGCCACCAGACGCATGGACAAGGCGGACCGGTCCAGCATCACCGCCAGAAGCACGATGCCGGTCATCATGAAGGCCCGTTGCGCCGGTATCGGGGCACCGGCCAGCAGCATGTAGAAAAAGGTCGCCAGCAAGGCCAATGCGGCGGCCCATTTCTTGATGGGATGGCGCAGCGCCACGCTGGGGATCAGGGCCAGACCGCCGCGCAGCACGAAAAACGCCATACCGGCCAGCAAGCTCATGTGCAGGCCGGAAATGGACAGCAGATGGGCCAGGCCGGAATCACGGTAATCATCCAAGATGGCGCGGGGAATGGCCGAGGTCTCACCGGTCACCAAGGCCGCCGCCACCCCACCGGTACCGGCAGGCAATTGCCGGGTCATGCGTTCCAGCACGTGTTGGCGCAAGCGGTTCAGCCCCCAGACGCGGGAGGGCGAGGTGACGATTTCCGGGGCGCCCAGCCCACTTCCCACCGCCCCCAGCCCCATGAACCAGGCATGGCGGGCGAAATCGAAGGCGCCGGGCGCCATGGGTTGCGGCGGCGGCACCAGAATGGCGTCCAGGCGGATCACCGCGCCCACCGGGACCGGATCGTTCTGTTTCAGGCGCAGGCGTAATTTGGTGGGGATCGGGCCGTCCAATTCCAGGCGAGGCTGGACCAAGGTGACCCGTTGCCCGCCTTCGGCCAGGGGTTCGACCTCGTCCACCAGCCCTTGCACCACCACCCGGCCGCTGGGCCGTTCCAGCACCGGGGCGGCCACCCAAGCCGAACGGGCTTGGGCGGCAGCAAAGCCCAGGGCGACAAAGACCAAGGGCCAGCCCACCAGGAACCCCCAGCCCCAACGGCGCAGGATCACCGCCAATCCCAGCACCACAGCCAGAACCAAGGCCCCCAGCCACCAAGGCGGTTCAACCCCTAGTGCAAAATAAACGGCGATGCCCAGGCCCAGGAAGACCGGCAGCCACAGCGGCCAACGCTCGCGTTCGAGCAACAGCCGCTGGATCATGGGATCACGGCCCCTTGCGCCGGTTCCACGCCCATCCGGCCAAAGCCAACGAGGCCAGGGCCTGCGCCAACGGCCCGACCAGGGTCACCGCCGGGGCGTCCAGGGTGGGGAAAATCCACGCCCGCAAGCCGATACCGCCGATGGCGTCCAACACTTCCGGCAACAACCCGTACAACAGCACCGCCAGCACCAGCAGCAACAAGGTGGTGCGGCGCCGCGACAACAGACGCACCGCCGCCACCAGGGCGATGTCACGCACGAACAGGGCCAGGGCCGCAGCGGCCAGGGACCATTCGCGCCCGCCCGACAGCACGCTGATCGCCCCCAGGATGACCGCCAGCACTGCCACCGGCAGCCAGGACGGCAGCAGCGACCAGCGCTTGGCCCAATCGCCGGCCAGCATCAGCCGTTTGGCGTCGGCCACGTGCCAAGGCGTGGTGAACAACGACACATAGGCCAAGGCCGCCCCGGCCAAAGCGGCCACGCCGCTGACCACCGGCAGTGGCGGCACCAGGTCGCCGGCGAACAGGAAACCGGTGGAAAACGCCATTTGATAAACGGCGAAGGCCAGGAACGGCCATGGCGACGGCGCATGCCCCAATTGGCGACGCACCAGCCAGGCCACGCCCAGCAGCCACCAGCCCAAGGTCAGCACCTGCTGGGTCAGGGTGAAGGGGCCGATATCGAACTGGGCGCCGAACCAATGGATTTCGGTCCCCCATTCGCGCACCAACGACGACAGCGCCGCCGCCATGCCCAGGCTGGGAATACCGGCGACGATGCCGACCACCTGGGCCAAGGCGGTGGAGCCGCGCCGCCGATTGGCGTCGAAACCGTGCAACAGCATGGCCACCATCAGCGACGCCGCTTGGCCCGACAGACCGCCGATCAGGATGCCGGCCAGTTCCTCGCCCCCCATGTCGCCGGGAACGAAAGGCAGGGCCAGCAGGCACCAGGCGGCGCCATACCACACATAGATGGTGCCGCCCACCAGCTTGCCCAAAGCCAGGCCCAACGGATTGGTCGCCGACAGGCGCTGAATGTCCCAGGTCCCCTGGGCCACTTCGTCGGTGAAGGATTCGGCGGCCAGCCGGGTCCCCCACAGCAACAGCAGGAAATAAAGGGCGTAACCCAGCCATTCCTTCAGGTTGGGCGTGCCGATCAGATGCAGACCGGCCAGCACCAGACCCAGCAGCACCGGCATCAGCACCAGACGGGTGGGCGTCAATTCCAGCCACAGGCAACGCTGTAATTCGGGGTTCATCCGCAGCAGCGAGGGGGCGCTCATGCTTTTTCTCCCAGATACAGCTTTTCCAGATGGCCGCCGGTGGGGGCCAGATCAGTGACCATCACCCCCTGATCCATCAGGTGACGCAACAGGTGGTGACGGGCCAGGGGTTCGCCGGCGAAGCTGAACTCGATGTCGCCACCGACGATCTCGGCTTCGGAAACCTCGGACAGGCCGTGCAGACCGGCCAGGGCATCGCGGGCATCCCCCACCAAGCCCAGGCGCCAGCGCGAACGCGGCGCCTTTTCGCCGCCCAGGACGGCCAATTGCGCCGAATGCCCGTCGCGCAAGGACAGCATGTGGGTCGAGTAATCTTCCAACTCGGACAAAATGTGCGACGACACGATGATGGTCATGCCGGCCGAATTTAAATTACGGATCAGGGTGGAAAGATGGCGCCGAGCTTCCGGGTCCAGGCCCGAAGCCGGTTCGTCCATCAGCAACAGACGCGGCCGGTGGGCCAAGGCCCGGGCAATGGCCAGACGCTGGCGCAGACCGCGCGACAGCGCCCCCGCCTTTTGCTCCATACGGTCGGACAATCCCACCGCTTCCGCCGCCCAGATGCTGGCCGCTTCCATGTCGTGACGGTCCAAACCCTGGATGGCGGCGGCATGCAGCAGGTTGCGGCGCACCGTCAACTCGTCGTAGACACCAAAAAAATCCTGCTGAAATCCCAGCCGGGTGTGGGCCAAACGCGGTTGGTCCAAAACATCGATTCCGTCGATGGCGATGGACCCGGCCAAGGGGCGTTCCAGTCCGGCCAGACAGCGCAACAGGGTGGTCTTGCCGGCGCCGTTGGGGCCGACCAAGGCGGTGACCGAGCCGGCGGGAAGGTCAAAGCCCACCTGATCCAGTGCCCTTGTTGTGCCATATTCGAAGACCAGGCTGCGAACGCTGACGAAATCCGCGGTCATATGAAGTCCTTGGTTACCGTGGGAAGTGACCACTATCCATTGTGCGGGCGCTTTGTCAAACCCCGCCCCCGCCACAGCCCCACCTAACCGTTCGCGTGGGTAAAAACCCATCCTATCGGGCAGGAAATTTGCACTCCGATGCGATGATCGGGCTGTCATGGACGAAAGAATATGCTACAGAGTTCGCCAGCGCCAAATTTGATCATGGAGCGTCGCGCAATAATCATGCAGGTCGTTACCCGTTTCGCCCCCTCACCCACTGGATTTCTGCACATTGGCGGTGCCCGCACGGCGCTGTTCAACTGGCTGTTCGCGCGTCATCACGGGGGCCGCTTCCTGCTGCGCATCGAAGACACCGACCGGGCGCGTTCGACCCAGGAAGCCGTCGACGCCATTTTCGACGGCCTGACCTGGCTGGGCCTGGAAGGCGACGGCGAACCGGTGTTCCAGTTCGCCCGCATGGACCGCCATGCCGAAGTGGCCCGCCAGCTGGTGGCCGAGGGCAAGGCCTATTACTGCTATTGCACCCCCGAAGAACTGGACGCCATCCGCGCCGAACAAAAGGCCCAGGGCAAGCCCATGCGCTATCCCGGCATCTGGCGCGACCGTCCGGCCAGCGACGCCCCCGCCGGCGTGCCCGCCGTGGTCCGCCTGAAGGCCCCGCAAGAGGGTGAAACCGTCATCGACGACTTGGTCCAGGGCGAGGTCAAAGTGGCCAATGCCCAACTGGACGACATGGTCTTGCTGCGGGCCGACGGCACCCCCACTTATATGCTTTCCGTCGTGGTGGACGATCACGACATGGGCATCACGCACGTCATCCGTGGCGACGACCACCTGACCAACGCCTTCCGCCAGTACCAGCTGTACAAGGCGTGCGGCTGGGACGTGCCGCGTTTCGCCCACATCCCGCTGATCCACGGCCCCGACGGCGCCAAGCTGTCCAAGCGCCACGGCGCGCTGGGCGCCGAAGCCTATCGCGACATGGGTTTCCTGCCGGAAGCCATCCGTAATTACCTGCTGCGCCTGGGCTGGAGCCACGGCGACGAAGAGATCATCAGCACCGAGCAGGCGGTGGAATGGTTCGACCTGGATTCGGTGGGCCGTTCGGCCTCGCGTTTCGACATGACCAAGTTGACCAACCTCAACGGCCATTACATGCGCGTCGCCGATGATGCGCGTCTGGTCGAATTGCTGGTGCCGTTGATCGAAGCCAAGCTGGGCCATGACGTGGACGCCGATGCCAAGTCCCGCCTGCGGGCCGGCATGGGGGGCTTGAAGGAACGGGCCAAGACATTGGTGGAACTGACCGACCTGGCCGCCTTCTACGCCCGTCGCCGGCCCTTGGCGCTGGATGACAAGGCCGCCAAGGTGGCCGCCGATTCCGACCAGATGGCGTTGCTCGCCGAATTCGCCGCCCTGATCGAGGGAAGCGAATGGAAAAAGGATGTTCTGGAAGAAGCCGCCCGCGTGTTCGCGGAAGGCAAAGGCCAGAAACTGGGCAAGGTGGCGCAGCCGCTTCGGGCCGCGTTGACCGGATCCTCGGTTTCGCCCCCCATCTTCGAAGTGATGGAGGTGTTGGGCAAGACCGAGTCTTTGGGCCGTATCGCTGATTGCAGCGGAAAGGACCGGCCTTGAACGAAACCGCCGCACGCCCGACCGGCATGTGGCACGGCATAACACTCGCACACTAGTGTGGATCACGGGGAAAGCTGATATGAGCACTAAGGAAAGCGTTACGCTGATCAACAACAGCACCGGCAAGCAGGTTGAATTCCCCCTGCATTCGGGCACTGTCGGTCCGAAGGTCATGGATATCCGCAAGCTGTACAGCGACCTGGATGTCTTCACCTACGACCCCGGTTACACCTCGACCGGTTCTTGTAAGTCGGCCATCACCTATATCGATGGCGACAACGGCGTGCTGCTGCATCGCGGCTATCCCATCGAACAGCTGGCCGAGCAGTGCGACTTCCTGGAAGTCGCCTATCTGATCCTGAAGGGCGAACTGCCCAACGAAGCCGAGAAGCTGAAGTTCGAACAGGACATTACCCGCCACTCGATGCTGAACGAACAGATCTCGTTCTTCTTCCGTGGCTTCCGTCGTGACTCGCACCCGATGGCCGTGATGTGCGGCGTGGTCGGCGCCATGGCCGCCTTCTACCACGACTCGACCGACATCAACGACCCGCATCAGCGCATGGTCGCCAGCTACCGTCTGGTCGCCAAGATGCCGACCATCGTCGGCTGGGCGTACAAGTACAGCCAGGGCCAGCCCTTCATGTACCCGCAGAACAAGCTGACCTATGCGGAAAACTTCCTGCACCTGATGTTCGCCACTCCGTGCGAGGAATACAAGGTCAGCCCGGTCCTGTCCAAGGCCATGGACCGCATCCTGATCCTGCACGCCGACCACGAACAGAACGCTTCGACCTCGACCGTCCGTCTGGCCGGTTCGTCGGGCGCCAACCCGTTCGCCTGCATCGCCGCCGGCATCGCCTCGCTGTGGGGTCCCGCCCACGGTGGCGCCAACGAAGCCGTGCTGGAAATGCTGCATGAAATCGGCAGCGTCGACCGCATCCCCGAATTCATCGCCAAGGCCAAGGACAAGGACGATCCGTTCCGCCTGATGGGCTTCGGTCACCGCGTCTACAAAAACTACGACCCGCGCGCCAAGATCATGCAGAAGACCTGCCATGAAGTCCTGGCCGAACTGGGCAAGCAGGACGACCCGCTCTTGAAGCTGGCCATGGAACTCGAGCGCATCGCTCTGGAAGACGAATACTTCGTCCAGCGCAAGCTGTTCCCGAACGTCGACTTCTATTCGGGCATCATCTTCCGCGCCATGGGCATCCCGACCCAGGTGTTCACCTGCCTGTTCGCTCTGGCCCGCACCGTCGGCTGGATCGCCCAGTGGAACGAAATGCTGACCGACAGCGACCAGAAGATCGGTCGTCCGCGTCAGCTTTACATCGGCGAAAACGTCCGCGATGTCCCGCCGATCGCCAAGCGCTAAGCGGCACCTCCACCTGGTGGCGTCCGAGGGGCAGCGCGTTAACGCGCCGCGCCCTCGGATCACCGGGCCCGCCAACGACAACAAGGGGCCGCTGGCCCTGCGTTTGAAGAAGGCGGCGTTCCTGTGCGCCCTGGCCTTGATGGCGGCGGCGACCGTGTGGATGGGACTGAATTAAGCAAGGTGATACCCGCTGGAATCACCTTACCCCTGCCGCCATTGAGGCGACGGCCAAGCAAACCGCAGGTTTGCGCCCGGCGAGGGGCTATACTGAAGAAAAACCCGCCTTCCGGCGGGTTTTTTTATTCCTGATTCTGGTCCTGGACCTTAGCGGCGTTGTTGGCCAAGGCACGGCCGATCAACAATTTGGCGACGATCAGACCGGCGCCGAAAACCAGGCCCGACACAATGGCGATGGTTTCGATACTCATTGCTTAACTCCCGCGTTTTGCTGGTACAAGCTATAGCATCTGGCCCCAGGCTACTGCTATGGTCCCGGCGCTATTCAGTATTGGGAGATTTTCATGGCTTCGCAAATCCGCGCCTCGCACATCTTGCTCATGTACAAGGGCTCCATGCGCTCGACCGCCACCCGTTCGCAGGACGAGGCCCTGGCGCAGATCAACGACTTGAAGGCCCAGCTGGCCGCCGGTGCCGATTTCACCCAATTGGCGGCCCAGCATTCCGATTGCCCGTCCGGCCAGGGCGGCGGCGATCTGGGCATGTTCGGCCAGGGCATGATGGTGCCGGCTTTCGACGAAGCCGCCTTCGCTCTGCAATTGGGCCAGATGTCCGACGTGGTCGAAACCCCGTTCGGCTATCACCTGATCGTGCGCACCGAACCGGAAGCCCAGATCCGCGCCTCGCACATCTTGCTGATGTATGACGGTTCCATGCATTCGGAAGCCACCCGTTCCAAGGCGGAAGCCCAGGCGCTGATCAAGGACATCAAGGAACAGATCAACAAGGGCGCCAATTTCGCCAAGATGGCCATCGAATATTCCGACTGCCCGTCGGGCCGTGAAGGCGGCGATCTGGGCGAATTCGGCCGTGGCCAGATGGTGGGTGAATTCGAAGCCGCCGCCTTTGGCCTGGAGTTGGACCAGATTTCCGACGTGGTGGAGACGCCGTTTGGCTATCACCTGATCCAGCGCACGGCGTAATCCATGCCTTTGGATGCCGGGGGACAGGTCGAGACGGAAATCCAGACCACCCCCGGCATCGTCTGTTACCGCTGCCGCCAATGCGGCGCCTTGATCGCCCGTCATGACTGGCTTCTGCCCATGCGCGGCGATCATGAACACGTCGTGTTCAATCCGGCCGGGATCATTTTTCGAGTGTGGTGTTTCGCCGATGCCCAGAACCTGCGCCTGAGCGGCACGCCCTCGGGCGAGTTCAGCTGGTTCAAAGGATATGTCTGGCAAATCGCCCTGTGCGGGCAGTGCGGCACCCATCTGGGGTGGCGCTATGACGGGGAAGGACCGCCATCGCAATTTTACGGCCTGATCAAGGACCGCCTATCCATAGGATCGGAAACTTAGTACCGCCGCCCCTGCCCTGCTTCAGGAACGACGGCACCAAGCGGTAGTCAGTGACCCGGGTTGACGCGCAGGCGTTCGACCACTTGGCCCTTCTTGAAGTGGGAATCGACGATTTCGTCGTAATCAGCGGCTTCCACCGGCTGATACCAAACACCTTCCGGATAGACCACCATCAGCGGGCCGTTACCGCAAAAACCCAAGCAGCTGGCCTGGGCCAGGCTGACACCCTTGTCCCACAGCATGTGCTTTTGGAAGCGCATCATCATCTGGTCGAACATGACGGCGCCGCCACCCTTGGAGGTGCAGCAGCCGCGCGGATGACCGGCCGGACGCGAGGTGGTGCAGACGAAGACGTGGTATTTATGGGACATCAGGGTATCTCCTTGTTTGGAACTGTCCTAAACAAGAAAATACCCTGAAAACCAAATGGATACCAGTGCCCATATTAAAAATATGGGTTTTCCACCCTGGGGATAATTACCCCTTGCGGGCCGGCAACTCGGCGGCGCTGCACAGGTCGTAACGCATCATGGCGTTGTCGACGGTCTTGCCGGTCAGTTCGCGCCACTTGTTCATGGCGAGGGTGCGATCGAAGGGACCATGCACTTCCAGGGTCTTGCCGTCGGCGATGACGTCGAACGAGGTGTCGGCATATTCGCCGCCCACCACGTACCAGGAATCGTCGCTTTGGTCTTCGTCGGCACGGATGGAATAACGAATCATGGCGTTGTCCACGGTCTTGCCGGTCAGGGCACGCCAGCAGACATGGGCTTCTTCCGGCATGCCGAAGGGGCCGAAGCATTCTTCCTTGTGACCGGCGGCAATGGTGGTGAACGTGGTGTCGGCGTATTCGCCGCCGACGACATAGAACTTCTTGGCCATGGGTGTGTTTTCCCCTACTCCATCGGGTGGCTGGGCGGTGCTTGCTTATACCCTAAGCCGCGCCAGGAAGAAATATCCTTCCGACATGGGACGACGAATTCAAGACGGCAGTTTTTTCCCAGTGTAAGAATATGACTATTCCATAATTTCAATGACTTAGTATTGGCACAGCGTCTGCATCGGGATCCGCAGACCTTTTCAACCAGGAGCATTTCATGCAACCGGTCAGCACCAACCCCAATTCCGCCGCCCTGATGCAGCGGGTGGACAAGCCCGACGCCCACGACACCCGCAAGCAGGAAAACGCCAGCCAGTCGCTGTTCGCCAGCTATGCCTTCGGCCCGATGGATTTGCAGCGCACCGACCAGAAAAGCCAAAAGCGTGACGATTCCTCGGTCAGTGGCATCGGCTTCGGCAAGAATCCGTTGTCGGCGTCGTCGCTGTCCTTCGTCACCTCGGTCCAGGACGTGGGGTCTTCGGATACCCAAAGCAAGGCGTAAGGCCCTGGGGGCCTCGCGGCCTGTGCCGCGGGAGGCAGGCAGCCCGGAGTGATGCGCCCGCCGATCGAGGGCGCACCTTGTGTAACGTATGAGGCTGGACATCGGCCCCATCTGGGCTTATCTCCACCCCCATGACCAAAACCATCCATGTGATCGGCGGCGGATTGGCGGGCTGCGAAGCGGCCTGGCAGATCGCCCAGCGCGGAACCAACGTGGTGCTGCACGAGATGCGGCCCCATCGCCCCACCCCGGCCCACCAAACCGACGGCTTGGCCGAGTTGGTGTGCTCGAACTCGTTGCGCTCGGACGACGCCGATTACAACGCCGTCGGCCTGTTGCACGAGGAATTGCGCAAGGCCGGATCGCTGATCCTGGCATCGGCCGACGCCAACAAGGTGCCGGCGGGCGGCGCCTTGGCGGTGGACCGCGATGGGTTCTCGGCCAGTGTCGAACAGGCCTTGGCGGCGCTTCCCAACGTCACCATCATCCGGGAAGAGATCACCACCCTGCCGCCCGAGGATTGGGACAACGTGGTGATCGCCACCGGGCCTTTGACCTCGGAACCCTTGGCCAAGGCCATCCGCGAACAGACCGGCGAGGATTCGCTGTCGTTCTTCGACGCCATCGCGCCGATCATCCACAAGGACAGCATCGACTTTTCCAAGGCGTGGTTCCAGTCGCGCTATGACAAGGGCGAAGGGTCGGACTACATCAATTGTGCGCTGACCAAGGACGAATATTACGCCTTCATCGATGCCCTGTTGGCGGGCGAGAAGGTGCCGTTCCATGATTGGGAAAAGGACACGCCTTATTTCGAAGGCTGTCTGCCCATCGAAGTCATGGCCGAACGCGGCCGCGACACCTTGGCCTATGGTCCGGGCAAGCCGGTGGGGTTGACCAATCCCAACGGCCCCAAGCCCTTTGCGGTGATCCAGCTGCGCCAGGACAACAAGCTGGGCACCCTTTACAACATGGTGGGTTTCCAGACCAAGCTGCGCCACGGCGAACAGGTGCGCATCTTCCGCACCATTCCCGGTCTGGAAGGCGCCGAATTCGCCCGTCTGGGCGGCCTGCACCGCAACACCTTCGTCAACGGCCCCAAGGTGCTGGATGGCCAGCTGCGCCTGAAGGCCCAGCCGCGCCTGCGTCTGGCCGGTCAGATCACCGGCTGCGAAGGCTATGTGGAAAGCACCGCCATCGGCCTGCTGGCCGGTCTGGCGGCCAGCGCCCAAGCCTTGGGCGGCGAATTCGTGTCGCCGCCGGCCACCACCGCCTTGGGCGCCATCCTGGCCCATGTCACCGGCGGCGCCCATGTGGACACCTATCAGCCGATGAACGTCAATTTCGGCCTGTTTCCCCCGGCGCCGGAACGCGACGAACGCGGCAAGAAGATCAAGGGTCGCGACCGCAAGAAATTGTACAGCGACCGGGCCAGAAACGACATTTCGCCTTGGTTATCGCAACTTTAACGCACATTTTTTGCGCAGCGCAACACGCCAGAGCCTGCTTAACAAGCAGGCTCTTTTTTATTGCATCGAAAACGCATGCGAATTCAAAGCCCCGAAACTGGCATGTCAGTTGCTACATAAACGTCGCCCCGTTCCATTCCGGAGGTGACCATGCAAGGTTTCGTATCCGCAGCCGCCCTGGGCGGTATGGCTGTCCCCGCCGCCGCGTTGTTGGTGGCGGCCCCACCGCTTTTGCTGGATGCCCGGCGCATGGGCAAGAATTCGCACCTGACCTTGGACCGCATCGGCTTGATCATCGCCGCCGGCCGTCTGATCCACGAATTGCAAAGGGAACGCGGCCTGTCGGTGGGCTTTTTGTCAAAGCCTGACGGCGACCAAACGGCGATGGTCAGTCAAAGGCAGCATACGCAAAGCGCCTTGTCCGCCTTCATGCCGTTGTTCAAAAGCCATCCCGCCGATCCGGTTCACGACGCGGTCAGCCAAGCCTTGAACGGCCTTTCGGCCCATCGCCAGGGGATCGACGACCATAAGATGTCGCCCCCGCAAGCGGCCATGGGATATTCCGGACGCATCGGCAGCTTGCTGGATTTGATCGCCTTGGGGGTGAAGAACTCGGCGCGCGGCCGTCTGGCCCGTCTGGGGACCGCCTATTTGAACCTGATCTCGGCCAAGGAAGCCGCCGGCCAGGAACGTGCCCATCTGACCGGTCTGCTGGCCGCCCCCAGCATCGAGCCCGCCGCCCGCCGTCGCGCCCATGATCTGCGCGAACAGCAGGACATGTTGCTGAAATTGTTCGCCGAAGGGGCCGGCACCGACTTGGCGCGGTTTTCCCGGGCCAGCTTGGCCGATTCCGAACGGGTGGTGACATCGCTGCGTTATGCGGCACTGTCGGAAGATGCCAGTGTCCACCGCCCCACCGCGCCCATGTGGTTCGAAGCCGCGACCCGGCGTATCGACGCATTGAAGGAAGTGGAAATGCGCCTGGAAGAAACCATGCACGGCGCGGCTCTCAACGCGCAAAGCCGCTCGCGCAGCAATCTGCGCTGGCTGCTGATCGCCTTTTTGGGGTCGGCCGGATTGTTGGGCAGCATCGCCACCGCCGCGGCAGGAGTCTGGTGATGGCGCTGGTCGTCGATTTGGGCATCCGCCCCAAGGTGTTGTTGACCATCGCCCTGTGCGGCTGTGCCCAGGCCAGCGTCATCCTGGCCCTGGCCTTGGGCTGGTCCAGGCCGGTGGTGATGGGTCTGGCGTGTGGCGGCAGCTTTTCCGCTTTGACCTTGGCCTTCTTGCTGATGTGGGTTCATCTGGCCCGCCCCATGGAAACCCTGACCCGCGCCATGTCGGAACTGGCATCGGGGGCTGACGCCCAATGCCCGGACCTGGCCGATCGTGGCGACGAGATCGGCGAGATGGCCTCGGCCTTCGCCGTGTTCCGGGAAACCAGCGCCAACATGGCGCGGTTGCGGACCGAGCAGGAAGAATTGAAACAGCGGACCGAGGAATCGCGCCGCGAACAGACTCAAAGACTGGCGGAAGCTCTGGAAACCAACGTTCGCAGCAACGCCACCCAGCTTTCCGTCAAGACCGGGGAAATCATCGCCATCGCCGAGGACGTGGGGCTTGCCGCCGATCGGGACGGCCAGGGCGACGTGCTGGGCGTGGCCGAGGCTTCGCGCCGCACCACCGCCAACGTCGCCTCGGTGGCCACCGCCATCGAGGAATTGTCGGCGTCGGTGGGCGAAATCGGCAGTCAGGCCCATCGCGCGTCATCCATCGCCGCCCAGGCCGCCGAAGATGCCCGGCGCACCGACCGCATGGTCGCCGCCATGGGTGAAATCGGCCAGCGTGTCGGTTCCATGGTCGGGCTGATCGATTCCATCGCCCGGCAAACCAACATGCTGGCCATGAACGCCACCATCGAAGCGGCGCGGGCCGGCGACATGGGCAAGGGCTTCGCCGTGGTCGCCGCCGAAGTGCGCAAACTGGCCGACCAGACCGCCCAGGCCACCGCCGATATCGGTCAGCAGGTCGATGAAATCCGTCACGTCACCGCCGAGACGGTGACCGCCATCCACGGCATCGCCGCCACCATCGACGACATCGACCATGTCAGCGCCTCGATCGCCGGAGCGGTCGAGCAGCAAGGAGCGGCGACCCGCGAAATCGCCGCCAGCATGAGCGCGGTCAGCAACGACGCCCGGACCCTGGCCGACGGTGTCGCCCAAGTGACGCTGACCTCGGCGCGGGCCTTCGCATCCGCCATCCGGGTGATCTGGGCGGCGGAAGATTTGGAAGAACCCACCGACAAGCTGTCGCGTGACGTGGATTCCTTCCTGCACACCGTCTTGGCTTAGGGGGATAACTCATGGGGCAAAGCCTGAATTACAGCTTCGACGGCCAGTCCATTCGGCTCACAGGGGATTTGGTGTTCGAAGCCCATCCGCAATGGCGTCGCATGCTGCTTCAAATGCCAGCGCCGCGCCCCAATTCCCGCATCCGTCTGGACATGACGGATGTCGGACAGTTGGATGCCGCCGGCCTGGGCCTGCTGCTGATCACCCATGACAGCCTGAAAGCGCAGGGCGCCAGCCTGACGGTGGCGATGCCCCAAGGTCAGGTGCGCCGCGTCCTGGAAGTGTCGGGTTTCGCCGCCATGGTGGAAATCGAGGGTTAAAGGCTGTTCCACCACTGGCGGATGCTCTGCTGATCGGCGGGCAGAACAAGACCGGCACCACCGGTAAACGTGGCCCAGGATTCCAACTGGTCGGCACCGACCGTGGTCAGCATGGGCACGCATTCGGCCATCAGCGCCAACATTTCGGCGGACAGACCACCACCTGCCGCTTCCAGCTTGCCGAAGCGGTTGACCACCACCAGGGCGGCGCGTTCAGCCAAGGCACGGCGCAACACCACCGACGCCTCGGCGATGCCCGACGGGTCCAGACGGCACGATTCCGATTCCGCCCCCAGATCCTGGGTGATGGCATAGGTCTGGCCGCTTTCCACGTCCACCAGATGCATGTCGGGATGATGGCGCTGGATCAGTCCACGCACCTGGACGCCCTGGGCCGCCAGTTCGGCCACGAAGGCTTCCAAGGCTTGACTTGCCCCCTCGCCGCCGATGGCGGCGATGGGCAGAACCCCATTCATGGCACCACCCGGGCCGGCGGGAAGGTCAGGGTCACGATGGTGCCCTTGTTCAGTTCGGATGCCAGCTCCAAGGAACCGCCGTGCAGTTCCATGAACTCGCGGGCCAGCGGCAAGCCCAGCCCCGTGCCTTCCTGTTTGGGCGCCAACAGATTGTGCACCTGACCAAAGGGCTGCAGGACCTTGGGAATGTCTTCGGCGGCGATGCCGCAGCCATCGTCGGCGATGGTCAGACGCACACGATCCTTCACCGCAGCGGCATCGATGGTGATGCGGCCACCGCGTCCACTGAACTTGGACGCGTTGATCACCAGATTCAGCAAAATCTGTTTGATCAGTCGTTCGTCGCCCTTGATGCGTGGCAAATCGTCGGGGCAGGACGTCATCACCATCTGCTGCTTGGCGGTGACGCTGGGGGTGGTCAGGCGCACCGCCGACTGGATCAGTTCGGGGACATAGATGGTGGTTTCGTGCAGGTCGATCTTACCGGCCTCGACCCGGGCCACATCCAAGATATCGTTGATCACCCGCAGCAGATGATGGGCCGATTCGCCGATATCGGCGATGAATCCGCCCAACTTGGCCCGTTCGGCATCGTTCAACTGGGTTTCGGTCAGTTCGGCGAAACCGATGATGGCGTTCAGCGGCGTACGCAATTCATGGCTCATATTGGCCAGGAAGGTGCTTTTCGCCCGACTGGACGATTCCGCCACGTCGCGCGCCGCCCGGGCCTGTTCTTCGGCCTGGGTACGGCGGCTGATTTCCTGACGCAGCCAGGCGGTACGTTCGTCCACCGCCTTTTGCAGGTCGTCATGGGAGCGACGCAGCATATCCTCGGCCTGCTTGCGCTTGGTGACATCGCGCGAGATCCCGGCCAGCCCGACCACCTTGCCGCCCATCTGGATGGGGACCTTGGTGGTGGAAATCCAGCTGGTGGCGCCGCTTTGATCGACCACCGGCTCGAGATGGTCGATCAGCGGCAGGCCTTTGTCGATCAGTTCCCGCTCTTGCGCCTCGACCGGCTCGGCGGCGGCCAGGGGGATCAGGTCGCCCAGCATGTGGCCTTGGGCTTCCAGCACCGAATCCAACCCCAAAATGGCCGCCTGGGCCGGGTTGATGCGGGTGAAATGAAGACTGGCATCCTTGAAGAAAATGGCATCGGGGACATTGTCCATCAGCGCCTGCAACAGCGTGCGTTCGCGTTCCAAGGTCCGGCCCAGACGCCAACGATCGGCGGCGGTGCGCACCACCACCTTCAGTTCCAGCGGGTTCCACGGCTTGGACAGGTAAGCATGAATCTGCCCCAGATTGACCGCCTTGACCAAGGCGTCCAAATCGGAATAACCGGTGACCAGCACCCGGGTGGCGTCGCTGACCTGACGCACATGACCCAGCAATTCCGCCCCGGTCATGCCCGGCATCCGTTGGTCGGACAGAATCACCGCCATGTCGTGTTGGGACAGCAATTGCAAGGCGGCAGGACCATCGGACGCCGTCCAGACATTGAATTCATCTTCCAGCAGGTCCGAGATGGCCGTCAGGATCTGCGGCTCGTCATCGACCACCAGGATGTTTTCTTTACTCACGAGGCCATCCTTTTGTTGGACGCTATGCCGTCAGGGTCCGAGGAATCAACACCTTGAACTCGGTTCCTTCGCCGGGTTGGCTGGTGACCTCGATACGGCCACCATGGGCCTGGACGATCTTGTAGGAAATCGCCAGCCCCAGCCCGGTCCCCTGCCCCACCGGCTTGGTGGTGAAGAACGGATCGAAGATGCGTTCCAGGTTCTCGGGCGGAATGCCGGCGCCACTGTCCTTCAAGGAAATGGCGAACATGTCGTCCTCGACCCCTGTGCGTACTGTAATGATGCCTTGATCAGCGATGGCGTCAACCGCATTGGCGATGATGTTCATCAACACTTGGTTCAACTGGCCGCCATAACAGGCCAGATCGTTGACGGCGGCGTAATCGCGCACCACCTCGATGCGGCCGGTCATCTTGTGACGCAGAAACAGCAACACCGATTCGATAGCCTCGCGCACGTCGATGGTGTTGAACTCGCCCTCGTCCAACCGCGAGAAAGTGCGAAGCTTGACCACCAGCTCGCGCACCCGTTCCAGCCCCTGGCCGGCGTCGTTCATGCGCGAACGCGATTTTTCAAGCTTCAACCCTTGCTCGGCTGACAAGGTGTCGCTGTGGGCGATGCTGGCCAGCCAGCTTTCCACCGTGAACACGTTGGACAAGGCGAAAGACAGCGGGTTGTTGATTTCGTGGGCGATGCCGGCGACCAATTGGCCCAGCGACGCCATCTTTTCCGATTGGATCAGATGAACCTGGGTCTCGCGCAGTTTCTGATTGGCTTCTTCCAATTCGCGGTTGGCCCGCGCCAACCCTTCCGCCAAGGCGGCCCGGGCTTCGGCGGCGTCCTTTTCCGCCTTGGCACGCAAAGCCTCCATCTCGCGCAGGCGGAATTCCTCGACGATGCGCTGGTTTTGCTCGGACAGGAACTTGCGGCGCAAAAGCGCCCGCAGACGCGCCCGCAAGACGCTGAGTTCGGTGGACTTGCCGATGAAGTCGTCGGCCCCGGCTTCCAGGGCGCGAGTGACGTTTTCTTTGTTTTCATAGGCCGACAGCATCAGCACCACCAAGGGTGAATCGCTTTCGTCGCGCACCCCCAGCGCCTTGCAGAAGGCGACGCCATCCATGTCGGGCATCACCATGTCGACCATGACGCAGTCGAAATCGCTGTCGCGAAGCGCGACCAGACCTTCGCGGGCCCCCGGCACCATGACCACTTCGCAGCCGTCCTCGCGCAGTTCCTCGGCCAGGCTTTCGCGATAGGTGGGGCTGTCGTCGACGATCAGCACCCGGGCCCGGCGGAACAACGACCGGGCCACGTCCAGCACGGTGGAATCGCGCAACGACTTGCGCAGCAGATTGTGGACGCGCAGCAGGAAGATTTCGGTTTCCTCGGACTTGGCGACGAAATCGTCGGCCCCCGATTCCAGGCCGTGCAATTCGGTGGCCTGCGTTTCGTCCGAGGTCAGGATCAGGATGGGGATAGAGCGTGTCGCCAGATTCATATGGATCTGACGACACAATTCGTCGCCCTGGATGCCCGGCAAATGGTAGTCGACGATGATCAGGTCGGGCAGCACCCGGTTCATCTGCTCCAGCGCCTCTTCACCGGAATAGCAGCATTGGGTGGTGAAACCCTCGCTTTCCAGCACATGTTGCAGACGCAGGGCCTGGGTCGCCGAATCCTCGACCACCAGGATCAGTTTGTGGGTGTCGTTGCTCATGCCTTGCTTCCCCCCCGGGCAAGTTCACGCAATCTTTCGGCGATCTTGGGCAGCGGCAACACCTCGTTGACCGCCTTCAACGACACCGCCGCCGCCGGCATGCCATAGACCACCGAGGTACTTTCATCCTGGGCGATGGTGTAGGCGCCGGCCTGACGCATGCGGGCCATGCCCTCGGCGCCGTCGCTGCCCATGCCGGTCAGGATCACCCCCAACCCGTCGCGGCCCACGTCAGCGGCCATGGAATCCAGCAACACCGTCCCCGACGGCCGTTGGCTTTGTACGGGGGGGGCGTCGGACAACACCAGACGGCCGCTCACCAGCTTCATGTGCTGATCGGCCGGCGGCACGAAAATGATGCCGGGTTCAGGCGCTTCGCCGTCTTGGGCGATGCGCACCTTGAACGGCGTCACCCCGGCCAACCACGACACGAAACCATCCAGGAAACTGGCGGTGATGTGCTGAACCAGCAAGATGGGCAGCGGGAAGTCGGAACCCAGGCCGTTCAGCAATTGGGTCAGCGCCTGCGGACCGCCGGTGGACGCCACCAGCCCCAGCATGGAATAACAGCCGGTGCGCCGCGGCGGCGGCGGCAATTCCACCGTTCCAAAGCGCAAACCACGGTCGATACCTTGGCGCACCACGCGCACCTGGCTCATGATCGACAACTGGGTACACAGATGCCGGGCCATGGTTTCGAAGGCGGCGTTGGTCACCCCCACCGGCTTTTCCACCACCGAAAGGGCGCCGGCGCGCAGCGCGTTCATGGCGATGTTGAGTTCGTCGTCGTCGACGTTGGCGGCCACCACCACGATGGGGGTGGGACGGCGCTGCATGATCTGCAGCGTCGCGTCCAAGCCGTTCATGCCGGGAAGCCGGATGTCCAGCGAGATGACGTCAGGCGCCAGACTTTCCAGACGCGACAGCCCCTCTTCCGCCGAATCCACGGCGGCCACCACTTCGAAACGGTCGTCGGACCCGATGATGTGCTTCAGTAATTCGCGCACCACCAGAGAATCCTCGACGATCAGAACGCGTATCTTGCTCATAGGATCTGCCCGATGGTTTCAAGCAATTCTTTCTGGTCGAACTTGCGTTTGACCACATAGGCGTCGGCCCCCAAAGCCAACCCCCGTTCGCGGTCTTCACGCGCTTCCAATGACGACACCAAGATGACCGGAATGGTTTTCAGCGCCTGGTCGGATTTGACCGCCTGCAGCAGGCCGAAACCGTCCAGGCGCGGCATCTGAATGTCGGAAATCACCAAATCCACCCGTTCCGCCCGCAAACGGTTCAGCGCCTCGATGCCGTCCACCGCCAGACGGACGATGAAGCCGTGGGCTTCCAGGATGGATTTTTCCAAGGTCCGGGTGGTCAAGGAATCGTCGACCACCAAGATCACCGGCACCCGTTTTTCCGGCGGCTTCTCGATAGTGGTCAGCACCCGCACGGTGCCCGACTTGCGGAAGGTCTCGACGATCTCGAACGGGTTGAGCACCAAGGCCACCGAGCCGTCTTCCAACAGCATGCCGCCGGCCACCATGGTGCCCAAAGCCGCCGGCACACCGATATCCTTGACCAGGGCTTCGCGGATGGACAAGAACTCGTCCACCGCCACCGCCACCCGGCGTTCGCCGTGTTTCAGCACCACCAGCGGCACCACGTTGCGGCTGACCTTGACGGCGGTTTCGCCCAAACCCAGCAGATGGGCCAGGGACAGCAACGGGATCTGCTGCCCGGCCAGGAACACCACCGACTTGCCCTCGACCGTGCCCACCGCCTCGGCGGCGATGCGATGCAGACGGTCGATGCCTTCGGTGGGCAAGGCGTAGAAATGCCCCTGGCACCCCACCAGGAACAAACGCTGGGTCGACACCGACAGCGGCAGAGACAGACGAAAGGCGGTGCCGTGGGGCTGGCGCGGCCGCACGTCCACGGTACCGTTCATCATGGTCACCGTTTCGCGCACCACCGACAGCCCCATGCCGCGTCCCGACAGATCGTTGACGTCGCTGGAAGTGGAAAAGCCCGGATCGAAGATCAAATCCACCATGGCTTGTTCCGGCATCTGCGCCGCCTCGGCGTCCGAGAACAGCCCCTGGCCGACCGCCTTGGCACGGATGCGGGCGAAATCCAGGCCGCGTCCGTCATCTTCGATCCACACCGCCAATCGGCCGTCGCTGACATCGAAGCGAAGCGCCACCACCGCCTGTTCCAGCTTGCCGGCGGCGCGGCGCTGGTCGGGGGCTTCGACCCCATGGGCCAGGGCGTTGCGCAACAGGTGCATCACCGGGTCTTTCAACCCTTGCAGCACCATGCGGTCAGCCTCGACGTCCAGGCCGCCGACCTGGACTTCCACTTCCTTGCCGGCATCGCGGGCAAGATCGCGCACCATCTTGCGGAAACCGGCGAAGACACTTTCGGCCGGCACCATACGGGCGTCGCGCACTTCGCGTTGCAGGTCGCCGCCCAATTGGCGCAAGGCCCAGCCGGTGCGGCTTTGCCGCCGCCTTGCGTCGCGGGCATGACGCCCCACCTGACGCAGGCGCTGTTCAATGTCCTCGCCCAGACGGTTCAGAGCGGCGGCGCGGTCATCGTCGCCCATATGGGCGGCCAGATTGCCGGCCAACTTGCGGAAACGCCGCCACACCGTCTGACCGTCCACCAGGGCCCGGTCCAGGCTGAACAAGGTTTCGGTGACCGCCCGCTGGTTCATGGTTTCGGTCAACAACTCGTCCGAGGTGCGCAGCAGGCGATCCAGATGGATGGCGCGCACGCGCACCGATTCCTCGGCGGCGATGGCGGTGCGCGGCGCCTCGACGGTTTCGGTCACCGGCGGCGAAGCCACCGGCGGCACGGTCGGCATGGCGGCGGCGGCCACCGCTTGCTCCAGTTCCGGCGGCACGTCGACCACCGGTGGCGCCACCTGCCGCAACGCAATCACTTCGCCGGTTTCCAAGAACACCTGCAAGCGTTCCAACGCCGGTTCCACGTCGGGGGTGGCGTGCCCCCCGGCAAAGGCAGAAACCCAATCCTCGATCATGTCCAACGAACGGCCGATCAGGCTGGCCAGGTCGGGGGCGATCTTGACATGGCCCGAGCGCATGCGGGCGAACAGGGTTTCCAACCGGTGGGCCATCTGTTCCACCGGCCCCAGGTCAACGGCACGGGCCGCGCCCTTCAACGAATGGGCACGGCGGAAAATTTCATCCAATTGGGCGATGCCACTGCCGCCATCGGCACGCGCCAGCATTTCCGCCAGCAGCTTGCGGATGACTTCCAGGTGTTCCTGATACTCCACCTGGAAAGCGGCCAGAAGCCTTTCGCGGATATCCATCAAAGCCGGTATTTCTCCAGCGTCTTGGCCAGTTGCTGACCCAAACCGGTCAGTTCCACCGACGAGCGTTCCAACTGTGCCGTGGTCTGGGCGGTCTGCTGGCTGGCCTGGCGGATTTCATGCAACGCCTGGGTCACCTGTTCCAGCCCGATCTGCTGTTGGTTGGTGGCGCCGACGATCTGTTGGAAGGCGTGGACGCTTTCCTGGATGTTGTCGGACATCTGGCGGATGACCTGTTCGGACATGTTGGTGCGCTCGCGGCCGACCTCGACGCGCTTCAGCGCTTCCTCGGTCAGCATCACCGAGGTGTTGATGCCCTTTTGCGTCTGTTCCAGGATGCCGCGCACCTGCGAGGTGGCTTCCTTGGCCTGGTCGGCCAGGTTCTTGATCTCGCCGGCCACCACCGAGAAACGGCGACCCGATTCGCGGGCGTCGGCGGCCTCGATGGCGGCGTTCAGCGCCACCAGGTTGGATTGCTCGGCGATTTCGTTGACGGTGGCGATGATCTCGCCCACCGCCTGGGTGCGTTCGGACAGGGTGATGATGTTCTCGGCGACGTTTTCCGTCTGCTCGCGGATGGCTTCCATGCCGACGGTGGTTTCATGCACCGCCTGCAGGCCGGCATGGCCCGATTGCGCCACCGCGTCGGCCGTGCCGGCCACCTGACGCGAACGTTCCGCCACCTGCTTGGACGACAGGTTGATCTGTTCCACCGTGGTGGTGATTTCCTGGACCGCCGCCGCCTGCTGCTTGGTCCCCGCCGCCTGCGATTGGGTGGACGACAGGATCTGCGAGGCGGCGATGGTCAGGCTTTCGCACACCGAACGCGATTGCAGGGCGATTTCGCGCAAGGACGACAGCATCTCGTTGAAGGATTCCTGCAACTGGCCGATTTCGTCGGCCGAGGTGATGCGCTGCGGTTCCAGACGCAGATTGCCCTTGGCGATTTCCAGGGCCGCATAGGCACAAGATGCCAGCGGATCGACGATTTCACGGCCGATGATCCACGAAATCCCCATGCCGCCCAAGGCGGCGCCGATGCCCAGCATGGTCAGGATGGTCACCGTCAGGTTGATATGGCGTTCGATTTCGCGCACCAGCACCTTGACCGACAGATCGGCCTGGTTGGTCAACTGAGTTTGCAGGGCCAGCAATTCCCGCATCTTCTCGGCCCGGCGTCCGTCATTGGCGGCCATGGACAGATAACGCCCGGCTTCGCTTTCCATCTGACGCAGCAAATTGCCCTGTTCGCCCAGCTTGGTGCGGAACTCGCCGTCCTCGCTGGCCGTCACCAGCACCCGCAGGCCGCCCTCGCCCCCGATCTGCGCCGTGCCGCCATTTTCCAGAACCGACAAAGCCTCACGCATTTGCGCCATGGTGCCGGCATGGTCGGTCACTTGACCTTGCGCCGCCAACAGCACTTCCTCGGTGTATTTCTGCACCAACATGCGCTGCCGCCCGGCGACGTCGGAAACGAAGAACTTGTCCTTTTGCTGGTTCACGGCAGAGGCGGTATAGGCGATCAACCCGGCCAGGACCACGGTGAACATGGTGGCGACGACTATGAACTTGCGGCGAAGTTTCATCCGCTTCCAGGGGGCGAATTGGGCGCTGTCCATTGGTCTTTCCTTCACTGGCGAATGCGGTAATCGGCCCGGCGGTCGCGAAGCACGTCCTGGGCCAGAATTTGCGTTGGGTCAAGAATGATCAGGGTGTCGGGACCGATGCCCCGGATGAAGCGCTGCGGCAGACCGTTGCCGCTTTGCGCCGGATAGGTCAGGCTTTGCGGGTCGATGGTGCGGATGCGCCGCATCTCGTCCACCCGAAGGCCGATGGCGCGCCCCGGCCCGCGCAGATAAACGGCGAAGGGGCGCACACCTTCGGCCGGCTCGGCGAGGCCCAACATCTGGTGCAAGTTCAAGACCGGGCGGATTTCGCCGCGCAGGTTGGTCACCCCCAGCAATTCGCGCGGTTGGCCCGGCACCGGGGTCACCGCCCCCAAGGTCGCCACCTCGACCAAGGAATCCAGGGCCAGGGCATAGCGTTCTCCGGCGATGCGGAAGCACAGCATGGTTTCGCCTTGCTGAACCTGGGCCTGTTGGTCACGCGACGCGGCCAGACGGCGGGCCCGGGCCTTCAGGATCCTTTCGACGAAGGCCGGGTCATCCATGGAAAACAACGGGGTGGCGTTGGTCTCGCTCATGCCTGGCTAGCCCCCAGCAATTTCATGTGCATGCCCACGGTTTCGCGCATCTGGCCGGCGGTCAGGGTTTCGCCTTCGTCGACGACGGCATCTTCGCCCTGATCCTGCAACAGCGTCAGCACGTTGCGGAACGATCGCCGCGCCCCGTCGGCATCGTCCTTGCGCTGCAGGAACAGGCCCAGATGGTAATGGGGCATGACCGCCCGGCGCTCCAGATAGATGGCCCGGCGCAATCCGCTTTCGCAGCCCTCGCCGTCCCCCACCTGGTCCAGGATCAGCGCCCGCAGGTAATGCACCCGCCAATCCAGGGCCTCGTGTTTCAACATCTGGTCGCACGCATTCAGGGCATCGTCCCAACGCCCCTGGTCGGCCAGATTGCGCAACTGATCCAAGGGCGGGTTGGTCCCGGCCTTGGGCGGCAGCGATGACGGAACCGGCTTGGCCCCGCACTTGGCCGGAACCGGTGGCGGACGACGCGGCGGGGCCGGGCGCGACGGCAACGGCAAGGGCGGAAACGGTGCCGTCGGCCGGGTGATGGGCTGCGCCACCGCGGCGGCGTCTTGGCGCTGGAACAGCACCGCGCCGGGAAAGGTGACGGTGCGGAACTGACGGAACAGATCCATGCTGGGCTCGGCATGGCCCATGACCAGCCAGCCGCCTTCGACCAGGGTGTCGTGGAAGCGCGGCACCAGCTCGGCCACCGTCTCGGGGCTGAAATAGATCACCACGTTGCGGCAGATGATGATGTCGAAACCGGCGATGTTGTCGACGATGGACGGAAAGCGGTTCTGGGTCAGGTTGTGGTACTGAAAGCTGACCAGCGACTTGTATTCCGCCTTGATCTGCCATTGCTTGCCCACCGGTTCGAAGCATTCACGCAGGATCTGATCCGGGGTGGCGCGAAAGGCCCAGTGGTCGTAACGCCCTTCCCGGGCCCGGCCCAGGAATTTCTGGTTGATGTCGGTGCCCAGGATCGAGACGTGCCAACCTTCGATGCGGGGGCCGAACTCACGCTTCAGCATGATGGCCAGGGTATAGGGTTCGGGGCCGGTGGCGCAGCCGGCGCTCCAGATCCGCAGGCGCCGGGTCCCGGCATTGCGTTCCAAGATGTCGGGCAACACCACTTGGCGCAGCGCCTGGAACTGTTCCATGTGACGGAAGAAATAGGTTTCGCCGATGGTCAGCTCGGCGACCAGCGCCTCCATCTCGGCGCTGTCGGCTTGCAGGAGTTCCAGGTAAAGCGCGCACCCCTTGACGCTGCATTCCATCATGCGGTCCGACACGATCAGCGCCAGATCGTTGTCCTTGTCGGCATAAAAGGCCATGCCGGTGACCTCGATCACCAGCGCCTTCAGGCGGCCGAAATAGGGATCTTGCAACAAGGGCGAGATTTCGATTTTCAAGACGGAACCTTCCAGCCGCCTTGCCGGGCTTCGGCCAGCGCCCCGAACTCGGCCAGCCGGTCGCGTTCCTCGACATCCAGCAGCAAAGACCAATCCAGCAGGCTGACCGCCACGTCGTCAAAGGCCAATTGCGCCTTCAGACAGCCGCGAAAGCTGGATTGCGGCGCCACGTCCAAGGCCCGACAGGCGGCAAGCGGCCGCACGCCAATGACCCGGCCGGTCATCATGCCGACACGGGTCGGCCGCCCCTCGTCTTTCATCACCATGATCGAAGCGTCGAGGCCGAAGCTTTGCTCGGCAAAGCCCAGCAAACGGTCGCCGCGCAACACCACCACCGGGATGCCGCCCAAATCCAGGATGCCGGCGACCAATGACGGCAAGGAAGGCGGCCGGGCGAGCCAGGCATTGGGGACCACTTCCGCCACATGGTCGGCGCCGATGCCAAAGACTTGGTCCGCCAGGTGAAACACCACCACGGCCGTTCCGTCGCCCACGACATTGCCAAGCATCATTATTGCCCCCACTTCTTGGACAGGCATTTAAGCAAAGCCCCAAGGCAGCGGCAATGGTGATTACTTAATATCGGCGGACGGGCTGAACCTTCCCCCCGACAAGGTCCACGGACAAGGGGGAAATCGTCAGGACAGACCGATGGCGCTGGTCAGCATGCGCACGCCTTCAAAGCCGGCGCTGATGGCGAAGACCCCGCCCACCAGCGCGATCAGCAGGAAGGCCACCAAATAAAGCCGATGGTCGATGAAGAAATGCACCAGGGACAAATGCCAATGTTCGAACTTGGTGCGATCGCCATACAACATGCGGTCAAGCTGATGTTCCTTCTGCTTGACCCTTTCGTCGGCGGGACGGTCAACCTTGGCGGCTAATTCCACCTGCCAGCGCCCCAAACGCTCCACCGCCTGTTCGCGACTGGCTGCGGGGTTCAGGGTGACACCAGCCTTGGCGGCGATCTTGTTGTGGCGGTCGATGAATTCCTGGGTGAAATCCAGATGGGCCCGCCCGGCGGCCGAACGCGGCGCGTAGACGCAGACCGGCAGACGCGACGCCGCCGCCTCGATCACCGTGTTGTCGCGGGGAATTTCCGTGGCATAGACGGTGCCGCCCAGACGCCCACGGATCAGCTGGCTGATCTTGCGGGCACTTTTATGGCGGTCATGGATGGTGAACAACACGCCCTGCAACAGCAGGTTCTTGTTCAACCCTTCCTGCACGTATTTGATCGACGGCAACGTGCGCAGCAAACCGTCATTGGCATAAGGCGTGGCGGTCACCGGAATGATCACCGCCTGAGCGGTCGCCAGGGCGTTGATGGGCAAGATGCCCAGGGCCGGCGGACAATCGATGACCACGTAATCGCAATCAAGTTCGGCATGGGCGACGATGTTGGACAGCGTGCGCTGGGAATCCTTCATTTCCGACAGCTTGATTTCGATGCCGGCCAGGGAATAGGTGGACGGGATCACCCGCACACCCTCGAACATGGTCTGCTGGATCACTTCCGGCAATTCGGCGCTGCCGATGAACAGGTCGTAGATCCCCTTTTTCGAATTGGGATCAACGCCCAGGCTTTTGGTGGAATCCCCTTGCGAATCCAGGTCGATGACCACCACGGACTTGCCATGAGCCGCCAGACACACCGCCAAATTGGTGCTGGTGGTGGTCTTGGAGATCCCCCCCTTCTGATTGAAGATGGCAACGATATAGGGTCTCATCCAAGCCGCCTGTTCTCTTCCCGCACAGTTTCATGTTCCGGGCGATGGAATGGAGCGACAATATTCGCCCCGGGTCCAATCGTCCCAACCTACCCCAACAAACACATATTCATGTGATTACGTTAGGAACAGGTTAAACATAGTCGGAGATTCGGCGCAACCGAAGAGGCGGAAACATTCTCTACATTATAGTTTTCGCCAATGAAACCTGGAACATATTGTCACAACAATGTGAATGAAATAAAAACGCCGCCGGGTTATCCGACGGCGTTTCCAGCGATCACACTGATCCAGGATCAGGGATAACAGCCAACCATGAACAATTGGTTATCCTTGACCTTGACCCAGGTCTGTTTGGGGGCAAGCTTCTTGGTCTCGGGGTGGGTCCACGTATACTTGGCCCAACCGCCATCGGGGGTTTCCTTGCCGACACGGATCATTTCCTGAATGATCATCACCCCGTTGGTGTCCTTCAACGCCGGAAGCGCCGGGTTGTCGATCAGCTTGGGATTGATGGCGTGGACCTTGAAAATACCGTCCATGGTCGAGACGATGACGTACAGCTCGCCGTCGACCCATTCCTTGTTGCCCTTGTCCATGAAGTCGGCGAACGACTTCTCTTTGCCGACGGTGCTGTAATGACCGATAGCCTTGTCCACCAGGGACTGCGCCTTCGAGCATTCGTCAGCCTGGGCGATGCCCCATTGGCCCAACAGCATGGCGCCAGCGATCATCGCGGTCTTGACCAGCTTCATTTCCTCTGCCTCCGTTATGTTTAGATTTTCAGGATGATTTGAGACGGCCGACCAGGGCGTCGACCTCGGATTGCAGGCGGGCGAATTCGCCCACCAGGGATTCGGTGGTGCCGTGCACGTTGCCTGCGGCATTTCCCACTTCCTGGGCGACACGGCGTACTTCGCCGATCCCTTCGCTGACCACCCTGGTGCCGTCGGCGGCTTGGCTGACCGACACGCTGATTTCCTCGGTGGCACGCCCTTGCTCGGCCACCGCGCTGGTGATGGCGTCCAAGGCGTCGCTGACCCGGCCGATGATGGTGACGATACCGTCGATGGCGCGCACCGCCTCTTCGGTGGCCAATTTCATCGAATTGATTTCGCTGGCGATTTCCTGGGTCGCCCGCGCCGTCTGGTTGGCCAGGCTTTTCACCTCGCCGGCCACCACGGCAAAGCCCTTGCCGGCGTCACCGGCGCGGGCCGCCTCGATGGTGGCGTTCAACGCCAAAAGATTGGTCTGGCTGGCGATGTCGTTGATCAGCCCCACCACTTCGCCGATCTTCTTCGACGCCTGGGTCAGGCTTTTCACCGTTTCGTCGGTGCGCGCGGCTTCTTGCACCGCTTCTTGGGCGACGCGCGACGATTCGCTGACCTGCCGGTCGATTTCCGAGATCGAACCGACAAGGCGTTCCGCCGCCTGGGCGACGTTTTCCACGTTGCCGCTGGCGGCTTCGGACGATTGCGCCACCTGGGCCGATTGCGACGACGCGGTCTCGGCGTTGGCGGCCAACAGCTCGGCCTCGCCACGAATGGCGTCGGCGGCGCTGGAGGCGGCGTCCACCGCCGTGCGCACCGTCATTTCGATGTCGGCGGCCAATTCGGCCATGGCGGCACGTTTGGCCTGTTCGGCCTGACGCTGCATGGCGTCTTGTTCGTCGGTCAACGCCTTGACGCGGACGGCGTTGTCCTTGAACACCTGGACGGTGGCGGCCATGGCGCCGATCTCGTCCTTGCGGCCCACCGACGGCACCACCACGTCCAATTGCCCCCGGGCCAGGCTTTCCATGGCGGCCGTCATGCCGCCGACGGCGCGGGCGATGACCCGGCCCAACACCAGGGCGATACCGACCAGGGCCAGCAAAGCCGCCACGGTGATACCGATGAAAAAGCTGCGGGTGCTGGCGGCGGCGGCACTGGCCGATTGCTTCGATTCGTCCACCAACCGGCTTTCCAGGGCGATCATCCCCCCCGATTCGGCCATCAGCGACTGAAAATTATCCTGGGCGGTCCACATGAAGGACACCGCGGCGGTGAAGTCCAAGGCCTGCATGGACAACACCTGCTGGGTGTTTTCCTTGTAAAGGGCCAAAGCCTTGGCGGTCTTGTCCACCAGGGCGGTTTCCTCGGGGGTCAGCTGATAGGTGGAGCGATAACCCGTCAACTCGGCCTCGGCCTGGACCACTGCCGCCTTGAAGGTGGTTTCGACCTTTTCCATTTGCGCCGCGTCGACCCCGGCCGCATTCCAGGTCAACAAGCGATACAGATCGGAATGCGCCGCCTGCAAACCGCTGGCGAAATGGGCGCTTTCCACCGATTTGGCGAAGGCGACCGACGCGATGTCATCCAAAGCGCGTTCCTGGTTGGCCAGCCCACGCATGCCGACCACGGCCATGGCGATCATGCCGATGGCGGCGACGATGGGAATGACGGCAACCTTGGTGCCGATCTTCACGTCGTCAAGAAAACTCATGCGCTCCCCCCTATTCGCGAGACGCCACGCCCCTTTATCGTCTTTTTAAAAGGCTATCAGGCCGATTACGAGAAATCGACTCATCTTTGACTCTTAATACGACTATTTATTTAAAGTTATATGTCGATTAATTGTCACACCTCGACGCGTCCTTTGCGCGGCCGCGCCGGCAAAACGGAAATGGCGGCGGATTGGGCGGCGGTCAGGCTTTGACCACGATTGTAAGCGGCCAGCACGTGGTCGGCGGCGTCGTAGCCTTCGTCGATCGAGCGTTTCAGATTCGAAAAGCTCCAGTCGTAATTGATGTTGAACGCCACCGGAATCTCGATGACCTTCAAATCGGGGTGGGTCTTGGCGACGTGATGCTTGAACAGCTTGACGTCGTCCTCGCTGGTGGTGGCGGCGAACAACATCACCAGGTTGTTCAGCGCGTCGTACAGGTTTTCCGGCTTGCGCACCTGCTTGATGTCCAGGATGCGGCTGACCCACACCTCGTCCAGATCCGGGTGGTTGCGCATCAAGTCTTCGAAATTGACGGTGTCGACGGTGGCGCCTTCACAATAAAGCTTGCCGCCGAAAGCCACCGGCTCTTCGATATAGGGAAGCGCCGAACAGGCACACAACGTTTCGGCGCTGATCTTCTGATACTGGCCGTCCTTGTTGCTGAACAGCTCCAGGCGGTCGTCGGTCAGGTTATAGGCGTTGTGGTAAAGAACCGGTCGCCCCGGCTCGTATAGCCGCTGGAAGGCGATCTTTTGCAGGAACGCGCTGTCGGGATAATAGATACGTGACAAACCACGGGTCTTGCTTTTGTACATCAGGCTGGTGACGAAGCGCGAAAACGGGTTGACCGCCATCACCTGGTTCAACACCAGCGCGTTGAAATTGGCCTGGCTCCATTGCGTCGGATCGCCGGCGAAACGCAGGATGTCGGCCCAGGCTTCCTGGATCGCCGCCGGCACCACCAGATTGTCATAGCTGGCGGGGTCCATGACGAACTCGACCATGTTGCGGAAGCTGTCCTGATAATCGGGGGCAAAGGCCGCGGCGATGGGAAAGCGGTCATAGACGTCGTCGGGACGGAAGATGCCACGGAAGAAATCCAGCGAAGTCTGATATTCGGCGCCGGGTTCCGCCTGGTTCCAGACGATGCCCAGCCAAGCGCCGATACAGGCCAGCGACCACACGTCGAAAGTCATCCCCGGCTCTTCATGGAGACGCTTCAAGGTCCCCAGGCTCAGCCCCACGGCCGGGCCGCCGCCGGCCAGACAGATTGCACGCTTCATGACAGAATCCTTGCGCCAACCACACTCATAGCGAGAAGTGAGCTTAGGCGCAGGACGGACAAACAGCAACCTGAGAGTGCAAAATGTAATTAAATTGTTACCCGCCGGCGACCACATAAGTGGCGAACAACACGCCGAGGATGAGGACCAACGAGCCGGTGAAGAAACCGCGCCAACCGCTGCCCGCCTTGCGCAGGTCAAGGAAATGGTCCAACACCGCCCGGGCCTTCAGGAACGACGCCAGCAAAGCCACCGTCACCGCCACCAGGCCGGCTTCGCTGTGGCCAAAGCCCAGCACCGCCACCAGCGAGACCACGGTCAAGCCCACCAACAATGCCCAAGCGCCAAGCAGGCGGCGGCTGATCTGGTCTTGGTTTTCCAAGTCGGACATGGGACTCACCGCAGCAAATAGACGATGGGGAACAAGATCAACCAGATCAGGTCGACCATGTGCCAAAAGGCGGCACCGGTTTCCAAATTCTCGGCCGAATTCTTCCAGCCGACGATGGCCAGGACGACGATTCCCATGATCACGTGCATGGCATGAAAACCGGTCATCAGATAGAATAAGGTGAAGAAGGTGTTGGTTTCGATGTCGATGCCCTGGGCCGCCTTGCTGGCATATTCCATACCTTTGATGACCAGGAAGACCAGTCCCAAGGCCCCGGCGCCGGCCAGGAAGAAACGCGATTTGCGCCCCTGCCCCAGCCCACCGAACTGTACCGCCTTGGCCGCCAGCCAACCGCTGGTCACCAGCACCAAGGTGTTGGCACCGCCCATGCGCACGTCCAACAGCGCCTGACCGGCCCGGAAGGTTTCCACATCCAGGACACGGGCGATGCCGAAAGCGACGAAAAAGGCGCCGAACACCAGCAATTCGCTGATGATCAACACCCACATGATGGGATTGCCGGGCAAGTCGGACAACGCCCCCCAACCCTGGCCGGGCGAGGCTGGGTCAAGGGCGGCGTCAGCGGACGGCGTAGGTTGGCTCTGGTTCATCAGAAATTTCTGACATACCTGGGTCTGACCAGCCATTGACCACGGTCAAGCGCCTGTGGCCTTGCGATACAGCCGACAAGTCCCTATGATATACGCACAAACCTTTACGTGCGGCGAACCATGGGTCAGAAGCTGGTCGACGAGCGTTATTTGGCGGAATTGCGGTCCTGGGTGGGTGAACAGGTTTTCACCTCTTTGGCCAACCAGGCGGCCGACAATTTGGAACCGCCCTTGGCCGATTTGGCCAAGGCGTGGTCCGCTTCGGATTCCCTGGCTGCCCAAGACGCCGCCCATCGTTTGAAAGGCGCCGCCGCCAGTATCGGTTTTTCCGCCCTGGCCGAGGCGGCTCGGCAAGTCATGGTCAACCGCGACGGCTGGGATGCTCCTGACGGCGTCACCCTTCCCGTCCTGCGGCAATTGACCCGGCAATCCCTGCAGGCGCTGGAAAGCTGGCAGCGTGCTCAGGCGCAGGTGATGCCGGTCCCGGCCAAACCGCAATAACCGTTGGGATTGCGCGCCAGATATTGCTGGTGATAGGCCTCGGCGTAATAGAAAGTCCGATCGCTGGCGATTTCCGTGGTCACCGGACCAAAGCCGGCTTGGGACAACCGCAGGCCGAAGGCCTCGACCGAACGGCGAACCTGATCGTCCTGTTCGGTGTCGAAGACATACAAAGCCGACCGGTATTGGGTGCCGACATCGTTACCCTGGCGCATGCCTTGGGTGGGGTCGTGACTTTCCCAGAACAGCCGCAACAAGGTGGACAGCTCCAGTTCGGCGGGATCATAG
The DNA here is from genome assembly GCA_002435715.1 of Rhodospirillaceae bacterium UBA6219. Taxonomy (GTDB): domain Bacteria; phylum Pseudomonadota; class Alphaproteobacteria; order Rhodospirillales; family Magnetospirillaceae; genus Magnetospirillum. Next base: position 42,849 of record DISD01000059.1, read on the forward strand.
ACGGCCAGGACCACTTCGGTATGGCCGGTACGGCCGGAACACACCTCGTCATAGGTGGGATTGGGCGTCTGCCCCCCGGCATAACCCACGGCGGTGACCCACATTCCCGGCAATTGCCAAAGCTTGCGCTCGGCCCCCCAAAAGCAGCCCATGCCCAGCAGGATCCGCCGACAAGCGGACGGAAAGGGCGGCAACAAGGGCCGCCCCAGGACCAGGTGACGGTCGGGGACCGCCATCACTTGGTCGCGGCCGGGCAAGGCCTGTTGCGGTTCGGGAAGACGGAGCTTGGCGCTGACAAAAGGAAACATGGCGAATTCCGTTGAAATCATCAGGTCGATATTTGGGATTCGCCGCGCCTTAGCACAAGGTTACGCGAAACTCCGACAAGGCGGCGATGCCTTCGTCCAGATAATCGTCCAGACGCGCCCCCACCACCATGGCTTGGTCAAGATCGCCCGCCCGGGCCAGGCCTTCCATCACCTTGGCCGCAGCGGCCAGACGTTGCAGCCCCAAGCTGCCGGCGATGCTTTTGATGTCATGGGCGACATAGGCCATGGAAGCGCAATCGCTTTGTCCAAAAGCCGCCGCCCAGGTGACGCGCACGTCGACGAAATGGGCCAGACCGCTTTCCAGCACTTCGGCCAATTCGTGGCGCCCGACGGCGGCGGCCAGAACGTCCAGGGAAGCGCGATCCAACACCGCGTCACCGGACTGGCCCGGGCTGGCGGGGGCATCACCGTCGAAATGAATACCCAACACGCGGGCCAATTCGACGAACAGGGGTTGGGTGTCGATGGGTTTGGCCACATAACCGTCCATGCCGGCGGCCAGACAGCGGGCGCGGTCCTCCTTCATGGCGTTGGCGGTCATGGCGATGATCGGCACCCGTCCCTGGGCGCCCTTCAGGTCACGGATTTGCCGGGTCGCCTCCAAACCATCGCGTCCGGGCATCTGCATGTCCATCAGCACCACATCCCAGGTTCCGGCCACGGCATGGGCCACCATGGACACCACCTGATCGCCGTCCTCGGCCACGTCGACCAAATGCCCGTGGCGTTCCAGCACGGCGCGGGCGACCTTCTGGTTCACCAGATTGTCCTCGGCCAGCAAGATGGAAAGCGGCGGCAAGGGCGGCAAGGCGGTGCGCGACGCCATTCCCACCGCACTTTCCACGGTGACCGGCACCGAGAAGCGGAACGTGCTGCCCTGCCCCTCCACACTGTCCACGGTGATCTGGCCGCCCATCAGCAGGACCAGTCTTTGGCAGATGACCAGGCCCAGACCGGTGCCGCCGAAACGCCGGTTGATGCTGGAATCCACTTGGCTGAACGCGGCGAACAACCGGGTCAGCGCCTCGGCCGGGATGCCGATGCCGGTGTCGCGCACGGAAAAGCCCAGGACCATGTCGTCCCCGGCCTGATCCTCGACGCTGATGTCCAGATGAATGCCGCCGATTTCGGTGAACTTGATGGCGTTGCCCACCAGGTTCAACAACACCTGTCGCAACCGCGTCGGGTCCGAGGCGACGAAGCCCGGCATGCCGGCGCCGTAATGCACCGAGATGGACAACCCCTTTTCCTCGGCCCTGGCCCGCATCAGCTCGACCACGCCCCCCACCAGGGCCGACAGGTCGAAAGGAACGTTCTCGATATCCAGCTTGCCCGATTCCAGCTTCGAGAAATCCAAGATATCGTTCAGCACCGTCATCAGGGTGTCGCCGGACGAGGTGACGATTTCCAGCCATTCCCGCTGTTCCGGGGTCAAGTCGGTGTCCAGCAACAGCCGCGCCATGACGATGATGCCGTTCATCGGCGTGCGGATTTCNNTTTCGTGGCTCATCATCGCCAGGAATTCCGACTTGGTGCGCACCGCGGCCTCGGCCGCTTCCTTGGCGGCGTAAAGTTCGGCTTCGTGCTTCTTCAGCTTGGTGATGTCGTTGACGGCGACGAACAGGCAGGGCTCGCCATCCAATTCCAGAACCGCCGCGGTGACGCTGGCCCAGAAATTTCGATCCGTCCAGGTGTGGCCCAAAGCTTCGAAATTGCGGACCACGCCTTCCCGACGCAGCGCTCCGACCAGTCGGTCGCGGTCCTTGGGATCCTGGTAGAAGCTGCGCGAGCTGATTTCACCGTCGAAATCCTCGGGGATGTCGAACAACGCGCGGAAGGACGAATTGGCGTACATGACCTTGGCGGCGCTGGCATTGGTGATCACCAGCGGCAGCGGCGTGGTCTCGATGATGGTGCGCAGACGCCGTTCGTTGGCTTCCAGATTGGCGACCAGACGCTTTCGTTCGGTGATGTCCTGGGTCACCCCTACCACCCGGCCGTTACGGATGGCCGAGGTCACCGCCATGTGCAAGACCGTGCCATCGGGCCGCAACGCCCGATATTCGAAATGCTCGGTGAAACCCTCGGGCCACCCCAATTCGGTGACATGGGCCACCCGTTCGGCCAGAACCATCCAATCGTCGGGATGAACGAAGCGTTCGACGAATTCCTGCAACGGCAGGGCCATGGCCTCGGGGATCCCCAGTAACATGCGGCCATGGGCACGCGACATGTGCAGGACCAAGGTCCGTTGATCCAGACGCCAACCGCCGATGCTGGCCAGCCCCAGGGTTTGCTCCAGTTCGGCCTCGGCATCACTCAGCCGGATGCCCAGATGGCACAAAGTGGTGACGTCGCGATGGATCAGCAGCAGACCATCTCCGCCACCGACCACCGCTTCGACTTCAAGAACGCGGCCGTCCAGCATGTCCTGGCGCCAGATTCCCGGCGCCACCTTGGGCGCGTGCGGCACCAGGGTGGCATAGGCCCGCCCCGGGGCGTCATCGGGCCACGCCGGGACCAGGCGGGCCATGGCGGCATTGGCCCGGATCACCACCCCATCATGGCCCAGCGTCACCATCCCGTCCCGACAATGGTCGAAAGCGGCTTCAAGAATGCGCGTCGCCTGGTCGCCCAAGCCCATCTTCGTCTGTCCCCACTTCGCGTTCAGCGACACCCCGAAGCAACCATAGCTTGCCAGCGCACAGACGGCAAATCGGCTGTGTCAGAAAATGTCATCAAGGCCGCTTGACAGGGCTCCGGGAAGCCTTTATACGAACGGCCTCTCNNTGGTCTTGCTGGGTCCGAACAACGGCATCGACATCCCTTTCCGGCTGATTGCGGCGCCTAAAGAACATAGGCACTTTCCTTGGCGCTTGACAGGGCCGCGGATAGCCTTTATATCGGCGCCTCTCGCACGGACGAGACCTATGGCGGGGTAGCTCAGCTGGTTAGAGCACGGGAATCATAATCCTGGGGTCGGGGGTTCAAGTCCCTCTCCCGCTACCACCTTGCAAGACACAAAAAGCCCTTGGGAACTGACGTTTCCAAGGGCTTTTCGCTTTAGTTTCCATGGTGTTGTGCGAATTGACGACACGGAGACACCGGCCCCCGCGTCGTCCTATTTCAACGTCTTCAGATATTCGATGGCGGCCTTGCGCTCGGCCTCGTCCTTGACCAGCAACGCCATCTTGCTTTTCGACGCCCCGGCCGTCTTGGCCGACACGAAAGCGGACGGATTAGCCAAGTATTCCATCAAGGTCGGCTCGTCCCAAACCACACCCTTGGCGGCCAGATCCGGCAAGGTGCTGGTTTTCCCGAAAATTCCGAACAGATTGGGACCGATCTTCTTGGCGCCCCCCTGATCGAAGGTGTGACAAGCCAAGCATTTCTTGACCGCTTCCTGGGCGCTGGCCAGCCAGGGCGTCAGCAAGGTCGCGACCACGGTCAGACTGAATGCGACGTTCTTCATCCTAAGCCCCCCTATGGGATATGTCCCCACCAGGGAAGCACTTTCCGCAACAATGGGAAATCCTCCTTGAGGCGGAGATATCTTGAACATCTCGGAAGTTATCGGACGATCTTCGGGGCGGATGCCTCAGCGGCTTTTCAGCAGATGCGGGGTAATTCCGGTCAAGGCGCTGACATGGGCGATGACCATGCGCATCAACGGCATGGTCGGCCGTGTGAAGACCAGATGGAACAGACTTCCCTTGATGTCCAGGACCTGGACTTCCCCGGTCACCGCCTCGACTTCGCCCACCCGCGACATGACGAAGCGGAAACGCTCGCCCACCTTGCGGTTCAACCCGATCAGACACAGGCCACCAGTCGAAATGTTGACCACCGGATAGACTTGGCCTTCGATTTCAACTTTCAGGCCGGCCCCATCATGGCGGGGATTGAGACGACGGTCGTCGGAGATCGAGGATTTGGTTGCCCCCCGGGTCATGGTGCGCTCCATCAGCATTTGGTCTCTCCCACACTTTGGTTGGGGCGTGACGAACGGGCGCTGTCGAAATACCGCTCGACCAAGCGAGAATGCGACGACCGGTCATCCGGGACGATCTCGACATCCGTGAAGCTGTCAGCCGGGGACAGAACCACCGGGGAAAAGCGGTCAAGGAAGGTATCGATCCAGACGAACAGCATGAGTTCCACCCATATTCAGACCATCCTTATATCGTATGGGTGTATCGTCATTTACGGCTGTGATTGAACAAGGCGTAAACGGTCCACATAAAATTCAAAAAGAGAAAACCCACTGCCGCTGTGGAAATGTTTGACTTCCAGGGAATTCAAGATAGAAACTGGACATCATTTCTTAAGCTGTTTCGGCTTATGATTATTGAAGGCTGAAAATCGGCCTTATCCTGCAACGTCAGGGCCAAGGAAACCTCTGGGACGGACCATTTCGTCGGCGTGTTCGCCGAACCACGGAGGTTTGAAGTGTCTCTTTCGTCTTCCGCCGCTTTGCGTATTCATTCTTTGATTGACGGCGCCCGCCATGCCGCCAGTGCCGCCGGCCGTCACTTCGACCTGGACGACATCTATGTTCGGGCCTTGGTTCGTTGCGGCATCAGCGCCGAAGAAGCCCGCCAAATGCTGTCCGATCCGGCCAACGACCCGGTAGGCCGTATCCTTCACTTCGCCGGTGATTCCCACAACTTCGCCATCCTGGCGGTTGAAGAAGCGCTTGCGGCGGCCTGACGGCCGCCGCTTTCAACATCCTGGGGGGCCTGACGGCCGCCGCTTTCAACATCCTGGGGAGAGCCTGACGGCCGCCGCGTTACCCCAGCTTGATCGCCATACGCACGGCGCCCCAATGCTGGCCCTGCACGGTCACCGGCACGTCCATTTCCTTCAGCACCACGTACTGACCGCCGCCCATGTCACGGGTGTAGGTGTGGCACATGGGCTTTGACGTCCGCGCCGCCAAAATGCCGGTGCGGTCGTCGAAAACCCGACGGTTGCGGCTGTTGGCGGTGTTCCACACCACTTCACCCGGACGCTGCGGGTGCGAATATTTCTTGTTATGGGCGGCGATATAGCCGTTACGATCGGTGACGCAGCAGAACACCACTTTGGCTTCCTTGGCCAAGGGGAGTTCGATCAGTTCGGGGAACAGTCGTTCCGCCACTTCGGTGTGCTTGGCCATCACCTGGACCGGCTCGGTGCCGGCGATGGGGCTATAATCGACGTCGAACAGATTGGCCATGGAAATAGCCCCCGTGCTAACGGCGTTTTCCAACCGCCCCGAGACGCCGACCGCCACCTGCGTCGCCATGTCGACAAAGGGTTTGTCTTCCTTCTCGGACCGTTCCAGACATTCGGCCAAGGCATCCTTGACCTCGCGGCTGATGGACGGGAAGAAGGTGTTCAAGCCGACACCGGTGTCGTTGACGATGCGCGCTTCCATCTGGCCGACACCTTCCAGGCGCAACACCCCTTGGGTCCCCACCGCCGGATGTTCGCCGCCGGCCGGCACCAGGAAGGCGCCCTTCATGTCGATGTCGCCGGTATAACCACGGATGGTTTTGCCTCCGAATTCGAAGGTAAAGGCCAGCGCCGCGCTGATACGGTCGATGCTGCGGCGATCGCCGCCATACGAGGTGCGCATGATCACGTACAGACGACGCTGCAGGGCCGAGATGTCGCGGCTGACCATGGCCGACAATTCGTTGACCTTGGACGCGGTGTCGCTGGTGGCCTGGACCCCGTCCATCATCAGCGACACGTTGTCGGCGACCGAGCGGGTATGGTCGGCGGCTTGCGCGGCACTGCCCATGATTTCGGCGGTGGCCGAACGCTGCTCGTCGGTGGCGCGGGCCACTTCGCCGGCGATGGCGTCGATCTGACGGATGATCTGGGCCACCGATTCCACCGTCTCCACCGCTTCGCGGGTGGTCCGGCCGATTTCCTCGGCTTGTGAATTGACGGTGGCGATGCCCTGTTCGGTCTGGTTGGCCAGGCTTTTCACCTCTTCGGCCACCACGGCGAAGCCCTTGCCCGCTTCGCCGGCCCGGGCCGCTTCGATGGTGGCGTTCAGGGCCAGCATGCGGGTTTGACCGGCGATGTTCTGGATCATGTTGACCACGTCGCCGATGCGGGCGGTGGCTTCCGACAGGCCGGCGACCCGTTGGCTGGCCTCGTCGACGTTAAGACGGGCGTTTTCCGCCAATTGCGAGGAATTGCCCACCTGCGACAGGATTTCGCGGCTGGACGCTTCCAGTTCCTCGGTGGCGCCGGCCACGGTTTGGACGTTGCCGCTGGTGATCTGCACCGCTTCCGTCACGTGTTCGGCCATTTGCCGCAATTGGGACGAGACTTTGGACAATTCCACCGCGCCTTCCGACAGGCGCCGGGCCTGGACCGAAATATCGCCCACGGTTTCCTGGACTTCGTGTTCCAAGGTTTCGGTCAGGGACAGCATTTCGTTGCGCAGCATTTCTTCGCCACGGCGGGTCACTTCCTGGGTTTCCACCACGCCATAGGCCAGCTTGGCCCGCATGGCCCGCAACATGGCGTTGGTGCGGCCGAAATCCGGCACCGGCTCGGCCGGAATGGCATAAGCCAGTTCCCCACGGGAAATGGCGCCGAAACTGGCCTCCATCCGGGCCAGGGGGGCGGTGATCCCCTTCATCAACTGACGGGTCAACACGATGCTGATCATGGCGCCCGACACCAACAGGCCGATGCCGACGATCATGTGGTCGATGAAATCCTGCTTGGCCCCTTCGTGTTCCTGCTGGGCCACGTGCTGCTGCAATTCGATCAGCTTGACCAAGGTGGCTTCGGCTTGGCGGAACAACGGCAGCGCCAGTTTCAGGTAATGGGCCTCGCCATCGCTGACGCTGCCGGTGACCACCGGGGCGAAAGCTTGTTTGAGCAAACTCTCCTGCTGCGTGGCGAACGTGTCGGCCAACGCCTTTTCCTCGGGCGTCAGGTAGGTGGCCAAATAGGCTTTCCACACATCGTCGAACCGGGCCATGTTGGCACCAACCACTTTGGCGGCGTCGGCTGTGCTGGACAAGCGGGCGACGACCAACAGATTGTCGCGCAGCAAATCGCGCATTTCGCCCAATTGCGCCGCCGGCACCACCCGGTCTTCATAAACAGTGCGAATGGCTTCGTTGGAATCGGCCATGCCCATCAGGGCTGACGCCGTCGCCAGGATGGCGGTCAGCGACAAGGCGACGACGATGCCGGTAACCCGCCCCGACAAGGCGCGGGCCATGCGGCCGAGACGCGCCCCCAGTCCGGTCCCCACCAATTGTCCTTCCACCAAGGAGTGTGACGTCAGCCGTCCCTCGCGCATCTCGGCGTACAATTTCTCGGCCGCGGCGATGGCTTCCCGGTCCGGCTTGCTGCGGATCGAGATGTAGCCGACCACCTTGCCGTCTTCCACTTCCGGGGTGACGTTGGCGCGGACCCAGTAATGGTCGCCGTTCTTNNTCTTGCAGCGGTTCTTGACCAGCCCTTCCCATGGCAGCCCGGCTTTCACCGTGCGCCACAGATCGGTGAAAGCCGCCTGCGGCATGTGCGGATGACGCACCATGTTATGCGGCGAGCCCAACAGCTCTTCCTCGGTGAAGCCACTGATCTGGATGAAATCGGAATTGACGAAAGTGATGCGTCCGCCGGTATCGGTCCGCGACACCAGAACCTGGCCGTCGGCCATCACGACTTCTTGTCCGGACACCGGTTCGTTGATACGCATAACTACCCCGACTGATCTATGACCTTAGATTGGTTATAAGGTCTCTGGCGGGATGAATGTCAATGATAAATAAGCACACTCCACCCTTTGTAGGACAACCGATCGTCGTCTTACACCGAATGAACAAAAACTGTTTTAAGTCAATTTACAATCAGCGGTCGCTCAGGCGGCGGCCCGAGAAATCCAACGCTTGATCGCCGCCACGTGCTCGGCCTCTTCCTCGACGAATTCGGCGGCCA
>DISD01000086.1 GCA_002435715.1 Rhodospirillaceae bacterium UBA6219
ATTTCTTGACGATCTTGCTGTCGGCGATGGGCAGCACGCCGGACTCCGAGGCCATGACGACGAGATCGTCGTCGGTGACGAGGTAGCGCGCCGGGCGCAGGCCGTTGCGGTCGAGCTTGGCGCCGATCTGGCGGCCGTCGGTGAAGCAAAGCGCGGCGGGGCCGTCCCAGGGTTCCATCAAGGCGGCGTGGTATTCGTAGAAAGCGCGGCGCTTTTCATCCATCAACGGATTGCCGGCCCAGGCTTCGGGCACCAGCATCATCATGGCGTGATGCATGGGATAGCCGCCCAGAACCAGCAGTTCCAAGGCGTTGTCGAAGCAGGCGGTGTCCGATTGACCTTCGGCGATCAGCGGGAACAGCTTTTCCAGGTCTTCGCCGAAGACCGGGCTGCTCATGGCCTTGCGCCGGGCGTTCATCCAGTTGACGTTGCCGCGAAGCGTGTTGATTTCGCCATTATGGCTGATCATGCGGAACGGATGGGCCAAACGCCACGACGGGAAGGTGTTGGTCGAGAAGCGCTGGTGAACCAGGGCCAGGGCCGACACCATGGCCGGGTCGGTCAGATCCTTGTAATAGGTGCCCACCTGGTCGGCCAGCAGCATGCCCTTGTAGACGATGGTGCGCGACGACAGGCTGGGAATGTAGAAATCATCCTCGGCCCCGGCCGGAATGGCGTTTTCCGCCATCTTGCGGATGACGAACAGCTTGCGTTCGAACGCCTGCTGGTCGGGGCAATTGGCGCCCTTGGCCACGAAGACCATGCGGACGAAGGGCTCGGTCGGCTTGACCGTCTCGCCCAGGCCGGAACCGTCGGTGGGAACGTCGCGCCAGCCCAGCAGAACCTGGCCTTCATCCTTGATCAGCTTGTCGATCAGGGCGACACAGGCGGAACGCAGGGCACCATCTTGCGGCAGGAACACGGTGCCGGCGGCATAAGAGCCTTCGGACGGCAGCACGATTCCCAGCTTGGCGGCCTCGGTGCGCAGGAAAGCGTCGGGCAACTGGATCAGGATACCCGCGCCGTCACCGGCCAGCGGATCGGCGCCGACGGCCCCGCGATGAGTGAGATTTCTCAGGATCTCCAGACCCTGTTGAATGATCTCGTGCGACTTGCGGTTCTTGATATCGGCGATGAAGCCGACACCGCAGGCGTCGTGTTCATAACGCGGGTCGTAAAGTCCCTGTGCCTCAGGCAATCCGCTCATTGTATACTCGGTTCCCTTGCGCGCCGGCCGCTGATGGCGACCCGCCCGCCTTGCATGTTATCCCCCGGCACACGGCCGAGACCGCATGCCATTCGGCGGATGTTTAAGCCCATCCGTCCGAAGCGAAGCAGCCTTCATACGGCATTCCGCGCCCAGTTCCAAGCCTAGCCTGCGCCTGTTCTCCACTCCTTGCCGAATATATGGAGCTGTTCCAGTCCCCACCCCGCCCAACGCCCGCCCCAGGGGATGGGATTTTCCCACCCATCCTTTAGTCTGTAGTTCTTTGAAATCATTCCGGCGCATACCCCCTATCCGGTGATTCTATTTTGATCACATCGTTAGTTATGCTTTGCTGCGGGGCACTCGGTGTGGGGGCATTGGGGCATGTGCCGCTGCGCTGGCGACGACCGGGGTTCTGACCGACAAATAGCAGCCGGATCCTTATGAGCGACGATTTCGAACTGTTCGACGACACTCCTTCGCCGGCGGCGACCGCCCCGGCAGCCGGATCAGACCTGTTCTTCGACGACGACGACGAACCCGCCTCCGCCAACGCCCCCCAGGGCATGAGCATGACCGAACGGGTGGCCCAATATCTGGAGCTGTTCCGCGTCGACGCCAACGCCCAGGCGTTGATCGCCGAGGCCGGTCCGAAAGTGGTGAGCAACGTCGAACAGATCGTCACCAACGCCTCGGATTGGGTTCAGCGCACGCCGACCTTCGGCGAAAAGATGAACAGCGAAGCCGGCGCCACCCTGAAGGGCGCCCTGCTTGAGCACTGGTCACGCCTGTTCCGGGCTGAATTCACCGCCGATTACATCGCCACCGCCCAGCAATTGGGCTTCATGCTGGCCTATCTGGATCTGGGCGCGTCGTGGTACCAGGCCATGGCCACCCATGCCGGTGACCAGGCCATCGCCTTGCTGCGCGGCCACCGTCGCTTCGACGAATTGGCGGCCATCGTGGGCCGGGCCAGCCAATTGGACGTGTCGTTGGTCACCCACGATTATTTCGAAGCCGCCAAGCAGACCCGCGCCCGCATGGTCACCGAACTGGCCCAAGGCTTCGAAAAGTCGATCAAGGGCGTGGTCGACGAGGTCGGCGCCATGGCGGCGACCTTGAAGGCCAATTCCTCGCAAATGCTGCAGCGCTTGTCGCACATGGATTACGAGACGGTGAACATGGCCGCCGCGGCGGAAGAGGCTTCGTTCTCGGTGCAGAACATCTCGGCCAATTCGTCGGAATTGGCGGGATCGATTCAACACATCCTGGGCAACGTGGTGCGCACCTCGGAAGCCGCCAGCAACGCCGCCCAAGCCGCCAACGCCACCAGCGAGGCCATGCAATCGCTGCTGGGGGTGGCGTCGCGTATCGGCCGTATCGGTGAAACCATCGACAACATCGCGCGGCAGACCCGCATGCTGGCGCTGAACGCCACCATCGAAGCGGCCCGTGCCGGCCAAGCCGGCCGCGGCTTCGCCGTGGTGGCCCAAGAAATCAAGAAATTGTCGGAACAGACCAGTACCGCCACCCACGACATCGCCGCCAGCGTCGGCGAGGCGGTGGCGGCCACCAACCAGGCCGCCGACACCATCGCCAACACCGTCAACGCGGTTTCCGGCATCAACCAGGTGGCCGCCGAAGTGCGGCAATCGGTGGAAACCCAGACCCAAGCCACCGCCACCATCGCCGAACATGTGGGCGAAGCGGCGTCGGGGGCAAAGGCGGTGACGTCGTCGGTGAACAGCGCCATCGAAGCTTTGGGGGTGTCCGCCTCGGCCGCCGGCGAACTGAACGAATCGGCCGACGCTCTGGCCATCAAGGCCGACCACATGCGCCAAGAAGTGGATTCCTATTTGGAACGGCTTCGGGCGCTGAGCTGATCACGCCTTCAGGTCGCGGGCCACCGTGGTCATCTCGTCGGCGGTCTTGAACACCGTGGCGTTGGTGGAATAGGCCTTTTGGGTGACGATCATGCGGGTGAATTCCTCGCCGATGTCAACGTTGGAGCCTTCCAGCGACGACGTCGCCAAGCTGACCGCCCCTTGGGCCTCGTCGATTCCGCTGACGGTGACGTCACCGGCTTCCAAGGTCCGGCGGAACAAGGTGCCGCTGATGTTTTCCAGCGAATTTTCAGCGGTGAACTGGGCGATGCCCACCTTGAACAGCTTGTTGGTCTCGCCATTGGTGTACTGGCCGATATATTCGCCCCTGTCGTTGAAATAGGCGCTGATCAACGAGCCCTTGCCATAACCGTTCTGGTCGATGGAGCCCAGGGTCTGCGAGGCGTCGTACTGGGTCAACTGGCTGAAGTCGAATTCCACGCTGGCCGTCCCATCCAAGGACGTCACCGTCTTGTCGGTCCCGGTACCGTCGGTCACCGTGTCGGTCCACGTCCAATCCGAGGTGGTGGTGTTGTCGCCGGCCACATCCAGTTTCCCCGCCGCGGTGAAGCTGACCTGCTTGGGTGTCGCGGGTGTGTCGGGATAGCCCGAATCGGTGCTGTAGGTATGCATGTACCATTCGTTGGGACCGGTCCGCTCGAACGCCAAGGTGACGTCGTGGCTTTGGAAGTTGCTGTCCCAAACCTGGGTGGACAGCTTTTCCACGTGAATGTCCGGCCGCTTCAGCGAATTGGGCGGCAAGTCGTTGCCGGCATAAAGCGAAATCTCGCTGTTGATCTTGGTGGAATCGGCGCTGTCGTAAGCGGCATCCCAGTCGATCACGAAAGGCAACGACCCGGTCGAAGGCGAAATCATCCGCCCCTGACCGTCAAACGCCACCCGCAGCGTGTCGTCGGCAATGGTCCCCACCGATGCCGGCACGGAAACCTGAACATCCCACAAATTTCCCGATACCCGGGTCCAGTTCAGCGTCGCCGTTTGGCGGCTCCCACTGGGATCGCCGAAGGTGCTGGTAGAGCTATAGGTGTTGGTGGTGCCCAGCAAACTCTGGCTGGAGGTCAAAGCCCCCGAGGTCCAGGTCAAGCCCACCCCATCGGCGCCGATGGCCGGTTCGTAGATGACACCGTTGACGTCCGACTTCACCGTGATCGAGCCCGAAGCCGTTCCGACCCCCGCCGCCAGGCTGGGGGTGATGGTCCAGGTGGTGCCGTCGACGCGGCTCCACGACAAAGTCAGGTCTTGGCTATCCCCGGTATTGGGATCGACCACGTTTTGGGTGGTGGTGAACTGGCCGGGTGACAATTCAGTGAAGGCGGGCAGATTGCCGCGCACCGTGGCGGTGGTGGTTTCACGCCCATCCATGACGGTGTCGGGTTTGGAATAGACCGGCACCAAATCGCCCGTGGTATCGATGGTGCCGTCGTCTTCGGGCATCCACCCCAACAGATAATTGCCGCCATTGGCCATGAAATAGGCTTCGCCGTCGGGACCGGACGTGGTGTAGAAATTGCCGGCGCGCGTATACATCACCTGGGCCGGATTGTCGGTGCTGTAGGCCGTTCCCGGACCGCTGGTATAGGTGGTTCCCGTGGTGGTGGCCTGGGGGGCGCCGACCATGAAAAAGCCTTCGCCGTTGATGGCCAGATCGGTGGCGTGGGTGGACGCGGTGATCACGCCTTGAGCCGCGATATGCGAGCGGTCGGCGACCTTGACGCCGAACACGTTCAACTTGCCGCCATACACGTTGGTGCTGGCCTTGGATTCCGACATCACCGTCTTGAACAGGGTTTCCTTACGCTTGAACCCCGTGGTGTTCACGTTGGAAATGTTCTGGCTGATGGTGTTCATTTCCCAGCTGGTGGCATTCATCCCCAGCACGGCGTTGTTCATGGCACCCCAAAGCATCTCCAGCCTCCTTGCCGGAATTTTTTAAAATTTCTCCGCATGGTTTGGCTGCATGATGCGTGCCATATGAGTGGGATCAGTAAATCCGCCGTTTTTTCCAAGACGTGCTCGGTAAATCCTGCCCCGATTCCCATTCCTGCCCGGCAAAGCTTGCCCAGCCCGTTCCTTGGGCAGATAAATTCCGCCCCTGCCCGCCGCTTAGGCGTTTCATCACCCCCGGCCCCGGATTTCACCGCTTTCAGACAGGCATGGAAGTTGCGAAAGCCCCGCGAACGCAAAGAGGCCGAACCATGTCGGGCTGGGGTCGCAAACGTTATTTCGCTGGGGCCTTCCTGCTGACCATGGCCGGGTGGTTGGCCGCCTATGCGGTGATCCAAGCCTGGGACGACCGCACCAATGCGGGGCGCGGTCCGATCAAGGTGGGCATTTTGCATTCCCGCACCGGCACCATGGCGGTGTCGGAACGCACCGTCATCGACGCCACCCTTTACGCCATCGACGAAATCAACAAATCCGGCGGCGTTCTGGGCCGTCAGGTCAAACCCATCGTGGTCGACGGCAGATCCGACTGGTCGGTCTTCGCCGCCGAGGCCCAACGCCTGATCAAGACGGAAAAGGTGTCGGCGGTGTTCGGCTGCTGGACCTCGGCCTGTCGCAAGACGGTCAAGCCCATCTTCGAGAAATACGATTCAGTGCTGTTCTATCCGGTGCAGTACGAAGGTCTCGAGACCTCGCCCAACATCGTCTATACCGGCGCCGCCCCCAACCAGCAGATCATCCCGGCCATCAAATGGTCCATGGACAATCTGGGGCGGCGTTTTTTTCTGGTGGGGTCGGATTACGTCTTTCCGCGCACCGCCAACCGCATCATCGGCGCCCAGGTGACGGCCTTGAGGGGCGAAGTGGTGGGCGAGGAATACGCGCCGCTGGGCAGCCAGGACTTCACCTTGATCGTCGAGCGGATCAAAGAGGCCCATCCCGACGTGGTGTTCAACACCATCAACGGCGATTCCAATCTGGGTTTCCACCGGGCACTACGCCAAGCCGGCATCACGCCCGACGACATTCCGGTGATGTCGTTTTCGGTGGCGGAAGCCGAGGTCAAGGCCATCGGCCCGGCCATCATGGCCGGTGATTACGCCGCCAGGAACTATTTCCAGACCGTCAACACCCCGGAAAACCGCGCCTTCGTCGCCGGCTTCAAGGCCAAATACGGCCGGGATTACGTCACCACCGCCCCCATGGAGGCCGCCTATTTCGGCGTCAAATTGTGGGCGCGCGCGGTCAGCGAGGCGGGCAGCGCCGATTTCCGCGATTACCGCACCACCATCAAAGGCCAAAGCATGGCCTCGCCCGGTGGTACGGTGACCATCGACCCGGCCACCCAACACACCTGGAAGACCGTGCGCATCGGCAAGATCCGCGCCGACGGCGATTTCGAAATCCAATGGGATTCGCAGCGTCCGGTGCGCCCGGTGCCCTATCCGTCCATTCTGTCGCGTCGGCAATGGACCGACTTCCTGGACGGGCTGTACCAGGGCTGGGGCAAGAATTGGGCGGCGCCGTCGCCTGCCGAGGCCAAGCCATGAGCACCAAACGCCCGCGTCTGGCAGTGGAAATCGCCGGAGGCTATTTGCTGCTGGGCTTGTTGCCGCTGGTGGTCATCGTCTGGATGTATTTCCACGCCTCGGAACGGGTGCTGGTGGAGGAAATCAGCCGGTCGTTGTCCACCATCGCCGACCAGAAGACCGCCCGCGTCGAAGGCTTCGCCCGCGACCGCATGCAGGTGGCGTCCACCCTGTCCTTCACGCCGACGGTGATCGAAGCGCTGGAATCCCTGCGCAACAGCCCCGATGCCACCGCGTTCCGGTCCTTGCTGTCACGTTATGCCGAAAGCGCCGGGGCCCGCGACCTGTTGTTGCTGTCCGCCGACGGCGCCATCTTGTTCGCCGTCAGCCGCCAGGATCTGGTGGGCTCGGTGCTGACCGAGCCGCGCCATCGCGGCACGCTGTTGGCCAATATCTTCGAACGCACCCGTACACTGTTGGAAACCGAGATTTCCGACTTCGCCGCCGTTCATGACGGCGACGCCGCCACCTCGTTCGCCGCCGCCCCGGTGATCAAGGATGGCGGGCTTCTGGGCATCGTGCTGCTGGAAGTGGACCAGACGGCGCTGTTCGACATCGTCGCCGACACCGCCGCCCTGGGCCGCACCGGCGAAACCATGGTGGGCGCCCGCGCCGGAATTGACAGCATCGACATCCAAGGCCCGCTTCGTCTGGCCAAGCCGGGCGAAGCCCCGAAAAGCCTGGATGCCAAATCGCTGATGGCCCAGCCCCTGGACCGCGCGCTTCGCGGTGAACGCGGTGTCGATTTCGCCACCGATTACCGGGGCGAGAAGGTGCTGGCCGCCTGGCGTTACCTGCCCAGCTTCCGCTGGGGCATGGTGGTCAAGATCGACGTGTCGGAAACCCTGGCCAGCGTCGAAAGGCTGCGCGCGCTCGGCTGGTGGATCGGTTCGGCGGCGGTGCTGTTCGGCCTGCTGGCCGCCATCTTCATCGCCCGCGCCATCGCCGCCCCCTTGAAGGAATTGCAGCAGGCGACGGTGGAATTGTCGGCCGGCACCTTCGATGCCCCGGTCGAGGTGGACGGCAGCGTGGAAATCGCCGAACTGGCGCAATCCTTCAACCACATGGCCATCGAAATCCAATCCTATCACCAGGGTTTGGAACGCATGGTCGAGGAACGCACCAAGGAACTGAGCGACGCCAAGGACGCCGCCGAGGCAGCGACGCGGGCCAAGACCGACTTCCTGGCGGTGATGAGCCACGAATTGCGCACGCCCATGAACGGCATCATCGGCATGGCCGAATTGCTGCTGCGCCGTCCCGACATGCACGACGAAGCCAGGAACTGGGCGGGGACCATCAAACGGTCGGGCGAAACCTTGACCGTGTTGCTGAACGACATCTTGGACATCTCGCGCATCGAGGCGGGGCAGCTGAGCTTCCAGCAAGGTGTTTACCCGCCGCTGTCGCTGGCCGAGGATCTGGTGGCACTGATGCGTCCGCCGGCCCGGGACAAGGGCCTGGACTTGCGCCTGGAGGTCGCCGCCGATTTGCCCCAATCGGCCCGCGGCGACGCGTCGCGGCTGCGTCAGGTGCTGTTGAATTTGTTGGGCAACGCCATCAAGTTCACCGAAACCGGCGAGATCGTCCTGGCCGTGTCCATGGCCGATACCGACACATTGCGGTTTTGCGTGCGCGACACCGGCATCGGCGTCCCCGAGACCGACCGACCGCGCCTGTTCGATCCGTTCTTCCAGGTGGATTCCTCGGCGTCACGGCGTCATGGCGGCGCCGGGCTGGGCCTGGCCATCTGCAAGCGCTTGGT
This sequence comes from Rhodospirillaceae bacterium UBA6219, assembly GCA_002435715.1. Taxonomy (GTDB): domain Bacteria; phylum Pseudomonadota; class Alphaproteobacteria; order Rhodospirillales; family Magnetospirillaceae; genus Magnetospirillum. The sequence goes on from DISD01000086.1 coordinate 8,410, forward strand.
GACCGGCATGGGCGGCAGCATCTCGTATCATCCGGGAGAAAGGGACGGCTCGGTGTTGCAAGTCGACCTGCCCTTCGTCCCGGGTGCGCCCGCCCCGGCCGAGGAACTCTCGTCGCCCTTGCCGCCCCTGCCGCCGCTTTCGGTCCTGGTGGTCGAAGATGAAGAGGTCAATGCCCAGGTGGTCGGCGCCCTGTTGAACCAAGCCGGACACCGGACAATCCTGGCCCGCGATGGCATCGAAGCGCTGGACGCCGCCGCCCAGCAAAAATTCGACGTCATGTTGGTGGATTTGCGCCTGCCCGGCATGGATGGTTTCGAAGTCACCCGCAAGGTTCGCGCCCTGACCGCGCAGCGAGGGGAAAACCTGAAAGTGGTGGCGGTCACCGCCAACCTGATGCCCGAAGACCAATTGGCCTGCGCCGAAGCCGGCATGGTGGCGGTGGTCCCCAAACCGGTGCATTGGCCGTTGCTGCACGCCGCCCTCAGCACGGTTGCCGGCCTGGTCCCCCGGCCCGTCCCAAGCCAACCGGAAAGCAGCGCCGTGGTGGATTACACCCTGCTGGACCAATTGCGCGAGGATTTGGGCGACGACACCCTGGCCGATCTGACCCGTGCCGCCCTCGACATCATGGAAATCCGGGTCGCCGCCTTGATCCAGGCCGTCATTGCCGAACAACTGGACGTGGTCGAGGACTTGGCCCACAAACTGGCCGGGGCTGCCGGTTCCCATGGCTTGACCGCCGCCCGGCTGGTGGCCAAGGAATTGGAAAAACAGGCCCGCCAGGGTCTGAACGGCCACCACTTGCTGCCCCGGTTGGAAACCGACTTCGCCCAGGGACAAAGTGCCTTGCGCCAATGGCTGAACACTATCCCCGGCTGATGCCGGGGACGAAACGATAGCCGTGGCCCCGGCAGGTTTCGATCAACGGCGCCTCGTCGCCGCCCAGTTTCTTGCGCAGGCGGCTGATCAGGATGTCGATGCTGCGCAGGCCCGAATCGCCTTCGTCCGACCCCAAGGCCGCCATCAGCACCTCGCGACTTTGGATACGTCCGGCCCGGCTGGCCAGAATGTGCAGCAAGTCGAATTCCGCCGGGGTCAGATCGGCCATACGGCCCAGTTGGTCCAGTACCACCCGACCGGTCAGGTCGATGGTCCAATTGGCGAAGCGCAGGCGATTGGATGCCCCGGCACCGCGCAGACCGGCGCGGCGTTCCAGGACGCTTTTCACCCGGGCCAGCAATTCGCGGGGATAGACCGGCTTGGGCAGGTAATCGTCGGCGCCCAATTCGATGCCCAGGGCGCGGTCGTCGGGACCGCCCCGTTCGGTGACCATGATCACCCCCACATCCGAATGGGTGCGCAGGTCGCGGGTCAGCGACAACCCGTCGCCGTCGGGCAGGTTGACGTCCAACACCACCAGATCGAATTGCCCGGTGGCCAACCACGCCCGCATGCCGGCGGCGTCCTCGGCCTGTTCGACCCGATAGCCGGCCTTGGCCACCGAGGCGACGATCAGCGCACGGACGGTTTCGTCGTCATCGACCACCAGGATGCTGGATTTGACGTTCATGTCCCTCCAATCCCCACCTTGGGAAAAATACCAGAAACAAACCTCCGGTACAGTGCCCGCGTCACAAAATCGCACACCAAGATAACGCCCGCAATAATGTTTGCGCGGCGTTACAGTAATTTTCTCAGATACAGAAATAATAGAGAAATATAAAATTTTCTCTGTGGCGATATTTTATGCAAACGCAGCATCAAACGGAAATTTCCACGAAAAAATTTTTCCCCAGAGATTCAGCCATGTTCAGCACGATTGAAGATTCCTCACATCGCCTCCGCAGTGACTATTTTATCGCCACAAACATGCACATGATTATTTTTTAAACACTTCCTGACGGCCGCAACGGCATTTTTAAGCCTTTGCCCAATGATTTGGCACAGCGACAAAATTATGTTTCGTTATATTTCAATGCATTAATTCGATTTTGGCGTCTTGGCCCGGCTGTTGCCTATTCCCTCGGCACCTGCAATCTCGCACGGGGGATACCAGAATGAAGTTCAACCGGATTCTCGGCGCCGGCCTATTCGCCACCGCCAGCCTTCTGCCCATGTTCGCCCAAGCGGCCGACGACACCATCAAGGTGGGCGTCCTGCACTCGCTGTCGGGCACCATGGCGATTTCCGAAACCACGCTGAAGGACACCGTCCTGATGATGGTGGACGACATCAACAAGAAGGGCGGTCTGCTGGGCAAGAAGGTCGAGGCCGTGGTGGTCGATCCGGCTTCCAACTGGCCGCTTTTCGCCGAAAAGGCCCAGGAACTGCTGGAAAAGGAAAAGGTCGCCGCGGTATTCGGCTGCTGGACCTCGGTGTCGCGCAAATCCGTGCTGCCGGTCTTCGAAAAGATGAACGGCCTGTTGTTCTATCCGGTGCAGTACGAAGGCGAGGAAAGCTCGCGCAACGTGTTCTACACCGGCGCCGCGCCCAACCAGCAAGCCATTCCCGCCGTCGACTACCTGATGAGCAAGGATGGCGGCGAAGTGAAGCGTTGGGTGCTGGCCGGTACCGATTACGTGTATCCGCGCACCACCAACAAGATTTTGGAAGCCTATCTGAAGTCCAAGGGCGTCAAGGCCGAGGACATCATGATCAACTATACCCCCTTCGGGCATAGCGACTGGCAGACCATCGTCGCCGACATCAAGAAGTTCGGCGCTGCCGGCAAGAAGACCGCCGTGGTGTCCACCATCAACGGCGACGCCAATGTTCCCTTCTACAAGGAACTGGCCAACCAGGGCATCAAGGCCGACCAGATCCCGGTCGTCGCCTTCTCGGTGGGTGAAGAAGAACTGGCCGGTATCGACACCAAGAACCTGGTCGGCCATCTGGCGGCCTGGAACTACTTCCAATCGGTGAAGAGCCCGGAAAACACTGCGTTCATCAAGCAGTGGCAGACCTTCATCAAGAACCCCAAGCGCGTCACCAACGACCCCATGGAAGCCACCTATATCGGCTTCAAGATGTGGACCCAGGCGGTGTCGCAGGCCGGCACCACCAATGTGGACGCCGTGCGTCAGGCCATGTACGGCCAGAAGGTCAAGAACCTGACCGGTGGCACCGCGGTGATGAACACCAACCATCACCTCTCGAAGCCGGTCTTCATCGGCGAAATCCAGGCCGATGGCCAGCTGCAGACCGTGTGGAAGACCAAGGACGTCATCAAGGCCGACGCCTGGTCGCCCTTCATCCCGGAAAGCGCCAAGCTGACCGCCGACTGGACCTATCCTTGGGTTTGCGGCAACTGCACCGAACCCAAGTTCAAGTAAGCCTTTCCGCCATGGCCGGAAACATCCGGCCATGGCGTCCTTTCTGCCCCAGTCCTTTCGGGGAGTTCGCCCGTGAAAATGCTGAAGCTGGTCCTGGCCCTGCTGGCGCTGATCCTTGTGACGCCGGCCCATGCCGCCGACGACGACTTCGTCCTGCGCGTACACGCGCTGAACGGCGAATCCTATTCCGACAAGATCGAAGCCGCCGAAGCGCTGGCCGCCCTGGGTGACGGTCGCGCCGCCCCGGTTCTGGAAGCCCTGGCCGATGGCCGTTTGGGGATCACCCCCGACGGCACCGTGCTGATCGAGCAAGACGGCGTCTATCTGGACCCTCTCAGCGGTCAAGCCGTGCAAGCCACCGGCTTTGACGCCATCACCGTCAACAACCGTGTTCGCGGCGTCGCCCGTGGAGCCGCCGCCCGGCTGGCGCTGTTCAGCCCCGATGTGGAAGCCCGCCGCGCCGCCATGGAATCCATCATGGCCGCAGGTTCCGACGATGCCGCCGAAATGGTGCGCACCGCCCTGGCCAAGGAAACCGATAGCGGCATCAAGACGATGATGGCCGCCACCTTGGCCAACCTCGACCTGGTCAGCACCGATCCCGCCCGCCGGCTGGCCGCCATCAACACGCTGAGCGATTCCAACGACCCGCAAATCCGCTCGCGTCTGGAAAACCTGCTGGAAAGCGAGACCGACCCCGCAGTAAAGCAAGCCGCCGACAAGATGCTGTCGGGCATGACCTTCCGCCTGGGTCTGATCGATTTCGGCGCCAACCTGTTCCAGGGCCTGTCCCTGGGCAGCGTGCTGCTGCTGGCCGCCATTGGCTTGGCGGTGACCTTCGGCGTCATGGGGGTCATCAACATGGCCCATGGCGAGATGATCATGCTGGGCGCCTATACCGCTTATGCGGTCCAGCAATTCTTCCGCGCCGCCCTGCCGCCCGATCTGATCGATTTCTATCTGGTCGCCGCCCTGCCCGCCGCTTTCCTGGTCACCGCCTTGGTGGGCATTGCCCTGGAACGCGGCGTGATCCGCTTCCTGTATGGCCGCCCGCTGGAAACCATGCTGGCCACCTGGGGCATCTCGCTGGTGCTGCAACAGGTGGTGCGCCAGATTTTCGGCGCCACCAACATGGAAGTGGCCAATCCGGCCTGGATGACCGGCGGTTGGGAACTGGCCGGCGGCTTCACCCTGACCTACAACCGCGTGGTCATCATCTTCTTCTGCCTGGCGGTGCTGGGCGGTCTGGCCGCGCTTCTGCGCTATTCCAGCTTTGGCCTGTCCATGCGGGCGGTGACGCAGAACCGCCCCATGGCGTCGGCCATGGGCATTCCCACCGGCCGGGTCGATGCGCTGACCTTCGGCCTGGGATCGGGCATCGCCGGCATCGCCGGGGTGGCGCTTTCCCAGATCGGCAATGTCAGTCCCAATCTGGGGCAAGGCTATATCGTCGATTCCTTCATGGTGGTGGTGTTCGGCGGCGTCGGCTCGCTGTGGGGCACCCTGGTGGGGGCGTTGTCCTTGGGCTTGGTCAACAAGTTCCTGGAACCCTATGCCGGGGCCATGCTGGGCAAGATCCTGGTTCTGGTTTTCATCATTCTTTTCATCCAAAAGCGCCCGCGCGGCTTGTTCGCGCTCAAGGGCCGCTCGGTGGAATCGTAAGGGGGACCGCCGATGCTTAGCGAAAAGACTTTCTGGACCGGCTTCACCGTGCTGGGGCTGTTGTTCCTGGTGGTGCTGCCGATCCTGAACCTGGCTGTGCCGGAAGGCTCGGCCCTGCATCTGCCCAATTACATGATCACCTTGATCGGTAAATATCTGTGCTACGCCATCCTGGCCATGGCGATGAATTTGGTCTGGGGCTATTGCGGCGTGCTGTCGCTTGGCCACGGCGCCTTCTTCGCGCTGGGCGGTTACGCCATGGGCATGTACATGATGCGGGCCATCGGCGATCGCGGCGTTTATGGCAACGCCGATCTGCCCGATTTCATGGTGTTCCTGAACTGGAAGGAATTGCCGTGGTTCTGGATGGGTTTCGACCATTTCGCCTTTGCCCTGATCATGGTGATGGTGGTGCCCGGCATCCTGGCCTTTGTCTTCGGCTGGCTGGCGTTTCGGTCGCGCATCAACGGCGTCTATCTGTCCATCGTCACCCAGGCCATGACTTATGCCTTGATGCTGGCCTTCTTCCGCAACGAAATGGGTTTCGGCGGCAATAACGGCCTGACCGATTTCAAGGACATCCTGGGCTTCGACCTGACCCAATCGTCCACCAAGATGGGGCTGTACCTGCTGTCGGCCATCATGGTGGGCGCCACCTTCCTGTTGGTGCGCTTCGTCGCCGCCTCGAAACTGGGCCGCGTCATGATGGCGGTGCGCGACGCCGAAAGCCGGGTGCGGTTCCTGGGCTATTCGGTGACCGGGGTCAAATTGTTCGGCTTTACCCTGTCCGCGATTCTGGCCGGCATCGCCGGTGCGCTTTACGTGCCGCAGGTGGGCATCATCAACCCCAGTGAATTCTCGCCCGCCAATTCCATCGAAATCGCCATCTGGGTGGCGGTGGGCGGTCGCGGCACGCTTTTGGGGCCGTTGCTGGGAGCGTTCGCCGTCAACGGCGCCAAGACTTGGCTGACTGGGGCGGCGCCGGAATTGTGGCTGTTCGCCCTGGGTGCCTTGTTCATCATCGTCACCCTGGCCCTGCCCAAGGGTCTGGTGGGCCTGTGGTCCACCTTGCGGTCCAAGGCCAAGGAGAAGGCGCAATGAGCGACGAACTGACCATCGACACGCCGCGTGGGCCCGGAATCGCCGCCCCCGGCACCATTCTTTACGTGGACAGCGTCACCGTCAGCTTCGACGGCTTTCGGGCGCTGAACGAATTGTCCCTGGTGATCCAGCCGGGCGAGTTGCGGACCATCATCGGCCCCAACGGCGCCGGCAAGACCACCATGATGGACGTCATCACCGGCAAGACCCGGCCCGATACCGGCGACGTGTTGTTCGACGGACAGGTGGACCTGACGCGGATGACCGAGGACCAGATCGCCAATCTGGGCATCGGCCGCAAGTTCCAGAAACCCACCGTCTTCGAGCAATTGTCGGTGTTCGAGAATCTGGAACTGGCGCTGAAATGCCAGCGCGACACCTGGTCGACCCTGATGTTCCGTCTGAACGGCGAGCAGAAGGACCGCATCGACCAGGTGCTGGAAACCGTGGGCCTTTCGGACAAGGTGGCGATGACCGCAGGGGCGCTTTCGCACGGGCAGAAACAATGGTTGGAAATCGGTATGCTGCTGATGCAGGACCAGCGCCTGCTGCTGCTGGACGAACCGGTGGCCGGCATGACCGATTCGGAAACCGAGGCCACCGCCGAACTGATCTTGGACCTGCACAAGGACCCGCATCATTCCCTGGTGGTGGTCGAGCACGACATGGAATTCGTCCGCGCCCTGGGCGCCCGGGTCACCGTGTTGCACGAAGGCTCGGTGCTGGCCGAAGGCTCGCTGGATGCGGTCCAGGCCAACCAAAAAGTCGTCGAAGTCTATTTGGGGCGCTGATCATGCTGATGGTGGAAAACGTCAACTTGTATTACGGCGCCAGCCACGCGCTTCGTGGCGTGTCGCTGAAGGCCGGGACCGGCCGCGTCACTTGTGTGCTGGGCCGCAACGGCGTCGGCAAGACCAGCCTGATGCGCGCCATCATGGGCCTGCAGGCGGTGAAAAGCGGTGTCGTCCAGTGGGAAGGCGCCGACATCACCCCCATGCCGTCCTATCAACGGGCCCGCGCCGGCATCGGTTTCGTCCCCCAGGGCCGCGAGATTTTCGCCCGCCTGACGGTGAAGGAAAACCTGGAAACCGGCTTTTCGCCCCTGAAGCGGGCCATGCGCACCATCCCGGCGGAGATCTTCGAATTGTTCCCGGTGCTGGGCGAGATGATGCACCGGCGCGGCGGCGATCTGTCGGGCGGCCAGCAACAGCAATTGGCCATCGCCCGTGCCCTGGTCACCCGCCCGCGCCTGCTGATCCTGGACGAACCCACCGAAGGTATCCAGCCCAGCATCATCAAGGATATCGGCCGGGTCATCCGGCTGCTGGCGGAAAACCGGATCAAGGCCTTCGATCCCATGGCCATCGTGCTGGTCGAGCAATATTTCGACTTCGCCAAGGAACTGGCCGACGATTATCTTGTGATGGATCGCGGCGAGGTCATCCTGGCCGGCGAAACGGCAAATATGGTCGAGGCCGATGTCCGCAAACACCTCACCGTCTGAGGCCCAACTCACCCGGATGCACGGCAAGGCCGAGCTGGGCTTCGTCCATGTGGACGGGGCCGACCGGCTGGGCCGCCTTTATCAACGGGCACCGCTGCGCGTGCTGTTTCCCACCCCCCCCAAGGACGAAGTGCCCCAGGCGGCGCTGGTCACCACCTCGGGCGGGTTGGCCGGGGGCGACATCCTGGAAGTCGCCATCCATGCCGGCCCCGCAGCCCAAGCCTTGGTGGTGGGATCGGCGGCGGAAAAGGTCTATCGCTCTACTGGCCCCGACACCCTGGTCGCGGTGGATTTGACCGCTGATAGCGGTGCCCGCCTGGAATATCTGCCCCAGGAAACCATTTTGTTCGACGGATCGCGCCTGCGCCGCACCACCAATATCCAGGCCGCCGCCGATGCATGCGTGCTGGCCGGCGAAATGCTGGTCTTTGGGCGTCATGCACGGGGCGAGGTACTGACCCACGGCTTGCTGCGCGAAGCCTGGGAGGTGCGCGTCGACGAAAGACTGGTCTGGGCCGATTGCCTGCACATGCAAGACGATCTGCGCGCCGTGCTCGACGCGCCCGCCGGTTTCGGCGGGGCGGTGGCGGCGGCGTCGCTGGTGCTGCTCGGCGACGACCTGCAAAGCCATCGCGACCATCTGCGCGATCTGCTGGCCGATTATCCCGGCCGTTTCGGCGCCGGTGTGGTGGCGGGAATCCTGGTGGCCCGCTGGCTGGACCATGATCCGGCGCGGCTGCGCGCCAGTTTCGGCCAAGCCTGGAAGGCTTTGCGGCATCGAGCCATGAACCGACCGGCCTGCTTGCCGCGTCTTTGGGACATCTAAGGGGGAGAAACAACAATGAACCTGAGCCCAAGGGAAAAGGACAAGCTGCTGGTGGCCATGGCCGCCATGGTGGCGCGCCGCCGACTCGATCGTGGCGTCAAACTGAACTATCCGGAAGCGGTGGCGTTGATCACCGATTTCGTCGTCGAAGGGGCGCGCGACGGCCGCCCGGTGGCCGAACTGATGGCAGACGGCGCTAATGTGATCAGCCGCGCCCAGGTCATGGACGGCATCGCCGAGATGATCCATGAAATCCAGGTGGAAGCCACCTTCCCCGACGGCACCAAGTTGGTGACCGTCCACAACCCCATCCGCTAAGGGGGCAGCCATGATCCCGGGCGAAATCATCACTGGCGACGGTTCCATCGACCTGAATGCCGGGCGCACCACCATCGTGGTGGACGTCGCCAATAAAGGCGACCGCCCCATCCAGGTGGGCAGCCATTACCATTTCTTCGAGACCAATGCGGCGCTTTCCTTTGATCGTGCCAAGACCAAGGGCTTCCGCCTGGACATCCCCGCCGGCACCGCCACCCGGTTCGAGCCGGGCCAGACCCGCACCGTGACCTTGGTGGCCTATGCCGGAACCGGCGAGGTTTGGGGATTCAATGGTTTGGTCAATGGCAAGCTGGTGGGGGGCTGAGACCATGGCGTTCAAGATCGATCGTAAATCCTATGCCGCCATGTTCGGCCCGACCATCGGCGACAAGGTGCGCCTGGGCGACACCAACCTGCTGGTGGAAGTGGAACAGGATTTCACCATCTATGGCGAGGAAGTGAAGTTCGGCGGCGGCAAGGTCATCCGCGACGGCATGGGCCAGTCGCAGGTGTCGCGCGCCCAAGGTGCGGTGGACACCGTCATCACCAACGCCCTGATCATCGATCACTGGGGGGTGGTCAAGGCCGATATCGGCCTGAAGGACGGACGCATCGCCGCCATCGGCAAGGCCGGTAATCCCGACATCCAGCCGGGCGTGACCATCATCGTCGGGCCGGGTACCGAAGTCATCGCCGGCGAAGGCCGCATCGTCACCGCCGGCGGCATCGACGCGCATATCCACTTCATCTGCCCCCAACAGGCGGATGACGCGCTTTATTCCGGCGTCACCACCCTGCTGGGCGGCGGCACCGGCCCGGCCGAGGGCACCAACGCCACCACCTGCACCCCCGGCCCCTGGCATCTGGGCCGCATGTTGCAGGCCGCCGAGGGCCTGCCGGTCAATCTGGGCTTTTTCGGCAAGGGCAACGCCACCCGTCCCGAAGGACTGGTGGAAATGGTCAAGGCCGGCGCCTGCGGCTTGAAGCTGCACGAGGATTGGGGCACCACGCCCGCCGCTATCGACACCTGTTTGTCGGTGGCCGACGAATACGACGTGCAAGTGGCCATCCACACCGACACGCTGAACGAATCCGGCTTCGTCGAAAACACCATCGCCGCCTTCAAGGGCCGCACCATCCACGCTTTCCACACCGAAGGCGCCGGGGGCGGCCATGCGCCCGACATCATCAAATTGTGTGGTGTGGCCAACGTGTTGCCGTCGTCCACCAACCCGACCATGCCGTTCACCGTCAACACGGCGGACGAGCATTTGGACATGCTGATGGTCTGCCATCATCTGGACCCGCGCATCGCCGAGGACGTGGCCTTCGCCGAAAGCCGCATCCGCCGCGAAACCATCGCCGCCGAGGACATCTTGCACGACATCGGCGCCATGAGCATGATGAGTTCGGATTCCCAGGCCATGGGCCGCATCGGCGAAGTGATCACCCGGACCTGGCAGACCGCCCACAAGATGAAGGCGCAACGCGGCCAATTGCCGGGCGAGAACGGCAACGACAATGTCCGGGCCAAGCGTTACATCGCCAAATACACCATCAACCCGGCCATCGCCCACGGCATTTCCAACCATGTGGGCAGCGTCGAGGTGGGAAAGCTGGCCGATCTGGTGATCTGGAAGCCGGCTTTCTTTGGGGTCAAACCCGATCTGGTGCTGAAATGCGGTTCCATCGCCGCGGCCTTGATGGGCGATCCCAACGCCTCGATCCCAACCCCGCAACCGGTACATTACCGCCCCATGTTCGCCGGCTTCGGCCGGGCGCTGCAGGCGTCGTCGGTGACCTTCGTCAGCCAAGCAGCGGCCGAGGCCGACATCGGCCGCAAGCTGGGTCTGGCCCGCTTGGTGCTGCCGGTCAAGAACTGCCGCAATATCGGCAAGGCCCAGATGGTCAACAACAATGCCTGCCCCGACATCCAGGTGGATTCCGAAACCTATGAAGTCCGCGCCGACGGCGAATTGCTGAGCTGTGAACCGGCTAGCGAATTGCCGCTGGCCCAGCGTTATTTCCTGTTCTGATGCGTCGCGCCATCGCCCACCACCCGGCCCAGACCTGGCCCGGCGACCGCAGCGCCGGGACCGTCACCCTGGCCGCCGCCGACCGCCATCGGCGGCGGGTGGCGTTGTCCGACGATGCCGGCAGCGGCTTTCTGCTGGACCTGCCGCGCGCCGTGCAGATGAAGGACGGAGACGGACTGGAACTGGAAGACGGCGGCTTTGTCCGTGTCGTCGCCGCCGACGAAGAGGTGATCGACATCTCGTGCCGGACCGAAGCCGAATTCGCCCGCATCGCCTGGCATATCGGCAACCGCCATGTGCCGGTACAGATTCTGGCCAACCGGGCCATGCGCGTCGGTCTGGACCATGTGCTGCTGGGGCTGCTGGAAGGCCAGGGCGTGCAGGTCTGGCGGCGCCGCGCCCCCTTTCAGCCGGAATCGGGGGCTTATGACCCTCATGGTCTGATGGAGGCGCCGGCTCCGTTGGTGCGCCGCGCATGAATGCCCTTTTGCGGCTGATGACCTGGCTGTCGCCGGCCTTTCCGGTGGGCGGCTTCAGTTATTCCCACGGATTGGAACGGGCCGTCGAACAGGGCTTGGTCACCGACCGCGCCGGCCTGATCAGCTGGGTCGACACCATCTTGCGCCATGGTGCCGGACGATCCGACGCGGCAATGTTGTTGGAAGCCCATGCAGCCCAGGACGACAGCAAACGCCTGGACAAACTGGTGGAACTGGCCGACGCCCTTCGCCCCAGTGCCGAACTGGCCCTGGAATCCAGCGCCCAAGGCACTGCCTTTTTGAACACGGTGGCCAATGTCTGGCCCGATCCCTGGCTGGACCAGTGGAAAATCCGCCTGCGCGAACAAGGCCGCGCCCCGGCCTATGCGGTGGCGGTGGGCATGGTGGCATCCCGCTGCGATGTCGCCGCGTTGGATGCCTGCGCCGCTTTCCTGCATGCCTTCGCCGCCAATCTGGTGTCGGCGGCGGTGCGGCTGGTGCCCTTGGGCCAGACCGACGGCATGAAGGCCGTCGCCGCTTTGGAACCCGTCGCCCTGGATTGCGCCCAAGCCGCTTTGGGGCGTCCCTTCGCCGATCTGGGCGGCGCCACCCCCATGGTGGATTGGTGCAGCCTGACCCACGAAACCCAATACACAAGGTTGTTTAGGTCGTAACATCACCGCACCAGACAACCATTGACATTGACAAGGTAATGGAAACCACTACTCTCTCAAACACAACACACCTACTAATGAGAATAAAATGGACAGCAATAAATCAGACAATGAAGATCCATTCGCTCAAATAGTAAACATGTTCCTAGCAACACTCAGAACAGTAGTTACTGTAATAATTATTTTTGGAATAATTGTAATATTATTGATAATATACGATGGCATAAACCCAGGCCACGGCCAAGCATCCGCAATAACCGCATCAAAAGATATAATAAACGCAGTCATTGGACTTGCAAAAGATATCTGGTCTACCATATCACCCATACTTCAACTAGCAGCAGTAATGTTTATTGTATGGTGGTTTTTCAAAAAATCAGGAATATCACTTACTGATATAGGATCTTCTAGCGAAACACAAAAAATACTAGCCATTACGGTCATCTCATCTCTGTGCCTTGCAGCCTTTGTTAACACAGAGGCAGCCAATATACTCAAAGACATCGCCCTCGTTGTTGTTGGATTTTACTTTGGGTCAAAGCAAACCGACAACACATCCAATACCCCCCTAAGTTCAAATAGGGAGACGGATAATAAATGAGCGCTTTCCGTATCGGCATCGGCGGGCCGGTGGGGTCGGGCAAGACCGCCCTGACCCTGGCTTTGTGCCTGCATTTCCGCGATCACTACGACATCGCCGCCATCACCAACGACGTCTATACCCGCGAGGATTGCGAATTCCTGACCAAGAACGGCGCGCTGCCCCCCGACCGCATCATGGGGGTGGAAACCGGCGGCTGCCCGCATACCGCCATCCGCGAGGACGCATCCATCAATCTGGCGGCAGTGGACGACATGCAGGCCCGCCATCCCGATCTGGAATTACTGTTGATCGAATCGGGCGGCGACAATTTGACCGCCACCTTCAGCCCGGAACTGGCCGACATCACCCTTTACGTCATCGACGTGGCCGCCGGCGACAAATTGCCCCGGAAGGGCGGCCCCGGCATCACCCGGTCCGATCTGTTGATCATCAACAAGATTGATCTGGCGCCGCTGGTCGGCGCCAGCCTGGAAGTGATGGAACGCGACAGCCGCAAGATGCGGGCTGAACGCCCGTTCGTGTTTTCTAACATGAAGACCGGCCAGGGTCTGGCCGACATCGCCGCCTTCATCGTCAAGGCCGGCGGCCTGCGTCCAGTGTAACCTGGGCTACAGACGCCGCCGCTTCGCCCCGCTTAGGCTTGCTTCATTGCTGATCAATGGAGGAAGCCATGAAGTCCATGCGTTTGTTCGTCGACACCCACGACGTCGCCAACAACACCTTTCCCGCCGGTTTGACCGCCGAACAATTCGAAGGTTTCTTCGCCCAATACCAAGACGCCTGTCAGGCCGAGGGCGTGGTGTTGCTGAACGTCGATGTGGGGCTGGAAGCCGGCCGCGCTTTCTGCCTGAACCTGGCCCCCGACGCCGAATCCATCCGCCGCGCCCATGACCGCGTCGGTCTTCCCTTCGATTCCATCACCGAGGTCAAAAGCGCCAGCCCCGGCACCTTGTTCTTCCGACCGAACGCGGCTTAAGCCAAGGAGGCGGCCATGCATGCCGATCTTGCGCCGATCCTGGTCATCGGCATCCTGGTGGCGCTGGCCGCCTTTTCCGCCTTGGCCCTGCTGGTGCGCCGCGATCTGGCCCCCGCCGGGTCGTGGGGCGGAGTCCTGGATGGCGGCGGGCGCTGGTTTTTGGGGGCCGCTTTGGGGCTGGGGGTGATCGCCTTTTCCATCAAATTGGTGATCCTGGCCACCCTGGCCAGCTTTCCCAGCCAAACCATCGCCCCGCTGATCGAGCCCCGCGTCCTCCCCCCCGACGACGTCGCGGCCCAACCGCCAACCGCCACCCCGCCACCGGCCAATCCCACCTGGCGCGGTTTGCCGGTGGCGGTGCCCGCGCCGATCGACAATCCCAGTGATCCTGCCAAGGTCGCGCTGGGCCAGCGTCTGTTCCACGACGTCAACTTGTCCGCCGATTCCAGCCTGTCCTGCGCATCCTGCCACGACGTCACCCGAGGTAACGGCGCCGATAGCCGCGTCACCGCCTTGGGGATCGGCGGCCAGATCGGCAGTCGCAACACCCCCACGGTCTATAATACCGCCTATCAAGCCCGGCTGTTCTGGGACGGACGGGCCGCCAGCTTGGAAGAACAGGCCCTGGGTCCCATCTTGAACCCCATCGAGATGGGATTGCCCAGCATCCGGGAATTGGAACGCCGTCTGGCCGCCGATCCGGTTTATCCCCCCGCCTTTGCAGCCGTCTTCGGTTCGCCGGGTATCAGCGCAATGCGCGTCGCCCAGGCCTTGGCCGCCTTCGAACGAACCCTGGTCACCGATGATACCCCCTATGACCGCTTCGTCGCTGGCGACGAACAAGCGTTGTCGCCCCAGCAACAACGCGGCATGTGGCTGTTCCAGGACTTGGGGTGCGCCGCCTGTCATTCGGGGCCCAATTTCAGCGGCGCCTCGCTGGTCGGCCCCAAGAACCCCTATGCCGTGCTGCGCAGTACGCGGCTGCCCATCGACCAACAGGGCAGCCTGGCCACCGACAAGGGGCGCGCCGCCTCCTCTGCCCGTGAAGGGATCTGGCGGGTGCCGTCCTTGCGCAATGTGGCGTTGACCGCGCCCTATTTCCACAACGGCTCGGTCCCCAGCCTGGAAGAGGCGGTCAAACTGATGGCCCAGGCCCAGTTGGCGGCCCATATCGAAGGCGGTTCCCGCGAAGATTTGTGGTGGGACGCCGACCAATCCCGCCTGGGCCGTTATGTGGGTAAGGTTTTGACCCGCCGCGACGTGGACGATCTGGTGGCCTTTCTGCACGCCCTGAGCAGCGATACCCTGACACGCCGTGCCAGTTTATAGTGGTGGCGCACAATGGGGGGAGCCCGTCATGCGCGATTTCAGCTTTTTCCGCCAGATGACGCCATCGGGACAAGACATCTTGTCCCGGGGCCATTCCCGTCACCTTTTCACCAAGGGCGCGGTGCCGGTCAACAAGGGCCAAAGCGTGTCGGGGGCGTATTTCGTGCTGTCGGGACAATTGCGGGTGTTCACCCTCAGCCCGGCCGGACGTGAAGCCACACTTTATCAGATCGCGCCGGGTGAAACCTGCGTCCTGGCCCTGAACTGCCTGTTCAACGACCTGCTGTATCCGGCCTGGGTCCAGGCCGAGGACGTTTCCGAAGTGGCGGTGGTGGGCGGTGCCACCTATCGGACTTTGTTCGAAACGGAAAAACCCATCCAGCAACTGACGGTCAAGGCGTTGTCCACCATCGTTTTCCGGCTGATGGACGAGCTGGAACAAATCCATTCCTGCCGCCTGGACCAACGCTTGGCCCAGTTCCTGCTGCGTCACGCCAACGCCACCGGCTGCCTTGCCATGACCCAACAGGAAATCGCCGGCCATATGGGCACCACCCGCGAAGTGGTGGCCCGGCTGATGGCCGATTTCGCCGCCAAGGCGTGGGTCGAAACCACACGCGGCCGGGTCAATGTGCTTGACCCGGCCGCGTTGACGCGTTTGGCGGTTCCCTGACTTATTCCAACCGTCCCAACGAACGGGCGACCACCAGATACAGCTTGCCCACTTCCGACGAGGTGAAGGTGCCGGTCAGCACATCGGCGTAATCGGACTGGCGGGCCTGGTTCAACAGGGCTTCGAATTCCGCCAGATAACGGGTGACGTATTCGCGGAACTCGCCATCGTCCTCGTACTTGTTCTTGATGGCGGCGATCTGGTGCTTGTCCAGGTTCTTCAGGATCTTGCGCACGAACACCGACTGGTCGCCGGCATGGAATTCACGCCACGCCTTTTCGTCGATATTGGTGGCGAAGATCCGGCCGATATCCACCGACAGCGATTGCAGCTTCTCGACGATGAAGGCGGCGTTCCTGAGGAAATGTTCGACCGAGGCCTGGGCCCGGCGTTCCTCGATCTGGCCGGCCCGCATCTCGGCCAGCTTCGACGCGCTGACCAGTTCGTCGATCTGGCGGCCATAGGTGGCGACCAAGCTTTCCGCCTGTTGCGACAGACGTTCGCCGGTGACACCCAGATCGTTGGACTTCTGGCGGATGACTTCGAACGAAGTTTCCAGCTTGGCCCCGGTGCGGTCGGTGGATTCCTGCAATTCCAAGGCATAACGGCGCAAATTCTCGCCGGACGCCCGCACCGACGAGGTGATGCGTTCCGACGCCTGGGTCAGGTCGCGGATACCGGCGCGCAGCATGTCGCCGGCGGCGGTGACCTGACCGGCGGTCTTGTTGGACGATTCCTCGAAATCGCGGACGATCTGGCGCAGCGCGTCGCCGGCGGTCTGCGAGTTGTGGAACACCCGCTGGGCCGCTTCGCCCACTTCCACCGCATGCTTGGCGATGGCCGAACCGAAAGCCTGCAACACTTCCGACGAATCGTCGGCGGCACGGGCCACCGCGTCGGTCTGGTCCTTCAGCTTCTCGCCCACGGCGCTGACCGTGACCTGGGTCTGGTCGGCCGACGCCACCAGCTGTTCGGTCTGACGGCGCAGGGCGTCGATGGTGCCGCGCAGGCGGGTGGCCACCTGCTCGGCGATATTACCCATCTGTTCGGAACGCTGTTCCAGCATTTCCGACACACCGGCGGTGTCGGCCACCGCCTTGGTGGCGGCCGAGCCCACTTCCATGGTGCGCTGACGCAGGCCTTCGCCCACCGCGTCCAGTTCGACGCCGACGCGCGACGACATGGCGACCAGATCGTTGGTGTTCTGGCGCAACGTGTCGGAAATGGTCTTCACCTTGGCCATCACCTGGTCCGAGGTGGAAATCAGATGGCGCGATTGCTGGTTCAGCGACGCTTCCGACAGGCGGGCCTGGGTGGATACCACGTTGGCGGCGTCGGCCAGTTCGTCGGCCTGTTTACGCAGTGACTGGCGGATGCCTTCCGCCTGACCGGCGGCGCGTTCGGCACCCTTGCCCAGTTCCTCGATGTGCAGGCGCAGGGTTTCCGACACCTCGCGGGCACGGGCCTGCATCTGGTCGGAAGCGGCGGCCACGGCACGGGCCTGGGACTGGAACATCTCGCCGGTTTCGCGGACACGGCCGCCGGCGCGTTCCGCCGCCTGATCCACGTCGTCGCGACGCTGGGCGAAGACTTCGCCCACCTCGCCCATCTGGGCGGCGGCTTCGTCCGAGGTGGTGCGCAGCGCCTCGGCATGGCGTGCCAGCACTTCTTCCATCTCGCGGAAGCGGTTCATCGCCTGATCGGACGCCGAGGACACTTCACGCGACTGCACCGACAACGCTTCTTCGACGATGCGGATGCGCGACAGCACGCGGTCGGTGATCTGGTCCAGGCCGGTGGCCTGCTGCTGCAGCGACTGGCTGATCCGGCCGGTCTGTTCGGCCAGACGCACCGCCGCCTGATCCAGATCGGCGTTCTGGCGGTTGAACAGGGCTTCCAGCGCCTCGACACGCTGCGACAAGGTGGCGGCCACCTGTTCGGTGCGTTCGCCGGCATGGTCGGCGGAAGACGACAGCAAGGCCGATTGTTCGCTGAAGATGCGCCCCACGTCCTGGGCACGTTCCACCGCTTCCTGCGACACCTTGTCCAAGGAATCGGTATGGCGCGCCACCAGACCCGACAGCGATTCGGCGCGATTGGCGGCACGGGTCGAGCTTTGGTCGATGGCTTCCATCTGCTGGTGCATGGATTCACCGAATTCCTTGACCTTGGCGGCGGCGGTATCGGTGACCTGGTTCAGTTCCTGGGTCTGCAGGCGCAGCAGATGTTCCATCTCGCGCGCCCGGCTGGTGGCGTTGTCGGCGGCGCCGCTCAGGCGGTCGACCTCGCCCTTCAGCGCGTCCACGGCGGAACGGGCGTCGCCGCTGACCCGGCCCAGGACGCTGGACAGGTTTTCGATCTGACCGGCCAATTGGGCGCGCACCTTGTCGGCTTCCACCGCCGCGCGCTCCGACGCCTCGGTCAGCGCCTTGGTCTGCGCCATCAGCGAATCAGACACCGCTTTGACGCGGTTTTCCGATTCGTCGGACGGATAGGTCAGGCGACGCAGATGGTCGTCCAGTTCCTGGGCCACCACCCGCATGACGCGGCCACGATCCAGCCAGGCCAGAACCATCCACAACAGCGCCACCGGAACGAAGGCGGCGCCGACGATGCCCCCCAGTTCCTGGGGCTGCAGCGCCATCATGTTGTCCCAACCCACATTGGTGTTCACGTACTGGCCGCAGAAACCCAGCCAGACGAAGGTGGCCAAACCGGCGACGAAATTGACGATGCGCACCATGCGGCTGGCGCTGTCGGCCTTTTTCAGGCGGGATTTTTTCGGCGGAGGCGGCATCAGCGGTTCGACCGTCAGAATGGACGGCTTTTCAGGAACGATGTCGGGTGTCACGGTTTCCTTGCGGTCTTCCGTCACATCCTGCTGCTGCGTGGTCTCACCCATCCGGAACGTTCCTTGTCCTGTCTGCGTTTGCGGCCGTTCTGGCGCTGGCCGCTTATCGCCATCACCCGTGGGCGATGACCCGAAAGACACCCATAAGGCATCTGAAAATCGTGACGACCGTGACGGGTCGCCCCTTCCCCAGCCAGAGGATGCCCGCACCCACCATAAAAATCAATCCTTCCCCCACCCCGGAGAGAGGCGATTCCAATATTGGAATCAATCGTATCGCGACACAATCACGATACAACGCATATATTGTGTAATTATATTTTTCTTTGACACTTTTATCGTGTTGTATATCCTGCCCACGATCCATCGGGAGCCGATCATGACCACGCCCATCACCGCCATCCAAGCCTTCGCCCAATCCCAGGGGGTCGCCCCGGCCGACCCATTGCGACAGCCCCTGCCCCAGGCCCGGGACAAGGCGAACACCTATCAGGCCATTTGGAACCGTGACCTGCCCGACATCGTACGGCGCCAGGACATCCAGGTCGGCCGCCTGCGCCTGCGTCTGTTCGACAGCCAGCCGGCGGGAAGCGTGAACCGACCGGTCCTGGTCTATTTCCATGGTGGCGGCTTCGCCCTGAACGGACTGGACACCCATGAACGCCTGCTGCGCCTGCTGGCGTTGCAATCCGGGGCGGCGGTTTTGGCCCTGGGTTATTCCCTGGCCCCGGAAGTCCGTTTTCCCGGCCAGCTCAACGAAGCCCTGGAAACCCTGTCCTGGCTGCGCCGTCATGGTGCCGAACATGGCCTGGACGGCACGAATTTCGCTGTCGGCGGCGATTCCGCCGGTGCCAATCTGGCTTTGGCCGTCACTCTGGCCAGCCGCGACATCGGCGTGCCCCTGCCGCGTTTCGGCCTGTTGCTGTACGGCATGTTTTCGGCCGACCTGCAAACCGCCTCGCACCGATCCTTCGGCACCGGCGCCCACGGCCTGACCAGCGAGCGGGTGGATTGGTTCTGGTCGCAATATCTGGCCGACCGGGCGCAGCGCGACAATCCGCTGGCCGCCCCGCTCTTGGCCGAGCTGAAGGGTTTACCGCCGCAATTGGTCATCGGCGCCGGCCAGGATTGCCTGTTGGACGACAGCCTGAACCTGGCACGCCAGCTGGAGCGGGCCGGTGTGCCGACCACCTTGTCGGTCTATGACGAGGCGCCGCATTCCTTCATGCAGATGACGACGTTGCTGGACGTCGCCGTCCAAGCGGTGGAGCAAGCGGCGCAGGGCGTGGCCCAGGCGTTGTTGCCGACTTTTCGGCAAGCGGCGGAATAGCTTAACTTGACCTGGACGCGGGGCGGCGGCAGCATCGCCGCATCATGAGTCAGATCAACGCCCCCGAAAACCCCGCCACGGACCGCCATGCCCTGATCGTTCGTGGCTTTCTGCTGGGCGAACGCCTGGACACCCGCGGCTTCGAACAAAAGCTGGCCCTGGCCACCACGCCGCTGACCCTGCGTGTCGGCCGCAAGGGCTATGCGGTGCTGTTCCGCTATGGTGTGGTGGTGCTGTTCGACGTCAGCGCCGAAGAAGAAGCCCATTACCTGGCCGACATCACCCATCTGGTCAGCGACCCGCTGCCCGAACCGGGCCGCGAACAGGCCCATATCGACGTGATCCCCGGCAGCCCCGAGCACGTTGACCCCGACGGCACCATCATCTTGTCGGAACTGACGCCCGAACGCATGCAGGTGGTGGCCGACGTGCTGGCCAAGGACATGCTGCTGGAACATTTCGAAATCCGCGTCGCCGGTGTTTTCGACCGGGTCGAGCCGTTGGCGGCACGGCTGAAGCGCCACGGCAGCCGCAATTTCAAGATCAAGGAATTGCTGTCGCAGATCGGCGACGTCTTGCTGACCCAACACCGCATGGTCGGCCGCGCCGAAGTGTTGGAAAAGCCGGAAGCGCTGTGGAACCTGCCGGAACTGGAAGGTCTGTTCGGCCGCTTGGAACGCGAATACGAAATCCGGGAACGCAGCCGAGCCTTGGACCACAAACTGGAAGTCATCGGAGACACCGCCGAAACCCTGCTGGATCTGGTGCACACCAGTCGCTCGCTCAGGGTCGAATGGTACATTGTTTTTCTGATCGTCTTCGAGATCGTGCTGTCACTGTGGGAGAAGCTGTTTTAACCTGAACGGCGCTGGTTTTGGTGGGGGCGCCAGGATGAAACGGCTGAAATGGTTCGCATGGGTTGCGTTATGCCTGTCATCACCGGCATACGGCCAAGCCGCCCCCCCACTGGAATTCGGTTCACCGGAACAAACGGCCCGCGTCTTCCCCCGCAGCCAGCTTCAGCCCGACGGCGACGTCCCCCGTTTCATGGCGGAATTGCTTGAACGGGCAAATATCGCTTGGCGTGGTTCGCTTTATCCCGCCCGACGATTGATGCGGAACCTGCAAAGCGGGGAAACCCAGATCAGCCTTTTGGTCAAGAATCCGCTGCTGAGCGAGTGCTGCCTCTACAGCAAGGCATCGTTTTGGCAAGACGACCTGCGGGTCTATTGGCTGGGCGACAAAACCGCCATCACCTCTCACGATGACTTGAAGGGCAAAAGCGTCATTGGCTTGGCGGGCTTCAGCTATGGGGGACTGACCGCCTATTTGCAGAATCCGGCCAATGCCATCGATTACAACACGGCTGACAGCCATGAAGCCGCTTTCGCCATGTTACGGGCCGGACGGGCGGATTATGCGCTGGATTACGCGCAACCGGCGGAACAGGAGGCCCTGGCCGACGCCCCCCTGACCAATCTGCATCACGCCACCATCGATGTGTTGAAGGTGCATCTTGTCATCAACAAGTCCACACCTCGGGCCCAAGCGATCCTGGATAAATTGGAGAGCCTGCACGCCGAACGTCGCGCCCGGGACCGCGCCGAACCATGATCATGATTATGCGGTCCATGCGCCACGTCACCAAAATCGGCAAGAAGCTGATGTATTTGATCATCGGTTTCTCGTCTTTGATCACCATGGTGATCACCGGCGGGCAATTGCTGTTCGAATATCGCCAGCAAAGAGGCGACGTCGACACCTTGCTGGAACGCGTCGAGGTGTTCCTACCCACCATGGCCGGCGCGGTGTGGAGCTTCAACGAAAGCCAGATCCGCCTGGGTCTGGAATCCCTGGTGCAATTGCCCAACATCGCCAGCGCCACCATCTCCGCCGCCGATGGCGGTCAAATCTGGCGGGCGCAGTCCCACCAGGCGTCGCTCAGCACCATTCGGGTCTATCCCCTGGTCCATACCATCCGGGGCGAGAACCGCCAGATCGCCCATCTGGAAGTCGTCGCCAGTCTTGACCACATCCAGTCGCGTCTGCTGTGGCAAGCCGCCGGATTGCTGCTGAGCAACGGGGTCAAGACCTTCCTGGTGGCCGGCTTCATGTATGTGTTGTTTCGCCATCTGGTCACCCATCGGGTGGAAGAGATGGCCGCCAAGGTCCGTGGTCTGACCCCGCAACTGGCCCCCCACGCCATGAGCTTCGCCGACCCGGAAAGCGAATATCCCATCCGCGGGGACGAAATCGACGAAGTGCGCTGGGCCTTCGACGACATGGCGCAGCGCTTGAAAATGGTCATCGCCGACCTGAATGCCCGCAACACCCAATTGCAGGCGGAAAATCAGCAGCGCCAACAGGCCGAACAAAGCCTGCGGGATGCCATGGACCGGTTGTCACACACCATGGTCGAGCTGGAACGCTTCGCCTATATCGCCGCCCACGACCTGCAGGAACCCATCCGCTCCATCGTCAGCTTCTCGCAGATGCTGGAACGCCGCTGCGCCGAGGCGCTTGGCGACGATGGCCGGGAATTCCTTAGCTTCATCATCTCGGAAAGCCATCGGCTGTCGCGTCTGGTCAAGGATTTGCTGGAATACAGTCGCTGTGAAAGCCAAAGCCTCAGCCTGGGCGTGGTGGACAGCAACGAGGCGCTGGAGGCGGTGCGCAACAGCCTGAGTGCCGCCATCGCGCAAAAGCACGCCACCATCGTGGTGGAAAACGGTCCGCTGCCCACCATCACCGCCGACCCGGTGCAGTTCCATCAATTGCTGGGCAACTTGTTGGGCAATTCCTTGAAATACGTGGCCGCCGGTCAAAACCCGCACATCCGGGTGTCGGCCCAGCGCCGGGACGATGGCTGGCAATTCTCCATCGCCGACAACGGCATCGGCATCGAGCCGCAATACAGCAGCTACATCTTCGAGGTCTTCCGCCGCTTGCACACCCGTGACGTCTATTCGGGAACCGGCATCGGCCTGTCGCTGTGCAAGCGGGTGGTGGAAAACCATGGCGGCCGTATCTGGGTGGAACCGGCGCCGGGCGGCGGATCCATTTTCCACTTCACCCTGCCCGACCAGTCGGCAATCGCCTAATTCTTCTTGTTGGCGTAAGGATTGCGGCCGCCGCGGACGTAAAGCCGGATCGGCACGCCCGGCAGGTCGAAGGCCTCGCGCAGGCCGTTGACCAGATAGCGGCTATAGCTTTCCGGCAATTCCTCGGGCTTCGAGGCGAAGATGATGAAGGTCGGTGGCCGCGCCTTGGTCTGCGTCATATAGCGTATCTTCAGACGCCGTCCCCCCGGCATGGCCGGCGGCGGATGATGGGCCAGCACGTCTTCCAGCCAGCGGTTCAGCCGCGAGGTGGAAATGCGCTTGTTCCAGGTCTTGTGAACCGCCAGCACCGCGTCCAGCATCTTGTCGACGCCGCGACCGGTCAGCGCGCTGATGGTCACCGTGGGCAGCCCACGCGCCATCGGCATCGAGGTTTCCAGACGATCGGACAGGCGTTGCAGGGATTCCTGCGGCTTGTCCACCACGTCCCATTTGTTGATGGCCAGGACCAGCGAGCGTCCCTCTTCCACCACCATGCGGGCGATGGTCAGATCCTGCTTGTCCAAGACGGCGCCGGCTTCCATCACCAGCACCACCACCTCGGCCATGCGGATGGCTTCCAAGGTGTTCGAGGCCGACAGCTTTTCCACCGGATCGTCGATATTGGCCCGCTTGCGCAAGCCGGCGGTGTCCACCAGACGCACGCGGCGACCGTTATGTTCCCATTCCACCGAAATGGCGTCCCGCGTCAGACCGGCTTCCGGGCCGGTCAGCATGCGGTCTTCGCCCAACAGACGGTTGACCAGGGTGGACTTGCCCACATTGGGGCGGCCGACGATGACCAATTGCAACGGCCGTTCGGGACGATCCTCGGTCTCGATTTCCTCGTCGTCGCCGAGAGCCGGCTCCTCGAATTCGTCGTCCTCGTCTTCCTCGTCGTCCAGGGCGCCGGCGGCCTTGGCAAACGGCATCAGCGCGTCGAACAACTCGGCTAGGCCTTCGCCATGTTCGGCCGAGAACGGCACCGGCTCGCCCAGGCCCAGGCTATAGGATTCGTACATGCCCGGAGTGCCGGCCTTGCCCTCGCATTTATTGGCCACCAGGATCACCGGGGTCTTCTGCTTGCGCAGATAATCGGCGAAATAGGAATCCAGCGGCGTGACCCCGGCGCGGGAATCGATCAGCATCAACACCACGTCGGCTTCCGCCACCGCGGTGTCGGTCTGACGCCGCATCCGGGCTTCGATGGATCCGTCATTGGCGTCTTCGAAACCGGCGGTGTCGATGACGCGGAAATCCATGCCCAGCAGCGTGGCCGGCGCTTCGCGACGGTCGCGGGTGACGCCGGGCATGTCGTGGACGATAGCCAGCCGGCGACCGGCCAAGCGGTTGAAAAGCGTGGACTTGCCCACATTGGGGCGTCCGACGATGGCAACGGTGAAGGTCATATTAGCGATAAGCCACCAAATCTGCGTCATCGGTCAGGAAATAGACCGAACCTTGCGCCACGGCCGGGGCGATGCTGACCCCGTCGGACGCCTTTTCAGTGCCCAGGACGGCCCCGGTATAAGGCGACAACGATACAAGACGACCATGGGACGACGCCAGGATCAGCCGGTCGGAAGCCAGGATCGGGCCGGTCCAGACGATACGCCCGGTATGGTCCTCCTCATCGTCCCACACCTGCAACTGGGTGACCCAGATGATCTTGCCGGTCTTGGCATCCAGGGCCACGGCTTCGTTGTTGTTGCTGACCAGGAACAGGTAGTCGCCGCCCACCCACGGGCTTTGAATGCCACCGATCTCGCGTTCCCACAGACGGCGGCCACTGCGCAGATCGACGGCCAGCAGGAAATCCGCATGGCCGATGGCATAGACGCGCCCACGGTCGATGATGGGACGGGCCCGAATGTCGGTCAGCGTCGCCGCGCCGTCGGTACGGCGCATGGTGGTCAATTGTTCCTGCCACAGCACCGTGCCGTTGTCGATGCGCAGGGCGAACAACTCGCCCGAGGAATAAGGCACCACCACCACGTTGCCGTCCACCGCCGGGCTGGTCCCGCCCAACAGCGACGCCACTTCCGAAATGCCCTGGTGGGTCCACAGCACGGCGCCGTCCTCGGCGGCCAAGGCGTGGGTCTGGTTGTCCACGGTAATCACGAAAACGCGCCCGGCGCGCACCGTCGGCGCCCCGCGCATGGGGCCCGACAAGGTCTGGCGCCACAGCACCGCGCCGTTGGAGGCATCCAGCGAAACCACCTGGGCGAAGCCGGTGGAAACGAACAACTGCCCGTCCTCATAGGCCAGGCCGCCACCCGAGAAAGTGTCGTCCTCGCCCTTCGGCGTGATGTCCACAGACCACACCTCGGCACCGGTACGGGCGTCGAAGGCCCGGATCTCGGCGGCGGAATCCAAGGTGAAGACGCGGCCCTCGGCGACGATGGGCTGGGCCAGCAGCTTGGCGCGCTTGCCCGAACCCTCGCCGATGGACGAACGCCACACCCGTTGCAGATGGTCGCCCACCTGCATGTGATGCATGGCATGGTTGGAATAGCCGCCCGCTTGCGGCCAGTCGTCATTGGGTTCCGGTGGCGGCAACTTGATCGCGGCCGCTTCGCCGTTGACTTCGGTGGCCAGCGCCTGTTCGCCGGTCAGCACCGAAATGCGCTTGCCCGGCAAGGGCGGGGCTTCTTTTTCACCCAACCAGTCGGAACAGGCCGACAAACCCAAGGCGGCGGCCACCACCAGTACCAGACGAATGTTCATGGGCGTTCCCCGCTTCAACCCTTGGCGCCGTTATCCAAAGCCGCCAGCAACTCGGCGGCCCGGCCACGAATGGCGGTCGGCGCGGCCACGTCGTCGGTCACCTTGCGCAGCCAATCCTGCGCCTTGGCATTGTCGCCGGCCTTCAAGGCCACCAAGGCCAGGACTTCGCGGGCCGAGTGACGCCACGGGCTGGCTTCGACGGCCAAAGGCGTCATCCGGGCTTCCAGGCCGTCCACTTGCCCGACATTCAATTTCAGATAAGCGGCCTTCAGCGAGGCCAGATCGCGGTAAACGCCATCGATGCCACTGTCGCCGGCGACCTTTTCGTAAAGCGCGATGGCGGCGGCAAGATCACCGCTCTCCACCTTCATCTGCGCCATCTTCATCTCGGCCAACAGGCGGTAACCGGAATTGCCCTCGGCGGCCAGGGCTTGCAGGCTGTCGGCGCCCTTGACCTTGTCGCCCTTGTCCACCTGCAGGATCGCGGCGGCAAAACGTTGCGACGCAAGCTGGGCCTGATTGCGCTGATAGACCTGCCAGCCTTGGACGCCAGCCACGCTCAGCACCACGGCAACGGCGCCGCCGACCATCAGAGCACCATACTTTTTCCAAAGCTTGTGCAGATTCTCCTGGCGCAGGTCGTCGTCAACCTCGCGGATCAGCAGGTCTGTGGCGGCATCGTCTCGGGTATTGCTCACGGGATCATCTCCGGAATTCGGTCGGCGTCAACATAGTGTGGTTGGCGGCAAGAGGCAAACCCAGCGTGAGGTCCGCCGCTTATTCCCCCCGCCATTTGATGGAACAGCCCATGCTGGCCACCTGTTCGGCCGGTCCACGACCGGTTTTCGCCACCTGTTCCATGGCTTCGAACAATTCGCGTCGGGCGTCGGCCGGCCCCGCCTGCTTGCGCGAAGCGTCGAGCCGACCGCGATATTGCAGCCCCAATCGCGCGTCGAAGCCGAAGAAGTCCGGCGTACACACCGCGTCATAGGCCCGGGCCACCGCCTGGCTTTCGTCGTACAGATAGGGAAAGGCAAAGCCATGGCGGGCGGCGAACAGTACCATGTTGTCGAACGAATCCTCGGGATAGGCCGTCACGTCGTTGGGCATGATGGCGGCGATGCCGATGCCTTGTTCCTGCAATTGGGCACAGTCGCGCACCAGCCGGTCGACCACCGCCTGCACATAGGGACAGTGGTTGCAGATGAACATGACCAGGGTCCCCTTGGCACCGCGCACCTGGTCCAGCGACCAATTGCGCCCATCGATGCCGGGCAGGTCGAAATCAGGCGCCTGCCAGCCAAAATCGCAAAGGGGCGTTTCCACCGCCATGTTCGCCGCTCCGTTAAGTCTTTTTTGAAGTGCGTCGGGTTAGGTTAGCGTTGACCGCGACTGCCCGCCGGGCCGACACTATAGCGAATCGTTGAAAGGGGTCATAGAAGATGATCAGGCACCTTGCCCCCCTGGCAGGAATTCTGCTGCTGAGCGGCTGCGCCTTTTTCGGCCGCGACGGCATCGAAACCGAAGTGGCCCGGGTCGGCGACGCCAATGTGTTCCTGAACCTGGAAGTCTTAAGCGTCATCAACACCAAGAAGACCATGGGCGACCATCTGGCCACCTGGATCACCGGCAAGGATTGCTCCACCATCCGCGCCCAGCGTGAAGGCGTGTGGTGCGTCGATTGGCCGGGTCCGCCGCCGCCGCGCCAGCAGGTCTATTGTTATTCCTCGCTGGCCAAGCCCAGCTGCTATGCCCAGCCCTACAACCAGGGCAACGACCGCCTGATCGGCTTTGTGCCCGCGCCCCTGCCGGTGCGCTGAACCGCAGACCAGACCGGAAAAACAAACGCCACCGAAGGCGACCCCGGTGGCGTTTTTACTTGGTGAAAACGGTGGAGTTCAGCGCATCTCGCCGCGCATCCGCTCGCTGATGCGGCGCATGGTCTGGCCCATTTCCGGGCAAGCTTCGGCCAGTTGGGCGGCGATGGAATGCGCTTGGTGGCGGTCAAACGGACGACCGGCGCATTCGTCTTCAAGCAGTTCGGAAAGGCGGCGCATGTCGCACAAAAGCTGGATCATGGCGATACCTCCTGGTTGGTTGCCAGGAAATGATGCGCCGCACAATGCTGCACCGCAACAGACTCTTTGGTGACAAATACCTTTGCCCTGCGACCTAAGGCGTAAACCCTAGCACCAAAAGATAGTCACAGCGGCACATCCCAAATGTCGCGCGCATATTCCGCCACCGTCCGATCCGACGAGAACTTGCCCATGCGGGCAACGTTCAAGATGGATTTGCGGCTCCATTCCGACTGGTCGCGATAAAGCGCGTCCACCTTGTCCTGAGCGGCCACATAAGAGGCGAAATCCGCCGTCAGCAGGTAATGGTCGGCATGGCTCAAGATGTCGATGATGGGGCTGAAACGGGTTGGGTCGTCGGGCGAGAAATAGCCCGAAGCCAGCAAGTCGATGGCCTTCTTCAGTTCGGCGTTGGCGGCGATGGCCGGCTTGGAATCATAGCCGTCATGGCGCAGGCGGGCCACTTCCTGGGCGGTCAGGCCGAACAGGAACATGTTTTCTTCACCCACTTCCTCGCAGATTTCCACGTTGGCGCCGTCCCAGGTGCCGATGGTCAGCGCCCCGTTCATGCTCATCTTCATGTTGCCGGTGCCCGACGCCTCGGTGCCGGCGGTGGAAATCTGTTCCGACAGATCGGCCGCCGGCATCACCAGCTCGGCGGTCGACACGTTGTAATTGGGGACGAACACCACCTTCAACTTGTCGCCGACCAGCGGGTCGTTGTTGACCACGTCGGCCACGTCGTTGATCAGCTTGATGATCAGCTTGGCCATCAGATAGCCCGGCGCCGCCTTGCCGCCGATGATGATGGTGCGCGGCACCACGTCCAGCAGCGGGTTGGAACGGATACGCGAATAGCGCGCCACCACGTGCAGGACGTTCAGCAATTGGCGCTTGTATTCGTGGATACGCTTGATTTGGACATCGAACAACGAATCGGGGTTGATGTCGATGCCCAGACGCACGGCGATCACTTCGGCCAGGCGCTGCTTGTTGGCCCGTTTAACGGCGGCGAATTCGGCCCGGAAGGCCGCGTCCTCGGCAAAGGGCTCCAGCTTCTTCAACTGGTCCAGATGGGTCACCCAATCGGGGCCGATCTTGCCGGTGATCAGCTTCGACAGGCCGGGATTGGACAACAACAACCAGCGGCGCGGCGTCACCCCGTTGGTCTTGTTGTTGATCTTGCCGGGGCTGAGATGATCGAAATCGGAAAAGATGGTGGATTTCATCAAGCCGGTATGGATGGCGGCGACGCCGTTGACCTTGTGGCTGCCGATCACCGCCAGATGGCCCATCCGCACCCGACGCTCGCCATCTTCGCCGACCACCGAGACCCGGCGCAGCAGGTCGTTGTCGCCGGGATGGCGATGGCGGACTTCCTGCAGGAATTCGTGGTTCAGCTGATAGACGATTTCCAGATGGCGCGGCAGGACCCGGGCGAACAAATCCACCGGCCAGGTTTCCAGCGCTTCGGGCAGCAAAGTGTGGTTGGTGTAGGCACAGGTGGCCCGTGTCAGCGCCCAGGCGCGTTGCCATTCGATCTGGTATTCGTCCACCAGCACCCGCATCAGCTCGGCCACCACCATGGCCGGATGGGTGTCGTTCAGTTGGATGGCCACCTTGTGGGGCAGCTTGTCCCAATCGGTATGCGATTTCCTGAAGCGCGCCAGGATGTCCTGGATGGACGCGGCGACGAAGAAATATTCCTGCTTGAAGCGCAATTCCTTGCCGCGATCAGTCAGATCGGACGGATAAAGAACCTTGGACAGGGTCTCGGATTCGGCCTTGTCGCGCACCGCTTCGATGTAATTGCCGGCGTTGAAGTATTTCAGGTCGAATTCGCGCGTCGACTTGGCCGTCCACAGGCGCAAA
Organism: Rhodospirillaceae bacterium UBA6219; assembly: GCA_002435715.1. GTDB lineage: Bacteria > Pseudomonadota > Alphaproteobacteria > Rhodospirillales > Magnetospirillaceae > Magnetospirillum. The sequence goes on from DISD01000086.1 coordinate 37,881, forward strand.
TTGTTGACCGTGTGACCGCCATAACCGGGAATCGGCACGTCATAGGCCATGGCCATGACTTCCTCGGTGTCCATCCACTGGGCGCGGGTATGGCCCAGGACGTCCTTGTAATGGACGACCCGGCCGCCGAAACGCACCGGATAGATGACGCCGGGGCGGGCGAATTCCCACGGATTGCCGTAACGCAGCCAGTTTTCCGGGCTTTCCACCTGCCAGCCATGTTCCACATGCTGGGTGAACATGCCGTAATCGTAACGGATACCATAGCCGAAGCCCGGCACCCCCAAGGTGGCCATGGAATCCAACAGACAGGCGGCCAGGCGGCCCAAACCGCCATTGCCCAGCGCGGCTTCCACTTCCCAGCCCAGAACCTCGTCGAAATCGACGCCCATTTCGCCCACCGCCTGCTTGACGGTGTCGTAGATGCCCAGGTTGATCATGGCGTTGGACAGCGTGCGCCCGATCAGGAATTCCATGGACATGTAATAGACGCGCTTCTTGTCTTCCGCGTAATAGCGGTTCAGCGTCGGCATCCAATGTTCCGACACCCGGTCGCGCACGGTGTAGGCAGCGGCCATGAACCAATCGCGCGCGGTGGCGCTGATGGGTTCCTTGCCCACCGAATACAACAGGTGGCTGGCCATGGCGTACTTGATGCTTTCCACATCGTCTTCAAGCAGCTTGACCACCGGAGGTCCGACACGGCGCATATTGGGTCCTTCCAGACTGAATCCGTCTAAAGAATGAAGTCGCAGGGAAGGCGGACTTAAGTCAAGGCGTTTCGTTGCACTGCGAACGCAACCCCGCCAACGCCGAAGCGATACGCACAAGCCTGAAATCACTCAGCAAAGTCGGCACCTCGGCGGCGAAGCGACGCCGCCAATTGGGGTGCTGGTCGACGGTTCCGGGCAAATTCATTTGCAAATTCAAGCCGAACACGTCCTCCATCTGCACCATGGTCAGCCGCGACCGGGCCTTGCCCAAATAGCGGTGGATGCAATCGGAAAGCACCAAAACCTGATCGTCGCTCAACGTGCCGGCAACAGGAAAATCAGCAGCCAGATTTTCTTGTTCCATCAAAGCGGCCACCAAAGCGGCCCGATCGACGGCACGGGCGGCCCGTTCTTCGTCGGCCATGCCGGGGCGCGGATACAGGTCCAGACGTTCGCGGCTGTCGATGTCGACTTCCAGCCACCAGCCGCGCAAGGACGGCAGATCGTGGGTGGCGAAGATGGACAGCGCCTGTTCCTGGAATTCCTCGGGCCGCTTGAAGCGATCGGGCGCGGTCTTTTCGAACACCATGACGCGATAGGCGAACAAGGCCATGTCATCCATGCGTTCGCGAAAGCCTTCGGGAACGGTGCCCAGATCCTCGCCGATGATCAGGCAGGAATTACGCACCGATTCCAACGCCACCAGCCGGAACAGATCATCCACCGGATAGCGCACATAGGCGCCCTGGTCGGCGTCCACCCCCGGCGGCACCCAATAAAGCCGCTGCAGCGCCATGGCATGGTCCAGGCGCAACGCCCCGGCATGGGCCATGTTCGAGCGCATGACGGCGATGAACGGTTCGTAGGCCGCGTCCCGCAGGGTAATGGGGTTGAACGGCGCCAACCCCCAATCCTGGCCCTTCAGCGCCAACGGGTCGGGGGGCGCCCCCACCGACACCCCCAGCGCCAACCGGTCCTGTTCCATCCAGGCATCGGCGCCGTCGCCGGCGATGCCGACCCCCAGGTCGCGGTAAAGCCCGATCCCCGCCCCCGCCTTCAAGCCGGCATCGTGGGCGGCGGCCAATTGTTCGTCGGCGACGAATTGCAGCCAGGCGTAAAATTCCACCTTGTCGGTGTGGGTGGCGGCGAATTCGGCCACCGCCGCGCTGTCCGGGCGCTGGAATTCCGTCGGCCATTGCCGCCAATAGGCGGTTCCGGAGCGGGTGAACTTTTCCGCCAGCGCCTCGAAGGTGCAGAACAGTCGAAGTTTGTCGCCACCTTGGGCCAGGAAGGCCCGGAACGCCTGGGCACGGTCGTCGCCGGCGGCCAGATGCTCGCTGCGGAACCAGGCGTAAAGTTCTTCCAGGATGGGACCTTGCAGGTGGTTCACATCGGCGTATTCCACCATGGGCATGGCGCGCAACCGCGCCAGATTGGCCTGGAACCCGGGCGAGGCGTAAAGCCGCTTGGCCGCCCGGCATTCGGAAAATTCCGCGATGGATTCCACATCGATATAGGCAACGTTCAAAAAGCGCCGCGATGACGGCGCATAGGGGCTGAATTTCTGCGGCTGGCTGGGGAACAGCGCATGCAGCGGGTTGATGCCGATGGTGTCGGCGCCCATCCGGGCCGCCCCTTGTGCCAGCTTGGCCAAGCAACCATAGGTGCCCAAACCCCAGTCGCGGTCGTCGCGCAGGGCATAAATCTGGGTGGCGATGCCCCAGGCGCCACGGCCGCGCATCACCGCTTCGGGCACGAACGCCTTGGCCGGGGCCACCGCCAGCACGCAATCGTCGCCGCCCAGCGGGCCGCGCAGTTTGAGCCGGTGATAGCCGATGGTCAAATCGGCAGGCAGCGCGAAGCGCCAACGCTTGATCAGGGCGCCGTCCAGCCAGCGTTCCTCGATCCAGGATTGGGTGTCGGTCTGCACCTGTCCGCGCAGGATTTCGCCGGCTTCGGTGGTGATTTCCCAGTCCAGCATGTCCTTGTCGGCAGCGGCCGGAAGGGTCAACGCCACCCACATGCCGTCGCCCTGCTGGGCCACCGCCACCGGCCCCAACCAGCGCGACCACGGCCGTCGGTCCAGTTCCGCCAGCGTCGCCGCCAACTCGGCCTCGGTGTCGATGGCCAAACCCATGGCCTTCAGGAAGGCACGCTTGGTGGTTTCGGGGACCACGCGCCACTGGCCGTAGAAATCCCACCAACCATCTTCAATTCCGGCCAGCCGCGCCAATTGGTCGAGCATGTCGGTCGCGCCCATGATGAATAAGCTCCCTATTGGCCGGTGTGGGTATTACGCCGGCGCAAAACCGCCAGCGAATGGGGTTTCAGCGGGAAACGGCTGCCGGCGGCGCAAATCTCGTCGGGATTGATGGGATCGGTGCGCGCGGTGTCCAAGATCACTTCCCAGGTGCGGCCCAGTTCGGGCGGCGGCAAGGTGTAGAAGATGATCTCGGTATAGGCGTTCAGCAGCAGCATGAAGGTGTCGTCGGGCTGACCGCCGGCGGTGTGCGACTGGATTTCGTCGGATTCGCCGGCCAGCACACAGCCCAGCGAGCGGGCATAGGGCATGACCCAATCGGCCTCGCTCATTTCCAAGCCGTCGGGGGTCACCCAGGTGATATCCTTGATCACCTGGCTTTTGTCACGACGCGCCCCCTTGAAGAAACGCGGCCGACTGAAAACTGGATGTTTGTGGCGCAGGCGGATCATGCTGCGGACGAAGTCCAGCATGGCCTGATCCTGGTTTTCCCAGTCCACCCAGCTGATGTCGTTGTCTTGGCAATAGGCGTTGTTGTTGCCGCCCTGACTGCGGCCGAATTCGTCGCCGGCCAGGATCATCGGCACCCCTTGCGACAACAGCAAAGTCGCCATCAGATTGCGCATCTGCTGGGTCCTGAGCGCGCGGACCTTGGGTTGCTCGGTTGGACCTTCGATACCACAATTGGACGAATAATTGGCGTCGGTGCCGTCGCGATTGCCCTCGCGGTTGGCGTCGTTGCGCTTTTTCTCGAACGACACCAGATCGGCCATGGTGAAGCCGTCATGGCAGGTGACGAAGTTCATCGACGCCCACGGCCGCCGGCCGCCCCAGCCGAACAGGTCGGAAGACCCGGTCAGGCGTGACGCCATGTCGCCGATCTGCCCGCCGTCGCCACGCCAGAAGCGGCGCACGGTGTCGCGATAACGGCCGTTCCATTCCGACCAGCCGGGCGGAAAACTGCCCAAGCGATAGCCGTCGCCGCCGATGTCCCAGGGCTCGGCGATCATCTTGACGCGGGACAGAACCGGGTCCTGACGGACCGCGTCCAGGAACCCCGAACCGCCGTCGAAACCCGATTTCTCACGGGCCAGCGACGCCGCCAAGTCAAAGCGGAAGCCGTCCACGTGCATTTCCTCGACCCAATAGCGCAAGGAATCCATCACCATCTGAAGGACACGCGGATGGGACAGTTGAAGCGTGTTGCCGCAGCCGGAATAATTTTCGTAATGCTGGGGCTGGTCGGGGGCCAGCCGGTAATAGCTGGCATTGTCGATGCCCTTATAGGACAAGGTCGGGCCCATATGGTTACCCTCGGCGGTGTGGTTGTAGACCACGTCCAAGATCACCTCGATCCCCGCATCGTGCATGCGGCCGACCATGGTCTTGAAGTCGCCGTGCGACGAGGCGCCGTAATAACGCGGATCGGCGGCGAAGAAGCCGATGGGGTTGTAGCCCCAGAAATTGCGCAAGCCCTGATCGATCAGGTGGCGTTCGTCGACGATGGCGTGGACCGGCAGCAATTCCACCGCCGTCACCCCCAATTTGACCAGATAATCGATCACCGCCGGATGGGACAGGCCCAAAAAGGTGCCGCGATGCTGGGTGGGAACCGCCGGATGCTTCATGGTGAAGCCGCGCACATGCAGTTCGTAGATGATGGTGTCGGTCCACGGCCGGTTGGGGCGGCGGTCGTCGCCCCAGGTGAAGGCGGTGTCCACCACCCGGCATTTGGGCATGAAGCGGGCATTGTCGCGGTTGTCGATCACCAGATCGGCCTTGGCATGGCCCAGCTTGAAGCCGAAATGGGTGTCCGACCACAACAGATGACCGCTTAACGCCTTGGCATAGGGATCGATCAGCAACTTGGCCGGATTGAAGCGGTGCCCGGCCACGGGGTTGTAGGGACCATGGACACGGTAGCCGTAAAGCTGCCCCGGCCGCGCCTCGGGCAGGTAACCGTGCCAGACCTGGTCGGTGTATTCGGGCAGGCGCAGACGTTCGACCTCGCGCCCCGCATGGTCGAACAGACACAGATCGACGGCTTCAGCATGGGCCGAAAACAAGGCGAAGTTCACCCCGTTGCCGTCCCAGGTGGCGCCCAGAGGATAGGAAGATCCGGGCCAGATGCGGCGGTGGTGGGGCATTGGCGTCACACCCGCTTCAAAACCACGGTGGAAAGCGGCGGCAAGGTCACCGGGATCGACATGGGTTGGTCGTGCCAGGGCTGGTCCTCGGCGACCACGCCATCCCCGTTGTTGATGTTGGTGCCGCCATACCATTCGGAATCGGTGTTCAGCACTTCCCGGTAACGCCCGCCCAGGGGCACGCCGACACGGTAATCATAGCGCACCACCGGGGTCAGGTTGCAGATCACCACGCAGAAATCGTTGGCGTCGTGACCGCGGCGCAGGAAGGACAGCACCGAATTGTCGCGGTCGTTGCAATCGATCCACTGGAAGCCCGCCGGATCGTGGTCAAGCTGGTGCAGCGACGGTTCGACCCGGTACAGACGGTTGAGATCGCGGACCAGACGCTGCGCCCCTTGGTGCAAGGGGTAATCCAGCAGGTGCCATTGCAGCGATTCTTCGCAATTCCATTCGTCGCGCTGGCCGAATTCCTGGCCCATGAACAGCAGCTTCTTGCCGGGATGGGTCCACATGAAGGCGTAATAGGCGCGTAAATTGGCGAAATTCTGCCATTCGTCCCCCGGCATGCGCCCCAGGATAGACCCCTTGCCATGCACCACTTCGTCATGGGACAGCGGCAGCACGAAGTTTTCCGAAAAGGCGTAAAGCAGCCCAAAGGTCAGTCGGTCGTGATGGTAACGACGGTGGATGGGGTCCTTGCTGAAATAATCCAGCGTGTCGTTCATCCAGCCCATGTTCCATTTGAAGCCGAACCCCAAGCCGCCGGCATAAGTGGGTTTCGAGACTCCGGGCCAGGCGGTGGATTCCTCGGCGATGGTGATGGCGCCGGGATGTTCGGCGTAAACCACCTCGTTCATCTGCCGCAGGAAGTCGATGGCTTCCAGATTTTCGTTGCCGCCATAGCGGTTGGGCAGCCATTCGCCCGGCTGGCGTGAATAATCCAGGTACAGCATGGACGCCACCGCGTCGACCCTGAGGCCGTCCACGTGGTACTGCTCCATCCAGTAAAGGGCGTTGGAATAAAGGAAGTTGCGGACCTCGGTGCGGCCGTAATTATAGATGTGGGTATCCCAATCCTTGTGCAGGCCCAGGCGCGGGTCCTCGTGCTCGTAAAGATGGGTGCCGTCGAAATAATGCAGGCCGTGGGGGTCGCGGGGGAAGTGGCCGGCCACCCAATCGATGATCACCCCGATGCCGGCCTGATGCAGGCGTTCCACCAGCAAGCGGAAATCTTCCGGACTGCCATGGCGCGAGGTGGGGGCGAACAATCCCACCGGCTGATAGCCCCACGACCCAGAAAACGGATGTTCGTGCACCGGCAGGAATTCCACATGGGTGAAGCCCATGTCGGTGACATAGGCCACCAGCTTGTCGGCCAATTCCGCATAGGTCAGCATGCGGTCGCCGTCTTCCGGCACCCGCATCCACGACCCCAGATGCACTTCATAGATGGAAATGGGGGCGTGACGGTCGTTGCGCTTGGTCTGCGCCGCCATCCAGGACTGGTCGGCCCAGTCGCGTTCCGCCAGATCGGCCACCATCGAGGCGGTGCGCGGCGGCACTTCGGCGGCATGGCCATAGGGGTCGGCCTTCAACGGCAGCAGAGTGCCATGCGCGCCGAGCAGTTCGTATTTGTAAAGGGTGCCGTTGCCCAATCCGGGGATGAACAATTCCCACATGCCGGCATCGTGACGCAGCCGCATGGGATGGCGCCGCCCGTCCCAGGAATTGAAGTCGCCCACCACCGACACCCGCTTGGCGTTGGGGGCCCACAGCGCGAAATGAACACCGGCCACCCCGTCCACCACCGCCAGATGGGCGCCCAGTTTCTCGAAGGTGCGCAGATGGCGGCCTTCCACCAGCAAATGGATATCCAGGTCGCCGAGAAGCGGGCCGAACCGATAGGGGTCTTCGCGTTCCAGCATGCGCCCGCCGACATCAAGGCGCAGGCGGTAGCTGGCGGCCAGGGAATCGGCAAGGGCGGCGGCGAAGAACCCGTCTTCATGCAACCGGACCAGTTCCACCTCGCCCGCCGGCCCGACGGCCCAAACGCGGGCGGCTTCGGGGGCGAAAACGCGCAAATGCCAACCGTCGGAACCGTGATGTGGCCCCAGGACGGCGAAGGGATCGCCATGGGTGCCGGCGACCAGGGCGGCGACAGCCGCCGGATCCAGCGTGTTCGGGTGCGGTTTGGTCATGGCCTGAAATCCCCTGAAGGCGAGACGTCGCCCCTTCCTTGGTAGCAGGCTTTCGCCCGCAAGAACAGACCGTGCGGCGCAGGCGCGGTTTTCCGCCAGCTCATGGCTGATTACACTTTCAGATATGTCCATAATCTGTTAGAGGTTTTGGCCGAGGGGGCCGGTCGCGCTTGACCGGCATATGACTATTTTGAGGAGCCTGTCTGATGAGCGTCCTTCCCAAGGTTCTGGGCCTGACTGTCGCCGGTGTTCTGGTGATCGCCCTGTATCTGTCCACCTCGGTGGTCGGCACCCTGTTCTTCGGCGCCGTGAGCGCTCCGACCCCGGCCAACCCGCTGAGCTTCATGATCTATCTGGGCCTGGCCCTGACCGCCACCTTCCTGGCCATCGTCATGTACCTGGCCTCGACCGGCGGCGACGAAGCGTAATCACGCTTTCGCGTTCGGCAAAAAACGCCCCCGCCGCAAGGCCGGGGCGTTTTTTCATGGGCAGATCTTCAGATCGGTGACCACGTCGGCCTGAACGATTTCCGATTGCTTGGCAAAGGCGTTCCAGCCGCGCTTGGTGGCTTCCTTCAACAATTTGTCGATCTGACCGCAATAGGAAACGCTGAGCGGGTAATAACGGTAATAGGTGACCAGACGGCCATCGAAATAGGTCATCACCTCCAAGGCCTTGTCCTTGAACTCGCGGTCGAACAGCTTCTTGCGCTTGGCCGTCTGCTGGGCCAGACGGGTGCCGAACTTGGTGTCGAAATCCTTCCACATCTTGGCGGTGCCGGGGTTGTAATCGGCATCGCAGCGATTGCCGCCCTCGCGCAGGAAGATGCCGTGGCGCACCAGTTTCTCGACCTTGACCTCGGCCGGACTCAGACAACGCTTGAACTTCACCTGGGCCAAGGCCGGGGTGGCAAGCAAGGACAAAGCGGTGGCCAGGACGATGGAGCGACGCATGCGGCGATTATGCCCGTTGCGGCGTCCGCACGAAAGTCCGCAAGCGCCAGCCCAACAACACCGCCAAAATCACGGCGTAGACCAAGGGCTCGCGGATGTCGGCCTTCACCATCATCCAGAAATGCGCCACGCCCAGGATGGCGGCGGGGAACACCAGACGATGCAGCTTGCGCCACACCTTGCCCCCCAGACGACGGATCATGGAATCGGTGGATGTCAGCGCCAGGGGCAGCAACAGCAGGAAACAGCCCATGCCGAGCGTGATGTAGGTGCGCTTGACCACGTCCTTCCACAGCGCCGCCCAGTCGAAGAACAGGTCGATACCGACATAGGACGCCAGATGCAGGCAAACATAGAAAAAGGCGAACAACCCCACCATGCGACGCAGCCGGGCCAAGGGCGCCCAATGGGTCCATTGCCGAAGCGGCGTCACCGCCAGGGCCAACAGCAAAAAGCGTAACGCCCAATCGCCCAAGAAGCGGTTCAGGGTCTCCACCGGGTTGATGCCCAACGACCCATAAGCCGCCTGCCAGCCCAGCCACGCCACAGGCAACAGGCTGGCGGTGAAAACCACGGGTTTGAGCCAACGCATCAGAAATTCGCCTTCAAATCCAAACCGGCATACAGCCCGGCCACCTGTTCACCATAGCCGTTGAACATCAAGGTGGGACGGCGACGGAACTCGCCGATGCGGCGTTCATTGGCCTGGCTCCACCGCGGGTGGTCCACCTGGGGGTTGACGTTGGAATAAAAGCCATATTCCCGCGGATTGTATTTCTGCCAGGAATTCAGCGGCTGGTTTTCGGTGAAACGGATGCCGACGATGGATTTGATCGATTTGAAGCCGTATTTCCACGGCACCACCAGACGCAGCGGCGCGCCGTTCTGGGGCAACAAATCCTTGCCGTAAAGCCCGGTGGCCAACAGGGTCAGCGGGTTCATCGCCTCGTCCAGACGCAGGCCCTCCACATAGGGCCAATCCAACACCGGAATGCGCAGGCCGGGCATCTGGGCACGGTCGGCCAGGGTGGTGAATTCCACATATTTGGCCTTTGAATTCGGTTCGAAACGCTTCAGCACCTCGGACAATGGCACGCCGCGCCAGGGAATGACCATGGACCAGCCTTCGACGCAACGCAGTCGATAGATGCGGTCCTCGACCTGCACCGGCTTAATCAGGTCTTCCAGACCGATGGTGCCGGGTTTGGCGCATTCGCCATCCACCGCCACCGTCCACGGCGCCGTCTTCAGCCGTCCCGGCGCCGTCACCGCCGGGTCCTCCTTGGAGGTGCCGAACTCGTAGTAATTGTTGTAGGTGGTCACCGCCTCGAAGGGCGTCGGGGTGTCGTCGGCTGTCGCCGCCCGCAAGCCGCGCCCCACCCCCAACACGCTACCGGCCGCCACCGCACCGGCCAAAAACCGACGCCGGTCCAGGTAAAGCGCGTGGTCGGTGACGTCGTTGTCACGCAAATCAGCGGCGGGTTTTATCAGCATCACCAAACTCCGTTTCGCGTTCACATGATCCCGAATTCGCCAAGGCGACGGAAAAGTTACGTACCGGCCCGCGCGAATCCGACATCCACCGAAAAATGCGGATTGCCACGGACATCAACCATAAGGATACTTCCCGTCAAATTTTGGGGGTATTCAGATCATGTCGCATCGCGCCTTTAGTTATGACGGTCAAACCGGCCCCTTGGTCCGCCTGTCGGTGGTCAACTTTCTGCTGAACATCGTAACCTTGTCGTTGTGGCGGTTTTGGGGCAAGACGCAGGTGCGGTCCTATTTGTGGGGACGCACCCGGATCTGGAACGAACCGTTGGAATATGTGGGGCGCGGGGGCGAACTTTTCATCGGTTTCCTGATCGCATTACTGGTGGTTTTCGCCCCTTACATGGCGGTGGTGTTCACCGGCCAGATGCTGGTCGCCGGCGGCCAGCCGGCCGGCGTGTTCCTGATCGTCGTGGCGCAAATCGTGATTTTCTTTCTGATCGGTGTCGGCTTGTACCGGGCTCGGCGCTACCTGATGACCCGCACGGTCTGGCGTGGCCTGCGCGCCGGCCAAGACGGCTCGGCCATGGCTTACGCCCTGCTGACCCTGGGACATGTGGTGTTGCTGGGGCTGACCCTGGGGTGGTCTGGACCGTGGATGTCGGTCAAGCTGGACCGCTATCTGATGAACAACACCCGGTTCGGCGACACCGGCTTTGAATGCGAAGCCCGCTCGGCCCCGCTTTACAAGCGTTATGCCGCATTGTGGTTCAGCTTCATCCCGGTGATGGTCAGCTTCGCCGTGTTGACCCAATTCGTCGACTTGCCCAGCCCGGACCGCTCGGGTTTCCTGCCGGCCATGGTGGGGATCTACGCCTGGGTCATCGTGTCCGTCCTGCTGTTCTCGGGCCTGCCTTTGGCCGCCTATCACGCGGCCTATTGGCGTAACCTGGCCGCCCACACCCGCTTCGACGGCATCGGTTTCGGCTTCGACATGGGCACCTGGCGGCTGGTCCGCTTGTTCTTCGGCAACATGCTGATCACCATCTTCAGCCTGGGCATCCTGCGCCCGCTGGCCAGCCAGCGCACGCTACGCGCCGCCTGCGAACATCTGACCATGGAGTCCGCACCCGACATCAACCGGATGGTCGCCTCGCCGCAGGCTGTTCCGCGCACTGGCGAAGGGCTGGTGGCGGCATTGGACGGCATCGGCGAGTTCTAAGACATGGGTGTCCCCGGCCTGTACCGTGACGGCAAAAACGCCCGCGACCATCAGATCGTCGTGCGTCTGCTGGGGCACGGGCTGGACATCATCGACCATGACGGACAGGTGCTGGCCCACTGGCCCAAAGCCCAGATCAGCCGCGTGGACGGGACGGATGACCTGCGCCTTGCCTGTTCGTCCCATCCCCTGGCGCGGCTGTTGCTGCCCCAGCCCAGCCCAGTGTCGCTGTGGCTGCCGCAAAGACGCTCGGCCCGCGGTTTGTGGCTTGGACTGGTGGCGGGATCAGCGGCCATGGTGGCGTTGCTGGCCTGGGGGTTGCCCCGGCTTTCCATCGTCGTCGCCCACATGGTTCCGCTGGAAACCGAACGCAGCTGGGGCCAGACCTTTGTCGCCCAGATGGAAGACCGCAAGGTCGTCTGCGCCGACGCAAGTGGGGCGGATGCCTTGGACCGCCTGGAAAAACGACTGGCGACGGCACTTCCCGCCGAACAAAGGCCGACACGGGTGGTGGTGGTCAACGATCCGCTGGTCAACGCCATCGCCTTGCCCGGCGGCACCATCATCATGTTCAAAGGCTTGCTGGACCAAGCGGAAAGCGCCGACGAAATCGCCGGTGTCCTGGCCCACGAAATGGCCCATGTGGCCCAACGCCACCCCTTGGCGGCGGCGATCCGTTCGATCGGAGTGGCGTCGCTGGCGACCATGATGACCGGCGATTTCTCGGCCCTGGTGGCGACGTTGGGCGGCATGGCCCTGTCCGGCCATTATTCCCGGACGGACGAAAGCGCCGCCGATTCCATGGCGGTGGACATCCTGCGTGACGCCGACATCTCGCCCTTGGGTCTGGCCACGTTCTTCGACCGGCTGAATCAACAGGGCGGCGAATTGCCGGAATTCCTGTCCAGCCATCCCGAATTGGAAAGCCGCCGTCAAAGGATCGTCGGCCTGCCTCTGGGCGCCCCCACCTCGTCGGCCTTGGACAAGGTGGACTTTCAAAATTTGAAGAATATCTGCGCTCAACCGGCGCGCAAGTTGTCCACCCGATAGGCCGAGGCCCGCAAGTCAACCGTGCCGCCACCCTCTAATTCCGGGGTATGGCGGTGCAGCCACACGGTGGCACCGAAAATCACCAGCATAGCCACGCCCAATTGCAGCAGCGGACGACGGGCGATCTTGCGCAAGCCGCCCAGGCGCAAAGCCAACAGGCGCTTGGCGACGCTTCGGTATTGCGAACGATAGGGCACGTCCATTTCGGCCTCCGGTCTGATGTTGGCTGTGACCGTAAAAGCCGATTGTGTCAGCGGGATGGCTGAATCGGGGAAATTAGTAACAAAGGGTAACGGGGTCAGAACCGTTCCGACAACCAGATGGCCAGCTTGCAGCCGGTCTTAATGGCGGTGGACAGCACCGGATAGGCCGGGGCCTTCTCCGCTTCGTTGGCCAGACCGATATCGCGGTGTTCCAGTTCTTCTTGGCGGAATTCCTCGATGGTGGCCTTCAGTTCCGCTTCGTCTTCGCCCAATTGGGCGTATTGGGCGGCGTAATGTTCGTCGATGGCTTCTTCCACCGCCACCGTGCAGGCCATGGCGGCGCGTTCCCCCAACAGCGCGGTGCCCGCCCCCAGGGCGAAACCGGCCACGTGCCAGAGCGGCGCGAAGACGGTCGGCCGGGTGCCGCGCTGGCCGATCAGTTTGGTGAAGGTGTCCAGATGGTGCTGTTCTTGGGCGGCCATCTTTTCCAGGACCGGTCCGTGGCGCCCCTTGCCCAGGATCGCCCGTTGCCCCTGATAGATGCGCACCGCCCCCAATTCGCCGGCTTGGTCGACGCGCAGGATACGGGCCAGCAATTGTTCGCGGGTCAGATCGCCGGGAATGCGGTTTTCAGCGGTCTTGGCGGTCATGTGCGTTTCCTTCGGGTCAGGGCGGCGGCGACCACCAGGGCCAAGCCACCGGAAAACACGATGTTCAGCCCGGCCATGGTGATGCCGTGCCATTCCCAGGCCGGTTCGTCACAGCGTGGTTCGTCGGCCGGCTGGCTCATCAGCGACGCCAAGTCGCCCAAGGCCGGCTTGGGGCCGGCGCTGCTGGCACAAGACGACATCCACCATTTCTGTTCGACGCCGACGTGATAGACCGCGATGCCGGAATTGACCAAAAAGGCCAGCCCGGCCAAGGCCATCAGAATCCGTTGCCAGGAAACCGGCCGCAACAGCGCCAACACGGCCAAACCACCGGCGATGGCAAAGGGCACGCGCTGGGTCAGGCAAAGCACGCAAGGTCTGAGACCGAAACCGTATTGGGCGGTATAAGCCGACGCCAAGGCGGCGATGCTGGCCAGCAGGACGAAGATGGGAAGAATGCGATCAGGGGCTTTGGCTTGGGTCATGGCCGGACCATAGCAAAGCGCCGATGGCTTGACCAGTTGGCCGGGGATGGAAACAATGCCGCCCTGCCATATCTTCCCAACGGGGCCTTGTTCCATGAACCTTTCCGATCTTCGCGCCGGCGGCAAACCGGCTTTGGCCCGCGCCCTGGCCCAGTTGGAACGCGCCCCCGACGCGGCGGACACCATTGATCTGCTGAACCAGGCCCATGCCGAACCCCAGGCCCACGTGGTGGGGATGACCGGCCCGCCCGGCGTCGGCAAGTCGACGCTGATGAACGCCCTGATCGCCGGCTGGCGCAGCCGCGGCCGCCGTGTCGCCTGCATCGCCATCGACCCGTCGTCGCGCCGTTCCGGCGGCGCGCTGTTGGGGGACCGCACCCGGCTGTCCACCGACCCCGACGACCAGGACATCTTCGTCCGCTCCATGGCGGCCCGCGACCGCCTGGGCGGCTTGGCGGCGCTGACCGTATCCTCCATGGTGCTGATGCGCGCCCTTTACGACGTGGTGTTGATCGAAACCGTCGGTGTCGGCCAAAGCGAGACCGATGTGGTCGGCGTCGCCGACACCGTGCTGTTCTGCGTCCAGCCGGGTTCGGGCGATTCGCTGCAATTCATGAAGGCCGGCATCGCCGAGATCCCCCATGTGGTGGTGGTGACCAAGGCCGACATGGAACAGGCGGCGCGCCGCGCCCGATCCGACGTGTTGGGCGCCTTGTCCCTGGGCGGCGCCGAAGAAGACGACGGCTGGCAGGTGCCGGTGTTGATGGTGTCGTCGCAACGCCGTGAAGGGGTGGACGAACTGATCGGCGCCATCGACGCCCACCGCGCCTTCCTGGGCCGCGAAGACCGCCTGCAACGGGCCCGACACACCCAGTCCCAACAATGGTTGGTCGAGGCGGTGCGCGAGCGCTGGGGCCGCGAAGGAATGTCCCGCGCCGGCGATCTGTCCTTGTCGGCCGGCACTTCACCCTTTCAGCGTTTGGCCGAGTTGAACACGCGATTGAAAGTCGGCTGATCGGCCAGGACTGTGCGCAAACCTTTGAAGTGTTGACACGGCCCTGTAATGCGTTGACCATCTTTCCAAGCAGATGGGGAGAGAAAGTTGACGGCTGCCATGGCGGGACTGTCCGCGTCCGTCGTACTCGACCGCGAGCTTCTCGAGCTCGTGTCCTCGCTTGTCTGCCTGCTGCGTGACGGCAAGGTCATTTTCCTGAACAATGCCGGGGTGCGTATGCTGGGCCTGTCCTCGGCCGAGGACGCCCAGGACGAACCCTTCGAATCCTTCGTGGTCGAGGATTACCGCTTCCTGATGGAAGCCGGCTGGGAATTGCTGGCCGAAGAAGAATTCCTGCCCTTGAAGCTGTCCCGTGCCGACGGCCAAGTGTTCGAGGCCGAGCTGCGCGTGCGCCAGCCGCCGTCTTCGTCCGACATCTTCCTGGTGGAAGGCCGCGACATCTCGAAATTCGTCAAGTCGGCGGAAGCCCTGCGCGAGCGCGAGGAACGCCTGCAGGGCGTGCTGGCCTCGGTGGCGGAAGGCATCGTCACCATCAACGATTCCGGCCGTATCGAATCGGCCAACCCGGCGGCCGAGCGCATGTTCGGCTTTGCCCGCGGCAAGCTGGTCGGCCGTGAAATGGTGGACTTGCTGCCGGAAAGCGCCCGTGATCGCCACATCCGCTTCTTCGACGCCTACATGTCCGGTCTGTTCCCCACCCTGATGGGACGTCAAGTGGAAGGCTTGGGACATCGCGTCGATGGTTCGTGCTTTCCCATGGAAATTTCGGTCAGCGAACTGCGCCACGGCCGCCACCGTCTGTTCACCGCCATCCTGCGCGACATTTCCGAACGCAAGGAAGCCGAGGACCGCATCCGCCGTCTGGCCCACCACGACACCTTGACCGGCCTGCCCAACCGCAATTTGTTGAACGACCGCATGAACCACGCCTTGGCCCGTGTCAAACGCCATGGCGGCCACATGGCGGTGCTGTACGTGGACCTGGACAAGTTCAAGCCCATCAACGACAGCCTGGGGCACGAAGCCGGCGACTGGGTGCTGCGCGAAGTGGCCGACCGTCTGTTGGGCTGCGTGCGCTCGTCCGACACCGTATCCCGCGTCGGTGGCGACGAATTCGTCGTGGTGGTGGAAGAAATCGGCCGCCCGTCGGAAGCGGCGCTCATCGCCAAAAAAATCATCGACGGGCTGGATCGCCCCATCGAATTCGAGGGCCATCCCTGCCAGGTGGGCGCCTCTATCGGCGTCGCCTTGTTCCCGCAGGACGGTTCCAGCATCGAAGAAGTGTGCAAGGCCGCCGACCTGGCCATGTACCGGGTCAAGCATTCCGGCCGCAACGGCTATTGCTTCTATTCCGACACCGACGGACGGGTGATGTCCGCCAGTGCCGAAATCGACGTGGATTAATCGGTTTCAGGGATTAATCGGTTTCAGGGATTAATCCGCTTCCGGCAGCACCGCCCAAGCCGGCACGCTGACCGTCACCGCCTTGCCGCCACAGGTCAAAGGCGTCCCCGCCCGCAGATGTTCCAGACGCACCATGGCCAGACCGGCCCCGGTGGTACCGGACCGCATTTCACCGGCTTCCGCTTCGCCGGCCAGCAACGGGGTGCCGGGTTGGGGGGCGTCGCCGTCGAAGCTCACCGGCAACAGGCGCTTTCTGACCAGACCGCGATACTTGGTGCGGGCCGTCAATTCCTGGCCCATATAGCAGCCCTTGTTGAAATCGACCCCACCCAATTCGTCAAAGCCGTTTTCCAGCAACAGCGACTTGTCGGCCACCAGATCGCGGGCACCATCGGGAACCCCCAGGGTGAAACGCAAGGCATCCCAGGCCGCCAAGGGCGCTTCCTCCAGGCCGTCGGGGGGCTGGGTGGCATAAAGCCGTCCGCCCATTTCCGGCAAACGGCCGTCGGCCACCGCGCCGGCCGGCAAGGCGCCGTCGCCGCCCCAAAGCGCGAACACCGCCAGATCGGACATCTCGATGGTCACCTTGGCGCGCAATTTGTAGAGCGACAGCTTTTTCTTGAAAGTTTCAGCACTGCCCTGGTCGACGTCGATCAAAATGGTGTCGCCCTGTTCCACCAGGAACAGATCCCACAGGAACTTGCCCTGGGCGGTCAGGAAGCCGGCCCAAAGCGCGCTTTCGGCGCAGACCTTGTTGACGTCGTTGGAAACCAGGCCTTGCAGGAAGGTTTTGCGGTCGTCGCCGGACACGATCAACACGGAACGGGGCAGACGGGTGAACTGAAAAGCGGGCATGTGGTCCTGCCTTGGGTCGGGGTTGGGCGGCGGATGGGAAAAAGGTGGGACAATCGGGGCCGCTTGGCAACCCCCGTCACTGGCCGTATATAGGGGGGACCATGCATATCACCCTGGTTGACGATTCCATTCCCTTCGACGGATACACCGCTTCGTCCCGTCCCTTGGGCGGCGCCGAGAAGGGCTTTGCCGCCCTGGCCGGCGCCCTGGCCCGACGCGGCCACACGGTTTCGGTGTTCAACCGTTGCCGCTGGTCCATGTATATCGAAGGGGCCCAATGGGAAACCTTCGAGGCCAAGAAGCCGCTGTTGACCGACATGGTCATCGCCCTGCGCAAGCCGGAATTGCTGAGCTTCGTGCGCCAAGCCAAGCGCCGGGTTCTGTGGCACACCGGGCCGGGCCGCATGCTGGCGAAAAAATCCACCCGCGCCATTTTGGCCGACCTGCAGCCGACCATCTTGCTCTGCAGCCAGACCCAAGCCCAGGACTGGCGGGCCGACGGATTGAAGGTGGCGTTATTGCCGCCGGCCCTGAAGTCGGATTTCCTGACCAGTTTCGACGAACCGCCGCCGATGGAAACGCCCGTCGCCATCGTCACCACCCATCCGGCCCACGGATTGTTCTGGCTGGTGGATTTGTGGGTGGAAAAAATCCGCCCGCTGGCGCCGGGTGCCGAATTGCACATTCATTCCATGTCGCTGGCCAAGATGGCCGAAGGCGGCGGCGTCGAACCCGGTCTGGAAGACCTGTCGGCCAAGATCCTGGCCGCCCAGGGTGACGGGGTGCGGGTGCTGCGTCCGCAAGGCGACGCGTTGATGGCGGCGTCCTATCGACAGGCGGCGGTGCATCTTTATCCCGGCCATCCCGATGACGGCACCGCCTTTACCCTGATGGAAAGCCAGGCCTGCGGCATTCCCGCCGTGCTGCGTCCGTTGGGGGCGGCGCCGGAACGGGTGGTCAACGGCTCATCGGCCTATGTGGCGCCCGATGACGACGCCTTCGCCAATTTAACCGCGCTGCTGCTGAACAACGCCGAGACACGGGCCAATCTGGGGGCCGAGGCAAAGGCGTTGTATCAAGGCCGCACCTGGGATGCCGCCGCCGAGAAGTTGGAAGGATTGCTGGCATGACCCGGCTGTTGCAAGCCATGGCGGGCGCCGATCATGGCGGGGCGGAAGCGTTCTTTGAACGCCTGGCCATCGCGCTTCAACAGGCGGGCATGGACCAGCATGTGCTGATCCGCGCCAATGCCCGGCGCGCCGCCCATCTGCGCCAAGCCGGGGTTCAGGTCACCGAGCTGCCGTTCGGCGGCGCTTTCGACATCGCCACCCGTTTGGGGTTCCGCCGCGCCATCGCCCGTTTCAAGCCCAGTCACGTGCTGACCTGGATGAACCGCGCCACCAAGTTCTGTCCGCGCGGCGATTTCGTCCATGTGGGCCGCCTGGGTGGTTATTACGACCTGAAATATTACCGGAACTGTCATCAGTTGATCGGCAACACCCCGGACATCCGCCAATGGCTGGTCGACCAGGGCTGGCCGCAAGACCGCGCCCATTACGTGCCCAACTTCGTCGCCGAGACACGGGCCAAGCCGGTGGCGCGCCAGACTTTTTCCACCCCCGAGGGCGTGCCGGTGATCCTGGCTTTGGGCCGCCTGCACCCCAACAAGGCGCTCGACACCCTGATCGCCGCGCTGCGCGACGTTCCCGATGCCTATTTGTGGATCGCCGGCGAAGGTCCGCTGCTGGGTCAGTTGGAAGCGCAAGCCGCCAAGCTGGGGGTGATTTCCCGCATTCGCTTCCTGGGCTGGCGCGAGGACGTCGCCGCCTTGTTCGCCGCCTGCGACCTGTTCGTCTGCCCGTCGCGGCACGAACCCCTGGGCAATGTGGTGATCGAGGCCTGGGCCCAGGAAAAGCCGGTGGTCGCCGCCGCCTCGCAAGGCCCGTCGCAATTGATCGAGGATGGCAAAACCGGCCTGCTGAGCCCGGTGGACGACGCCAACGCCATGGCCACGGCGATCAAACGGGTGCTGGGCGACAAACATCTGGCCGCTGATCTGGCCCGCGCCGGCCGCGCCGCCTTTCAGGATCAATTCACCGAGGCGGCAATCATCCGCGCCTATCAGGATTTCTTCGACAAGGCGGGCCGCTGATGTGCGGCATCGCCGGCCTTGTCGCGCCCGCGGGCCAGGTTCCGGAAACCGGTGTGCTGGATCGCTTGGCCGATGCCTTGGCCCATCGCGGCCCCGACGGGCGCGGTCGCCACGTATCGGGCAGGGTGGCGCTGCTGCAGAACCGGCTGTCGATCATCGATCTGGAAGGCGGACGCCAGCCCATTTTCGATACCGCCGGCCGCGCCATCATCGCCAATGGTGAAATCTACAATTACCGGGAATTGCGCGACCTGCTGTCCGGGGTGGACTTCGTCACCCAATCGGACAGCGAGCCGCCGCTGCATCTTTACGCCCGCCAGGGCGAGACCTTCGCCGAGGCCCTGCGCGGCATGTACGCCCTGGCCATCCACGACCCCGTCCGCGACGTGGTGGTGCTGGCCCGCGACCCGTTCGGCATCAAGCCGCTATACCTGAGCCAAGGGGCTTTCGGCATCGCCTTCGCGTCCGAAGCCCAAGCCCTGGTCAAGGCCGGACTGGTGCCGGCGGCGGTGGATTCCCAGGCCCGGGCCGAATTGCTGCAATTGCAGTTCACCTGTGGCGAGGCCACCATCTTCCCCGGCATCGTGCGTGTCGCCCCCGGTGCCACCGTGGTGATCGAAAACGGCAAGGTGCGCCCGGTCCGCCGGCTTCCCGCCCTGCCCCGCGCCGGCAGGCGCAGCGGCAGCGCCGACACGCTGTTGGACCAGTTGGACACGGTGCTGGCCGAAGCCGTCGACCTGCACCAGCGCTCCGACGTGCCCTATGGCATGTTCCTGTCGGGCGGCATCGATTCGTCGGTGCTGCTGGCCCTGATGGCGCGGCTGAACCCACGCCCGGTCCAGGCCTTCACCGCCGGTTTCCCCGGCACCAATGCCCATGACGAACGTGACCACGCCCGCGCCCTGGCCAAAAGCGTCGGCGCCCGGCATGTGGAAGTGGAATTCGCCGAAAGCGATTTCTGGGCATTGCTGCCGCAGGTCGCCGCCATCATGGACGACCCGGCCGCCGATTATGCCTGCCTGCCCACCTTCAAGCTGGGCCAACGGGCACGTCAAGACGTCAAGGTCATCTTGTCCGGCGAAGGCGGCGACGAATTGTTCGGCGGCTATGGCCGCTATCGCAAAGCGGCGCTGCCCTGGCCGCTGTCCAAGCGCATGCGACGCAAGGGGACGTTCGACACACTGGGCGTACTGCGCCCGCTTTCCGGGTGGCGCGACCGTTTCGCCCAGGCCGAAGCCCGCGAATGCGCCGTCACCGGTCGCTCGCGGCTGCAAGCCGCCCAGGCCATCGATTGCGCAGATTGGCTGCCCAACGACTTGCTGATCAAGGCGGATCGCTGCCTGATGGCCAACGCCATCGAAGGCCGCGTGCCCTTCCTCGACCCGGTGGTCGCCGATTTCGCTTTTTCCCTGTCCGATCGCTGGAAAATCCGCAACGGCTTGGGCAAGCACATCCTGCGCCTGTGGCTGGACCGGCACATGCCCCAGGCCAAGCCGTTTGCCAAGAAACGCGGCTTCACCGTGCCGGTGGGCGAATGGATTTCGGCGCGTCCCGATCTGGGGGCCCTGGTCGCCGCCCAGCCCGGAATCGCTGAAATCGCCGTGCCCGGTCAGGTGGAACGCTTGTTCGCCGGCACCGACAAGAAGACCGCTTTTGCCCGCTGGTCCTTGCTTTTCTACGCGCTCTGGCACCAAATCCATATCCTGGGCGCGGCGCCCGATGCCGACGTCCACAGCACCCTGTCCGCGAGGTAGTCATGTCGCAAAGCTTCGATCTGGTCCTGTCCAACGGCACCGTGGTGACCCCGAACGGCACCGCCACCACCGATATCGGCATCCGGGGCGGCCGCATCGTCGCCATCGGCGATCTGCGCGGCACCGCCATGGCCGACAAGATCGATTGCCATGGTCTGCACGTGCTGCCCGGCGTCATCGACACCCAGGTGCATTTCCGCGAACCGGGCCTGGAACACAAGGAAGACTTGTCCACCGGCTCGGCAGCGGCGGCCATGGGCGGCGTGGTGGCGTTCTTCGAGATGCCCAACACCAAGCCCGGCACCACCACCGACGTCGAACTGAAGGACAAGCTGGCCCGTGCCCAAGGCCGTGCGTGGACCGATCACGCCTTCTTCCTGGGGGCCGCGTCGGACAACATCGCCGATCTGGCCCAGTGGGAACGCATTCCCGGTTGCGCCGGCATCAAGATCTTCATGGGGTCTTCCACCGGCAACCTGCTGGTGGCCGATGACGAGACCCTGGCCAAGGTGATCGCCCAAGGCTACCGCCGCATCGCGGTGCATTGCGAGGACGAGGCGCGACTGATCGCCCGCAAGTCCATCGCCGAAGGCGCCGGCCATCCCCGCGCCCACCACATCTGGCGCGACGCCGAGACGGCGCTGATCGCCACCCAGCGCCTGGTCAAACTGGCCGAGGCCGCCAAGCGCCGCGTCCACGTGCTGCACGTGACCACCGCCGAGGAAATGGACTTCCTGGCCGCTCACAAGGATCTGGTGACGGTGGAAACCACGCCCCAGCACCTGACCCTGTTCGCCCCCGAATGCTATGAAGAATTGGGCACCTATGCCCAGATGAACCCGCCGATCCGCGAAAATTCCCATCGCGGCGCGTTGTGGCGGGCCATCCAGAACGGCGAGGTCGACGTGCTGGGTTCGGATCACGCACCGCACACGCGGGAAGAAAAGGACAAGCCCTATCCGCAATCGCCATCGGGGATGACCGGTGTCCAAACCCTGGTCCCCATCATGCTGGACCACGTCAACCAGGGCCGGCTGACCCTGGAACGCTTCGTCGATCTGACCTCGGCCGGTCCGCAACGTATCTACAACATTGCCGGCAAGGGCCGCATCGCCCTGGGCTATGACGCCGATTTCACCCTGGTGGACATGAAGGCGGAACGCACCATCACCAACCAATGGATCGTCAGCCGCTGCGGCTGGACGCCTTTTGACGGCAAGAAGGTGCAGGGCTGGCCCATGGCCACCATCATCCGCGGACGATTGGTGATGAGCGACGGCCAGTTGATCGGCGACCCTGCCGGCCAACCGGTGCGTTTCCAGGAATGCTATCCGTGATCGTTGCCGACGGCCACGTCGTCACCCTGACCTATCAAACCACCGACCACGAGGGCACGGTGGTGGACGAAGGACACCAGCCCCTGTCGTACCTGCATGGCGGTTACGACGACATCTTCCCCAAGCTGGAACGGGAACTGACCGGCAAGACGGTGGGCCAACAGGTCCGGGTCGAGCTGGCGGCCCGCGACGCCTTTGGCGAATACGACAAGGATCTGGTGCGGCTGGAACCGTTGGAAGTGTTCGGCCGCATGCCCAAGATCGGCGCGCTTTACGAACGAGACGACGCCATCTACAAGGCTGTCGAGATCAGGGACGGCAAGGTGGTGCTGGACGGCAACCACCCGCTGGCCGGTCTGGACATCGTGTTTTCAGCCACCATCGCCGACATCCGCCCGGCCACCGCCGAGGAACTGGCCGGCAAGGTGAAGGTTCGCCCCGCCTCGAACAATCGCAGATGGGTCCTGGCCGCCGTGTTGCTGGCCTTGGGGGCCTTGGGTCTTTTCGTTCTGGCCCGATGATATTGCGATTGACTATCAATAACAGCTCTGGACGCAGCCGCGTCCTTGCCCTATAGTCGAGCCATCGACCAGGAGATCGCGGGCATGTTCACCGACAACACATTGACGCCGAAGGAAGCCGTTCGCCTGTGCGCGCTGGGCACCATCGCCCGCCAATGCGTCCGCTATTCCGAACTGGCCGGATCGGTGCGCCACTTCATCAGCCGTGTCGCCGGCCCGCAGATCGATTTGATGGGCATGTCCATCGAATTGCTGCGCTACGAGGGCCTGGTGGAAGCCGTCGGCGGCGAAGGCATGGAAGACGATGCCCAGCTGACCATCACCGATGCCGGCAAGCGCGAGTTGCACACCCTGCTGACCGCCCGCCTGCGCCCCGGTTCCGACCTGTCCAAACTGATCATCGCCTTGAAGATGCGCTTCCTGGACCTGTTGGACAGCAACGAACAGCTGGCTCAGGCCGATTTGCTGTTGGAAATGGTGGAAGGCGAATTGGCCCGTCTGCTGGATCTGCGCGGTGCCTTTGCCGGTGACGGCGACGGTTGTCACCTGATCGATTGGCTGGACCACGACATCGAACAGCTGGAAACCCGTCTGGCTTGGCTGGAAGATTTCCGTCAACGCCTTTGATCTGCCGACTTCAGACGAAAGACGGACATACCCAAGTCTTTCCGCTGGCATACCCTATCCAAGATGACAGAAAGCAACACTGAAGCTTAGGCTGAAATCGATCTACTATCCCTAAAAGCATATTGCGTTTTGGGGTAGTCATCATGTCCGCCTTTCTCACTGTCTCTCGCCGTATTTACGGCGGGTTCACCCTGGTTCTTGCCATCCTGGCCGTTGTGGCAGCGACAACCATCGTCAAGATCGGTCGTATTCATGACGATCAGGAAGTTTACGCCGCAGTCAGCGGAAATTCAGTCGCGGTCAGCAATATTCGCGGCAACATCGTCGAGCTGCGCCGACTGGTGACGGTGAATTCCGGCCTGCGCATCGAGGCCGCTAGTCAGAATATTCCTCCGCTGCTGACGCAATTGAAACAAGACCTGAGCGAATCCATCAAGGTCACCCTTGATCCCAGCCGCAAAGCCAATTTGGAGCGCATGCTGGTCCTGGTGGGCAATTATGCCGACTTGGTCAAGCGGTTGCAGGAAAGCAACGCCAAGCGCGACCAATTGATCGAAACTAAGATGAATCCGGTTGGATTGGCCGCCCGACAATCCTTGAGCGAAGTGACCAGTTCGGCCATGCGCGACGGTGATTTCCAGGCCGCCGCCATTACCGGCCAAGCCCAGGAAGCTTTGTTGCTGACCCGTCTGGCGGCCTGGAAGTTCCTGTTTTCCCCAACCGAAGCCGAAGCCGAGCAAGTCAACGCCACCGCCCGCCATTTCCTGGAACAGGCCGACAAGCTGGAAGCCCGGCTGCAAAATCCCACCCGTAAAGAACTGGCGGCCAAAGCCGACAAATTGGCCCGCGAATACGTAACCGCCTTCGAAGAAACCGAACAAGTCGTCTTGTTGTCGCATCGTCTGCTGATGAAAGACGGCGCCGCCATTGGCGAAGAACTGAGCCGTTTGGCCCTCGACACCCTGGACTCGCAACGCCAATACCTGCAGCAATTGGAGACACAAACCGATGCCACCATAACCGCGACCTTGCGTCTGGTGTGGATCGCCGGCTTGCTGGGTTTGGGCCTGGGGGCGGCCCTGTCCATCCTAATCGCCCGCTCCATCGTCGTGCCGGTCAAGGCCATGACCGGCGCCATGGGCCGTTTGGCCGGCGGCGACAAGACCATCGAAATCCCCGCCCGTGAACGCGGCGACGAAATCGGCGCCATGGCTGCCGCCGTGCAGGTGTTCAAGGACAACGCCATCCGCATGGAACAACTGACCGCCGAACAAGAAGAACAAAAACGCCGGTCCGAGGCCGAACGCCGCGCCGCCCTGCACCAAATGGCTGACAATTTCGAGGGCCAAGTGGGTGGCGTGGTCAACGCCGTCACCGCGGCGGCCGTGCAATTGCAGGCGGCATCGCGCCAAATGGCGGCCAACGCCACCGAAACCAGCGCCCAGGCGACCACGGTGGCCAGCGCCGCCGAACAAGCCTCGACCAACGTGCAGACCGTCGCCTCGGCCAGCGAGGAACTGGCGGCCTCGATCAACGAAATCGCCCAACAGATGCAACGCTCGCAATCGGTGGCCGAACGGGCCGACGAACAGGCCCGGTCCAGCGAAACGGTCATCCAGCAATTGGCGGAAACGGTGGCCAGCATCGGCGCCATCGTCAACCTGATCACCCACATCGCCCATCAGACCAACTTGTTGGCGCTGAACGCCACCATCGAGGCGGCCCGAGCCGGCGAAGCCGGCAAGGGCTTTGCCGTGGTCGCCAACGAAGTCAAGGGCTTGGCCGGCCAGACCGCCCAGGCCACCGAAGAAATCGCCACCAAGATCGCCGCCGTGCAATCGGGCACCCACGACGTGGTGGACGCCATCGCCGCCATCAGCCGCGTCATCAACGAGATGAGCGAAATCAGTGCCACCGTCGCCTCGGCGGTACAGGAACAAACCGCCGCCACCGGCGAAATCGCCCGCAACGTCGACCAAGCGTCCATGGGCACCCAGGAAGTCTCCAACAATATCGGCATGGTGGAAACCGCCGCCCGCGAAACCGGCCATGCCGCCAATCAGATCAGCGATTCCTCGGCCGATTTGTCCCATCAAAGCGAAATGCTGAAGATGGAAGTGGCCCGCTTCCTGACTCAGGTCCGTTCCGATAAGGACGACATGAAGTTGATGGAATGGGATGACAGCCTGTCCATCGGCAACAACGACATCGACCTGCATCACAAGGGCATGGTCGAAAAAATGAACCGCTTCTTCCGCGAGATGATGGCGGGCGATTCCGGCATGGTGGCCTTGGAAGTGGCCCGCGACCTGCTGCCCGACATGCAGCGGCATTTCCAGGACGAAGAACAGATCATGGAGCGCAAGGGCTATGCCGGCTTGGCCGGCCACCGCCAAGCCCACCAGGACTTCCTGATCAAGGCCAAGACGCTGTGCGATTGCGTGCAATCGGGCCAGCAGGACGCCTCGCAAGCCCTGTTCCGCTTCATGGCCGAATGGCTGAAGACCCATATCCAGTCCGAGGACATGGCCTTCGCCAATTTCCTGCGCAAAGCGGCGTAAGACCGCGCCCGACGGGGCCGACGGCGCGTCACTGGACGCATCGTCGGCCCCGTCATATAGTCCCCTTATGTCCGACCTGATCCCTGGATTGGAAGAGCCCGCCGAACCCGCGCCCCATCATGCCGGGCATCGCGAACGTTTGCGCCAGCGCTTTTTGGCGGAACCCATGGCGCTTCCCGATTACGAAGTGCTGGAATTGCTGCTGGCCAGCGTCATCCCCCGTCGCGACACCAAGAAACTGGCCAAGGACCTGATCGCCGAGTTCAAGACCTTCGCCGACGTGCTGGCCGCGCCGGTGACCGCCCTGGAAGCCTTTCCCGGCATCTCGGCCACCACCGCCGCCTATCTGAAGGTGGCCGAACATGCCGCCACCCGCATGGCGCGGCTGCAGGTGATCGACCGCCCGGTGCTCAGCAAATGGGACCAATTGCTGGATTACTGCACCATTTCCATGGGCCGGCTGCCGTCGGAGCAATTCCGCCTTTTGTTCCTGGACCGCAAGAACACCCTGATCGCCGACGAATTGCAAAGCCAAGGCACCGTCGACCATACGCCGCTTTACCCGCGCGAAGTGGTCAAGCGCGCCCTGGAACTGAACGCCAGCGCGCTGATCATGGTCCACAACCACCCCAGCGGCGACCCGACGCCGTCGAAAGCCGATATCGAGATGACCCGTCAGGTGATCAAGGCGCTGTCGGGGGTGGGCATCACCGTCCACGACCATCTGGTCATCGGCCGCAAGGGCCATGTCAGCTTCAAAAGCCAGGGACTGATCTGATGAGCCTGCAAAAGGCGGTCTTCCCCCCCATCGTCGCCGTCTTCAACCACAAGGGCGGTGTGGCCAAGACCACCACCGCCGGCAACTTGGCCGCTTGTCTGGCCGCCTTGGGATACCGGGTGGTGCTGGCCGATCTGGACGCCCAGGGCAACGCCACCGGGTCTTTCGGCATCCTGCCACTGCCCCCGATCGGCGCCATGGATGTGATCACCGGGCGGGTACCGCTGGATCAGGCGCTGGTGCCCACCGCCTTTCCCGGTCTGTCGTTGCTGCCGGCCACCACCCAGCTGCGCACCGCCGAGCTGGAACTGGCGGCGCATGAGCGGTCGCATCAAGCCCTGCGCGAGGCGTTCGCCAGCCAATCCATCGCCAGCCATGCCGACATCGTCATCATCGATTGCCCGCCCAGCTTGGGCACCATCACCGGCAACGCCCTGGCGGCGGCGGCGGCGGTGTTGCTGCCGGCGCGTCCCGATCCCTATTCCCACGAAGGCTTGGTCAACACCTGGCACGAGATCAAGCGCCTGCGCCAAACCGCCAACGCGTCCTTGAACGTCGCCGGCATCTTGCTGACCATGACCGGCGACGACCCCACCGGCGGCGACGTCGAACGCTCCATGCGGGCGGAATTCGGCGACCAGGTCTATGCCCATTCCATCGAAAGCGACCCCAAGGTCACCGAAGCGGCGCAATTGGGGGTGCCGGTGGCGGTGCTGGACCCCGATGGCGGGGCGGGGGCCGGCTATCTGCTGGCCTGCGAGGAACTGGTGACCCGCCTGCGTCGCCATGCCCGCCACGACGTCCAGCCCTTGGCGGAACCAGCCTCCCACGGCGACGCGCTGAACACGCTGCGCGACTGGCGGGCGCGGCTGCCCGGATTGCAGCGCCGGGCCAACCAATCGCCGGCCTGGACGGCGGTGCAGGCGGCCAACGAAGATGCCTTCACCCCCCAACCGCCGCCCCAGACCCGACCGGAAAAGACCGGATTCGGCTGGCCCGCCCTGATCGCGGCTTTGATCCTGGGGATGGCCATGGGGGC
This sequence comes from Rhodospirillaceae bacterium UBA6219, assembly GCA_002435715.1. Classification (GTDB taxonomy): domain Bacteria; phylum Pseudomonadota; class Alphaproteobacteria; order Rhodospirillales; family Magnetospirillaceae; genus Magnetospirillum. Next base: position 65,299 of record DISD01000086.1, read on the forward strand.
GGCGGCCATGCGCTTTTTGGGTTAGCCCCCGCTTATTTCGAAGGATATGACACCACTGTCATTGACCGGACGCGATTTCTTCCCCATCTTTGAAGGCAAGGGAGGTCCCATTCGGACTGAAGGAGTTGTCCATGCGTCGTAGCAGAGCCATCGCCAAGGCCCAGCAACAGGTCGATCTGCGCCCCGTTGCCTTGACCTTCCTGTTCGTGGTCGCCGCCCTCTTCATCGCCGCCCTGTAATGGGGTTCCGGTCGAAGCGCGGCGTCCGAAAGACCCCGCCGCCTGCCCGGATGCCATGAAGAAAGAAAGCCTGATCGTCCACGCCGGTCGCCATCCCGAAAAGCATTTCGGCGCCGTCAACCCGCCCGTCTATCACGTCTCGACCATCTTGCACCCATCGGTCGCCGCCATGGAATCCAGCGGCAAGAAGCCGTTCGAAGGCGTGCGCTATGGTCGTTTCGGCACGCCGACCACCCACGCTTTCGAGGAAGCCCTGGCCGCCGTCGAAGGTGGCTATAGAACTGTCGCCACCTCGTCGGGTCTGGCCGCCATCACCGGGGCGCTTTTGGCCTATCTGAAGGCTGGCGACCATCTGCTGATGGTCGACACCGCCTATTTCCCCACCCGCAAGTTCTGCGACAGCGTTCTCGCCCATCTGGGCATCGAAACCACCTATTACGACCCGCTGGCGGGCGCCGGCATCAAGGAATTGATGCGCCCCAACACCCGCGTCGTCTTCACCGAATCGCCCGGTTCGTTGACCTTCGAGGTTCAAGACATCCCGGCCATCGCCGAAATCGCCCATGCCCAAGGTGCGGTGGTGATGATGGACAACACCTGGGGGGTGCTGACCTTCCAGCCCTTCGCCCACGGCGTGGACGTGTCCATCCAGGCCTGCACCAAATATGTGGTCGGCCATGCCGACGCCATGCTGGGCGCCATCACCTTGGCCGACGAAGCCAACTGGCTGCGGGTCAAGTCGTCGGTGGCGACCTTCGGTCATTCGCCGGGCGCCGAGGAATTGTATCTGGGCCTGCGCGGCCTGCGCACCTTGGGGGTGCGCCTGAAGCAGCACGGCGAAACCGCCCTGACTTTGTGCCAGTGGCTGGAGACCCGCCCGGAAGTGGACAAGGTGCTGTATCCGGCCCTGGAAACCGATCCCGGCCATGATCTGTGGAAGCGCGATTTCACCGGGGCCTGTGGATTGTTCGGGGTGATCCTGAAGCCGGGTTTCAGCAAGACGGCCATCGAGGCCATGCTGGACGGTTACAGCCATTTCGGCCTGGGCTTTTCCTGGGGCGGTTTTGAAAGCCTGGTCATCCCCACTTATGGCCATTCGGTGATCCGCACCGCCAGCGCCTGGGACGCGGGCGCACTGAGCCTGCGCTATCACGCCGGCCTGGAAGCCGCCGAGGACCTGATCAACGACCTGGAAGCCGGTTTCGCCCGCCTGAACGGGGCCGCCTGACATGCGCCTGGGGGTTTGGCTGCTGCTGGCCTTGCTGCTGCCGCTGCCGGCCTGGGCCCACCCCCACGTGCTGATCGATTCGCACATCATCTTCCTGTTCGAAAAGGGCAAAGTGACGGCCCTGCAATTGGGCTGGAAATTCGACCCGGCCTTTTCGTCGTCGCTGGTGCAGGATTTCGACGCCAACAAGGACGGCAAGCTGTCGTCCGACGAAATCGCCGCACTGGAAAAGGAAGCCTTCCAAGACACCCGCCAATATCAATATTTCACCTATGCCAGCAGCGACGGCGCCGCCATTTCCTGGCCCATCGCCACCGACTTCAAGCTGTTGGTGCAAAAGGATTCGCTGCTTTACGCCTTCCGCCTGAGCTTCCCGCAGGCCGTCGATCCGCGCCAACAGGCGCTGAAGGTGTCCACCTACGAAGAAACCTTTTATATCGACATCGACATCCCCAATGATTCCGCCGTGCGGCTGGTGGGCGAAGGCTCGGAAGGCTGCAAGGCGGTCATCGGTGCGGACAAGACCAACCCGCTGTTGAACGGCATCGCCTTTCCCAAGAAGGTGGAAATCATTTGCCAGTGAATGCCGGCGGGTCTATCTAAACGTTACCTTATAACATCTGGGCGATATCATGAGCCTGGTTCCTCCCCCCGCCCCTGCCGGTTTCATGCTGCCCGAACCCTTGCGGTCACTGGCGGAATGGGGGTTCGCCCTGCAGCGCAGCCTGACCGCCGACATGCGCGAGCAATTGGTGCTGATCCGCGATGGCGGCGGCTGGGAACCGGTGGCTGCCATCATTTTCGCCGCTTTCCTGTATGGGGTGTTCCACGCCATCGGTCCCGGCCACGGTAAGGTGGTGATCGGCTCGTGGTTCGCCACCCGTCGCGCCCGCGTCGCCCACGGCTTGGCCGCGTGTTTCCTGTCGGCCATGGTCCAGGGGGCCTCGGCCATCGCCGCCGTTGTGCTGTTGGCTGGCGCCTTCGCCCTGGCGCCGCGTCAGGTGATGGCCCAGGCCGCATGGCTGGAAGCCGGCTCTTACGCCCTGATCACCGCCATGGGGGCGTGGATGCTGATCCAAACCCTGCGCGGCCGGGCGTCTTGCGGCCATGACCATTCCCACGATCATGACCCCAGTTGCTGTGGTCATCATCACCAGCACCATCAGACCGAGGAAAAGCGCACGCTGTGGGCCATGGCGACGGCGGTCGGCTTTAGGCCCTGTTCGGGGGCCATCCTGGTGCTGCTGTTCTGTGTGGCCAATTCCATGCTTTGGGTCGGCGTCGCCGCCACCTTCGCCATGGCCTTGGGGGTGGGGTTGACGGTGTCGGGGATCGGCCTGTCGGCCCTGGGGCTGAACCGTCTGCTGGAACGCCGGGTCAGCCAGGACAGCCGGATGGGCCGCCTATTGCGTCGAATCCTGGGATTGGCGGGCGCCGGTGCCATCCTGATGCTGGGATTGATTTTGCTGCTGGGGGTAATCCAGCACGGCCCGGCGCTCACCGGCTGACGGGCGCTTGGTGGTGAAACGCTGATCCAGGCGGATAGCGGTGATGGTCACCGCGAACAGGGCCAACCAGACGATGCGGTTCTGATAACGGTCATGGGGATTGGACAGCGCCCCGCAAACGAAGGCGTTGCCCAAGAAGGCGATGATCACCACCGCCAGCAGACCGGTGCTGATACGGTCGCGGCGCTTCCACGCCACCACCAGCATGACCAGGGCGGCCAATTGCGCCGCCTGGGCCATGGGCACCTGGATCTGGTTCAACAGCTCGAAATCGATGCCGCCATGGCGTTGCTGCTTGGCATAGCGAAATGAACGGAAATCATCGGGATAGCGCCGCAACTGGGTTTTGACGAAATGCCAGCTCATGGGCACCAGATCTTCGCCAGTGCCGATCAAATCCAGTTGGGTGATGGTGTTGGAGACCATGGCGCGGGCCAGATCCAGCGGAAAGGTCTTGATGGTGCCCTTGACGATGGTCGCCGCTTCTTCCTGCATGCCTTCCCAACCGCCCAATTGCTGGAACACCGACGGCCCCCACAGGAAGTCGTCGGCGGTTTGCGGCAATTGGTCCTTGTACTCGCACAGACGCAGCTCGGCGCCTTGCGGGCACACCTCGTCCAGATATTTCTGCGCCAAGCCGTCCTGAACGAACAAGGCCAGTTGCAGAACCTGTCCCGAGGCGCTGAAGAACGCCCGACCGGTGGCCAGGTAATGGGTGGCGGGAACCAGCAAGACCCCCAGGGCCACCGCCGGCAGCACCAAGGCCAGGCGCGGGCGCGGCATGCGCAGGGAAAGGCGCGCCAGCAGCCAGATGGCGACCAGAACCAGCACCAAGCCGCAGGCCACGGCCACATGGGTCATGTGGACGCAGATGGACAAGCCGATGATGGGAATGAGCAGCAGACGCCGCCACAATGGCAACGCCGTGCCAAAGGCCAGGATGGCGATGCCCAAAATGGTGAAGCCGGCATAGACGTCGGCCATCACCTGGGCCACCACCCAAGGCAAGCCGGTGGTCAGGGCCAGCAACAAGCCCATGGCGAAATAGACCTGGGGCCGCCAGCGGGCGATCCACGCCCACACCGCTTCATGCAGCAACCAAGCCGCCAGAACCGCCTGGAAGATGGGGATCACCCACAACGTGTCGAAGGGCCGCGCCAGGGCGGTCACCAGCCCATAGGTCATGATGCGGAAGATGATGGGCTGCCAGGTAAAGGCCATCTCGACATAATCTTCGCTGTCGAAATAGATCAGCGGATAGCCGTTCCAGATGGCGGGCCCCAGAAACAACAAGGTCACCAGGACGACGGACAGAATCCGCCAGCCGGGCCAGTGCAGGAAAGTGTCGCTGCGCGCCGTCACGCCCGCTTCCAGGTGGTGCCTTGCGGCCCGTCTTCCAACACCACACCGGCATCGGCCAGTTGCTTGCGGATACGATCGGCCTCGGCGAAGTTCTTGGCCTTGCGGGCCTCCAGGCGGGCCTGGATCAGGGCTTCGATCTCGGCCTCGTCGGGACCGGCGACCGCACCTGCCGGCTGCCACCTGAACCACGCTTCCGGATCCTGCAGCAGCACCCCCAAGGCATGACCGGCCGCCAACAACGCCCCCTTGGCGGCGGCCTTGTCGGCGACGCTTTCCGCCTTGTTCAGGCTGCCCACCAATTCATGCAGATGGGACATGGCCAAGGGCGTGTTCAGATCGTCTTCCAGCGCCGCCTGCACCGCCAGCGGCACGACGGTGTCGTCACATTCGATGTCGGCATTGTTACGCAACGCGGTGTACAGGCGGTCCAGGGTGGCGCGGGCCTGCTTCAACCCCTCGGCGGTCCAGTCGAAGGGTTGGTGGTAATGGGTGGACAACATGGCCAAGCGGATGGCCTCGCCCGGGGCAACAGCCAGCAATTCGCGCACGGTGAAGAAGTTGCCCAAGGATTTGGACATCTTCTCGCCTTCCACCATCAGATAGCCGTTATGCATCCAAAAGCGGGCGAAGGGCGCGCCGTTGGCGCATTGGCTTTGGGCGATCTCGTTCTCGTGATGGGGGAAGACCAGATCCTGGCCGCCGCCATGAATGTCAAAGGTCTTGCCCAGATACTGGCCGCTCATGGCCGAACATTCGATGTGCCAGCCGGGGCGGCCACGGCCCCACGGGCTGTCCCAACCGGGCAGATCGGGACTGGACGGCTTCCACAGCACGAAATCGCCGGGGTTCTTTTTGTAGGGCGCCACCTCGACGCGAGCACCGGCGATCATTTCATCCATGGACCGGCGCGACAGTTGGCCGTAATCGGCCATCGACCCCACCTCGAACAGCACATGACCTTCGGCGGCATAAGCGTGACCCTTGGCGATCAGGGTCTCGATCATGGCGATCATCTGCTGGATATGGGCGGTGGCACGCGGCTCGATCGTCGGCGGCAGCGCGTTCAGCTCGGCGATGTCGTCATGGAACATCTGGGTGGTGCGCGCGGTGATCACCTCGATGGGCTCGCCGGAATCCTTGGAGCGCTGGTTGATCTTGTCGTCCACGTCGGTGATGTTGCGCACATAGGTGACCTGCGGATAGGTCCGCGACAGCAGCCGGAACAACACGTCGAAGACGATGACCGGGCGGGCGTTGCCGATATGGGCGCGGTCATAGACGGTGGGCCCGCACACATACATGCGCACATGGTTGGGATCCAGCGGCAGGAAGTCTTCCTTCTTGCGGGTCAGCGTGTTGTAGACGGCAAGAGCCACGACCGTGTCCCCCTTACGCCGCTTGGCCGGACAGGCGCGCCAGCACCTTGTCGCGGCCGATCAGCGGCAACAGCAATTTCAGTTCCGGGCCGTTTTCCCGCCCAGTCAGGGCCAGACGCAGCGGGTGGAACAGCTCGCGGCCCTTGCGGCCCGTCGCCTGCTTGACCGCGTTGGTCCACGTCCCCCAGGTGGTGACGTCCCAGGCACCCTCGGGCAAAACGTCCGCCGCCTGGGCCAAAAAGCCAGAATCTTCCACCACCGGGGTGATGGGACCGGCGATCACCGGCCACCACTGGGCGGCGTCGGCCAGGGAATTCAGGTTGGCCTTCACCGCGTCCCAGAAACCCGCGCCCGCCGCTTCCAACCCCAGGGCGGCCAGACGTGGCGCCACCTGATCGAAGGTCAAGGTGTGCAGCATCTTGGTGTTCAGATGGGCCAGCTCGGCCGGGTCGAATTTCGGCGTGGCCCGGCTGAAATGGCCGATGTCGAATTCGTCCACCAGCCGTTCCAGACTGTCGCGCAGCTCGATGGCGTCGGACGTCCCCAGCTTGGCCAGCAACGAGTTCACCGCCATGGGTTCGATGCCCTGTTCGCGCAGATCGGCCAGCGACAGCGAGCCCAGGCGCTTGGACAGCCCGGCACCGGAAATGTCGGTCAGCAGCGGCAGATGGGCGAAGGCCGGCGCCTCGCCGCCCAGGGCATGGAAAATCTGGATCTGCGGTGCCGAATTGGTGACGTGGTCTTCACCGCGGATGATATGGGTGATGCCGAACTCGATGTCGTCGACGACGCTGGGCAAGGTGTACAGGAAGGTGCCGTCGGCACGGATCAGCACCGGATCGGAAAGCGACGCACAATTGACGTGGCTGTCCCCCCGCGCCAGATCGTCCCAGCGGATGTCCTTGTGGTCCAGCTTGAAACGCCAATGGGGCGTGCGGCCTTCCTCCTGGTACTTGGCCAGATCGGTGGCGGACACATGCAGGCCGGCGCGGTCATAGACCGGCGGCAGGCCACGGGCCAGTTGACGCTTGCGCTTGTAATCCAGCTCGTCCGGACTTTCCCAACAGGCGTAAAGCCGGCCATCGGCCTTCAGCTTGTCGGCGGCGGCCTGATATTTGTCCAAACGCTTGGATTGCCAAGCCTTCTTGTCCCATTCCAGGCCCAGCCAAGCCAAGTCGCGGCCGATGCCGTCCTCGAATTCCTTGGTGGATCGGGCGAGGTCTGTGTCGTCATAGCGCAGCATGAAATAGCCGCCATGCGCCTTGGCGAACAGCCAGTTGATCAAGGCGACGCGGGCGTTGCCGACGTGCAGAAGCCCGGTGGGGCTGGGGGCGAAGCGGACCGTGACGGCCATGGGATCGAAGCGTTCCAAGGGGTTGTGAACCAAGCCCTCCCCTATAGCACCTCGGTATGGCGGCAACAAGGCATTGGGCATGAACCGTTCAAGCTGATAACCTGCATACAGTGGGTGGGACAAACGCTAACGGGAGCCATGCGCAAACCTTTCGGGCTGAGACAGCAATTTTTCGCCATCGCCGCCGGCGGTATGATTTTGATGGGCCTGGCGCTCAGCAGCGCTGTCGGCGTCATCGCCGGGGACCAGATCAAGCGCGATTTGGGCCAGGAATTGGCCGAACTGGCCTTTCACATGGGCGACAAATTCGACCGCGGCATGTGGTCGCGTCAGGGCGAATTGGCCTTGTTGGCCGAAAACCAAGTCATCCGCGCCCCCACCAATCCCAAAGAAGCCCGCCGTTTGCTGAACCGCTTGCAAAGCAGCGTACCGCTGTTTTCGTGGATCGGCCTGTTGGCCGCCGACGGCACGGTGGTGGCGGCCACTGGCGGCGTCTTGGAAACCAAGAACATCAGCCATCGACCGGTCTACAAGGAAGCCAAGGATTCGCTGTTCATCGGCGACGTCCACGACGCCAAGCTGCTGGCGGAAAAGCTGCTCAATCCCAGCGGCGAACCCATGCGTTTCGTCGACATCTCGCAACCGCTGCACGACGAGCATGGCAATCTGATCGGCATCCTGGCCACCCACCTGTCGTGGTCTTGGGCCCGCGAGATCGAGGAAACCCTGGTCGGATCGGTCCGCCATGCCGACGACATCGATCTGTTCATCGTCAACAATCAGGGCGAGGTTCTGCTGTCGCCCCGTGACCAAGGATTGTTCGACAAACTGACGCTGAACTCCATCGCCTTGGCCACCCGCGACGACCGTGGCTGGACGGTGGAACGCTGGCCCGACGGACGCGACTATCTGACCGGCTATGCCCGCGAACAGGGTTATCAAAGCTATCCCGGTCTGGGCTGGACCATCCTGGCCCGCCGTCCGGTGGAAAACGCCTTTGTGCCGGTGTGGAAACTGCAGGTCACCATCGCCGCCATCGGCGGTTTTTTCGCCATCGGCTTCGCCCTGGCCTTCTGGTTCCTGGCCGGCAGCGTCACCCGGCCCTTGCTGAAACTGGCGGATGCCGCCGACGAACTGGCGACCAAGGGCGACGGCGTGCTGCCGCAATTGGGCGGTGCCGACGAAATCCATCGTCTGTCCACGTCGCTGCGGGCGCTGGTCCTGGCCTTGACCTCGTCCGAGCGACGCGCCGCCAGCATGGAAGACCTGGCCCATCGCGACCGTTTGACCGGCCTGGCCAACCGGGCCGCCCTGGAAGCGCTTTTGGACCATTTGTTGCCGGAAGCGCGACGCAACAAACGGCCGGTGGCGTGCCTGTACCTGGATCTGGACGGCTTCAAACCGATCAACGACACCCTGGGCCACCATGCCGGCGACGTGGTCCTGCAAGTGGTGGCGGACCGTCTGCGCACCGCGCTTCGCGGTCAGGACGTCCCCATCCGTCTGGGCGGTGACGAATTCGTCGCCGTCATCACCATCGACGGCGACGACTGGCGAACCGAGGCCCAGGCTTGTGCGGCACGCATCATCGCGGCGCTGACCGATCCCATCGACGTCGACGGCAAAAGCGCCAAGGTCGGCACTTCGATCGGCATTGCCGCCTGGCCCGACCATGGGGACGATTTCGCCCAGGTGATGGCGAAAGCCGACGAAGCCCTGTACCAGGCCAAGCGCGGCGGCAAGAACCGGGCGGTGTTCGCCGACTGACTCAACCGCCCCCTAGACCGAACGCGTGAAGCCGTTGGTGATGGGGTAACGGCGTTCCTTGCCGAAGGACCGGCTGGTGATCTTGACCCCGGGCGGCGCCTGCCGGCGCTTGTATTCGGCGCGGTCCAGCATGCGCCAGACGCGGCGCACCATGGCTTCGTCGTAACCTTGGGCGACCAGGGCCTCGACGCTTTGCTCGCCTTCGATCAAGCCGGCCAGAATACCGTCCAGGATGTCGTAAGGCGGCAGGGTGTCCTGGTCCTTCTGGTCGGGCTTCAGCTCGGCCGAAGGCGGCTTGGTGATGACACGTTCGGGCATCACCGGGCCTTGCGGCCCCAGGGCACCGGCGGGGAAATTGGCGTTGCGCCACCAGCAGACCGAGAAGACGGCGGTCTTGTAGACGTCCTTCAGCACCGCGTAACCACCGCACATGTCGCCGTACAAGGTGGCATAGCCGGTGCTCATTTCCGACTTGTTGCCGGTGGACAGCACCATGGGGCCGAATTTGTTGGACAGCGCCATCAGGGTCAAGCCACGCGACCGCGATTGCAGGTTTTCCTCGGTGATGTCGGCATTGGTGCCGACGAAGAACGGCGCCAGCATCTGGTCGAACGCCGCCATGGCCGGCCCGATATTGACATTGTCCAGGCGGCAGCCCAGCAATTGCGCCACACCGGCGGCGTCATCCAGGCTTTCCCGGCTGGTATAAGGCGACGGCATCATCACGCACCACACCTTGTCCGCCCCCAGGGCGTCGGCGGCCACCGCCGCCGCCAGGGCCGAATCGATGCCGCCCGACAGGCCCAGCACCACGCCGGGGAAACCGTTCTTGCCCACGTAATCACGCAGGCCCAGCACCATGGCCTGATACAGATCCTCATCGCGGCAGGTCAGCGGTTCCACCGGCCCCTCGACCGTCCAGCGGCCGTTTTCCTTGCGCCATTGGGTGGTGACCACCTGTTCGGCCCAGGATTTCAGCCGCACCGCCACCTGACCTTGGGCATCCAGCGCGAACGAGGCGCCGTCGAACACCAATTCGTCCTGACCGCCCAATTGGTTGACGTAAACCAGGGGCAGTTTGGTTTCCGCCACCCGGTTCCGGGCGCGTTCCAGGCGCACGCCGACCTTATCCATCTCGAACGGCGAACCGTTGGGCACCACCAGGATTTCGGCGCCGCATTCGGCCAGGGTTTCCGCCACGTCGGAATACCACATGTCCTCGCACACCAAGACGCCCAGCCTGACGCCCCGGAACTGCACCGGACCGGGGACCGGACCGGGGGCGAAGACGCGGGCTTCGTCGAACACACCGTAATTGGGCAAATGGTGCTTCAACCGGCTGGCGGCGACGCGACCGTGATCCAGGATCAAGGCGGCGTTGTGCAGCTTGCCGGCCACCCGCCACGGCGCGCCCACCAACAGCGCCGGGCCGCCATCGGCGGTGTCGGCGGCCAGTTCCTCGACCGCCTGTTCCACCGCGTCCAAAAAGGCGGCCTTCAGCACCAGATCCTCGGGCGGATAGCCCGACACCACCAGTTCTGGAAACACCACCAACTGAGCCCCTTGCTGGGCCGCTAGGGCACGGGCGGCACGAATGCGGGCAACGTTGCCGGCGATATCGCCAACCACCGGGTTGATCTGGGCAAAGGCAAGGGACAGGCTGTCGGACATGGGAAAACACCGCAGAAAAAACCGAACCCCGAGCCTATGGCCCGGTGCCGGGACTGTCAATTCCTGCTAAACTACTAAGGTTATGGGCAGGAAGCGACCATGAGCGACATCGACACCCAAGCCGGCCCCAAATCCTGCGAGGCCATCGCCAACACCATGATCGGCCATTTCGTCACCCGGCTGGAAGTGGAAGCCACCCGGCAAGGCGGCCTGACCGCCCAGGACATCCGGCTGTTGGCCGAACAATTCATGGCCGACGACATGACCCGCTTTGAATCCACCTTCCGCCGGTCCTATGACGGCTGCACGGCGTTGCGTGAAGCCCGACAATGGGAAAGCACGCGGCGGCGCCCCTTCGACCGGGTATTGATGAAATCTTTCGCCCATCTGTTCCCGGCCCGCCAGGGCGACGACGGCGGACAGGGCTTGCTGTCACGCCGTGTCATCTCGGGCTTCAACATGGCGGTGGACAAGATGATCGGCCCGGCCCTTTACGAACAATGCCAGGCCAAGTCGCAAGCCATCTTGGAACGCCACCGCACCAGCAACGGCACCTTGGATTGGCAAGCGGTGCATGCCGACCCGGAAACCCACGCTTTGACCAACGACGTGCTGGTGGTGGTGGCCCATTACTTCGCCAATTTCGAACGCCGCCGCGAATGGTTCCTGACCCTGGTCAACTCGCATCTGGGCAAGGTGGCGGCGACGGCGCCCGACGCCCATTGGCAATTGACCGAACACGGTTTCGCCGAATTGATGCGGGCCTTGTTCGCCGATCTGCGGGCGGCCCTGGTCAGCGCCCCGGCAAGCTTGCGCAAGCGTTACGGTGACCACACGGTCGACACGGTGGAAGCCTTCCTGCAACGCCTGGAACAGAGCTGAACTAACCCGGCGGAAAGGCGAACCAGGCGGAAGCGGCGGCGAAGCCCAACACCGCCCCCAACAGGATCAAGCCGATCCCGGCGCCGATCTTCCATCCCAGATTGCCCCCGGCGACCGGTTGCGCCAATTCCGGGGCTTCGGTCCAGCCGGGGTCGGGCATGTCCCCGGGCTCGGGAATGGCCAGGTTGGACCGTCGGCCTTCGTTGCCCACCGCCCACACCGCCAGGGTCTCGGCGCCTTGCTCGCGATTGATGCCCGTGGCCTCGCCGCCCATGTGGCTGGCCCGGTTCATCAGCAATTCCGCCAGACGCAGATAGGCCCGGGCCGGAGCCGATTGCGGCGCCATGGACGCCACCGGCAGGTCGCGGGCGGCGGCTTCGATCACCACGTTGTCGCGCGGCACCAGCACCGGCATCACCCGATGGCCGAATTCGGCGATGATGTCTTCCGACAGCTTGTTGGTCAGTTCGCTGTCTTCCGTCATGGTCAACAGGATGTAGATGGAATGCAGGTCGTGGTTATAGCTGGACCGCACCCGGTTGACGTTCCACCACGCCTTGTGCAGGCCGTCCAAGGCATGTGGGCTGGGCATCACCGGCATCACCACCATGTCGGCGGCCACCAGGGCGTTGACCGACACGATCCCCGGTGCCGGCGGACAATCGATGACCACCACGTCAACGTTGTCCGGGACCGTTTCCAAAGCCTTGCCCAGCACCGCCTGACATTCGGGTTGCAGCGCCAGCTCGATGTCGGCCCAAGCCAGTTCGTCCGAACCGCCGACCAGACGCAAATTCTCGTAAGACGTCTTCTTCAGACAATCCTCGAACGGGACTTTCCCGGTGACCAATTGATAGGCCCCGGTGGAGATGGGCGGCATGACGCCCACATTGGTGGTGGCGTTGCTTTGGCTGTCCAGGTCCACCAGGACCGTGCGCTTTCCCAAGGCGGCCAAACACACCGCCAGGTTGACGCTGGTGGTGGTCTTGCCGACACCGCCTTTTTGATTGAAGACAGTGATGATGGTCGGCTTGGCCGCCGTTTTCACGACGTCCTTTTCCTCGGCCATGTGCGTACCCCATCGCTTTATTGTCGCAAGCAACAATACAGAATGCGAACTGGGCACGAAACACTCTAAATAGATGAAAAAGCCTGTTGGCGGTGGATTGGCTTACACCTATACTCGCGGCCATGAGCAAGCCGTATTTTGAAATCATCCGCCTGATCGAACGTCTGCACCGTCACTTCCTGGACGTGCTGCGCACCGAATTGCGTCGATTGGGCATTGACGACATCAACGCGGTCCAAGCCTTGCTGCTGTACAATATTGGCGAAAACGAAGTGGTGATTCGCGACCTGAAGGATCGCGGCTACTACCAGGGCTCCAATGTGTCCTACAACATCAAGTCGTTGACCGAATACGGCTACATCACCCAGGAACGCTCCACCCACGACCGCCGTTCGGTGCGTCTGAAGCTGACCGACAAGGGCTTGGCCCTGTGTGCCGCCGTCCGCACCTTGCAAGACGATTTGTCGGCCCAGTTCGGGGACGATGATTCGACCAAGGCGCTTCAGGACACGGTGGACACCATGCTGCGCCTGGAACGCACCTGGAGCGACTTCATCCATTACGGACAGCCGCGCCGCTGATCACCACTTAATCAGCCTTCGCCGCACCGTCCCCTTTGCAAGGCGGGCGGTTTTTTGCCATAACCCCCACTTCGTCCGCGCGTCCTTTTTCCAACCGAGGCCCGATCATGTCGATTGCCCGTTATTCCCGTCCGCAGATGACCGCCATCTGGGAACCCGCCAACAAGTTCCGTATCTGGTACGAGATCGAGGCCCATGCCTGCGACGCGCTGGCGGAAATCGGCACCATCCCCAAGGACTCGGCCAAGGCCGTGTGGGAAAAGGGCGACAAGCCCTATACCCAGGCCCGCATCGACCGCATCGATGCCATCGAGCTGGAAACCAAGCACGACGTCATCGCCTTCCTGACCGAACTGGCCGAACATATCGGCGCCGATTCGCGCTTCGTCCACCAGGGCATGACCTCGTCCGACGTGTTGGACACCTGCCTGAACGTGCAGTTGACCCAGGCCGCCGACATCTTGTTGGCCGATCTGGACAATTTGCTGGCCGCGCTGGAACGCCGGGCCTTTGAATTCAAGGATCTGGTGTGCATGGGCCGTTCCCACGGCATCCACGCCGAACCGGTGACCATCGGCCTGAAATTCGCCGGCTTCCATGCCGAGTTCCAGCGCAACAAGGCGCGCCTGCTGGCGGCGCGGGCCGACATCGCCACCTGCGCCATTTCGGGCGCGGTGGGCACCTTCGCCAATATCGATCCCCGCGTCGAGGAACATGTGGCCGCCAAGCTGGGCCTGGCCCCGGAACCGCTGTCCACCCAGGTGATCCCGCGTGACCGTCACGCCCAGTTCTTCGCCACCCTTGGCACCATCGCCAGCTCGATCGAGCGCGTCGCCGTGGAAATCCGCCACATGCAGCGCACCGAAGTGCGTGAAGCCGAAGAGTTTTTCTCGCCCGGCCAAAAGGGCAGCTCGGCCATGCCGCACAAGCGCAACCCGGTGCTGACCGAAAACCTGACCGGCTTGGCCCGCATGGTGCGCGGCTATGTGGCCCCGGCCATGGAAAACGTGGCGCTGTGGCACGAACGCGACATCAGCCATTCCTCGGTGGAACGCTATATCGGCCCCGACGCCACCATCACCCTGGACTTCGCCCTGGCCCGCCTGACCGGCGTCATCGACAAGCTGGTGGTCTATCCGGACGTGGTCGAACGCAACCTGAACCAGTTGGGCGGCCTGATCTTCTCGCAGCGTGTGCTGCTGGCCCTGACCCAGGCCGGGGTGTCCCGCGAAGACGCCTATCGTCTGGTCCAGCGCAACGCCATGAAGGTGTGGGACGCCGCCGGTGAAGGCCGCGAAACCAAGGGCATGTTCCTGGCCAATCTGAAGGCCGATTCCGACGTCACCACGGCGCTCTCCGCCGATCAGGTGGAAGCCATGTTCGACCTGGGCTATCACACCAAGCACGTGGACACCATCTTCCGCCGCGTCTTCGGCCGCGCGTAGGACACCACACAAAAAGGCCCGCCGGAGAATGCTCCGGCGGGCCTTCGTCATTTCAGGGCGTCAGAAAATCAGCCCTTCAATTCGGACGTCAGCTGGGCCATGGCCATCTGCTGGCACTGGTCCACCTGAGCCTTGAAATGGCGTTCTTCGATCTGAATGCCCTTGGCTGCCAGATCGCGGGCCACCTTGTGGGTGGCGTCATGGTCGGGTTCCGAGAATTCGGCGTCAACCACCGACAGGGCATAGGCCTTGGCGGCGTCGCCGGTGATGCCCATCTGTTCGGCGGCCCACAGGCCCAACAGCTTGTCACGGCGCACGTTCGCCTTGAACTGCATCTCCTGGTCAAGCTTGTACTTGGCCTCGAACCCCTTTTCGCGTTCGTCGAACGTGGTCATGGCAGGCGACTTCCCTTTTGATGCCCCACTTACTTAGGAAGTGGTTGTCGTTTGAAACCTTTGCCAGAGTGGCGAACGTGTTATAGCCGTCATTGCCCGCACCACAAACCGGATTTTCATATGTGTACTTTGGTTTTGCTCCGCCGTCCCGGTCATGCTTGGCCCATCCTGGTCGCCGCCAATCGCGACGAGATGGCGGGACGCCCGTGGAAGGCGCCGGCCCGCCACTGGCCCGACCGCCCGGAAGTCACCGCCGGGCTGGATGAACTGGCACAGGGGTCGTGGCTGGGGGTCAACGATCACGGGGTGATGGCCGCCATCCTGAACCGGGTCGGCACCCTGGGGCCGGCGGCAGGAAAACGCTCACGCGGGGAATTGGTGTTGGATGCCCTGGACCATGCCGACGCCGTCCAGGCCGCCGATGCCTTGGCCGATCTGGACGGCCGGGCCTGGCGCCCGTTCAACATGGTGGTCGCCGACAATCGCGACGCCTTTTGGATCAAATCGGAAGGCGACGGCCGCGTCCTGGTCCACGAAATCCCCCCCGGCCTGCACATGATTTCCGCCATGGATCTGGACGACTTGGCCAGCCCACGTCTGGCGGCTTATCTGCCCCGCTTCCACGCCGCCACGCCGCCCGATGCCGACGCGGATGACTGGCGGGAATGGCAAGCTCTGATGGCTGATGGTGGCGGCGGCCAGGACGGCGAGGAAAATGCCGCCATGTGCTTTTGCCGCCCCACTGGATTCGGCACCGTGTCCTCGTCGCTGATTGGCCTTTCCAGTGACAACACCCACCATCCATGGCTGTGGTTGTTCGCCGACGCCGCCCCGTCTTCGGCGCCCTACACGCGAATTTAAATCGCTATAATTTATTGCGACCCCGGACTCTTACTGCTAAAGCATTTCAAACTTTAGGATAGGCTGACTGGGGAGCGTATTTTGAACATTCGCGCCATGATCGTTTCCGGCTTGGGCGTGGTGGTCGGTGTTTTCGCCGTCACCTCTTGGATCAACGAACAAGCGGTCGAGAAACAGGGCCCCCTGCTCAGCGAGATCACCGACCGGGCTCAAACGGTATCGGCGCAATCCATCAAACTTTATGGCGCCATCAAGGACATGAACCTGATGGTCGCCCAGGTGCAGCAATATCTCAGCGACATTTCCGCCACCCGCGCCCAGGATGGCTTGGATGACGGTTTCGAAAAAGCCGCCGAAGCCGCTGCGGCCTATGCCAACGCCGTGCAACGCGCCAACGAGGCGGCCAGTGCGTTGAAGCTGGATGAAATCAGCCAGGCCCTTGGCAAAGTGGAAAGCGCTTTTCCGACCTATTACGAAACCGGCCAGCGCATGGCCAAGGCCTATATCGCCGAGGGCAGCAGCGGTGGCAACCGATTGATGGAGGATTTCGACGGCACCGCCGAACTGATCCACCAGCGCCTGGATTCCGTCGCGGAAATGGTCGAGCAGCAAACCTCGAATTCCCTGGCCGAATTGGTGCTGGCGGCACAACGGGTGGAAGCCGGCAACGCCCAGGTCGCCCGCACCAACACCATCGCCGGCCTGATCGGCGTCGCCTTGGCCATCGCCATCGGCGCCGCCTTGGCCTGGCGCTTGGCGCAATTGTTCCGTCATCTGGGGCAAGACGTCCAAGCGGTGATGGAGGAAAACCATGGCCAGACGCTGAACCTGAAGGCCGAACGCAAGGACGAATTCGGCCCCATCGCCCGCGCCTTGGCCCAGTTCCGCGCCAACGCCCAGCGATTGCAAGCCCTGCAGGACGAACAGGCCCGACAGACGGAACTGGCGGAACAATCCCGCCGTCAGGCATTGCTGGACATGGCCGACAATGTCGAGGTGGAAACCGCCCGTGCCGTGGAAAACGTCGCCCGCGAAACCGTGCAGATGCAACGATTGTCCAGCGACATGGCCCAATCGGCCCAACATGTGGGCGAGAACAGCCAAGGGGTGGCCGCCGCCGCCGAACAGGCGCTGCGCAACGCCCAGGCGGTGGCCGGCGCCGCCGAACAATTGTCGGCCTCCATCCGGGAAATCGGCAGTCAGGCCACCCTGTCGACCCAGGTGGTGTCCGGCGTGGTTCGCGTCGCCCAGGAAAGTGCGACCACCGTCCACGACCTGACCGAAGCCATGGCGCGGATCGGCGATGTCGCCAAACTGATCAACGCCATCGCCGAACAGACCAATCTGTTGTCGCTGAACGCCACCATCGAGGCGGCACGGGCTGGCGAGGCCGGCAAGGGTTTCGCCGTGGTCGCCCACGAGGTCAAGGGTCTGGCCACCCAGACGGCCCGCTCGACCGAGGAAATCTCGCGCGAGGTTTCGACATTGCAAAATATCGGCCGTCAGGTGACCCAAGCCATTTCCGGCATCACCCAATCCATCGAGGAAGTCAGCGGTATCGCCAATTCCATCGCCGCCGCCGTCGAGGAACAAGACGCCGCCACCCAGGAAATCGTCCGCAACGTGGTGCAAACCAGCCACGCCGCGGAGGAAGTGGCCACCCGCATCACCACGGTCGCCCAAGAAGCCAGCAATACCGGCCAATCGGCGGAATTGGTGCAAAGCCAGTTGGACAACATCTCGCATCGCGTCCGCGACCTGAAAAGCATCCTGAACGCCGTGGTGCGCAAAGCCTCTCCCGACGTGGACCGCCGCCAAAATCCCCGTATCGCGCTCAACGACACCGCCGAAATCCATTTGGGCGACAGCTCCATGGCGGTGCGTCTGGCCGACTTGTCCTTGTGCGGCGGCCGCTTGCTGGACGTGCCGCCCATGGCGGGGGAAGGCGAAGGAACGCTGAACGTCCCCGGTCTGAACGGCAAACTGCGCTTCACCGTGGTCGAACACACCGACAGCCATTTGCGCATCCGCTTCGACGATTCCAGCCCGGAAGCCGCCCGTCTGGCCGCCTTCATCGCCGACCGGCACGGCCGCGGCAAAGCGGCTTGATCGGGCTCAAGGTCGGAACGCACATACGTCTTCAGGGTAGGCTATACACAGACCTAAGCTAAAAGTATAATCCCCATACTTTTGATAAGAGGCCGCCCCATGTCGTTGCGAAGCCTAGTCCTGGCCGGTTTTTCCGCCTGCATTCTGGTCGTCTTGGGCTTGGCGTTGATGGTCTATCAAGCCATCGGCCAGCAACAGGCGCCGATCACCGACATCCAGTCCCGGGCCGACCGGGTGGCCAACCAGACGCTTCCGCTGGCCTTGGCGCTGAAGGACATCCGCGCCGACATCATCCAGGTTCAGCAATTCCTGACCGACGCTTCGGTGACCGGCGATTCCAAGGGGGTCGCCGAAGCCGAGGAATGGGCGAAAAGCTTTGCCGAGCATATGGACAACGCCAAGACCTATGCCGCCGCCATGGGCATGGAGGAACAAGGTGAATTGCTGGAACGCATCGAAGGGGTGTTCCCGCCCTTCCTGCGTACCGGCAAGGCCATGTATGACGCCTACACCACCCAGGGTCAGGCGGCGGGTAACGCCAAGATGGCTAATTTCGACGAATTGGCCTCCATCTTGGCCACCCGCCTGGACGAGATCGCCGCCAGCGTCACCGACCGCTCGTGGACCGAGATGGGCGAGCTGATCGGCAACACCCACGATCTGGCCGAAGCCAACACCGCTTTGCGCCGTGACATGCTGGTCGCTTCCGCCATCGCCACCGCCCTGGCCCTGGCCGTCGCCGCCTTCATCGGCTTGCGGGTCACCCGCTCCTTCGCCGCGCTGGCCACCGACCTGGACAACACCTTGCGAGACCGCCACGACATGCCCCTGCACTTGTCCGAAGCCCGCAAGGACGAATTCGCCGCCATCGCCCATGCCTTGACCTTGTTCCGCCGACGTTCGGTCGAAGTCACGGCCTTGCAGACCGAGCGAGAACACAGTGCCGCCCAGGCCGAAAGGCAACGGCTGGAATCGCTGCAGAACATGGCCGACACCGTCGAGATCGAAACCGCCGCCGCGGTGGAAAAGGTCGCCGGCGAAGGCCAACTGATCGCCAGCACCGCCGGCGCCATGGCCAATTCGGCGGCCAGCGTCGGCACCCATTCCCATTCGGTGGCCGATGCCGCCCGGGTGGCCCTGGAAAACGCCCAGACGGTGGCCGGCACCGCCGAGCAATTGTCGGCCTCGATCCGCGAGATCGCCGGCCAGGTGGAACATTCCACCGCCAAGGTCGGCAGCGTCGTCGACATGGGCAACCGCGCCGCCGAAGTGGCGGAAACCCTGACCACCGCCATGGCCAAGGTGGGCGACGTCGCCGATTCCATCGCCGACATCGCCCGACGCACCCATATGCTGGCGCTCAACGCCACCATCGAAGCCCAGCGCGCCGGTCACGCCGGCAAGGGCTTTGCCGTGGTGGCCGAGGAAGTCAAGCACCTGGCCGAACAGACCAGCCAATCCACCGAGGAAATCACCCGCCAAGTGGCCGAGCTGCGCCATGTGGGGGTTCAGGTGGCCGAGGAAATCCACGCCATGGTCCGTTCGGTGGGCGAAGTCTCCACCATGTCCGGATCGATCGCCGCCGCCGTCCAGGAACAGGACGCCGCCACCCAGGAAATCGTCCGCAACGTGGTGGAAACCAGCGACGCCGCCCGCGAGGTTTCCGACCACATCGCCGCCGTCGCCCACGAAGCCCAAAGCACCGGCGACCGAGCCGACGAAGTCAGCCAATTGCTGGGTTCCATGGCCGGCAAGATCCAGGATCTGCGCAAGGTGCTGAACGCCGCCGTGCGCACCGCCACCCCCGAAGTCAACCGCCGCCGCAACCCCCGCATCGCCCTGGAAGCCCCCGCCAACCTGTCGGGCGTCGCCGCCACCGTGGTCGACCTGTCCCTGTGCGGCGGTCAGGTGGCCTTGCCCCGATCGGCCGAGATGGAACGCCAGGGCCAACTGCACCTGGATGGTTTGAACACCCCTGTGCCCTTCGAGGTGATCGAGATCGACGGCGACCGCGCCCGCCTGCGCTTTGACGAAAGCGCGGTGGACGCCAATCTGTTGTCGAACTTCATCGCCGAACAAAGCCGCAAGAGCCGAGTGGCCTGATCCGCCCTGCCGAGGCGATTGTTTCCCGAGGCCATCCCTGCTATACCAGCCCATCGGCGACGGGGCCTGTAACGGCCCCGCGCTTCTTGTTTCCCCGGCGCCACACCGCTTGCGGCCGCGCCTCTTCGATCCGGAAGTTTTCCCATGGCTCGACGCAGACAGATTTACGAAGGCAAGGCCAAGGTCCTTTTCGAAGGCCCCGAGCCCGGCACCCTGGTCCAGTATTTCAAGGACGACGCCACCGCCTTCAACAACAAGAAGAAGGGCACCATCACCGGCAAGGGTGTGCTGAACAACCGGATCAGCGAATACCTGATGATCAAGCTGGGCGAGATCGGCATCCCGACCCACTTCGTCCGCCGCCTGAACATGCGCGAACAATTGGTTCGCGAAGTCGAGATCATTCCGTTGGAAGTGGTCGTGCGCAACATCTCGGCCGGCTCGCTGGCCCAGCGCTTCGGCCTGTCGGAAGGCACGCCGCTGCCCCGCTCCATCGTCGAGTATTATTTCAAGTCCGACGCTTTGGGTGACCCCATGGTGGCCGAAGAACACATCACCGCCTTCGGCTGGGCCACCACCCAGGACATCGACGAAATCATGTCCATGTCGCTGCGCGTCAACGACTTCCTGACCGGCCTGTTCCTGGGCGTCGGCATCCGTCTGGTGGACTTCAAGCTGGAATTCGGCCGCCTTTACAACGGCGACGACATGCAGATCGTCCTGGCTGACGAAATCAGCCCCGACAATTGCCGTCTGTGGGACATCAAGACCGGCGAGAAGATGGACAAGGACCGTTTCCGTCGCGATCTCGGCAATGTCGAAGACGCCTATCAGGAAGTGGCGCGTCGCCTGGGCATCCTGCCCGAAGGCGGCCCCCGCGACATGAAGGGCCCGGAGACCATGCAGTAATTCCGCTTTAGGGCGCCGGTGATCGGTTCCGGTCACCGGGACAGGGTACAAAGCTCACACGAAGGAATATCGACGTGAAAGCCAAGGTTCATATCACTTTGAAGAACGGCGTCCTCGACCCCCAGGGCAAGGCAGTGCAGCACGCTTTGGGCTCGCTGGGCTTCGCCGGCGTCAACGATGTCCGTCAGGGCAAGTTCATCGAGCTGGATCTGGCCGAAACCGATCCGGCCAAGGCCCGTGAAGCCGCCGAGCAGATGTGCAAGCAGCTGCTGGCCAACACCGTCATCGAAAACTATTCGATCGAATTGGTGTAAGGCGACAAGCCAACAAAAAGGCCGGAGCGGCGCAAGCCCTCCGGCCTTTTTGTGTTTAAAGCTTGCCCAACACCATCCACCACAGCGCGTCCAAAGGCAGCAGCACCAGCAAGGCGACAGCCACCAGCAACAGGCACATGCGGACGAATTCGTGATAGGCGACACCCGAAACCGGGATGGCGGCCATCAACGGCGGCACCTGGTGGGGCAGCAAGATGGTGGACAGGCCCGGCACCTGCAGCATGGCAACGCCCAGCACCGAAAACCCCGATCGCGCCGCCAGCACGTCGGACATGGGGATCAACACCGCCGGCACACCGGGCGCCGTGGTCAACACCCCCAGCAGCATGGGCATGATCACCAGCACCGCCCAATCATGAAACCCGCCTTGGCCGGAAAGCGGCATCCAGCCCAAGATGGTTTCCGCCATCCACGGCCCCAGGCCCAGCTTGTTGGCGACGCTGCCCAAGCCGATGACGGCGGCGATGTGGAACAGCATGGCGGCATTGATCTTCTTGAACGAATCCTTGCCCAACATGCCCAAACCGGGGGTCAGACACAGCACAGCGCCGGCCAACGCCACCCAGGCCGGCGAGATGTGGTGCAAAGAATCGGTGACCCACAGCGACACCGCCACCACCAAGATGGCGGTCAGGCGCTTTTCGCCCGTGCTCATGGGACCGGGCGCCGCCACGCCTTCCCCTTCGATGGGGCCGGGCTTGTCGTTGAACAGCAGGCAGACCAAGGCCCACACCGCCAAGGCGCGGCCCAGCCCCAACACCGGGAAATGCAGGATGAAGAAATCGACGAAGGTCAGGGTTTGCCCGGTCAGCTTTTCCAAGGTGCCGGCCAACACCATGTTGGGCACATTGGACGGTAGCACCGAAAACGCCGGCATGAAGGTACCGAAAGCGGTGGCCAACATCAGTCCCGTATGCCCCCGGGTGCCGGGGTGATACCCCAAATGCGCCGCCAACGGGCCGACGATGGCCAGCAACATCAGGATGCGGCCGGTGGCCGACGGCATGAAGAAGATGGCAGCCAGTCCCAACCCCACCACCGCCGCCACCAAACGGGGATAGGACAGTCCTTCCAGACCGCGACCCAGGGTGGCCAGACGCTTGGCCAGACCGGTTTCCTCCATGGCCAGGCCCAGCACCAGACCGGCCAGAACCAGCCACAACGCCGACGAGGTGAAACCCGACAGCGCCACTTCCGGCGGCACCAGTTTGAACAACAGCAGAATGGCGAAGAAGCCGAGCGCGGTGACGTGTTCGGGCAGGAAACCACCCAACCACAAACCGATGGCGGCCAGCAGGATGGGCAATCCCCAACCGGCTGCCCCGCCCCCTGCCGCCCCCTGACCTGTCAGCTGTGCCCCCAGCGCCAATGCGGCACAGGCCAGCAGGCCGGCCCCCAGGATTTTGGGCAGGGTGCGGACCGACAGCACCATTACAGAACTTCGCCGCTTTCTTCGATGGCGGCCACCCGCAGAATGTTGGTGGTGCCCGAACAGCCAAACGGCACGCCGGCGGTGATGACGATGCGGTCGCCGGGACGGGCGAAGCCTTCGTCCTGGGCGGTGCGCGCCGCCGTCTGCACCATTTCCGAGAAGCTGCGCACGTCGTGGCTGACCACGCAATGCGCGCCCCAGACCAGGGCCAGTTGGCGAGCCACTTCCAGACCCGAGGTCAACGACACCACCGGCTGTTCCGGCCGTTCACGGGCGGCCCGCAAGGTGGTGGACCCCGACGAAGTGAAGGTGACCACGGCCGCCGCCCCCAGGGTGTGTGCCACCTGCCGGGCGGCGGCCGAGATGGCGTCCCGCGTGGTGTTTTCCGGCGCCGAGCGCGAAGCGTCGGTGATCAGACGGTATTGCTCGTCGGCTTCCACCCGGTTGATGATGCGGTCCATCATGGTCACCGCGTCCACCGGATAATCGCCGGAAGCGGTTTCCGCCGACAGCATCACCGCGTCGGCGCCGTCATAGATGGCGGTGGCCACGTCCGAGGCCTCGGCACGGGTCGGCGACGGCGAATGAACCATGGAATCCAGCATCTGGGTCGCCACCACCACCGGCTTGCCGGCGGTGCGGCAGCATTTGACGATGCGCTTTTGCAGGATCGGCACCGATTCGGGCGGACATTCCACCCCCAGATCGCCACGCGCCACCATGACAGCGTCGGACAATTCGACGATTTCGTCCAGGTAATCGATGGCCGAGGGCTTTTCCAGCTTGGACAGCAGCCGCACCCGGCTGCCCACCTTGCGGCTGATCAGCTTGCGGGCTTCCAACACGTCGCCGGGACGCTGGACGAAGGACAGGGCGATCCAGTCCACCCCCATGTCAACGGCGAAATCCAAATCGGCCTTGTCCTTGTCGGTCAAGGGCGAGATGGGCAACACCACGTTGGGGACGTTGACCCCCTTGTGGTTGGACAAATCGCCGCCGACGATGACCCGGGTTTCGGCGAAGTCGCCGCCGTGCTTTTCCACGCGCAGCCGCAGCTTGCCGTCATCCAGCAGCAATTCGGTGCCGACATTCATGGCGGCGAAAACTTCCGGGTGCAGCAGCGGTGCCCGCTGGGTGTCCCCCAATTCGGGTGACAGGTCCAGGCGGAACATGGCGCCGTTTTCCAGCTTCACCTTGCCGTCGGCGAACTTGCCGACCCGCAGCTTGGGGCCCTGCAAATCGGCCAGCACGCCAATGGGGCGGCCGATTTTGTATTCCAGCGCCCGAAGGGTGTCATAACGGGCCTGATGGTCTTCGTGGGTGCCGTGGCTGAAATTCAGCCGAAAGACGTCGGCGCCGGCCCGAAACAGGCTTTCGATGGCCTGCGGAGTCGACGAGGCCGGGCCCAAAGTGGCGATGATCTTGGCTTTTCTTGTTCTGCGCATCATCCGTCCTTATCGGCATGACATGATAATCTGGCCGAACCATAGCAGAGGTGAAGGCAGCCGCCTACCACGCCCCGATGACGGTTTTCACCAACCCGTTCAGGTGGTCAAAGGGTCAAACGGCCCCGTTACGGCGGCTTTGCACACTGCGATAGCGGGCCACCACCCAACCCAGATGGGCCGACATGGCAGACGCCGCCTGATCGGGATCGCGGGCGGTGATGGCGGCGACGATGGCCCGGTGATGGCCCAAGATGGTCTGATCGTCTTCCGGCGTCGGGAACATCTCGTAGCGGTGATAATCCAGCATCTGCTGCAAGATACCGCGGAACACCCCCATCACATGCATGTAGACCGTCGATCCCGAGGCCTTGGCCACCGCCAGATGGAAACGGATGTCGTTTTCGGTCTTGTGCTTGCCGGCGGCGATGTCGGCCTCGGTGGCCGCCATCACTTCGGCCAGTTCGGCCAGATTGGCCGGGGTGGCGTTCTCGGCGGCGCGGCGCGCCGCCCACACCTCGATCTGTCCCCTGATCTCGGCCAGATCGGCCAGGGTTTCATGGTTGGCGCGCACCAATTGGGCCAAAGAGGCATCCATGCAGGCGGCATTGGCCACCACCCGGGTGCCGCCCCCTTGCACCGCATCCAACAGACCTTGGGTCTTCAGCGTCTGCAGCGCGGCGCGCACCGACACCCGCGACACCCCCATGTCCTCGGCCAATTGCCGTTCGCCGGGCAAACGCTGCCCCACCGCCCATTCGCCACTGGCGATACGGGCGAGAATGCGATCAGCGACCCGGTCGGAAACCCGAGCCCGGGGATCAAGAGTGGCGGTGTCGGAATCGTCTTTGGTCATACCGGATGGTGGACACAACCGGCCAAAATCGTCAAGTGGGGTTCGCCCGTCGGGCGAGATGAATTCCTGCCAACACCACCATGGCACCCAATATCTGAATCACCCCCAGGGTTTCGTCGAACAAGGCCCAGGCCACCAGAACGGCAACGAGAGGCTGCAACAGCAGGACCAAGGCGCCGAAGCGCACCGGCACATGGGCCAGCCCCCAGGCGATCAGGCCCTGGCCGGCGCATTGCGACACCAAGGCCAAGCCCAGCACCACCGACCAGCCGCGCAGGGTGTGCGGCCAGACCGGTTCCCCCAAGGCCAGGGCGGCGACAAGGATCAGCCCTGCGGCGACCGCACCACCGACAGCCATCAGCAAGGGCGTCGGCAGCCCTTCCCGCGCCCGGCCCACCGCCAGGATATAGCCGGCATAAAACAATCCGGACAACAACGACAGGCCGTCGCCGGCCAAACGTTGCAGCGACATCTCGACCGCGCCGCCGACCAGCGCCACCGCGCCGGCAACGGTCACCGCCAAGGCCACGGCGAAACGAGCCGATGGCCGTTTGCCCCAGATCACCCACAACGCCAAGGCGACGAAAAGCGGCGCCATGTTGGTGAACAAGGAGGCGTTGGCAACGCTGGTCAGCAAGATGCCCAAATGCCAGACGATCATGTCGCCGGCGAAGAACGCGCCGGATGCCGCCATCACCCGCCATTGCCCCGATGACGGCCGCGGGCGCGTATTCAACAATGTCAGCAAAGCGAACAGGGGCAGCGACCAGAACAGGCGGTGAAAACCGGTAGCCACCGGCCCCACTTCCGACAGGCGGACGAAAATGGGGGCGAAGCCGATGGCCACCGCCCCCAGGATCAAAGCCGCCAATCCTTGTTGGCTGGCCCTCAATTCAGCACGATTCTTTGGCTGCCCAGCCCCTCTACGCCCACTTCCATGATGTCGCCCGGGGCCAGGAACTCGCCCTTGCCCAAACCGACCCCGGCCGGGGTGCCGGTCAACACCACGTCGCCGGGCAAAAGCGTCATGAAGCGCGACAGATAAGACAGCAGAAAAGCCACCCCAAACACCATGTCGCCGGTCGTGCCGTCTTGCTTGCGGATGCCGTTGACGTTGGTCCACAGGCTCAGATTCTGCGGATCGGC
This sequence comes from Rhodospirillaceae bacterium UBA6219, assembly GCA_002435715.1. Taxonomy (GTDB): domain Bacteria; phylum Pseudomonadota; class Alphaproteobacteria; order Rhodospirillales; family Magnetospirillaceae; genus Magnetospirillum. The sequence goes on from DISD01000086.1 coordinate 91,372, forward strand.
GACCTGGTCGGCGGTCACCAGAAACGGCCCCAGCGGACAGAAACCCGGCCCCGACTTGCCCTTGATCCACTGGCCGCCGCGATCCATCTGCCAGTCGCGCGCCGACACGTCGTTGGCGGCCATATAGCCGAACACGTGGTCCAGGGCCCGGGCTTCGTCCACCTGCGTGCAGCTTTTGCCCACCACCACCGCCAGTTCACATTCCCAATCCAACTTGGTGGTGCCGGCGGGAATGGGCAGCGGGTCGAAGGGACCGGCCAGGGCGCCTGTATGTTTGGAAAACACCACCGGTTCGCTTGGCAAGGCCAGACCGGTTTCGGCGGCATGGTCGCGGTAATTCAAACCGATGCAGATCAGGTTGCCGATGCCGCTCAACGGCACGCCCAAACGCGGCTCCCCCTCCACCACCGGCAATGATTTCGGGTCCAGCGTCGACAGGTCCAAAGCGACGTGAATGTCGTCGATCCGTCCCGACAAGTCGCGCAGCGTTCCCGAATCGTCGATCAAACCGGGCTTTTCGGCCCCGGCCAGCCCATAACGCACCAATTTCATGGCTGTTCCTGACTTTGCAATACCGCCGGCACCTTCCGGCTGTCCAAAAGCGCCCCGACATCGTCGGTGGCCCCGGGCTTGGCCAGCAGGAAGCCTTGAACCTTGTCACAGCCGAAACGCACCAGCAAATCCAACTGCGAGCGATTTTCGATCCCCGGCGCCACCACCGTCATGTGCAGGCCACGGGCCAAGGCGACAATGGCGGTGACGATTTCGGAATCGTCGGCGGTGGCAAGATTGCGCACGAATCCTTGCGACACCTTGATGATGGTCACCGGCAGGCGACGCAGGAAGGCAAAGGACGAATAGCCGGAACCGAACTCGTCGATGGCCAGCCCCACCCCCAAGGCGGCCAGACGGGCGAACAAGGCCGTCGGATCGAAGGATTTGTCGATGACGCAGCTTTCCTGGACTTCCAGGACCAAGGCGTGGGGCGGCAGACGCGCCCCTTCCAAGGCGCCGGCGATCCGTTCGATCAGATCGGGTTGGCGCAGCTGGCGGGAAGACAGGTTGATGTGCAGGCGCAGATCGGGGACCGCGCCATCACGCCATTTCTTGACCTGCCGGCAGGCTTGCTCCAGCACCCAATTGCCGATGGGGACGATCAGACCGGTTTCCTCGGCGACCGCCAGGAACTGATTGGGGGCGACCACGCCGACTTCCGGGTGACGCCAGCGCAACAGCGCCTCGACCGCCACCGGCCCGCCACCTTTGACGTCGTAGATCGGCTGGTAATGCAGCAGGAACTGGCCGTCATTGGCCGCCACCCGCAAGGCATTTTCCAAAGCCAGGCGTTCGAAGGCCTGGGCGTTGACCACCTCGGAATGGAACTGGCAGCCGTTGCGCCCCAGGTTCTTGGCCCGGTACATGGCGGAATCCGCCAATTTCAGCAAGGTGTTGGGATCGCCGGCATCGGTGGGATAAAGCGCCACGCCGATGGAAGACGAGATATGCGCCTCGCCCGCGCTCAGTTGGACCGGCTCCAGCAACACCCGCAGCACTTTGTGGGCGACCACCGCGGCATCGCGCGGGTCCTGAACGTCTTCCAAGATGATGGTGAACTCGTCACCCGACAATCGCGCCACCGTGTCACCCTGACGGATGCATCCCGACAGCCGTTCCGCCACCTGCTGCAACAGCATGTCGCCGGCCAAATGGCCCATGGTGTCGTTGACTTCCTTGAAGCGGTCCAAATCGATGAACAGCAAGGCCACCAATTGGTGATTGCGGTGGGCACGGGCGATGGCGCGGTTCAGACGTTCCTGGAACAGCGTGCGGTTGGGCAGACGGGTCAACGGGTCGTGGTTGGCGGCATAGGACAGCCGCTCTTCCATCTGCTTGCGCTGGGTGATGTCCGACAGCACGGCGACGAAGTTCTGAATCTTGCCGTCGGCATCGCGGACCACCGCGATATTCTGCCAGCCGGCGAACATTTCACCGTCCTTGCGACGGTCCCACACCTCGCCCTGCCATTTGCCGTTTGCCAGCAAGGTGGACCACAATTGGGCGAAGAAATCGCGATCATGCCGCCCCGACGCCAGAAGGCGCGGGTTCCTGCCGACCACCTCTTCCGGTTGGTAGCCGGTGATCTGGGTGAAGGCCGGGTTGACGTGGACGATGTGGTTGTCGGCATCGGTGACGAACAGGCCGTCACCGGAATTCTCGTAGACGGTGGCGGCCAGACGCGTGTTGTCTTCCAGCCGCTTGCGCTCGGTGATGTCCTCGATGACGGTGACGGTATAGGGTTTGTCGCCGTCGGATTCGTGCATGACCTTGCAGTCAAGCTTGGCCCACACGATGCGACCGTCCTTGGCCACATAGCGCTTGGTCAAGCTGAACCCATCCCGCGCACCGGCCAGCAACTCGCCGCGCAGGCCTTCGTTCAGCCCCTGGTCCTCGGGATAAGTGATGTCGCGCAGCAGCGTCCCACGCAAATCGTCGGATTCGTAGCCGACCATGGCCAGAAAAGCGGGGTTGACCTCGACCACCCGACCGTCGCCATCGGTCAGCACCACACCGATCCCGGCATTGGTGAACAACGCCTTGAAACGGCTTTCGGAACGACGCAAAGCCGCCGCGGCGCTGGAGCGTTCGATGGCGTAGAAAATGGCGCGACGCACCAGATTGCCGTCGCCTTGCCCCTTGACCAGATAATCCTGGGCGCCGCGGCGCAGGGCTTCCAGCGCCAGTTCCTCGTCATTGGTGCCGGTCAGCACCACCACCGGGACAAAAGGGGACGCCGCCCGCAACCGGGTCAGGGTGTCGATGCCAAAGGAATCGGGCAGCGACAAGTCCAACAGGACCACGTCAACCCGATTGGCGGCCAAAATTTCCAAGGCGTCGCCCAACAGGGCGGCTTTCAGCACAGTGAAGGACGAGGCGGCGTCTTCCAGCAGATAAAGCTCTACCAGCCGGGCGTCGCCGGGATTGTCCTCGACCACCAGGACGGTACAGCCGGAATGACGGGCTCCCGGCTCCATGTCAGCTTACCGGGGGGGCAGGGTGACGACCGAACACCAATATTCCTCTATGGAACGCACCACCGAGATGAAACGGTCCAGGTCGACCGGCTTGGTGATGTAGCAATTGGCGTGAAGGTCGTAGGTTCGCAAGATGTCCTGCTCGGCCTGGGACGTGGTCAGCACCACCACCGGAATGCGCCGCAGATTGGGATCGGCCTTCATTTCGGCCAGCACCTGACGGCCGTCCTTGCGCGGCAGGTTCAGGTCCAACAACACCAGATTGGGCACCGGGGCGTCGGCGAAGGGTCCTTCGCGGCGCAGATAGGTCATGGCCTCGACGCCGTCGACCACCACCTTCAGGCGGCTGGACATGCGTCCTTCCTTTAACGCTTCCTGGGCCAGTCGGGCGTCGCCGGGATTATCTTCAACCAGCAAGATGTCAAAGCTGTCGGGGGCTGAACGCAAGCTCACGCAAAGGCTCCTGCTGTGCCGGTCGATCTAATACCAACAGCACTATAATGGGCTTGCGCAAACTTGCAAACGGTCAAGACACTAGACTGCACCTAAAAGCCGCGACTAAACCACCTCGCGTCCGTCATGGCAGTATGCCGCCAGCGTCACCAGGTCGGCGATGGCGACGTTGTGGGCGTCCACCACCACCCCCACCGCCCGCAATTGCGCGAAGGCCCGGGACAGGGTTTCCGGCCTGACGCCGACCCGGGCGGCGATCAGCCCCTTGTTGTGGGGCAAACGCACGATCACCGCACCACGACGACGCGGCGTCAGCCCCAACAGATAGCGGGCCAGGCGCTGGCTGGCCGAGGTCAGCTTCAGGTCCTTGATCTCTTGTACCAGCGTGCGGTAATGCCGCGCCAAAGACCCCAGCATGACCAAGGCCAGATCCGGACTGGCCCGCAAATCGTCCAGCAACGCCTGGCGCGGCACCTCCAGCACCCGGATGGGGGTCAGGGCCGAGCCGGTCATCAAATACGGCTTGCCGGTCAGAACGGCGGCGGCGATGAAGGCTTCGCCGGCATCCAGGATTTCCACCAAGGTGTCCTCGCCGTCGTCCTCGACCTTGGCGAACAACCCGACCTGGCCTTCCAGCAGCACGTGCAACCCCCGCGCCTGGTCGCCCTGGGCGAAAAGCCGGGTGCCGCGCGGCGCCCGGGCGACATGGGCCGCCTGTGCCAGACGGGCCACAAGCGGCGGCTCAAGGCCGGCGAACAACGGCACCCGCGACAGCACGTCAACGGGATCGTGCCTACCCAAAGCGGATGGTTCGTAAGTGCTGACAGACATGCGATCGCCCCCCTGGAAGCGGTATTTTTCCACCACTCCACCCCAGACACGACGAAAAGGGATTGACCCCGATCAAGGGCGAAAACAAGACCGGGTCCGAACCGAGGGGATGTTCGGACCCGATCGACCCGGCGCGTTCGGCATCTGCGTCATTGGGTATGAACGCAGCATGCCGATTACCCCAGCGCCGGACTTTGACTTCCGTCAACAAGCCAGCATTTCCATTGGATCAAAGGCCTTTGACTTTGGTCAATTCATCATGCTTGACCAACGTGTTACAGAAATCCCTAATGAAATAAAAGCCGTGCGGAGGCGTCCATGACCAAGACTGATTCCGAAGGTTACCTGATCGACCCCAGCCAATGGGACGAAGCCCTGGCCGAAACCCTGGCCCAGGCCGAAGGCATTACGCTCACCGACGAACATTGGCTGGTGCTGCGCTTCATGCGCCGATGGCTGGACGAACACCAGTTGATCCCCGACGCCCGCCACGTGATGAAACACCTGAGCCAACAAACCGGCGCCGGCCGCAACCGATTATTCGAACTGTTCCCCTATGGCTATGTCCAGCAAGCCTGCAAGATCGCCGGGATGAAACGTCCGCGGGCGTGGAGCACCGGTTGAAACGCTCCTTTACCGAAAGATGGCGCGGAGGAGATGATCACCCTCCCTGCAACGACAATTCAATCTTCAGGCCGGAAAACGCCGGCTGTCCGTAAAGATTCGTCACCTCGATTTGGTAATCCCCGCGCTTCAGCGGAACAGCACCAGCATTACGGATTTTTGTCGGATTAATGTGCGCATCGTAGCCGCGGGAATAGAGCACGTCATCGAACACAATGTTTTTTTCGGGCAATTTCCGAACCAGCACCCTGAACGGCACTTCTTGTCCAAAATTCGCCCGTACCTCCGGTGAGGATGGATCCAGGCCTTGCCGAATCAGGTATGCGTCGCTGCCTCCAACCGGGGTTCCCATGACCCCTTCCATCATAAAAGCCTCGTTGGAAGGAAAGGTCACCCACATCCAAAGCGGATAGCTTTTGTCGACAGACACTGAAAACGACGTTTCAACAACAATTCCGGGCCGATCAAGCGACACGGCCACCGGTGGAATCGGCGGCTCAATACCGCAAAGATTAAAAAGAAACACCACGAAGCCCAGATAGGGCACGTTGCAAAGTTCATAGATGACCTGCCCCATCGTCACAGCCTTTTAGATTCCATATCACCACATTATCCCGTGTAACGCGCGGCCAGGACAATCAACATTCTCTCGTCGGAAATTACGAGAACTCGGATGACCTCAGACTCAATCCCCCTTGCCGCGCCCCCCGCCCTTACGCTATAACCCGCCTTCCGCACCAAGCTGTGCGGCATCCGGCCTGCACCCGTAGCTCAGCTGGATAGAGCGCTGCCCTCCGAAGGCAGAGGTCACAAGTTCGAATCTTGTCGGGTGCGCCAAAATTCTCCAATAAAATCAATACATTATCAGCAAATATTGACTGCTCGAAAGTGCGGTCATATTCTCTATTTTTGTGTATAACTGTGTATAAATTTATATAAATCAACAACTTAGCTTGTTGGGGCGGATGTTGAGATGGCCCACTATATCGTGCGTGAAATCAATGGGAAACCGGTTGCCGTGGTTTACGACATGGCACACACGAAATCGTTGTACGTGCGCGTCAAGAACACAGGCCAAAAAGGCTGGGCGCAAAAATCGGCCGGCACTTCCGATTGGGAAAAAGCCAAGGAAATCGCACGCAACTGGTATTCAGACCGCGAGAGCGATTTGCGTAACGGCTACCAACTGGCGGGAAAAAGCTTCAAGTCGGTTGCTGAAGCGTTTTTGGACTACTACAGAGGCAAGGCTGAGATCGGCTATGAACGACACTCGCTGAGCGCCTACAAAGAAAAGCTGGAACTGACCAACCGCTACTTCATCCCCCATTTTGCAGACACAGCCATTGACCGCATTGGGCGGGCGGGTGTGGACGAATACCTTAAATGGCGGGTGACTTATTGGGAAAAGCGGCTGGAAGCTGGCGACGATGAAATTGAATATGAACGCGACGGTAAAACCCTAACCCGCAAGGTCAAAGAAGGTCGCCCGTCACAGGCGACCATCAAGCGTGAAAACGCGACGCTGAAACAGATTTTTGATTTTGCCGTGCAGGAAGGTTGGCTTGCGGCCGACAAAAAGCCGAAGGTCACGAACATCGGCAACAAGATTGAAAAGCGACCGGCCTTCAAGCGGGTGGAAATTGAAAAGCTGTTTGGGGCGGCGGTGAACAGAACGGCGGATATGTCGCTGAACCGCAAGCTCCGCTACTACCGCCAGCAATTGTTCTTCTACATCCAATTCATCTACTACACCGGCATCCGACCCGGTGAAGAAGCAAACCACATGAAGTGGAAGGATGTGACGGAAGAAAAAGACAGCACCATGAAACGCACCGTGCGTTGTTTGGCGGTGAACACCGAGCGTGAAGGAAAAACTGAAGGATCGACGCGAACGGTGGTGCCGCGAGACGAGCTGTGGTGGTTTTTGGATAATTACCGCGAGAAGCACGCCATTTACAGCGGCGACGACGACTACATTTTTGCAGGCTATGACACCGGCGAGCCCATCCATACGCTGAAAAGTGCTTTTTCACAATTGCTTGCCAGCATCGGGCTGACCCACAACAAATTCGGCCACCCATACTCGCTGTATTCGTTGCGGCACAGCTATGCCAGCCACAACATCAAAACCTTGGGGCCGTGGCTTGTCGCCAAGAACATGGGGCACAGCGACGTGAAAATGCTGGAAAAGCACTATGCCCAGGAAAGCACCGTCGATTGGTATGAGGATTGAGAACAAAACGAGAGGGTCAGCACTTAAAGTGCTGAGTTTGGCTTTGGGGTATGCCACGATCCTCTTGTGAAAATTTTTGGAAGCTCGCCATGGACAACGAAACGAACACCCCCCAAAATGGTGTTGCCGACAATATTTTTAAGCCAGCGAAGCTCAATCCAATTTTGGTGCAACTCGGCGACTTACAACGCAGCATTAAGAAGCATGTCGAATACGAAGTCGCTGGACGTAATAGGTTATATAAAGTTCTTCAGCGCGCCTTCGTTATGTTTGAAGATTGGCTGAAACCGGAAAATGCCGACGACCTTATCGTAGCTCTTGAAAGTCGAGACATTGCTCTCGCCAATCCGGCCCTAGAGGTGGCCCCGGAAAATCGGACA
>DISD01000015.1 GCA_002435715.1 Rhodospirillaceae bacterium UBA6219
CCGGTGGTCACTTGACCCATGGCGCCGCTCCCAACCAGTCGGGCAAGTGGTTCAAGGCCGTCCAATACGGTGTGCGTCTGCAAGATGCCCGCATCGATTTCGATGAAGTGGAAAAGCTGGCCCGCGAAAACAAGCCCAAGCTGATCATCGCCGGCGGCTCGGCCTATCCGCGTGAGATCGACTTCGCCCGTTTCCGCAAGATCGCCGACGAAGTGGGCGCGCTGTTCATGGTCGATATGGCGCACTTCGCCGGTCTGGTCGCCGGCGGCGCCTATCCCAGCCCGTTCCCCCATGCCCATGTGGTCACCACCACCACTCACAAGACCCTGCGTGGTCCGCGCGGCGGCATGATCCTGACCAATGACGAAGCCCTCGCCAAGAAGATCAACTCGGCCATTTTCCCGGGGATCCAGGGCGGTCCGCTGATGCATGTCATCGCCGGCAAGGCGGTGGCCTTCGGCGAAGCGCTGCAGCCGGAATTCAAGACCTACGCCACCCAGGTGGTCGCCAATGCCCGTGCCTTGGCCGACACCCTGGTGCGCCGTGGTCTGGCCATCGTCTCGGGCGGCACCGATTCGCACCTGATGCTGGTCGATCTGCGTCCGAAGAAGCTGACCGGCAAGGCCGCCGAGGCCAGCCTGGAACATGCCGGCATGACCTGCAACAAGAACGGCATTCCGTTCGACCCGGAAAAGCCGACCGTCACTTCGGGCGTCCGTCTGGGCACCCCGGCCGCCACCACCCGTGGCTTCGGTGTCGAGGAGTTCAAGAAGGTGGGCGAACTGATCGGCGACGTGCTGGACGGTCTGGCCGCCAACCCGGAAGACAATTCGGCCGCCGAAAACAAGGCCCGCGCCGAAGTGGCGGAACTGTGCCGCCAGTTCCCGATCTATCAATAACGACAAAGAACCGGAGCCTCGGGGGTCGAGGCTCCGGTATCGTTTGGGGGAGTGACGTATGCGCTGTCCGTTTTGTGGCCACGATGACACCCAGGTGAAGGATTCGCGGCCGACCGAAGACAATTCGGCCATCCGCCGCCGCCGCTCCTGTCCGGAATGCGGTTCGCGCTTCACCACTTTCGAGCGGGTGCAGATCCGCGATCTGGTGGTGATCAAGAAGGACGGCGCCCGGTCGCCGTTCGACCGCGAGAAGCTGCTGAAGTCGCTGCGTATCGCGCTGAGGAAGCGCCCGGTCGAGGAAGAACAGGTCGAACGCATCGCCAACGGCATCCATCGCCGCCTGGAAAGCATGGGCGAGAACGAAGTGCCGTCCAAATATATCGGCGAGCTGGTGATGGACGTGCTGATGGACCTGGACAAGGTCGCCTATGTCCGTTACGCCTCGGTCTATCGTAATTTCCGCGAAGCCAAGGACTTCGAGGACTTCCTGGGAAAGATGGTCGGTGGCGTTCACGACGACCTCTGACGGCGACCGCGCCCATATGCGGGCTGCCCTGGCCTTGGCCAGGCGTGGTCTGGGGAACGTGTGGCCCAACCCGGCGGTCGGCTGTGTCATCGTCACCGAAGGCAGGGTGGTGGGACGGGGTTGGACCCAACCCGGCGGCCGTCCCCATGCGGAAACCGAGGCCCTGGCCATGGCCGGCGAATCGGCCCGTGGCGGTACCGCTTATGTGACCCTGGAACCCTGTTCCCATCACGGCAAGACCCCGCCTTGCGCCGAAGCCCTGGTGGCCGCCGGCATCCGTCGGGTGGTGGTGGCCATCGAAGACCCCGATCCCCGCGTCTCCGGCCGGGGACTGGCGCTGCTGCGTGAAGCCGGCTTGACCGTGGTCAGCAACGTCCTGGCCGACGACGCGGCCGAGATGAATGCCGGCTTCCTGTCGAAGATCACCCGTGGCCGCCCCTTGGTCACTGTGAAGCTGGCCACCACCCTGGACGGCCGCATCGCCACCCATAGCGGTGAAAGCAAGTGGATCACCGGGCCTGCCGCCCGTCAGGCGGGCCACCTGTTGCGGGCCGAAAGCGACGCCATCATGGTCGGCAGCGGTACCGTATTGGCCGACGATCCCGAATTGACCTGTCGTTTGCCCGGTCTGGAAGACCGTTCCCCGGTGCGCGTGGTGGTGGACGGGCATCTGCGCCTGCCGCTGACCAGCAAGCTGGTGGCCAGCGCCGCCGACGTCTCGACCTGGATTTTGACCCGCGAGGGTGCCGATGAAGAACGCCGCTCGGCCTTCGAGGAATCCGGCGTCGACGTGGTCGAACTGCCCGGTGACGAAACCGGCTTGGACATGACTGCCGCCCTGGACATTCTGGCCGAAAGCGGTTTGACCCGCGTTCTGGTGGAAGGGGGAGCGCACCTCAGTGCCACCTTGATGCGTCTGGGGTTGGTGGACCGTCTGGTGTGGTTCCGGGCGCCGCGAATCATCGGTGGCGACGGCTTGCCGGCCGCTGTGTCCTTTGGTATCGACCACCTGTCGCAAAGTCCTGGTTTTGAATGCGTCGACGTCCGCCCGATCGGCGCAGACATTATGGAAATCTATCGAAAAATCTAAGGAGTATGGGCCGATGTTCACCGGCATCGTCACCGATTTGGGCGAGATCAGTCGTGTCGTTCGCAATCCTGGCAAGGAAACCCGTTTCGAGGTCAAGACCGCCTATGATCTGGGAACCATCGAAATCGGGGCGTCCATCGCCCATAACGGCGTCTGCCTGACCATCGTCGACAAAGGCGCCGATTGGTACGCGGTGGAAGTGTCGGCGGAAAGCATCTCCAAGACCACCATGGGTGGCTGGGAACAGGGCGACCGGGTCAATTTGGAACGCGCCATGAAGGTGGGCGACGAACTGGGCGGCCACATCGTGTCGGGTCACGTCGACGGTGTCGCCACCGTGGTGTCGATCACCGACGAAAACGAATCTAAGAGGTTTGTCTTCGAAAGCCCTGAAAACCTTGCAAAATTCGTTGCCCCCAAGGGCAGCGTCGCGCTGGATGGCGTGTCGTTGACCGTCAACGAGGTTGACGGACGGCGTTTTGGTATCAATGTCATTCCCCATACCCAATCGGTCACCACCTTTGGACGCTTGCGCCAAGGGGATCGGGTGAATATGGAAATCGACATGTTGGCCCGGTATGTTGCCCGGCTTCTCGACAAGGAATAGGCCCGTGGTCTCGGAATATCATCAGTACCTGTCACCCATCGAGGACATCATCGACGAGGCCCGCCAAGGCCGCATGTTCATCCTGGTGGACGACGAAGACCGCGAAAACGAAGGCGATCTGGTCATTCCGGCGCAGATGGCGACTCCTGACGCCATCAACTTCATGGCCAAATACGGCCGTGGCCTGATCTGTCTGTCCATGACCCGGTCCCGCTGCGAAAGCCTGGGCCTGAAGTTGATGAGTGCCGATAACGGCACCCGCATGCAGACCGCCTTCACCGTCTCGATCGAGGCCAAGGAAGGGGTGACCACCGGCATTTCCGCCGCTGACCGGGCACGCACCGTGCAAGTGGCCATCGACCCGGAAAAGGGCGCTGCCGACATCGTCACCCCCGGTCACGTCTTCCCGTTGGTGGCCCGCGATGGCGGCACCCTGGTGCGGGCCGGGCATACCGAGGCGGCTGTCGACATCTCGCGTCTGGCGGGGCTGAACCCGGCAGGCGTGATCTGCGAGATCATGAACGACGACGGCACCATGGCGCGCATGCCCGATCTGGTGAAGTTCGCCCAGTTCCACGGCCTGAAGATCGCCACCATCGCCGACTTGATCGCCTATCGCCGCCGCCACGACAAGATCGTCCGGCGCGAGGTGGAAACGCCGTTCCATTCCACGTGGGGCGGCGATTGGCGCATGGTGGTCTATGTTAACCAAGTGGCTTACGCCGAGCACATCGCCCTGGTGAAGGGCGAGATTTCCGGCGAAGGCCCGGTGATGGTGCGCGTGCACGCCGTCAACATCCTTGACGACGTGCTGGGTGACCAGGGCTCGGGCAAGGCCGGCCAGTTGCATGCCGCCATGGAAACCATTTCGGCCCACGGCCGTGGCGTGGTGGTTTTGGTACGCGAACCGCGCCCCACCAGCCTGTCCGACCGTATCCGTGCCCAGTTGGATTCCAAGCCGGCCCCGGCGGAATTGCGCGATTATGGCGTCGGTGCCCAGATCCTGCTGGACCTTGGCGTCGAAGAAATGATCCTGCTGTCCAACACCCCCAAGACCATCATCGGTCTGGAAGGCTTCGGCCTGAAAGTGGTGGATCAGCGCCCCATCGAGGTGAAGTAAGTCCATGAGTACCAATGTCTTGATCATCGAGGCGCGGTTTTACGACCATCTGGCCGACATGCTGCTGGATGGCGCCAAGCAGGCGCTGGACGCGGCGGGCGCCACCCACGAGGTGTTGACCATCCCCGGCGTGCTGGAAATCCCCGCCGCCTTGGAATACATGGTGGCGTCGGGCAAGCCCTATGACGCCTTCGTCGTGCTGGGCACCGCCATCCAAGGCGAAAGCGACCATTACGGTCATGTCTGCACCGAAAGCTTCCGGGGCTGCACCGATCTGTCGTTACGCCATCATTTGGCCTTGGGCAATGGTGTGCTGACCGTGCATAACGAGGCGCAAGCCTTGAAGCGTGCCGACCCGACCCGCAAGAACATGGGTGGCCAGGCCGCCCGGGCGGCGCTGCGCATGCTGGAAATCAAACGCGAACTGCAACTGACCTAGAGAAAACCATTGTCCAAACCCAATCCCGGCGCCGCCCGTCGTTCCGCTGCCCGTCTGGCGGCCGTGCAGGCGCTGTATTCCATGGAAATCACCGGTGTCGGCGCCATCCAGGCGCTGGATGAATTCCGCACCCGCATGGAAAACGAACCGCGCGGCAAGATGGCCGAACCCGACGTCAATCTGGTGTCGTTGCTGGTCAACGGTGTGTCGGCCGATTGCAAGGATCTGGACGTCCAGATCACCCACGGCCTGACCCGCGACTGGACGGTGGACCGCCTTGAGGCGGTGTTGCGGGCCATCTTGCGGGCCGGCGCCTTCGAATTGAAGTCGCGGCCGCAGACCCCGGCCCGTGTCGCCATCACCGAATATGTGGATGTGGCCCACGCCTTTTATTCCGGCCCCGAGCCGGGATTGGTCAACGCGGTGATGGACCGGATGGCGCGCAACCTGCGGGCCGGCGAGTTCCAGGGAAACGGCGCCCCAGGGAATGGCGTCTAAACGCCGTCTTCCGCCATGAGCGGCGCGACACGTGACGAATGTGACGAATTCGACCTGATCGCCCAGTTCTTCGCCCCTTTGGCGCAAGCCTATCCAGGGGCCTTGGGGCTGGGCGACGACGCCGCCTTGATGGATGTACCCGTCGGCCAGCAACTGGTGCTGACCATGGATTCCATGGTCGCCGGCGTGCATTTCTTCGCCGACGATCCGGCCGACCTGATCGCCCGCAAGCTGATTCGCGTCAATTTGTCCGACCTTGCCGCCAAGGGGGCGCAGCCCTTTGCCATCATGCTGTCGGCGGCCTTTCCCGGTGATGTGGGCATGGATTGGCTGCGCCGATTCGCCGACGGCCTGGCCCAGGATTGCGGCGCTTACGGTTTGGCCTTGATCGGCGGTGACACCGTGTCGACGCCCGGGCCGTTGACCTTGACCGTGACCGCCTTTGGCCGGGTCGGGCAGGGGCAAGCGATCCTGCGTTCGCGGGCCAAGGACGGCGATGTGGTCTACATGACCGGCACGGTGGGGGATGCGGCCCTGGGCTTGCTCTCCCGTCAGGGGCGTTTCCCGCTTTTACCCGCTCATTTGGTCGAGTCTCTGACCCAGCGATACCTGTTGCCGCAACCGCGTGTCCAACTGGGGCTTGGTCTGGTTGGGCTGGCCCATGCCGCCATGGATGTGTCCGATGGCTTGGTGCAGGATTTGGGGCATCTGTGCCGCCAATCGGGGTTGGGGGCGGTGATCCACGCCCAGGACCTGCCTTTGTCCGAAGCCGCGGGGCATTTGTTGGCCGATGACCCGGCTTTGTTGTCCGATGTGCTGTCCGGGGGTGACGATTACGAGATAGTCTTCACCGCGCCCGTGGAACATGCTGACAAGATCGCCGGTTTAGCTGATGATGCCGGGACACGGGTCACCGCCATCGGCCGCATACGCGCCCAGTCGGGGGTCGTCGTGCAAGACGGGCAGGGACGGCCCTTGGATTTGGCGCGGACGGGATGGCGCCACTTCAGTGACACCAGGGGGAAATAGTGGTTCGTCTGATCTTCATCATCGTCGCCTTTCTGTTGATGATGGGTGGTTTGGTCGGCGGCCTTTATTTCTGGGGCATTGACCCCATTGCCAAGTTCAACCAGTTGATCGGTGCCGCCCCGGCCGACCCGACCGAGGCCGCGGCGGCCCCCAAGACCCCGCCTTCTTTCGTGGAATACGGCCTGTTGGCGGTTCCGGTGGTCGAGGACCACGAAGTCCGCCGTCAGGTCGAGATGATCCTGCGCCTGGAAGTGCCCTTCGAGAAACGGGAAATCGTCGCCCAGAATATCCCGCGTCTGCAGAACGCCTATTTGCAGGACATGATGGAATATCTGCCCATCCATTTGCGTAACGGACGTCGTCTTGATCCGTCGGCAGTGAGCACGCGTTTGCTAAAGCTGACGGAAAAGACCTTGGGGCCCGGTTATGTTAAATCGGTGATGATAGACCAGTCTTCAGTAAAATAATGCTGCGTCGCAATATTTCTTGAATTGGTCAGCATATTTCAGCGTATTTTGCTGGTCATTTCTTGGAACCATCCTAAGGCAATAGCAGGATTGTCCTGAATCTTTCCGAAATCGACCCAAGACCCTTATGAGTCCGTTGCCAACCCATGGTTTATCTGGCAGCGTTTCAAGACTTCCGCCGTCCACTTACGGCCATGGGTATCGCCGCAAGCGTTTATAGGGACGTCGAAGTCAACTAACGCTGGGTAAGGGGATCGAACCAACATGACGGATCTATTCGTATTGGCATGCGGCCTCGCGGCGCTGCTATATGGCGCGTGGGCGTTCAAAGCGGTGATGGCGACCTCGACCGGCACCGAGCGGATGCAACAAATCGCCGGTGCCATCCAAGAAGGTGCGCGTGCCTATCTCAATCGGCAATACACCACCATCGCCATCGTCGGCGTGGTCATTTTCGTGGTTTTGTTCGCCCGTCTGGGCGCTTTCCAGGCCGCAGGCTTCCTGATCGGCTCGGTGTTGTCGGGCGTCGCCGGCTATATCGGCATGAACGTCTCGGTTCGCGCCAATGTGCGCACCACCGAAGCGGCACGCAGCGGCGGCATGCAGCCGGCGCTGGACGTGGCCTTCCGTTCGGGTGCCATCACCGGCATGCTGGTGGTCGGCCTGGGTCTGATCGGCTTGGCCGGTTATTACGCCATCTTGAAGGCGGCCGGCGTCGATCCGCGTAATCTGATGGAGGCACTGGTGGCGCTGTCCTTCGGCGCGTCGCTGATTTCCATCTTCGCCCGTCTGGGTGGCGGCATCTTCACCAAGGGCGCCGATGTGGGCGCCGATCTGGTGGGCAAGGTGGAAGCAGGTATCCCCGAGGATGACCCGCGCAACCCGGCGGTGAT
>DISD01000062.1 GCA_002435715.1 Rhodospirillaceae bacterium UBA6219
CGATTTGTTCAAGGCGGTGCCGGAAATTACTGCGGCCTTACCATAAGTCTCCCTCTGTGGCCGCTAACTCAAGGGGTGGACATACGTCCACCCCTATTTTTTCACCAAAAAAAATAAAAACAAAATTCAATTCATCAGGGAGTGAAACATGAAACGCTTTCGCGATTATGGCATTCAATCGAAACTATTGATTGGCGTCGTCATCAGCGCCGCCGGCATGGTTTCAATCATCATTGCCACTTTATTCTATCTCAACAAAATAAGTTCCGACGTTGTATCCATTAACGACGTGTCGTTCAGGCGCTATACCCAGGCTGCCAACCTGGAAACATCCGTTACCGCCCTGCATGCCGAGCTGTACCGCCTGACCTCGTTCGCCGCCAACAATCGCAACGGGGAACAGATCAAGGCAATCTCGGAGAACCTGGCCAAGCTGCTTGCTACCACCGAGGAATTGGCCGCCCCCCGGACCGACGACAATGATTTGAAGGGCTATTTCGCCTCGGTCCGCGATGTGGCGGAAATGTCCATGGTCAGCCCGCGCACCGCGCTGGCCGGCATGAACCGCGCCGAAAGCCAGTACCAGCACATCCGCGACGGCATGCGCGCCACCACCGAAAGTGCCGACAACAACCGGCAGCAAGCCTTTCATCGCGTGCTCGACAATATGCGCCAAGCCATGCTGGTGCTGTCGACCATTGCCGCCGCCGCCATTGCCGTGGCCATCGGCACCACCTTGTTCGCCGCCCGGGCCGTGGCCTCGCCCATCCGGGCCCTGACCATGGTCATGGGACGGTTGGCCCAAGGCGAATTGGCCCAAGACATCAACGGCACCGAACGCGGCGACGAATTGGGCGGCATGGCCCGAGCCTTGGAGGTTTTGAAGGACAACGCCGCCGAGCGCATGCGCCTTGAGGCGGAACGCGAACAAGACAGTCAGCGGGCCCATCACCGCAACGCCCAGATGAACCACAATTCCGACCTGTTCCACAAACGGATCGGCCAAGTGGTCGAACGCCTGGGGCAATCGGTGGACACCTTGTCCAACATGGCGTCGATCCTGCACGATTCGGCGTCGCACACCTCGCGTCAGGTGGACGTTTCGGTGCACGGCGCCGAACAGGCGGGGGAAAATGTCGCCGCCGTGGCCGCCGCCGGCCGCCAGATGAGCGATGCCGCCTCGGACATGGCCGGGCGGGCCGAACAATCCGCCGGCTTCATCAACGGCGCCGTGGCCGAGGTCGGACAAACCCGGACCTTGGTGGCCGATCTGGTGGGGGCCAGCGATCGGATCAGCGAGATCGTCGGCCTGATCACCGCCATCGCCAAGCAGACCAACATGCTGGCCTTGAACGCCACCATCGAGGCGGCGCGGGCCGGCGAAGCGGGCAAAGGCTTCGCCGTGGTCGCCGGCGAGGTCAAGGCCCTGGCCAATCAGACCGCCAAAGCCACGGAAGAAATCGACCAACAGGTGCTGACCGTCCAAGACGTCGCCCGCGCCACCGCCCAGGCCATCACCCAGGTCACCGACATCATCGGAACGGTGGAGACCCAATCCAACGCCATCACCCAGGTGATCGGCCAACAACACCAGGTCATCCAAGGGGTCAGCGACAATGCCACCAATGCCGCCCAGGGCATGCAGGCGGCGGTGTCCGGTATCCAGGAAATCCGAGGCCTGGCGGTCAACACCAACGAACAGGCGCAAAGCCTGTCGACCATGGTCGCCGAATTGTCGCACGAGGTCGAAGAGATCCAGCAATGCGTCGCCTGGTTCCTGGATGAAACCCGGCGCATCGCCTAAGAACCGAAGGAAACCCACGCCATGCGTCTCGACCGTCCGGAAAATCCGCGCAAGACCGCCTTTCGCGACGGTCTACGCCTGGCCTTGCGTCAGTGTGCGGCCATTCTGCTGGAAGGCAGCTATCCGCGTTACCTGCGCCTGGCCATGGCGGCGGACGAGACGGAGGTGCTGCGGGTCGCCGTGAAATCGGGCCATGGCGGAACCTGCGCCATGGTCGCCGCCTATCTGTCCGAGGCGGCCGACCAAGGCATCCTGCCGCCCATGGACTTCACCCTTCAGGCGGAAATATTGATGGGACAGGTCCAGGCGAACGATTTCGCCCGCGCCCTGGCCGGCATCGCCCCCGATCCCAAAAGGACCGGGGAACGCGTCGACCAGGCGGTGGCGACGTTTTGCCGGGAAAAGCTGCTTTAGCCCAAAGCCTTGCTGAAGGCCGACATCAAGGCTTCGGTGGAAACCCCGGCCAATTCGTGGCTGGCATCGGCCTGGAAGGCCTCGACCACCGAACGGACAGAGGCTTCGTCGGCGGCCACCCCTTGCAGCATGGCTTCCAGACGGTCGGGGGCGTTGACCGGACGGGCGGGATAATCGCCGTTGACGATGGCCCGCAAGATATGCCCGTCCTTGGTCAGCAAGGCGGCCCAGATCATGCCCCCCGGCGCCTTTTCACGGCCACGGCCGATATGGTCGCCCTCGGTGCGGTGCGGCCCGAACAAAGTCGCTTCCGAACGGGCGAAATCCCAGTCCGATCCCGCCATTTCCGCCGGGTAAACCGCGGCGGGGGCGACCGCCGGGCTCAGCGTGACGTCGGGGAACAAGGCGGCGGCCAGATCGCGGGCCAGCCCGGCCAGTTCGTCCTGCGCCACCGGACGGCCCAATTCGGCTTCGAGACAGGTGAAGCGGCTGGCGATGTCCTTGTGCACCTTGTCACGCACCTTTTCCGGCGGCATGGGCATCAGCTTGCCGGCGATGTCGGTGTCGATGGCCTTGACGTTGATCATGATGCGGAAGGTCAGCACGCCCCCTTCGATCTTGACCGAGGTCGGCATCAGCTTGCGCCCTTCCACCTCGATGTCGTTCATCGGCCGCCAGCGTGCCGGAATGCCGAAACGTTGCTCGGTGACCCGGGCCATCACCGGCAGCACCGTCTCGAACGCCTCGGCGGCGGTTTTGGGCAAGCCGGGAAGATCGGCCGGAACCGCCAGGGCGATGACGCAGGACCCGGCGGCGGCATAGATGGTGCCCCCGCCATTGACGCGGCGGCGGAAATCGATGCCCAGGTCGCGGCACAGCGGCACGTTCAGAATCTGGTTGGGGTCTTCATTGAAACCGATGGTGATGCCGTCGCGGCCGAAGACGTTCAGCACCAGTTTGGGCGGCTGACCGGCGCGCACCTGATCTTCCAAAGCCGGCAGGGTGGCCAACGAGAAATCGGGATAGGTATCCGTGCTTTCAATGAAATGCCAGGTGGCGGTCATGTCGGTTTCCTTATCATGGACCGACGCCGCCACGAGGGCGGCGTCGGCAGGGTGAAGGGTGGTTAAAGGGTCGATTCCAGCCCCAGGATGGCGGTCGACTGGCTGGACAGGGTCCCGCCATTGCCATGGACCAGCGCCGTCTCCAGGCCGCCCAACTGGCGTTCACCGCAATCGCCGCGCAGCTGGCGCACCGCTTCGATGGTGGCGAAGATGCCGTACATGCCGGGATGCACACAGGACAACCCACCGCCATTGGTGTTGACCGGCAAGTCGCCGCCGGGGGCGATGGCGCCGCTGGCGACGAAGGGGCCGCCTTCGCCCTTCTTGCAAAATCCCAGGTCTTCCAGGAACAAGATGGTGTTGATGGTGAAGGCGTCGTACAGCTGCACCACGTCCACCTGATCCGGCCCCATGCCGGCCATGGCATAGGCCTGCTGGCCCGAGGTGAAGGCCGCCGTGGTGGTCAGCTCGGGCATGCACGAGATCTGACGGTTGTAGATGGCGGTGCCGTTACCCAGCACATAGACGGGCTTGTTGGGCATGTCGCGGGCCCGTTCGGCACTGACCAGCACATAGGCGCCACCGCCATCGGTGACCAGACAGCAATCGCGGACGCTGAGCGGATCGGAAATCATCCGCGCCGACAGCACGTCGTCGACGCTGAGCGGATCACGAACGAAGGCTTCCGGGTTCTTCGCAGCCCAGGCCCGCGCCGCCACCGCCACATGGGCCAGTTGTTCGCGGGTGGTGCCGAATTCGTACATGTGCCGTGAGGCGGCCAAGGCATAGGCGCTGGGCGGCAGCATGGGTTGGTAGGGCATCTCGTAGGGCTGCGGGTCCAAGAACCGGCGCGAGGCGACGATTTCACGCCGACCGAACTTGGCCGAACGCTGGGCGCTGCCGTAACAGACCAGAACGGCGCTGCACTGACCGGCTTCCAAGGCCCGCATGGCGGGCAGCAGATGGGCGATGAAGCTGGAACCGCCGATCATGGTGCCGTCCACATAGGTGGGACGGATACCCAGATATTCGATCACCGGCATGGCCCACATGGTGGCGCTGGCGCTGGCGGTGCACAGACCGTCGATGTCGGCCATGGTCAGGCCGGCATCCTCGACCGCCATACGGGCGGCGCGGGCCAGCAATTCCATATCGGTGAAGCCAGGCGCCTCACCGCAGCCGAAGGTGGCGGCACCGACGATGGCCGCCTTTCCGCGCATGGACTTGTCCATCACTGGGCCTCCACCGCGTCGAACAACACGATCCCGTCGGCCACCCGGGCGGTGACCTTCATGCCGATCACCACTTGGTCGGGGGTGACGCCTTCGACACGGCTCATCATGCGCACGCCTTCCTCCAGGTCGATCAGCGAGACGTTGAAGTCGCCGCCATCGGCGGGCTTGCGCCGCACCGTGGTGACGGCGTGGACGGTGCCGCGCCCACAGGGCTCCACCGCCTGCAACGAACCATGGCCGCAATGGGGGCACAATTCGCGCGGGAAATAGACATGACGGTGGCAGCCGTCACATTGCTGGACCAGGAAGCGTCCTTGCTTCAGGGCCTGATCGAAGGCCTCTTGCACGCCCATCGGCGCGGATATGTCGTTCATTTTCTTATTCCTATTGACGATAACGAAACGAACCCTGGCCTTGGGCGACGAGCTGATGACGTTCGTCGGTGACCTCGACCGAGGCGAAGAAAACCTTGCGGCCGCCGCCGCTGACCCGCCCCACCGCCCGCAGGCGGCAGGCGGTGGACGGGGCCAGGAAGTTGACGTTCATGGACAAGGTGACGGCACGCTTCAGGTCTTCGGGCTTGGCGGCATAAGAACCGCACAAGCCGCCGGCGGCATCGATCAGCGAAGCGATCAGGCCGCCATGCACCCGGCCGTATCGGTTGCCGTGCTGAGACCCCAAATCCACTTCGATAACGATTTCCCCGGGCCCCCACGACTTGACGCGATAACCCAGAAGGTCGGCATAGCCACAGGCGATGGCCGCCCGGTGGCCGTCGAGATGCGCCCCCATGTCAGGACGCCCGCCGCCGGGCCATCACATCCATGATGCGGGGCACCAGACCGCGCGGCATGGACAGGATCACCACCACGATCAGCACGCCATAGACCAGATAATGCAGGCCGGGGGCGACGCCGCCGAAATTGCCGCGGATCAGTTCGCCGAACGGCACCAGCAGCAGCGCCGCCACCATGGGACCGAAAGGCGTGCCCAGGCCACCGATGGTGGCGATCAGCACCACTTCGATCACCACCGCCGGCGACGCGAACAGATAGGGATCGACGAAGGCGACATAGCGGGCATAGGCGGTGCCGATGATGGCGGTCAAAGCCGCACTGATGGCCATGGCGATGGCCTTGTTGCGCAAGAGCGCCACACCCACCGCCTGGGCGGCGTTCTCGTTGTCGCGGATGGCCCGCAGGTAATAGCCCAAGGGTGAGTTGATGATGGCGAAATTGACCAGGAAACATCCGGCGGCGATCACCAGCGCCAGCCAGAAATAACCCTTGGCGCCCCCGAACTGGAAGGCCAGCAGGTCGCCCTTGTCCGACGGCAGATAAAGCCCCGAGGCACCGCCCAGGAAATCCCAGCCAAGGACGACCAATTCACCGATCTCGGCAAAGGCCAAGGTGATCAGGGCAAAGGACAGATGTCCCAGCTTGAAGCGGAAATCGACCCAGGCGATGCCCACCCCCATGATGGCGGCCAAGGCGGCGGAAATCAGCATGCCCACCCACATGTTGATGCCGAACTTCAGCAACAGGGCCGAGGTGAACACCGCGCCCACCCCCAGGAACAGGCTGTGGGCCAGGGAAATCTGCCCGCCCAGACCGCCGACGATGTTCCACGACAAGGCCATGGCGATATAGATCAGGGTCAGCACGCCGATGCCCAGGTAATAAGGCGGCAGCCACAAAGGCATGGTGGCGGCGAAAGCCAGAACCAGCCAGATGGCCGGCGAACGCAGCAGGGTAAAGAATTCAGGCTTCATGACGCCCTCCGCTTCAACAGGCCCTCGGGGCGCAGCAACAGCACAAGAATGAACATGGCGTAGGGGACGATCATGCCCGACGTCCCCGAGACGTAGACGGTGCCGAAGGCTTCGGCGATGCCGAACAGCAGACCGCCCAGCAAGATGCCGGCGAAATTGGTCATCCCCCCCAGCACCATCACCATCAGCGAGATCACCGTGTAGCGCAGGCCCTGCGACGGGTGCAGCGGGGTGCCCGGGGTCAGCAGCACGGCGGCGATGGCCAGCAACCCGACCCCCAGGGCGAAGGTCAGGGTGCGGACCCGGTCGACGCTGATCCCCATCAGGGCGGCGGCCTTGGCGTTCTGATGCACCGCCCGGATGGAACGGCCGGTATCGGTCCGGGTCAGGACGAAATAAAGCAGGCCGGCCAACGCCACCGAGACGGCGAAAGCCACCGCCAGGGCAGAGCGCAGCACCACCGAATCCCCCAGCAGGATCAAATCGGCCTCGATCTTCGAAGGCACCCGGTGGCTCATGCCGCCGAAGGTCATCAGCAGACCGTTCTGCACGATGAAGGTCAGACCCAGGGTCAACTGGATGACCATCAGCACGTGCGAGCCGACCAAGGGCCGGATCAGGAAGCGATAGACCAGGGCGCCGAAGGCGACCATCACCGGAAAGGTGATGAACACCGAGATATAGGGATCCAGACCGAAGGCGGTGAAACAGGCCAGGGCCAGGAACATCCCCAGCGACAACAAATCGCCGTGCGCGAAATTGATGACGCCGGAGACCGAGTAGGTCAGCCCCATCCCCAGCGAGATCAGCCCGTAGGTGCTGCCGATCAACAGCCCCTGGGCCAGGGATTGCAGGAACATGTCCATGACAAGCTCTCTCCGTTACAGGCCCAGATAGGCTCTGCGGGTGTTTGGATCATTGCGAAGTTCGTCGCCGGCGCCTTCGACCACCACGCGGCCGCGCTCCAGCACGGCGCAACGGGTGGCATGGGACAAGGTCAGGTGCAGGTTCTGCTCGACCACCAAGATGGTCAGCCCCGCCTTGTGCAGGTCGGACAACGCTTTGAAGATGTTTTGGACGAACAGCGGCGACAGCCCCAAGGAAGGCTCGTCCAGCATCAGCACGCGCGGATTGGCGGCCAGTCCACGACCGATGGCCAGCATCTGCTGTTCACCACCGGAAAGCGTGCCGGCCATCTGGCTGCGCCGTTCGGCCAGGCGGGGGAACAGGTCGAACACCTCGTCCAAGCGCTGGCGGCGCTGGCCGCGCGCCCGTTTGGAATATCCCCCCAACATCAAATTGTCGATGACCGACATCTGGGGGAACACCAGACGGCCCTCGGGGACCTGGATGATGCCCAGTTCCACCACTTTTTCCGGACCAAGGCCGGTGATGTCGTGGCCATCGAACATGATGCGGCCGCCACGGGCGGCGACCGTGCCGCTCAGCGCGTTGATCAACGTGCTCTTGCCGGCATTGTTGGCCCCCAGCAGACCGAAGAAGGCGTGTTCGTCCACACGGATGGTCACGTCCTCCAAGACGTTGACCGGGCCGTATCCGGCGTTCAGGCCGACCACCTCAAGCATGGGGCATCTCCTCGCCGAAATAGGCGTCGCGCACCGCCTGGTTGGAAAGAATCTCGGCCGGCGGCGCGTCGGCGATCTTCTGGCCGAAATTCAGCACCAGCAGACGGTCGGCGGTTTTCATGACGATGGGCATGACGTGTTCGACCATCACGAAGGTGATGCCGCTGTCCCGCAGGTCGCGGATGATGGCCAAGGGTAGTTCGGCCTCGGCCAGGGTCAGGCCCGCCATCACTTCGTCCAGCAAGATCAGTTCGGGATCGGTGGCGACGCATTTGGCCACCTCCAGCATTTTTTTGTCCTGCAGCGACAGGGATGCCGGGCTTTCGTTGCGGATGGCCGACAGACCGATGCGTTCCAGCACTTCCTCGGCTTTGCGCACGGCCTCGCGCATGGGCTTACGGACCAGGGCGGCGGCGGTCACCGCTTCCAGCACCGTCATGTCGGCGAATACCTGGACGATCTGGAAGCTGCGGGTCAGGCCCATGCGCACGATCTTGTGCGGGGCCATGCCGACGATTTCATGGCCCTTCAAGCGGACGCTGCCCATGTCGGGGCGGATGAAGCCGGAAATCAGGCCGAACAAGGTGGTCTTGCCGGCACCGTTGGGACCGATGATCGCCAGGATCTCGCCCTTGGCCACATCGAATCCCACTTCGCTGACCGCCATCAGGCCGCCGAAACGCTTCGAGACGCCTTTGACCGACAAAATGGGCTGGCTGTGCTCAACTGGCATAACGCCCCCCCGTCACGTGCATGGTTTCGCCGGTGATGAAGCTGGCCCGTTCCGAGGCCAGGAACGCCACCGCGTCGGCGACGTCGTTGGGACGCCCGACCCGCTGAATGGGGGTGCCCTTGATGGTGCGTTCCTTGATCTGTTCGTAATGGGGCAACGCCTGCACCATCTCGGTTTCCATGAAACCGGGGGCGACGGCGTTGACGGTGATGTCGTAGCGCCCTTCCTCCAACGCCAGGGCGCGGGTCAGGCCCAGCAACCCGGCCTTGGCAGCGGCGTAATTGGCCTGGCCGGGATTGCCCAGATGGGCGCGCGACGAAATGTTGACGATGCGCCCCCAGCGTTGGGCGATCATGTGCGGGATCACCGCCTTGGTGGCCAGGAAAGCCCCCTTCAGGATGACGTCGACCACCAGGTCCCAATCCGTCTCGGTCATCTTGGTCAGGAAACCGTCACGGGGAAAACCGGCATTGTTGACCAGAACGTGGACGCCGCCATAAAGGCTGACCGTCTCGTCCACCAAACGGGCCACGTCCTCGGCGCGGGTGACGTCGGCGATCACGCAATGGACGTCCAGACCGTCGTCGCGCATGGCCTTGACGGTGGCGGCGGCAACGTCCTGGTTGACGTCGTTGACCACCACCTTGCAGCCTTCCTCGGCCAGACGGCGAGCCGTGGCCGCGCCCAGACCGCGAGCGGCGCCGGTAACGATGGCGACCTTGTCGTGCAAACCCAGATCCATTGAAAACTCTCCTTAAGGCATGATGTCGACGCGGCCGGCATCCAAGACCAGCACGTCGCGTTCCAGGGCGTGGCAGCGCAGCGACACCACGTCGCCGTCCACCCAAAGATTGGTGCGCAGCGTGTCGCCAGGCAGAACGGGCGCGGTGAAACGCACCCGCATGCCCCGCAACCGTGCCGGGTCATAGGCGCAGACCAGGCGCAGCACCGCGTGGCAGGCCACCCCCAGCGTGCACAGACCGTGCAGGATGGGGCGGGAAAAGCCGGCGATGGTGGCGACGTCCGGATCGGCGTGCAGCGGGTTGTCGTCGCCGTTCAATCGATAAAGCAGCGCCGCCTGGGGAGCCGTCGGCAGGTCGCACGACAGATCGGGGGCGCGATCGGGAATGGGATGGGGCGGCGGCGGGGCGCCGGCAGGACCGCCGAAGCCGCCGTCGCCGCGCAGCAAATTGACTTGCGAAACGGTGGCCAGCAGCCGCCCGTCGGCAGCGTCGAGAATCTGACGTTCCTGACACAGGAACGCCCCTCGCCCCTCGCCCCGGTCATGGATGGCGGTGACCCGGTTGCGGCCGATCACCGTTGCGGCGACCGGCAAGGGGGCATGCAGAACAAAGGATTGTTCGGCATGCACCACCTTGCGCCAGTCGATACCGGTGTCGGGCTGGTTGGCCCAGAAACCGGGATAGCCCAGCACACAAGCCATGGACGGCACCGCCTTGAGATTCTTCTCGTAGACGAAGCCAAGCTGGCCCTGGTCCAGCGGGTCGCCCCCCAGCCCGACACCCAACGCGTAAAGCATGGTGTCGCGGCTGGTATAGGCATGCACCTTGTCGGCGAAGGGGCGTGCCATCAGGCGATGGTAGTCGATGGCCATGAGCTGGGACCCGCCGCTTCCTATTGGCCCTGCGGGCGCGGTTCGGTGGTGGCGAAGACCTTGGGGAAGACCACTTCCTGCTTACGGTCCTCGGTCCACTGGATCATCACCGCGCCGCCGTCGTTGAGCAGACGGTCGTCGTTGAACGACAGGCCGTCGGCCTTCAGCAGGAACATGCGCGGGTCACCGGCGGGGATGTTCACCTTGGAAAAAGCCTGGGCGATCTTTTCCGGTTCGGTGGAACCGGCCGCTTCCAGAGTCGCCTGCACCACCATGGCGGCCTGGGCGGCCTGGATGGCGGCCTGGCCGATGTCACCCTTCAAAAGCTTCTTGTCCTTGATCTCCTTGATGATCGCGGTCAGCGCCGGCATCTGGGCATCGGTGGCGAAACCGGTCATGGCATACAGGTTGTGGGTCAGGGTCGCCTTGGCGATGTCGGGACCGAGTTCGCGCCACAGCGACATGTCGGCGAAACCGGCGGTGCCGCCCAGGAACAATGAATCGTGGTAGTTCAGGCTGTGACGTGCGCGCAGCAGCAACTGGCCGTCACGCGGGGTCAGCAGACCGGCGGTGAAATCAGGCTTCAGCGACCGCAGACGCACCATGGCGGCGGTCTGGTCCTGGGCCTTGACGTCCAGCGGCACCTCGCCGACGATCTCGAAGCCCTTGGCCTTCAATCGTTCGGTCAGGTACTTGTTGACCTGCTGACCGGCCTCGTAATTGGAATAGACCATGGCCACGGTCTTCAGCTTGTAGCCCTTTTCCTTGACCAGCCAGTCGGCGTAATCGGCCATGGTCTTGGCGTAGCCGCGATCATAAGGAAACCCCAACGAATAGATGTAGGGCGACTTCGAGCCCGCCGCCCACCACGACAGGGCCGGCACCTTCAGCTCGTCCAGCACCGGCGACAGGGCCAGCATCTGGCCCGACAGGATGGTGCCGACCAGCATGGAGACGTTTTCCTGGGTGATCAGGCGCCGCGCCTCGGCGGCGGTGCGGGCCGGCTGTGACGAATCGTCGGCCAGGATCAGTTCGATCTTGGCGCCCCCCATGCTTTTGATCCCGCCCTCGGCGTTGATCTTCTGGATCAGGTAATCGAAGACCGGCTGGCCTTCCTCGGCATAGGCGGCATAGGCGCCGCTCATGGATTGGACGGCGCCGATCTTGACCACCTTGTCGGCGGCCAGGGCAGGAACGGCGGACACGATCGCGCACGCCGACACGGCACTGGCGACCCATTTGGACAGCTGAGACATGTTTCCTCCTCAGTTGGCTCGGATTCTTTTTCCGCCGATTGGACAAGACGGCCAAGCCACCTTCCCCACATCAACAGCGATCCGTATTGCGGAACTTGATGGTCCTCAGGATTGGCATGCATGCACCGAATTCGCAACAATTTTTTGTTCTGCATTGCAGAACTACGAACTGCGCTGCATTGCAGCCATTGCGGCGCAATACCGTTTTATTTCAGCTATTTATGAGTTATTCGAGCGCTCAATTATTTTTCCTATTGCTAATTCGACGGAACGTGATGCAGTGTTTTTATTGCGTATCGCAGAACTAATAATCACCAAAGCGACCGCATGGGGCTCTCAGTTTCGGAACGAAAGGCAGCAAGAATGGCGTTAGATTCGGAAACCCTGTCGCAATTTCGCGACACCATCCGCCGGTTCGTCCGCGAGCGGTTGGTGCCGCTCGAAGCCCGGGTGGCAGAGGAAGACCGCCTGCCGGACGACGTGGTCGAGGAAATGCGCCAGATCGGTCTGTTCGGCCTCAGCGTGCCGGCGGAATTCGGCGGATTGGGGCTGAACATGGTGGAAGAGGCCACCATCATCGCCGAGATGGGCTGGACCTCGCCGGCCTTCCGCTCGATCTTCGGCACCAATGTGGGGATCGGCTCGCAGGGCATCGTCATCGACGGCACCGAAGAGCAAAAGCAACGCTATCTGTCGCGCATCGCCAGCGGCGAACTGATCGCCTCTTTCGCCCTGACCGAACCGGATGTGGGTTCGGACGCCAAATCGGTGAAGACCACAGCGCGGCGCGACGGTGAGCATTACGTCATCAACGGCACCAAGCGCTTCATCACCAACGCCCCGCGCGCCGGCCTGTTCACGGTGATGGCGCGGACCAACCCCGACGACAAGGGCGCCGGCGGTGTCTCGGCCTTTCTGGTCGAGGCCGGAACTCCGGGCCTCAGCATCGGCAAGCCCGACCGCAAGATGGGACAAAAAGGCGCCCACACCGCCGACGTCATCTTCGACGAGTGCCGGGTTCCAGCCTCGGCCATCGTCGGCGGCGTTCCCGGCATGGGCTTCAAGACCGCCATGAAGGTTCTGGAGCGCGGCCGCATCCACATCGCCGCCCTGTGCGTCGGCGTCATGGACCGTCTGATCCACGAAGCTTTGACCTATGCCTGCGAACGCCGGCAATTCGGCCAGACCATCGCCAATTTCCAGTTGATCCAGGCCATGTTGGCCGATTCCCGCATGGAAGCCTATGCCGCCCGCTCCATGGTGATGGACGCCGCCACCCGTCACGATGCCGGCGAGAACGTCGCCACCGAGGCGTCGTGCTGCAAGCTGTTCGCCACCGAAGCGGTGGGGCGCATCGCCGACCGCGCCGTGCAGATTCATGGTGGTTCGGGATACATGGCCGAATACGCGGTCGAACGGTTCTATCGCGACGTCCGGCTGTTCCGCATTTACGAAGGCACCAGCCAGATTCAGCAACTGGTCATCGCCGGCCACATGATCCGTCAGGCGGAGGGCCGGGCATGAGCTTCCCCCTAAATTCCATCAACGCCGCCCTGGAACGCCTGGCCGGTCACGCTTACCACGCGTCCCGCCTGCCCCAACGGGTCACCGATTACCAGGACTTCGCCGCCCGTGTGCCGCTGATGTCCAAGACCGACCTGCTGGCCGAGATGACCAAGCCCGGCCACGGGGCCTTTCACTGCGCCAACGCCGTCCGTATGAACCTGACCCCGGTCGGCCCCACCTTCATGCCGATCCTGCACACCCGCACCGACCTGGAACGGATGGTCGCCGCCACAAGGTCGCATCTGGATGCCTGCGGCATCGTTCCCGGCGACGTTTGCGCCGTCACCT
Source organism: Rhodospirillaceae bacterium UBA6219 (assembly GCA_002435715.1). GTDB lineage: Bacteria > Pseudomonadota > Alphaproteobacteria > Rhodospirillales > Magnetospirillaceae > Magnetospirillum. The sequence continues at coordinate 13,333 of DISD01000062.1, forward strand.
TCGGCTATCACATGTTCGTCGCCGGATTGTTCTATCAGTCGCAGATGGAAGCCCACGGCGTCACCTGCATCCCGCTGGGACCGGGGGAAAGCGAGCGCACGGCCCAGCTTTGCGCCCGTGAAGGCGTCACCGTGCTGGCCAGCAATCCCAGCTTCGCCCTGAAATTGCTGGAAGCCGGCATGAAGGCGCCGCGGGTGTTCTTCGCCGGCGGCGAAGCCTTCAGCGGCAATGCCGCCCTTTACGACAAGGTGCGGGCGGCCATGCCCGACACGCTGCTGATCGATTCGTTCTCGCTGTCGGAATTCCTGCCGGTGGCCCGCACCTTCCCCGGTGGCCAGGGCGTGCACGTCTTCGACGAACTGGTCTTCGCCGAAGTCATCGACCCGCAGACCGGCCAGCCCGTGCCCGACGGCGAACGGGGCGAATTGGTGCTGACCCATCTCAACAAGGAAGCCCAGCCCTTGGTGCGCTATCGCACCGGGGATCTGACGGTGAAGACCGTCACCGCGCCGGTTCACGGCCGTTCCGTCTGTTTGCCGCAGGTGGTGTTCGGCCGCACCGACGAGATGGTCAAGGTCAAGGGGGTCAAGCTGTACCCCTCGGAACTGCGCACCGTGCTGCTGGGAATCGAAGGCCTGAGCGGACGCTATCGCCTGAGCGTCGACAAGAAGCCCAGCGGCGCCGACCTTCTTGCTCTCAGCGTCGAGGGCCGTCTGGACGATGCCGCCCGCGACCAGTTGTTGCGCCGCTTCACCAGCCAGACCCTGGTGGGCCTTGATACCCTTGATGCCGTCGAAACCCTGACCGACGGCCCGCTTTGCCAAGACCGGAGGAATTGATCCCATGAGCAACGCCCAAAACTGGCGTCTGGTGTTCGGCCAGGATTCCTATGCCGATTTCTCGGCGTCCGTTTCGCCCGCCGTGGAAAAGGCCGTGGCTTCCGGACTGGTGCCTTCGACCGTCTACGTCAACGTCTTCAGCGGTGATTCCATCACCATCGGCGCCAACGAAGACCCCAATCAGGTGCTGGATCTGGCCTATTGCCGCGACCAGGGCATCACCGTGCGGCGGCGTCCCAATGGCGGCGGCGCCATCTATGCCGGCAAGGGCTCGGCCTTCATCGTCTTTTATCTGAAGACCGACCAGCCGCGCATCCCCGAGACCGCCGCCGACGCCTTCCCCACCCTGCTGGGCACCACCGCCCAGGTGCTGGAACAGATGTACGGCATCGCCGCCCGCTACCGCCCGCTGAACGACGTCGAGATCGACGGCCGCAAGCTGATGCCCACCTCGATCAAGCTGGAAAACGGGGTGATGACCCTGCGCATCTTGTTGAACGTCACCCCCATCGACACCGAGATCGCCGCCCGCGCCCTGCCCATGCCGCCCGAAAAGGTCAAGGACAAGGTCCACAAGGACATCGGCTCGCGCTATACGTGGCTGGAACGCGAGATCGGCCGCACCGTCACCCTGGCCGATTTGACCGAAATCGCCCACCGGGTCACCGCCGAAGCCTTTGCTCCGCCCGGTCTGACCGAAGGCAGCCTGACCCTCGACGAACAGGCCTTGTCCCAGGATTTCCGCCGCCAGATGGAAGCCGATGACTGGCTGTTCGAAAAAGCCTTCGACCGCCGTCTGGGCACGACCGTCCATCCCAGCGATAAAATCGGACTGGGCCGCGCCAAGGCGGTCGGCGGCATGATCTGGGCCACGCTGCTGGTTCGCGACGACCGGATCGCCGGCAGCATCATCAATGGCGACTGGCATCCGCGACCGCTGGAAAGTGTTTCCTGGCTGGAACAATCCCTGGTCGGCATCCCCGCCCGCGAAGACGCCATCTTGGAACATTTCGGCGTTTTTCTGAAACGCCAGGACGTGGAATTCGCCGGGGTCGCGGCGGAAGACCTGAGTTTGGCCTGCAGCAAGGCCCTGGCCAGTTTGACCCCTGCCCAATGAACAAGGGCAATGTTACAAAGGCCACACACCGATAGTGGAGATCGAATGTGAGTGTGCGCAAGAAGCCCCGGACCAGCTTTGTCAAAGGGCTCGACGACGAGGAAAAGGACCGCCAGCTGATCGGTTCCCTGTCACGGGGACTGGAAATCCTGCGTGCCTTCGAGGCCAGCCGGGGACCGCTGACCAACCAGGATTTGGTGGCGTGCACCGACTTGCCGAAATCGACCATCTCGCGCATCACCCGCACCCTGACCATCGAGGGAATGCTCTCGTACCTGCCCGCCGAAGGGGCCTATCGACTGGCGCCGGTGGTGTTGGGTCTGGCCCGCGCCTTTCACGACAGCACCGGTATCGCCGAAATCGCCCGTTCCCACATGCAGGAACTGGCCGATGCCATCCGAGGCACCGTGGCCTTGGCCAGCCGCGACCGGCTGGACATGGTCTACATGGCCATCTGCCGGGGGATTTCCAACGTCCGCGTCCCCCAAGCACCGGGAAGCCGCATTCCCATCAGCAGCTCGGCCATCGGCAACGCCTACTACCATGGCGTCGACGCCGAGGAACGCGCCGTACTGACGGAACTGATCAAGCGTAAGACCCAACGTTCGTGGCCTTTGGTCGAGCAGGAAATGGAACGGGCCGGACGCGACATGGCCCAGCACGGTTTCTGCGTCAGCCTGGGGGTGTGGAACCCCGATATCAACGGTGTCGGCGTACCCCTGCGCCTGCCCGATGGAACATTTGTCGCCTTCAACGTCGGCGGCCCGGCCTTCTGGCTCAAGGAAGACAAACTTTACGACGAAATCGGCCCCCGCCTGTTGGCCATGGCCCGCAACGTGTTGGCCGACATGACCCGGAAAAGCGGACTGGACCGTTAGCCCAGTCCCCCAGTCAAGGACCCGAACATGAAGAACATCCTGGTTCACGTGGATGGCGGTGAACGCAGCCGCCTGCGTCTGCAATGGGCTGTCCAATTGGCCCGTCTTCAAGGCTCGCGCCTCAGCGGCATCTTTGGCCAGTTGGCCCCTCCGCAACGGGTCGGCGTCGTGGCCAGCTGGCCCAGCCAAGCCTATCGGGACGCCGAGGCGGCAAGCCGGCAGGAATTCATCACCGCCATCGCCGGATTGCCGACGCCGCAATGGATCGACGCCAACCGGGGAAGTTCCGATTCCATTGGTGACGTGGCGGCCAATGCCGCCAAATATTTCGACCTGACCATCCTGGGGCAAAGTGACGACCCCACCAGCCCGGACATCGCCGCCGCCGTCATCGCCGGATCGGGACGCCCGGCCCTGGTGCTGCCGGCGGCCGGCCCGCTGGGGGGGATCGGCAACCGCCCCTTGCTGGTTTGGGACGGCTCCGCCGCCAGCGCACGGGCCCTGAACGAAGCCTTGTGCCACCTTCCCCTGCAATCACCGGCCGCCATGCTGATCCTGGGGGCTTCCGACGCGGAAAGGACAGCCTTGCTGCAGGCCCAGCTGGGAAGTTACGGCCTGGAACCCCAAATCGAGCATTTGGCGGTGGGAAGCCTTCCACCCGACGACCTGGTTCTCAACCGTGCCGCCGATTATGCCACCGATCTGGTGGTGGCCGGGTGGTCGGCCAACCATGGCCCCAACATGCTGAGCCATCTGACCGTGCCGGCGTTCCTGGTCGGCTAGGGGGTTATTCCTCGGCTTTGGTCAAGGGCTTCCAGCCCAAGGATTTTAGTCAAGGGCTTCCAGCCCAAGGATTTTAGTCAAGGGCTTCCAGCCCAAGGATTCGGCCAATTGCCAGACCAAGGCGACGACGTCTTTTTCCAGCACGCGGCTGGCCGGGCTTTGCGGTTTTTCCGTGGGCCGGGCCAAGGTCATGCGACGGGTGGCCAGCGGGGTGTCGATGCTGGCCACCGACAGCTCGCCCCGCCGCACCCCCGCCGCCACCGACGAATACGGCAGCACGGTGTGAACCTGTCCCAGGCGAACCGCCTCGATCAGCACGGGAAGCGCGTCGATTTCCAAGACCGGCTCGAAGGCACCGCTTCCCCCCAAGGCCAAGCCGTCAACCATCAACCGCAATCGGTGCGGTCTGGCCGGTAAAGCCAGGGGCAATCGGGACAGGTCGTCGGGACTGACCTTGGCACCGGCGGCCAAGGCTCCGGCCTGCCCGACCAGGACGACGGATTCCTCTAAAAGCGGAAGCGAGGTCAAATGCCCCATGCTGGTGGTCTCGTAAAGAATGGCCATGTCCAGCCGACCGGCCAAAATCCATTCATGGATCGAGGCGCTGAACCCCTCTACCAGATGCAACCTGACCTTGGGATGGTCGCGACGAAAGATCTGCCCCAATAACGGCAACAACGTCAGCCCAAGCGAGGACGGCACCCCCAGCGACAACGGCCCCGTCGGTTCGGTTCCGGCGACACGCACCGCGTCATGCAGGTCGTCGGCGGCTTTCAACAGGCGGCGGGCATGATCGGCCAGAACCTCTCCCGCCGTGGTGGGAATGGCACCGCGGCCGGTGCGGACCAGCAGCGCCACGCCGAATTCTTCTTCCAGCAATTTCATTTGCCGCGACAAGGCCGGTTGGGCAATGCGCAGCAAGGTCGAAGCCCGGGAAAAACTGCTTTGCTCGACGATGCAGACAAAGCTGCGCAACTTGTGCAGGTCCATTCTTATACCAAACCGCTATATCACATATAGAAACCATATCTTAGACGTATAAATTCCAACACGCTAGCTTAGGCCGGTAACAAAGGACCCGTTTCATGCACGCTCCGCTTTCTGGAATTCTCGTCATTGCCTTGGAACAGGCCGTCGCCGCGCCGTATTGCACCTCGCGGCTGGCCGATGCCGGGGCCCGGGTGATCAAGATCGAACGCCCCGAAGGCGATTTCGCCCGGGGTTACGACCACGTGGCCCATGGTGAAAGCGCTTATTTCGTCTGGACCAATCGCGGCAAGCAATCGGTCAGCTTGAACATCAAGGACCTGGCCGATCGCGCGCTTTTGGCCCGGATGATCGCCAAGGCCGACGTGTTCATCCAGAACTTGGCGCCGGGTGCCGCCGAACGGGCCGGTTTCGGGTCGGACGACCTGCGCAGGCGCCATCCCCGGCTGATCACCTGCGACATTTCCGGTTATGGCGAGGACGGCCCCTATCGCGACATGAAGGCCTATGACCTGCTGGTGCAGTCGGAAACCGGTTTGGCCGCCATCACCGGGGCGCCGGAAGGCCCGGGACGGGTCGGCGTGTCAGTGGCCGACATCGCCTGCGGCATGAATGCCCACACCGCCATCCTGCAAGCGCTTTACCAGCGGGAACGCAGCGGCCAAGGCGCCGGCATCGCCCTGTCGCTGTTCGATTCCATCGCCGATTGGATGAGCGTGCCGTTGATGCATTTCGAATATGGCGGCAAGGCCCCGCAGCGCGTCGGCCTGAACCATCCGTCCATCGCGCCTTATGGGGCGTATAGCTGTGGCGACGGCCGTCAGGTGGTGTTTTCCATCCAGAACGAACGGGAATGGAAGACCTTCTGCGAGGTGGCGCTGCAACGCCCCGACATCGCCACCGACCCGCGTTTCGACGCCAATCCCCGCCGGGTCGCCCATCGTCCGGAACTGGACGCCGAAATCACCCAGGTGTTCGCCGCTCTGACCCAGGATCAGGTGATCGAACGGTTGAACCAGGCCCGTATCGCTTTCGGCCGCCTGAACCAAGTGGCCGATCTGGCCGAGCACAGCCAGTTGCGCCGCATCAGCACGCCCACCCCCAGCGGCCCGGTGGTTTCGGTGGCACCGCCCATTCGCTGGCAGGGCATCGATTTCACCCCCGGCCCGGTTCCCGCCATCGGTGAACACGACCAAGCCATTCGCCAGGAGTTCCAGGAATGACCGCCTCTGACCTTGCCGCCTGGATTGGCCGCACCGAAGAAACCACCGACACCGTCACCGCCGCGCCGCTGGCCGGACTGGCCGCCACGTTGGACCACGCCGCCGCCCCCTGGGCCGTCGGTGCCGTGCCGCCCTTGGGCCATTGGCTGTATTTCCTGCCCCGTGCCCTGCAACGCGACATTTCCGAGGACGGCCACCCCCATCGTGGCGGATTCTTGCCGCCGGTGCCGTTGCCCCGACGCATGTGGGCCGGCGGCAAGCTGGAATTCCTGGCGCCTTTGCAAGTGGGCGACGCGGTCCGGCGGGTTTCCACCATCAAGGATGTGACCGCCAAATCGGGACGCAGCGGCGACATGGTGTTCGTCGCCGTCCAACATGAAATCCATGGCCCGTCCGGCCTAGCCATCCGTGAAATCCACGACATCGTCTATCGTCAGGCGGCGAAGGCTGGCGAAACCCCGGCGGTGGCGACCGAGGACGCGCCCCAGGCCCTGTGGCGACGCCCCATCACCCCCGACCCGGTGCTGCTGTTCCGCTATTCGGCGTTGACCTTCAACGGCCACCGCATCCATTACGACCGCGATTATTGCCGCGACGTCGAAGGCTATCCGGGGCTGGTGTTCCATGGCCCGCTGACCGCCACCATGCTGGTCGACCTGTTCCTGCGCCACAATCCCGGCGCCCGGGTCACCGGTTTTTCCTTCCGGGCCAAGCGGCCCTTGTTCGACATCCACCCGTTGACCCTGTGCGGCACCCCCAGACCGGGGGGGGCCAGCCTGTGGGCCTTGGACCACCAAGGGGTAATATCCATGAGCGCGGAGATCGAAGCCCAATGAAAGGCGCCTTAAACGGACTGCGTGTCCTTGACCTGACCCGGGTTCTGGCCGGACCGTCCTGTACCCAGATGCTGGGCGACATGGGCGCCGACGTCATCAAGGTCGAGCGCCCCGGCGCCGGCGACGACACCCGCAAATGGGGCCCCCCTTTCCTGGACCGCCGCCAGGGCGGTTCCAGCAAGGAAAGCGCCTATTACCTGTCGGCCAACCGCAACAAGCGGTCGATCGCCATCGACATCTCGAAGCCGCAGGGCCGCGACCTGGTCCTGCAATTGCTGGCCGAATGCGACATCCTGGTCGAGAACTACAAGGTCGGCGACCTGGAACGCTATGGCCTGTCCTATGGCCAGTTGAAGGACCGCTTTCCCGGACTGGTCTATTGCTCGATCACCGGTTTCGGCCAGACCGGCCCTTATGCCAAGCGCGCCGGCTACGACTTCCTGGCCCAGGGCATGGGCGGCATCATGAGCCTGACCGGCGAACCCCGGGGCGAACCGGTGAAGGTGGGTATCGGCAATGCCGACCTGATCACCGGGCTTTACGCCGGTTTCGCCATCCTGTCGGCATTGCGTCACCGCGACCGCACCGGCCAGGGACAGCACGTGGACATGGCCCTGCTGGACTGCCAATTGGCCTTGATGACCTACGAGGCGGAAAACTACCTGCTGTCGGGCGAAGCGCCCCAGCGGCGCGGCAACGGTCATCCCAACATCGTGCCCTATCAGGTGTTCCGCGCCGCCGACGGCTATCTGATCCTGGCGGTGGGCAATGACGGGCAATTCGCCAAGTTCTGTGAATTCGCCGGCTGCCCGGAATTGGCGGCGGATTCGCGCTTCGCCACCAATCCCGCCCGTCTGAAACACCGCGAGGAATTGATCCCGCAGATCGCCGACATCGTCGTGCGCCATCCCCGCGCCCATTGGCTGGACGGGTTGGAAAGCCGGGGGGTTCCCGCCGGCCCGGTCAACACCTTGCCGGAAACCTTCGAGGACCCGCAGGTCAAGGCCCGCGGCATGGTGGTCCACGCCGACCACCTGTACCGCGATGCGGTGCCGTTGCTGAACTCTCCCATCCACATGAGCGAAACCCCGCCGCAGGTGCGCCTGGCACCGCCGGTCCTGGGGCAGCACACCCGCGCCATCCTGGACGAAATGCTGGGATTGAACGGCGAAGCCGTCGAGTCCCTGATCGCCAGCGGCATCGTCGAACAGGCCTGACCATCATGACCAATCCCCTTCCCGCCCCCTGGCGTTCGTTGCTGTTCGTCCCCGCCGACAATGCCAAAGTGTTGGAAAAGGCCCACCTGCGCGGTGCCGATGCCGTCATCCTGGACCTTGAAGACGCAGTGCCGGTGGCCGGAAAGCCCCAGGCCCGCGCCCAGGTGGCCGGATGGATCGACACCCTGGCGGCCACCGGAACCCCCGTTCTGGTGCGGGTCAATTCCGGCTGGCTGGACCTGATCGACGACCTGGATGCCATCATCCGTCCGGGCCTGAGCGCCATCGTCCTGCCCCAGGTCAAGGATGTGGTGCAGCCGACAGCGTTGGACGGCATCGTCAGCGCCCTGGAAGAAAAACGCGGCTTGCCTGTCGGCCGGATCGGGCTGGTGGCGTTGGTCGAATCACCGGCGGCGCTCAGCCAATTACAACCCCTTGCCGCCCTGCCCCGCATGATCGGGCTGGCCCTGGGCAGCGAGGATTTTTCGCTGACCTTGCGCACCGAACCGGCCCCGCCGGCCTTGACCCTGCCCTGTCAGATGATCGCCCACGCCGCCGCCGCAAGGGGCCTGATGGCCATCGGCCTGCCTGATTCCCTGGCCAATTTCCGCGACCTTGACCGTTATGGCAGCGCTGCGGCCCAGGCCCGAGGCATGGGCATGACCGGTGCCTTGTGCATCCACCCCACCCAGATCGCCATCGTCAACCAGGCCTTCGCCCCCAGCAAAGCCGAACAGGACTGGGCCCAGCGGATTCTGGAAGCCTGGGCCCAAGCCGAAGCGGCGGGCAGCGGCGTTGCCGCATTGGATGGCCAGATGATCGACCGCCCGGTGGTCGAACGGGCCCGCGCCATCAGAAGCCGATATAGCAATTAGAACGATCATATATTTTCCTTATGCAACACTGGCCCCCACAATTGGCGGCCACAGCCCCAAGGATTCCCGCGTCATGCAGGCCGCCGAAACCTTTCCCGAAATTCGCGATTCCGTCCGTCGTCTGTGCGCCGGCTTCCCCGGCGAATATTGGCGTAAACTGGATGCCGACCGCGCTTATCCGACCGAATTCGTCGCCGCCCTGACCGAGGCCGGCTTCCTGTCGGTGTTGATCCCCGAGGAATATGGCGGGTCTGGCCTGGGTTTGGCCGCCGCCGCCGCCATCCTCGAAGAAATCCAGCGCTCCGGCTGCAATGGCGGGGCCTGCCACGCCCAGATGTACACCATGGGCACAGTGCTGCGGCATGGCAACGCGGCGCAAAAGCAGATGCTGCTGCCCGGTATCGCCGAAGGCACCATCCGCTTGCAGGCCTTCGGCGTCACCGAGCCGACCAGCGGCACCGACACCACCCGTATCCGCACCTTCGCCCGCAAGGAAGGCGACAAATACGTGGTCAACGGCCAGAAGGTGTTCATCTCGCGGGCCGAGCATTCCGACTGGATGGTGCTGCTGGTGCGCACCACGCCGCGCGACCAGGTCAAGAAGCCGTCCGACGGCATGAGCGTGCTGCTGGTCGACCTGCGTCAGGCCCAAGGCAAGGGACTGACCATCAAGCCCATCCGCACCATGCTGAACCACGCCACCACTGAAATCTTCCTCGATGAACTGGAAGTGCCGGTGGAAAATCTGGTGGGCGAGGAAGGCAAGGGCTTCCACTACATCCTCGACGGCATGAACGCCGAACGGCTGCTGATCGCCAGCGAATGTATCGGCGATTCCCGCTTCTTCATCGACCGTGCCAGCGAATACGCCAAGACCCGTGAAGTGTTCGGCCGCCCCATCGGCGCCAACCAGGGCGTCCAGTTCCCCATCGCCCGCGCCCATGTGGAAACCCAGGCCGCCGCGTTGATGGTGTCCCACGCCATTTCCCTGTTCGATGCCGGCCAGCCCTGCGGCACCGAGGCCAACATGGCCAAGCTGGTGGCTTCGGAAGCATCGTGGCATGCCGCCGATTGCTGCCTGCAAACCCATGGCGGTTTCGGTTTCGCCGAGGAATACGACATCGAACGCAAGTTCCGTGAAACCCGGCTTTATCAGGTGGCTCCCATTTCCACCAATCTGATCCTGTCGCATGTGGCCACCCATGCGCTGGGAATGCCGAAAAGTTTTTAAACGAAGGAGCGCAGCATGGAACGCGATGCGATGGAATTCGACGTTGTGATCGTTGGCGGCGGGCCTTCGGGTCTGTCGGCGTCGATCCGTCTGAAGCAGATCAACCCCGAGCTGAGTGTCTGCGTTCTGGAAAAGGGTTCGGAAGTGGGGGCCCACATCCTGTCGGGCGCGGTGTTCGAGACCAAGGCGCTGGACGAGCTGATCCCCGATTGGCGCGATCGTGACGCGCCGCTGAATTGCCCGGCCAAGGACGATTCCTTCCTGTTCCTGACCGAGACCAAGGCGTTCAAGCTGCCGACGCCGCCGCAGATGCACAATCACGGCAATTACATCATCTCCTTGGGCAATGTCTGCCGCTGGCTGGCCGGTCAGGCCGAGGAACTGGGGGTCGAGATTTATCCCGGCTTCGCCGCCGCCGAGGTGCTGTATCACGACGACGGTTCGGTCAAGGGCGTGGCCACCGGCGACATGGGCATCGGCAAGGATGGCGAGCCCACCGCCAATTACACGCCCGGCATGGAACTGCATGCCCGCCAGACCATCTTCGCCGAAGGCTGCCGTGGGTCGCTGACCAAGGAATTGTCGGCCAAATACGATTTGCGCAAGGATTGCGACCCGCAGACCTATGGCATCGGCATCAAGGAATTGTGGGAAATCGACCCCGCCAAGCACAGCCAGGGCAAAATCGTCCACACCACCGGCTGGCCGCTGGACAGCCAGACCTATGGCGGCTCGTTCCTGTATCACCTGGAAGACAACCAGGTGGTGGTCGGCTTCGTCATCGGCCTTGATTACAAGAACCCGCATCTGTCGCCGTTTGACGAATTCCAGCGCTTCAAGACCCATCCGTCCATCCGCCCGACCTTCGAAGGCGGCCGCCGCATCGCCTATGGGGCGCGGGCCATTTCGGAAGGTGGCTTCCAGTCCATCCCCCATCTGACCTTCCCCGGCGGATTGCTGGTGGGCGACACCGCCGGCTTCCTCAACGTGCCCAAGATCAAGGGCAGCCACACCGCCATGAAATCGGGCATGGTCGCCGCCGAAGCGGTCGCCGCCTTGCTGGCCGAAAACGACGCCGAGCCCGAGCGGCAATTGAGCAGCCCGGCACGGGCCGCCACGGGCAAAGCCAACGAAGCGCATGCCTATCCGCGTGAACTGAAGAAGTCCTGGCTGTGGAGCGAGCTTTACAAGGCCCGCAACATCCGCCCCAGCTTCCACAAGGGCTTCTGGGCCGGTATCGCCTATTCGGCGCTGGACACTTATCTGTTCCAGGGCAAAGCGCCGTGGACCTTCAAGATCCATTCCGACCACGACCAATTGGGCAAGGCCAAGGATTTCCCCAAGATCGACTATCCCAAGCCCGATGGATTGGTCAGCTTCGACAAGCTGTCCAGCGTGTTCATTTCCAACACCAACCACGAAGAAAACCAGCCGGCCCATCTGAAGCTGGCCGACGAAGCCGTCGCCATCGACGTCAATCTGGCCCTCTACGACGCCCCGGAACAGCGTTATTGCCCGGCCGGCGTCTATGAAATCGTCGACGGCCCGGCATTGCGCATCAACGCCCAGAACTGCGTCCACTGCAAGACCTGCGACATCAAGGACCCCACCCAGAACATCACCTGGACCGTGCCGGAAGGCGGCGGGGGACCGAACTACCCGAATATGTAAAATCGTGTCACGCCGCCTTCCTTTCATCAAACAAAGGCCGGGCTTCGCCCGGACAGGCGGCGGGGGACCGAACTACCCGAATATGTAAATGGGTGACACGCTGAGCCATCAACGCGGTCGGGTCATCGAAGCACAACATTTTCCGCAAGTGCACGATCAGGTCGTGCTCTATACAGACGGGAGGGGAAATTCCCACTATAATAAGCCGAAAGACAAGCTGATGCCGATGGAGCGTGCCATGAAGCCGTTAGCACTGCGCTCGCCGGTCACTGTGCTGATGGCCCTTGCCATCGTTGGCATCGCCCTGGCCGCCGGCTGGTTCGCCCTCAGGCCCACCGGCCTGCCGCTTGGTTTCGCCTCCAGCAACGGCCGCATCGAGGCCGTGGAAATCGACATCGCCGCCATCAGCGGGGCATTGTTCGGGTTTTCGCTGGCTCGTTTCCGCAAGGCGATCGCCACCATGGCGTAATGCGCCTGAGCTCTGGTGTTTAGTCCCGGCATTTGATGGTGCATTCTTGTCCACGGAGTGAATGGAGGCTCTATGGGCCAGGTTCTACACGGCAGCGCCACGACGACAGAGGCAGTCCGTCGAGCAATAAAGATAGTCAAGAGAGCCTGAGGGCCCTTGCCAAGCGTTACGGGATCAACCCCAAAACGGTTGCCAAGTGGAAGAAACGCCGATCCGTCAGCGATCTACCGACGGGGCCGAAGGAAGCTAAATCCACGGTGCTGAGCATCGAGAAGGAGGCCATCATCGTGGCCTTCCGCCGCCATACCTTGTTGCCGTTGGACGATTGCCTCTACGCCTTGCAGGCGACGGTCCCGCACCTGACCCGTTCTGCTTTGCATCGTTGCTTGCAGCGCCACGGCATCAGCCGTCTGCCGGAAACCGTGGGGGACAAACCTGCCAAGAAGCGGTTCAAGACCTACCCCATCGGCTATTTTCACATCGACATTGCCGAGGTGCGCACCGCCGAAGGCAAAATCCATCTCTATGTCGCCATTGATCGCACCAGCAAATTCGCCTTCGTCCAGTTGGCCCGGAAGACAGGACGGACATCGGCTTCGGCCTTCCTGGTCGCCCTGATCGCTGCCGTCCCCTACAAGATCCACACGGTGCTGACCGACAACGGCATCGAACATCGGCTGACCAAGATCAAGCATCCGTGGACCAACGGGCAGGTAGACCGCATGAACCGCACCATCAAATGCCGGGACTAAACACCTAGGGTGAGGACCTATAAAATCGCTTTCCCGGCAAGCATCCTGTGATTCAAGGTTCCCGAAGGGAGCCTTTGGATGACCGATCACCTTTTCTGGCTGACAGACGATCAGTTCGCGCGGCTTGAGCCGTACCTGCCGACGGACACCCGAGGCAAGGCGCGGGTGGAGATCAGCGGCATCGTGCACGTCCTGAAATCAGGTTGCCGCAGGGGGGATGCTCCCTCGCTCTACGGGCCGCAGAAGACGCTCGACAATCGCATCGTCCGTTGGGCGAACAAAGGCATCTGGCAGAACATATTCCAAGCCCTGGCTTCGGCGGGCGGGCCTCCGGCGCAGGTGCTGATCGATTCGTCGGCGGCCACGGCGTCGATTGCATCGCCGCCGACACCTAGCTCGACGCCATCCCCAAGACCGACATCCTGCATGGCGACAAGGGCTATGACAGCAATGCCGTCCGGGCAAAGGTCGAGAGCATGGGAATGGCACCCAAATTCCGCCCAAGGTCAATCGGCGTTGGAAGAACTGCTTTTCGCCCGCCCTCTATCGGGACCGCAACGCCATCGAGCACAAGTTTTGCCGCCTCAAGGAGTTCCGCTGGATTGCGACCCGATATGACCGCCGCGCCGTCAACTTCATGGCGGCGATCTGCATCGCCGCCACCGTCAGCTACTGGTGATGAGTCCTGACCCTAGGTAACTGACCTCGATATGGGGCGATACCTAGTCAAAAATGACCGTTGAACAGCGAGCACGACGCCGCTTTTACATTGTTGTTGCCCTTGGCATTACAGCCGCCACAGGCCGACAACGGAATTAAAATTGGACAAAGGATGGCAAACCAAAAAAGCAGGCGCATTGCTATCTCCTGAATACTTTCTCCAGGCGAGCCGCCTTGCCGTCCGCACCGATCAACCAGACCATCGCTGCCGATCCGACCTTGTCGTCAGGGGCACTGATCTCGTAGCCAAAGCCAACCGTCTTATAAAGAGACAATGCCGTTCCGACGTCCGGACGGGGAAGATCGGGCACGGCTGTTGCGATTACGCCCGCATCACTGACAAGGACGATCTGCTTGGCCGATGTTCCCGCACCAATATCGGCAGCCCATCCGGAAAGGATGATACGTCCATCGCGAAGTTCGGCACGTTCAATGTCGCCCTTCAGACTCGAGGACGGCTCCACCCGCCGACCATCCTTATCAAGCAAACAGCCCTGGCAATACTGATAAGCCGGGACGCTTGCCCTTGCCGGCTCGGCCTTCGCTTCGGCTTGTGGCGACGGGGCGGTCAACAAGGCCTTCAAAAACGGATCATCCTTGGCACAACCGCTGACAAGACCAACCATCATTGTGACGCCCAAACAAATCGCAATTTTTTTCATAGGGCCCTCGCTCATGAAAAAGGGGGTGCTTGCGCACCCCCTCGTTCCGTTTGTTTCTGAAAGAAACCGCTTAGAAGTTAATGCGGCCGGTGAGCATGCCGGTGTGACCGACAAAGTCTTCACGCAGCTCGACATCATAGTCACCGCGGACTTCCCAGACACCATCAGCCGTGGTGTAGCCCAGGCCAACACCCAGAGCACCACCGAACTGAGCCGGTTCGGCACCCGTGGTCTTGAACGAGGCACCGGCACCCGAGAACTTCGAGGTGGCGCTGCCTTCGTCGCCCAGGAACTCGTACAACACCGCGGCGCGGGCTTCCGGACGCAGCAGACCGCCGCTGACCTTGTGGTCGTAAGCGACATTCACGCCCAAGCTACCTTCCAGGATGCTGGTCGAGTCGGGGTTGACCGTCAGGTTCATGGCGCCGGCACCGGTCTCGGTGTAGCTCTTGGGATCGGTGTAGCTGTAGAACAGGCCGGCCTTGGGAGTGATGGTCCAGGCATCCTGCTTCATCGGCACACCGGCACCCAGGGTCGCCGAGTACTGGTTGGCGTCATAGCTGCCCGAAGCGGTCCGGTTCAGGCCACCGAAGGTGATCTGACGGGTGGTGTCCACTTCGTTGTAGGCATAGGCCAACTGGCCTTCGACGTAGTACTTGCCCGGTTCGTAAGAGCCGTACACCGCCACCTGATAGGAGTTGATGTCGGTATCCGAGTTGCCGGTGTCCTTACCATCGACGTTCGACTGAGCGAAGCTGAGGGCCGCACCCAGACGGACCTTGTCGGTGACCTTGTTGTCCATACCGACGGCGACACCGTAGGTGTGGCTGTCGTAACCGGCAACGCCGTCACGTTCGTCCTGGCTGGCGATGTTGCCGAACACCTTGCCCCAACCGCCATTGCGCTTGGAACCGTCACCGGCGGCAACACCGGTTTCCTGCAGACCGGCCACTTGGACACCGCTACGGGCCGAAGCCAGACGGGCCGAAACCGCACTCGCCGCACCACGGGCGGTGGTGGTGATGGTCTGAGCCGCCGAGGCAGTGATGTTCGGCTGCGACTGTTCGGCGGCCTTCTTGGCTTCCGAACCACCAGCCAACAACGCGGTGTTATAGGCGTTGGCGACGGTGGTGTCGCCCTTGGTGGCTTCAACACCAGCCGCCATGGCGTTGGCCGCGTCGGTGGTGGTGCCCAGGTTGCCGGCAATGGTGGAAGCCGACTTCTGGGTCGCGGTCAACTTAACATCGCCACCGACGACAGACACGGTGTAGGTGGTCAGCGCGTTGCTGGTCACGTTCCACTTGTTGGTGTTCGACGCCGAGCCATTGC
Organism: Rhodospirillaceae bacterium UBA6219; assembly: GCA_002435715.1. Lineage (GTDB taxonomy): Bacteria > Pseudomonadota > Alphaproteobacteria > Rhodospirillales > Magnetospirillaceae > Magnetospirillum. The sequence continues at coordinate 28,922 of DISD01000062.1, forward strand.
CATCACCATCAACCAGGGTCAAAACGCCCGAGTTGAAGGTCGAGTGGGGAATGAACGAGACAGCGTTGTTGGCGTCAACCTGCACAGCAGCAGCGCTAATCAGGGTTCCGCCAGAATAGCTGGTCGACGGCGAGGACATCACGATCTTCGAGTTGGCGTTACCACCCAATTCCAAGGTGGTACCGGTCACCGTCAGGGTGTTAGCCAGGTTCAACGTACCGTTGTTGGTGATGGTGGTGGCGTTGAAGCCGGTCGCACCCGAGGTGGTCAAGCTTTTGCTTGCATCCACGATAATGGTGTCAAGCTTGTTCGCCGAGGTACCCAGAACGTCGCCAGTGCCACTCAAGGTAACATCAGCACTGATCTTTACGTCACCGTTGCTACCGCCACTTGAAACCACAGTACCAGCGAAAGTCTGAGCCGAACCAAAGGTCAAGCCCGCGTTCACGCTGCTAAGGGTGGTCGTGTTGACATAGTAACCGTTACTGGCGGTCAAGACCGAGTCATTGGCCACGGTGGCGGTGTTCAGTTTTTTGGTCGAGCTACCAACCGCGCTGCTGAAGGTGACATCAGTCCGGCCATTGGCCCCCAGATTCAAAGCCCCCTTGTCGGCAGTGGCGGTTTGAACGGCACCAGTCACGGTCACCGTGTTCGTTCCGTTGCCACCATTATCGAAGGCCAAGGTCGAACCATTGCTGCCATTCAAGCTGATCGTCGTCGCCTTAAGGGTCCGAGCACCGCCGGCGGCATCGATGGTCAAAGTCTTGCCATCAGCGACGGAAACCGACGACAGGCCTTTGGTGGTACCAACGCTGCCCTTGACCGTGGTGTCGGCATTGATCGTCACCACACCCTTGGCATTGGTGTCAGAATCGATGTTGGCGGTGATGGCGTTACCACCAGTCTTGACTCCGCTCACCACCAGGGTGGAACCCGAGGCCCCAGCCAGGGTGATGGTGTCGATGTCAACCGCACCAGTGCCGGCCAGAGTGGCGGTCTTGCCGTTGGCAACCGTCATGCTGGCGATGTTGGCGATGGTTTCGTTGGCGACGGTACCGAAGGTGGTGCTGTTGTTGACAGCGACGGCGCCGATACTGGCATTACCCGACGTGATGCTGGCGGCCACGGTCTGGTCGGCGGTGGTGCCGCTCAGGGTCAGGGTGGTGCCGCTGGTGTCGCCCAGGGTCAGGGTGGTGGCATAGATGTCACCGGTCACCGACAGGGTGCTGGCCCCGTTGACGGTGACGGAATTCAGCAGCTTGCCGCTGGCACCGACGGCACCGGTCACGGTGGCATTGGTGATCTGGGTGGCGGTGGTGCTGCCAATGGTCAACGCGCCGGTGTTGTCGGCATTGGCCGCGATGTTGCCGGTCACGTTGACGGTACCGGTGCTGTTGGCGCCGGTATTGGTCAACACCAAGGACGGAGTGGACTTGCCCGGAAAGAGTGGA
>DISD01000041.1 GCA_002435715.1 Rhodospirillaceae bacterium UBA6219
TGATGCGCTTCTTCACCGTGCCGAACGCCAAGGAAGCCCGCAAGTCGGTCTTCTACGCCACCGGCTTCATCGGTTACTTCTACATCCTGACCTTCATCATCGGCTTCGGCGCCATCACCCTGGTGGCCACCGATGCGCAGTACCTGGATGTCGCCAAGGGCGGCCTGGCTCTGAAGGGTGGCGGCAACATGCCCGCTATCTGGCTGGCCCACGCCATCGGCGGCGACATCTTCCTGGGCTTCATCGCCGCGGTTGCCTTCGCCACCATCCTGGCGGTGGTGTCGGGTCTGACCCTGGCTGGCGCCTCGGCCATCTCGCACGATCTGTATGCCAACGTGATCGCCCGTGGGCGCACCACCGAGGCTTCGGAAGTGCGGATGTCCAAGATCGCCTCGTTCGGCCTGGGCATCGTCGCCATCATCCTGGGCATCATCTTCGAAAAGCAGAACGTCGCCTTCATCGTCGCTCTGACCTTCTCGATAGCTGCCTCGGCCACCTTCCCGGTGCTGGTGATGGCCATGTTCTCGAAGTCTCTGACCACCAAGGGTGCGGTCATCGGCGGTTACATCGGCCTGATCGGTTCGGTGGGCTGCGTGATCCTGTCCAAGGTCGTCTGGGTTTCCAGCTTCGGCTTCAAGGACCCGATCTTCCCGTTCGTGTACCCGACCCTGTTCACCATGCCGGCTGCCTTCATCAGCTGCTGGCTGTTCTCCATCATGGACAACAGCGAACAGGCCAAGGCCGAACGGGCTCAGTACGACGCCATGGCCATCCGGTCCGAGACCGGCCTGGGCGCCGAAGGTGCCGCCGCCCACTAAGGGCTGCCGCAACCAAAGAAAAGAAGACTTGGCCGCCGGTATCCCCGGCGGCCTTTTTCTTTTATGCTGCGCCTATGATCTGTCAATTGGACCATCTGGTGGTCGCCGCCCGCACCCTGAACGAAGGTGTCGGCCATGTGTCGCGTTTGCTGGGCTGCGATTTGCAGGCCGGCGGCAAGCATACTCGCATGGGCACCCACAATGCGCTTTTGTCGCTGGGGCCTGATTGCTATCTGGAAGTCATCGCCATCGATCCCGACGCCCCGCCCCCGCCGCAGCCGCGCTGGTTCGGCCTGGACGGGTTCAAGGGCGTGCCACGTCTGGTTCATTGGGTGGCACGCACCAGCGACATCGAAGCCAGCCGTCCGGCCCATTGCCGGGTGCTGGACATGGAACGCGGCGATTTCCGCTGGCGCTTCGCCGTCACCTTGGACGGCGTGCCCGATTTGGACGGAACCGTGCCGGCATTGATCCAATGGCAAGCCGGTGGCCATCCGTGCAATCGTCTGCCCGACCACGGATTGCGCCTGCGGCGGCTGAGCCTGGGTCATGACCAGCCGCAGCGCCTGCACGGCGAACTGGCTCGCCTGGGTTTGGCCGATCAGGTCAGCATCGCCGCCAACGGGCCGGCCTTGAAAGCCGAAATCCAGGTGGGCGGCAAGATTGTGGAGCTGCGTTAACGGCTGAGCAGCAGCACCAGCATACCGCCGCCAAAGACGATGCGATACCAAGCGAAGGGGGTGAAGCCATGGCGCACGATCAGCGCGATGGCGGTGCGCACCACCAAGATGGCGGCTGCGAAGGCGGCGACGAAGCCGATGGCGATCAGGCCAGCATTGTCGAAGCTGAGATCGGCCCAGTTCTTATAAACCGAATAGACCGTCGCCCCCAGCATGGTGGGAATGGCCAGGAAGAACGAGAACTCGGCCGCCGCCTTGCGGTCGACGCCCACCAACAGCGCCCCCATGATGGTGGCCCCCGAACGCGACACCCCGGGGATCATGGCGATGCATTGGAAGACGCCGATCTTCAGCGACAGCGGTACCGAAAAATCCTCGACCGCATGGAAGCGCGGATTCTTGTTCAGGCGTTCCAGCACCAAGATCAGCACGCCGCCCACCACCAAGGCGACGGCCACCACGATGGGGGAATCCAGCAACGCGCGGATGTGCTTATAGGCCAGCACGCCGACCACCATGGCCGGCAGAAAGCCGATCAGGATGTTGCGGACGAAGAACATGTCGCGATCGTTGGTGAACATGCCGATGGCCGCCCCGGTCAGGCGCCGCCAGTAGACCACGCAGACGGCCAGGATGGCGCCCAGTTGGATGACGATCTCGAAGGTCTTGCCCGGCGGCCCCTGGAAGCCCAAAAGGTCCCCCAACAAGATCAGGTGGCCGGTGGACGACACCGGCAGGAACTCGGTCAAACCTTCGACGATGCCCAGCAACAGGGCCTGCAAAATGGTTTCCATTGTCTCCGCCCTTGGCGTTACGGCCGGCGGATCATGCCTGCCACGACGATATCAAGCAAGCAAAGCCATGGAGGATTGCCCCATGGGCAGGCATGCGTTACACCCATGACACGACAAGGGAGGCTGCGGTGGCGAGCGAAATTCCGGACTTTTATCAAAGCTACGCAAGCTACAAGCGCTATGAAACCCCCAATATCGGGCGCAAGCAGATTGCCCGCTTCGACACCGAGGTGTGGGGTCCCGCCGCTTTTTCGACCCAATGCCGGGTCCTGGAACTGGGCTGTGGAACCGGGGCGTTCCTGGCCTATCTGGCCGCCAAGGGTATGACCCAGATGGTCGGCATCGACCACGACCCGGCCTTGGCCGACGTGGTTCCGGAAAATGTCCGCTCGGCCTTTCGCTGTGCCGACGTGTGGACGATCCTGGCCGACCCGGATTTGGGTCAATTCGACCGGGTGGCCATGTTCGACGTGCTGGAACATTTCACCGCTGACGAAGCCTTACGATTGTTGCAAAGCCTACGCCCGCGCCTTAATCCCGGCGCCCGTCTCATTTTGAAGGTTCCCAACGCCGCCCGCCCCTGGGCGCTGCAATATCAATTCGGCGACCTGACGCACCGCACGGCCTTCACGCCGCTGTCCATGCGCCAACTGGCCGACGCCGCGGGCTATGAAGCAACACACGTCTATGCGCAGCGCCAAGGCTCGCGCCGACGCATGATCACCGACGCGCTGGTCCATCGCTTCTTGTCCTGGGCGTTGCTGACCCCGCCCGAATTCTGGAGCGCCAACATGTATGCCGTCCTGGTGGCGAAATGAGGAAATCCCTCGTCCTGTGGCTGCTGCCTGTGGCCTTCACCTTGCTGTTGATGGCGATGTTGGCGGCCAGCCTGCCGCTGTGGCAGGTGTTCAACCTGGACCCCGATTATTATTACCTGTTCAACGGCCTCTTGGTGCTGGAAGGACGTGCCCCCACCGATCTGGGTCATCCGGGCACCCCGGTTCAGGTGCTGATCGGCGCGGTGCTGCGCCTGATGCACCCATTCACCCCGACAGCCGAGATCATCGACATCGTCCTGCACCAGCCGGAAAAGCACCTTTTGGTGGCGACCTTGGTGCTTTATCCCTTTGTCACCGTGGCGCTTTACGTGCTGGGGCGGTCGTTCCAGCGCTTCACCGGCAGCCTGTGGCCAGCGCTTTTGGCGCAATCGGCCCCGTTCCTGTCGATGATCATTCCCAAATTTTCCCTGCACCCCAAACCGGAACCCTTCCTGATCGTCGCCGCCTGCTTCCTGGTCGCCGCCAGCCTGAAGGCGGCCAAGGCCGACAGACTGGAAGACCGCCATGGCGTGTTGTTGGGAATCGCCATGGGTTTCGGCATCGCCATCAAGCTGCAATTCGCCGTCTTGGGCGTGGTGCCCTTGCTGTTGTTGGATCGGCGCCGGTTGTTCCTGGTGTATCCGGCCGCCACCATCGTCGCCTTTTTCGTCTTCGTCGCCCCCGCGCTTCCGTCTTACGAAATTTTCCTGGATTGGTGGGGCCGGGTGCTGACCCATTCCGGCGCTTACGGCACCGGCGCCGCGTCGGTGGTCGATCCCCGTCAATATCCGCGCACCATCCTGAAGATCTTCGGTTCGAAGATCATCTTCACCGCCACCATCCTTGCCATGCTGGTGGTGCTGGCGGCTTATTTCCGCATGCGCCGTCGCGGCGTGATGGCGGCCAACCCGCTGGCCCGGTTGGCAATCGGCATGATCCTGGCGCAAGTGCTGACGGTGATCGTGGTGGCCAAGCAATCCGCCGCCCATTACCTGATCCCGGCCTTGATGCTGACCGGACCGACCCTGGCGGTTTTGTGGCACGTCACCGCCCAGGCCACCGATCCCACCCGCCACAAGCGGGTCTGGCAGGGCGTCGCCCTGGCCCTGGTAGCCCTGACCCTGCCGGCGTCGTGGAAGCAAACCATGGAATTGCGGCAATGGACCACCGAAGCCCAAGGCTTCGACATGAGCCGCTATGACGGTTGCGCCAAGGTTTATTTCGATTCGTCCTCGGCACCGTCTTACGCCATGCAACGCGGCGACATGAACGCGCAAGGCGGGTACTCGCCGCTGTTGGCCGGCTGGATGCCCCAGGATGAATACACCTGGTTCACCAACAAGCATTCTTGGTGGGATGAGGGCCTGATGTGGTGGAACCAACCCCGCACCCTGCGCCAAATCCTGGACGCCCACAATGGTTGCGCGGTGTTCCGCGGCAGCCAACCCTGGACCTTGCCGCCGCGCGTGCAGCGGGAGGTCCCGGGACTGACCTTCGACGACGAATGCATGGCCGGCGAAGAAACCGTCTATACCGTCGGCGTCAAATGCGACGGAACCCGATTGCAACCGCGTTGACACGTTCTCGCTCTTGCAAAATGGTCCAAACCCTTTAGCCTGAACCCAAAGGCCAGCAAAGGGGGATCACACGCATGTCGGCCAAGGCCATCACCGTCGCCCAGCAAAAAGGCGGCGCCGGCAAAAGCACCATCACCGCGCAACTGGCCGTGACCTACGCCCAGGCCGGCAAACGGGTCGGCATCGTTGACATCGACCCCCAAGGCTCGCTGGCCATGTGGTTCGAAGTGCGCAAGATGCTGGTGGACGACCAAGGCGCCGGCATCACCTTTTTGCAGGCTTCCGGCTGGCGTCTGTCCACCGAATTGGACCGCATGAAGCGTGATCTGGACGTCATCTTGGTGGACAGCCCGCCGCACGCCGAAACCGACGTGCGCATCGCGGTGCGCGCCGCCGATTTGATCCTGGTGCCCATGCAGCCCACCCCCTTGGATTTGTGGGCCACGCAACCCACCTTGGATTTGGCGAAAAAGGAAAAAAGCCAGGCCATCGTGGTGTTCAACCGCACGCCGCCCAAGGGCAAGCTGGTGGACGCGGTCAAGGCCAAGATCCTGCAAGCCGAATTGCCGGTGGCCGAAACCGTGCTGGGTAACCGGGTCGCCTTCGCCGCCTCGATGATGGAGGGCAAGGGCGTGGTGGAAACCAATCCGCGCCACACCGCCACCAAGGAAATCAAGGCCCTGGCCGCCGAGATCGGCGCCAAGCTGGGGCTTTAAAAGGAAAACCACCGCCGATGCTGTTCTATACGCTCGCCCTGTCCGTCCACGCTTTGGCGACCCTGGTTTGGGTGGGCGGCATGATCTTCGCCCATTTCGTCCTGCGCCCGGCCTCGATGGATATGGCGCCGCCCCTGCGACTGGCCTTGTGGCGGCGGGTGCTGCCGCGCTTCTTCACCCTGGTCTGGGGATCGATCGGCGCATTGTTGCTTTCCGGTTATGGCGTGCTGTTCCTGGGCTATCGCGGCGGCTTCACCGGCGGTGGCATCCATATCGACATCATGCAGATCACCGGTCTGATCATGATCGCCAACTTCATCTATCTGTTCTTCGGCCCCTTCCAGGCGTTCAAGGCCCGCGTCGACACCGAGGAATACACCAAGGCCGCCGCCACCATGGGCCGCATCCGCCAGATCGTGCTGGTCAACATGATTTTGGGCGTCATCACCGTCGCCATCGGCGCCACCGGCACGCTGTGGGCGTATTAAGATGGAAAAGCGCTTCACCGCCGACGACGTCCAGGTGATTTCCAAGGACACGGTGTTCAAGGGCTATTTCCAGATGGACCGTTACGTCCTGCGCCATCGTCGCTTCGATGGATCGTGGACCCAGGACATCACCCGGGAAATCTTTGAACGTGGCCATGCCAGTGTTGTGCTGTTGTACGATGTGGACCGCGACCGCGTCGCCATGATCGAACAATTCCGCCCCGGTGCCCTGGCGGCGGGCTGGTATCCATGGCTGGTGGAATGCGTCGCCGGCATCATCGAGGACGGCGAGACCCCCGAAGACGTCGCCTGGCGCGAAAGCGAGGAAGAAGCCGGCGCCAAGCCATCGGCGATGATCGAGGTCGGCAAGTATCTGGTCACCGCCGGGGGTTCGTCGGAAAGCTGCGCCCTGTTCTGCGCCCGGGTCGATTCCGCCACCATCGAAGGCCTGCACGGTCTGGCCCATGAAGGCGAGGACATCCGCGTCTTCACCCTGCCCAGCGCCGAAGCCTATGAGATGTGTAAGGACGGCCGCATCTGCAATTCCATGGCGGTATTGGCCATCCAATGGCTGATGCTGGAAAAGGATGCCATCCGCCGTCAGTGGCTGGGTTGATTCTTTTCACACACCCCGAACCACATCGGGGTGTTTTTTTGCGCCTATTTCACACTAAAGAATCATTGAATAATATCAGCCTTGCCATATATGGTCGTTGTTAGTGTTATTTAAATCAGGATGCACACCATGACCTCGTTTCGCGCCGGCTTCACCGATTCCATCGGCAACACCCCGCTGATCAAGCTGAAGAAGGCGTCGGAAACCACCGGCTGCACCATCCTGGGCAAGGCCGAGTTCCTCAATCCCGGCGGCTCGGTCAAGGACCGCGCCGCCCTGGCCATCATCCAGGACGCCGAGGAAAAGGGCCTGCTGAAGCCGGGCGGCATCATCGTCGAAGGCACGGCGGGCAATACCGGCATCGGTTTGGCCCTGGTGGCCAATGCGCGCGGTTACCGCAGCGTCATCGTCATGCCGGAAACCCAAAGCCAGGAAAAGAAGGACATGCTGCGTCTGGTGGGCGCCGATCTGCGGCTGGTGCCGGCTTTGCCTTATGCCAATCCGGGCAATTACGTCCGTTACTCGGAGACCCTGGCCAAGGAACTGGCGCAAACCGAACCGGGCGGCGTGTTGTGGGCCAACCAGTTCGACAACGTCGCCAACCGCATGGGCCATTACCGCACCACCGGGCCGGAAATCTGGGACCAGACCGACGGCAAAGTGGACGCTTTCACCTGCGCGGTGGGCACCGGCGGAACCTTGGCCGGCACCGGCATGGCGTTGAAGGAAAAGAACAAGGACATCCGCGTCGTGCTGGCCGATCCCATGGGCTCGGCTTTGTATAATTACTACGCAAATGGCGAGCTGAAGGCCGAAGGCACGTCCATCACCGAAGGCATCGGCCAGGGCCGCATCACCAAGAATTTGGAAGGCGCCCCCATCGACGGCCAGGTCCAGGTCACCGACCACGAGGCGCTGCCGGTGATTTTCGACCTGATCAAGGAAGAAGGTCTGGTGGTCGGCGGCTCGTCGGGGGTGAACATCATGGCCGCCATCAAGGTGGCGCGTGAGATGGGGCCCGGCCATACAGTGGTGACAGTGCTGTGCGATTATGGTACCCGCTATCAAAGCAAATTGTTCAACCCGGCCTTCCTGCGCGAGCGCGACCTGCCCGTGCCTGACTGGCTGGCTTAGAACCAACCAAAGGGAACGCGCCATCATGAATTACGTCAATCCGGATGCCCTTGTTTCGACCCAGTGGCTGGCCGACCACCTGAAGGCCCCGGATGTACGCATTGTTGACGCCAGTTGGTTCCCGCCCAGCGCCAATCGCCAACCGCGCGAGGAATACGAGGCCGAGCACATCCCCGGTGCGGTGTTCTTCGACATCGACGAAATCGCCGACATCGATACCGGCCTGCCCCATTCCCTGCCGGCACCGGAAAAGTTCGCGTCCAAGGTGCGCAAGCTGGGCTTGGGCAACGGCAACAAGGTGGTGGTCTATGACAGCACCGGTTTCGGCAGTGCCGCGGCCCGTGTGTGGTGGATGTTCCGGGTATTCGGCCATCGCGACGTCTGCCTGCTGGATGGCGGCCTGCCCAAGTGGCTGCGCGAACAGCGCGCCACCGAAGACCTGCCGCCCATGCCGCGCGACCGCCACTTCATCCCCCATGTGAACCAGACCCTGGTGCGCGACTACGCCCAGATGCTGGCCAACGTGGAATCGGGCCGCGAGCAGATCGTCGACGCTCGCGCCGCCGGCCGCTTCCAGGGCGTGGACCCGGAGCCGTGGCCGGTGAAGAAGATCGGCCACATGCCCGGCGCGCTGAACGTGCCGGTGGCAAGCCTGATCGACGATCGCGAACGCACCATGAAGCCGGCCGCCGAACTGCAGGCGCTGTTCGACGCCGCCGGTGTCGACATGTCCAAGCCCATCGCCGCCACCTGCGGCTCGGGCGTCACCGCCTGCGTGGTCGCCCTGGGCCTGTACCTGATGGGTCACAAGGACGTGGCGGTCTATGACGGCTCGTGGTCGGAATGGGGTAACAAGGACGACGCCCCGGTGGTGCAGGGGTAAAAAACAAAGGGCCGCTCTCACGCGGCCCTTTTTTCATCCCACCAGATGGCGGTAGATGCGCGGCAAAGCCGCCGTCAGTTGCGCCAGATGATGGACGATGGCGAAGGATCCCCGCCCGAACAGGCGCGGGAAATAGGCCTGGGCCTTCTTGTCGATGGTGACGCCGAACACCGCCATGCCCTTGGCGCGGGCTTCATGGATGGCCTTGGCCGTGTCCTCGATGCCGTAACGGCCTTCGTAATGGTCGATGTCATTGGGCTTGCCGTCGGTGATCACCAGCAGCAGGCGGTGGCGGTTGGGCCGTTGTTCCAACTGGGCGGTGGCGTGGCGGATGGCGGTGCCGATGCGGGTGTAATAGCCCGGCTTGACCGCCCCGATGCGGCGCATCACCCGATCGCCGAAAGCTTCGTCGAAGTCCTTCAAGGTATCGACCTTGACCCAAGCGCGTTTGCGCGAGGTGAAGGAATAGATGGCGAAGCTGTCGTCGCAGGCGGCCAGACCATGGCTGAATACCGCCAAAGCCTCCTTTTCCACGTCCAGCACCCGGCGGTTTTCCACCCAGGCATCGGTGGACAGGCTGGCATCCAGCAGCACCGCCACCGCCAGATCACGTTCCAGCGGCCGGCGCTGGGTATAGACCCGGTCCGATCCCTGGCCCGAGGCCCGCAGATCGGCCCGCGAGCGGACCAGGGCATCCATGTCCAGCTCGCCGCCATCCACCTGGGCCCGCATCACCTGGGCCTTGGTGCGCAGCGCTTCGAACTGGCGCTTGACCTGACGGATGCGGCGTTTGGCCTGGGCGTCGGGGCGCCAGAAATCGTCGCTGTCCTCGGGCCCGGTCCCCACCAGCACCTGGCAATGATCCTTGTGATAGCTGGCAGCGCGGTGGTCCCATTCCGGGTACAGATGGGTGCCGGTCAGCTTGGTGATGTCGGTGGCCTCGGGCGGCAGGTCCAGGTCGAATTTCAGCTTGGTCGCCGCCTTCTTGCCATGCTTGGAAATGGTGATCTTGTCCATTTCCTCGGCCGCTTTCTTGGCTTCCTCTTCGTCCGGGTCGTCGGCGCCACGGTTGACGTTGACCATGTCGGCGAAGGCCAGGATCTTTTCGAAGCGGTTCAGCAGCAGCGGGTCCTTGCGATCGGCATTGTCCAGACTTTTGCGTTCGGCGGCGCGCCGCTTGTCGGGCTGGTCCTGTTCTTCCTGTTTCGAGCCCGGCTGGCTGTCCTCGGCATCGTCGGGACGGGTACCGGTGCCCCGGTGCAGCGCCTCACCCCACAGCGGCACCGGCAGGAACGGCCGATAGCCGTGGGGGGCGGATTCATAGGAACAATCGGGCAGCACCTGGCCGCGCAGCATGGCCAAGACCATGGCCTCGATTTCGGCCTCGGCACCGGTCAGCTTGCGTGCCGGACGGACCGCCAGCAAAGCCTCGGACAAAGTGCGATGACGATGGCGCAGGCCGGGATAAAGCGACAGCGCCATGCGGGCGGCGGTATCGGCGCGGATCAGAAAGGCGATGTCGGCCAGCAACGGGTCTTCCGGCCCGTGGGATTGCGGTGGCAACACGGCGAAGAACGCCGCCAGCCAGAAATACAGATCGCGGTTCAGCCCCGGATCGGCAAAGAATTCGATGACGTCGGGCAGCGACAACGACACCTCGTCGCGCGACGCCACCGCCATGCGTTCGTCATCCATGCCGATCCGCTGTTTCCAGGTCAGGCGATGGGTGGACGTCTTCAGGCTGGCGCTGGTGATGGCCACCCCGGCATCGCCGCCCAGGCCGCGAAAGAACACCGCAAGCGCGCCCCGCACCTGATCCAGGCTGACCGCCGCATCGGGGTGGCGCGGCCAGGAATGCTTGTCGCCCACCAGACGGTGCCAAAAGCGGCCGACGGTTTCTTCCAGTTCCAGCTTTTCCAGAAGCGACATGGTTTTTATCCGAAGACTGCCAGAACCACTTCGTCCAGACCCTTTTTCACGTCCATGTCGTCGGTCAGGGGCTCGATCATCGCCGCCTGCACCGCCTGACGCAAATTCATGCCGGCCTGGATCAGAGTGGCGCAATAGACCAGCAGACGGGTGGACACGCCTTCTTCCAGGTCGTGGCCCTTCATGGCCCGAAGCCGTCCGGCCAGGCGCACCAATTGGCCGACCCGTTCACCATCCAGGCCCGATTCCTCGGCCACCACCTTGCATTCCACTTCCGCCGGCGGGAAATCGAATTCGATGGCGACGAAACGTTGCCTTGTGGACGGCTTCAATTGCTTCAAAACATTTTGGTAGCCGGGGTTGTAGGACACCACCAACATGAAATCATCGGGCGCTTCCAGCAATTCGCCGGTGCGGTCCAGCGGCAGCAGACGACGGTCGTCGGTCAGCGGATGCAGGACCACGGTGACGTCTTTGCGGGCTTCCACCACTTCGTCCAGATAGCAGATGCCGCCATGGCGCACCGCATTGGTCAGCGGGCCGTCGGTCCACACCGTGTCGCCGCCCTTCAGCAGGTAACGCCCGGTCAAATCGGCAGCGGTCAGGTCGTCGTGACACGACACCGTGTGCAATTGCTTGGCCAGCCGCGCCGCCATATGGGCGACGAAACGGGTCTTGCCGCAGCCGGTGGGGCCCTTCAACAGCAAAGGCAGCTTCTTGGTGAAAGCCAGTTCGAACAGATCGCATTCATTGCCGACCGGCAGATAGAACGGAATATCCATGAGGGGGCGCAACTCCAGGAAAAAGGGGGTGGCCGCCTGCCGGCAACCACCCCCCCAGGCAGTTTATTGGGACACGTTACTCGGCGGCCTGATAACCGGCGGCTTGCTTGGCCTTGCCAGGAACCACCAGCGACCAGACGATCATCACCACGCCGACCAGGGTGAAGATGCCGGCACCCAGACGGAACTGGTAGAACAGCATCAACTGGTCCTGGACTTCCATGAAGGACATGCCCAGCACGCGCTGCAGATGGGTCTGCACCACACCGGCGAAGGTCAAGGCGAAGGTCATGAACGACACGGCGCCCGAAGTGATCCAGAAGCCCCACATGTTGAGCAGCTGGTTATAGGGCTCGCGCTTCAACAGCAGCGGCATGGCATAGGTGAACATGGCGATGTTCAGCATGACATAGGCGCCGTAGAAGGCCAGGTGACCATGGGCGGCGGTCACCTGGGTGCCGTGGGTGTAGTAGTTGATGGGGGCCAGGGTGTGCAGGAAGCCCCACACGCCGGCACCGAAGAAGGCGAAGGCCGAGCAGCCCAAGGCCCACAGCAGGGCAGCCTTGTTCGGGTGCGAGCGACCGCCCTTCCACACCATGTAGAAGGTGAACACCACCATGGCGAAGAACGGCAGCACTTCCAGGGTCGAGAAGATGGAACCGATCCACTGCCAATAGGCCGGGGTGCCGATCCAGTAATAGTGGTGGCCGGTGCCCAGGATGCCGGTGAACAGCGACATGGCGATGATGACGTACAGCCACTTTTCGACGATTTCACGATCGACGCCGGTCAGCTTGATCATCAGGAAGGCCAGAACCGAGGCCATGACCAGTTCCCACACGCCTTCGACCCACAGATGGACGACCCACCACCAGAACATCTTGTCCAGCACCAGGTTGTCGGGGTTGTAAAGCGAGAACAGGAAGAAGATGGCGATGCCCCACAGCCCCAGCAGCAGGACGTTGGTGATGGCGGTCTTGCGCCCCTTCAGCACCGTCAGGGTGACGTTGTAAAGGAACATCAAGGCGACGACCACGATGGCCAGCTTGATCCACAGCGGTTGTTCCAGGAACTCGCGGCCTTCGTGGATCTTGAACAGATAGCCCACGACGGCGGCGGCGGCCCCGAACAGGAACAGCCAGAACTGCAAGATCGCCAGTTTGGGGCTATGCAGTTCGGTTTCCGCTTCTTCGGGGATCAGGTAATAGGCGCAGCCAAAGAACCCCATCAACAGCCAAACGATCAAGGCGTTGGTGTGGATCATGCGCAGAATGTTGAACGGAACCAGGTCGGCCAGGAAATTGGGGGCGACCACCACGGTGCCCAAGATGGTGCCGAACAGCACCTGGGCGACGAACAGGGCAAGGGCGCCGGCGAAATAGTACAGCGCCACCTTTTGCGATTGATATTTCATGATCTCACCTTCCCGGTTAGCCGCTGACCTTGGGCGGCCAGTTCTGGGTGTCGACCTCGCTGGTCCACTTCAGGAAGTCGGCCAGGTTGTCCAGTTCGGTTTCGGTCAGGTTGAATTGCGGCATCTGGCGGCGACCTTCGACGCCCGACGGCTGGCCCTTCATCCACGCCTTCAGCGCTTCGCGGGCACCGGCGGGGTCTTCCTTGCCGCCGAAACGGACCCAGACATTGCCCAGTTCGGGGGCGTAATAGGCGCCTTCACCCATCAGGGTGTGGCAATCGATGCAGGCGTGCTTTTCCCACACATGCTTGCCAGCCGCCACCCCAGGGGTGACGGGATTGGCGGCGGCGATGGCGTTGGCCTTGGTCACGCTGTGCGCGGTCAAGGCAACGAACACCACGAAGAAAAACGCCGTGCCGCCATAGAAGATGTTGCGGGCAGCGGCTTTCGTCAGTGTCTCGGACATGGTCGCTCCTAAGGATCCGAAGGGTTGAAATCCACCCACCGCGGAACTCCCCCCGCCGGTGGCCTCACCCTGAACTCTCGACGGGGGCATGCCCCACGTCACGGCCACCCTATGACCCAGCGCGACACTGAGCTTTAACATTGATCAAGCTCGACGCCTTTAATGGGCATATTATATACATATAAAATAAAACGCCGATCCCAGGCACAGTAAGGACCATGACCCCACCACCCCGCCGTATCGGACATGACGATTCCATCATCCCCGTCACCGTGGGGCCGGTGGGAATCGCCGTCATGCGCTGGATGCCGCTGGTCATGCTGTATCTGGCGGTGGTGCTGGGCTTGGGCTGGTATTCCGACAGCCTGGGCTGGCAACCGGCCACACGGGCGGCACAAATCGGTCCGGCCTTGATCGGCATGCTCGACCTGATCCGTCGCCTGCGCACCACTCACTACGCCTGGCGCAACCCCGCCGGCGGCATCAGCGTCAGCGCCGCCAGCATCGTCGACCGCCTGACCTTTCGCGAATGTGGCTGGTATTTCCCGCTGATCGCCCTGCCGCTGCCGTTATGGCTGCTCGGCGCGATGATCACGCTGGTTGCGTTAAGCTAGATCACCCCGGCTCGCGAACCCGGCGGGTCAGCGCCCAACTCCCCAGGGCGCGGTCGCAATGCGGCACATGGCTGCCCATCCAGTGGGCCACCACTTCACGGACCACGGCGCGGTCACGGTCGGCGCAGACATTGGCGTCACGCATGTGGCGCAATTGTTCCAAGATGCGCCAATGTTCACGGCGATGATGGTCCTGGTGGGGATAATCGGCTTCGTCCATCAGGTTTTCCTGGTGGGTGAAGTTGCGGTCCATGAACTTCATCAACGCACTGATGCGGGTGCATTGGGTGCGGTCACATTGACCGTCCACCCGCCGGCATTCGACACCGGGTTCGAACAGGCGGCCCATCAAATAGCACAACCCCTCGGTGCCACGATCGATGTCGCGCACACCTGTGCTGAGGTCGGCGGTGCAAATGGTGGGCATCCCTCTTCTCGTGACAGTTTTCTTGCTTGTCCGCCACCGTAGAGGAGTGGGCGGTGCAACAGCAACGAGAAATATAGGATGCATTTTACCTGATTTTTAGCCATTGCCCGGTTGACAGGGGGGCAGTGCCGGCTCTATTTTGCGAATGACTTTCATTTGCACAAGAGTTCGGTCATGAGCTTCTCCCGCCCCGCCACCTTCAGCTTCATCGGCTCAAGCCGGCCCATGGGGCCCGGCGACTTCATCTGGCTGGCGGCCCTGGGGTGCGCCCATCGCGGCCCGACCACCGCCGAGGCGGTGTGCGCCTGCATCGACCACGTCGCCGCCGGGCAATGGGCGCCGTCGCCGCAATTGGTCTGCGATTGTCTGGACGAAATGGCCCGCGCCCATCATCTGAGCTATGCCCATGACGGGCGCTATGATCTGTTCAGCACCACGTCGCAAGGACTGGGTATCCTGCGCATGATGCTGTCCCTGCCCATCGAACGGCCGACAACCCCCTTGGGCCAGGTGGGATTGCGTCTGAAACTGGCCTTCCTGGACCTGGCACAGCCCGAGGACCGGTTGCAACACCTGCAGGATCTGATGCAGGCCCATCGCGAAGAACTGGCCCGCCGCCCGACCTCTTGCCAATCATGTCAATCCCCGGGCTGTTTCGGTCGCATGTGGGGCGAACACCACACCCAGACCCTGCGCCGCGACCTGGAGTTGCTGGAACGCATGCGCGCCATGTCGCAAACGCAGCCGACATCCCCACGTGAGGGTTGTCCCCAGGATGGATTGCACATAAACTGCATTTTAAATTAAGGTTATCGGAAGAGGTATGACGTGCTCAGCATTGACGAGGCGACGCTGCGTGGCGCCGGAATTCGCCCGACCCGCCAACGCTTGACCATCGGCCGGCTGATCAAGGAAGGCGGCAGCCGCCACCTGACCCCCGACAGCCTGCACCAGGAAGCGTTGAGCCAGGGCATGCGACTGTCCCTGGCCACCGTCTACAACACCTTGAACGAATTCGCCGCCGCTGGTCTGGTCAAGCGCGTGCCCATGGGCGAACGCAGCTGGTTTTGCACCAACACCGCCGAACATCACCATTTCTATCACGAAGCCACCGGCCGTATCGAAGACATCCCCGGCTGCCAGCCGCAGGTGATGGGCTTGCCCAACGCCCCCGAAGGCATGGAAGTGGCCGGCATCGACGTGATCGTGCGGCTGCGCCGCGCCTCTTGATGATTGTCAGGTTGCGCCGCGCGTCTTAAGCAGCCGCAACGCCATCAGGACCACGAAGGCGATCACCATCAGCACCAAGGCGCAGGAAACTGCCGCCTCGGTGTCGCCGGTGGCAATATTCAGATAGACCGCCATGGGCAGCGTCTCGGTCTTGAACCGGGTCGCCCCGGCAACCATTAGCGTCGCCCCGAATTCGCCCAGGGTCCGCGCCCAGGCCAGCACGGTCCCGGCGGCGATGCCGCGGGCCGCCAAAGGCAAATCGACCCAAAAGAAAACCGCCGCCGGCCCTGCCCCCAAGGTGGCGGCCGCTTGGCCATAGCCGCCATCGACTTGGCCGAAAGCCGCCCGCGCCGAACGCAGTACCACCGAGATGGCGATAAAGGACTGGGCGACCACCACACCCACCGGCGAAAACAGCGCGTCCACCCCCAGGCGGGCCAGGGGCGCCCCCAGGGCCGAACGCGACAGCAGGATCAACAGCCCCAGCCCGGCCACCAAGGGCGGCATCACCAACGGAATGTCCAAGATGGTGTCGACCAGCTTTATACCGGGAAAGTCCCGTCGGCTCATGGCGTAAGCCGCCGGGACCGCCAGAAGCAGCGAAACCGCCAAGGCCATCAGCGAGGTGCGCAACGACAAGCCGACGGCGAAACGGACCTCGGCCGACAGCACCTGCTGCCATAATTCCGTCAGCGACACCCGCAAAGACAGGGCGACCAGCACCCCGGCCACCATCGCGACGATGGTGGCCAAAGGAACCGTCAGCACCAGATCGAAACGTCGGATCACTTGACCGGCGGGAAACCGGCCTGAGCAAAGGCCTGCTTGCCCGTATCCGAACGCAACAAGGCGGCGAAGCTTTCGGCGGCGGCGGGATCGGCACTGGTCTTCAGCACCGCATAGCCGGCGATTTCGGGTTCGTACAATCCGTCGGGAATCTCGACCCCAACCACCTTGCCCACATTCTTGGCCACTTCCGGACCGCCGACGATGGCGGCGTCAACATCGCCATTGACCACATAAAGCCCCAATTGATTCACCGTGGCGGCCCGGGTCACCACATTGGCCAAAATGGCGTCCTTCAGGCCGGATCGTTCCAAGATCACCTCGGCCGTGCGCCCCAGGGCCATGGCCTGGGCATCACCCAAGCCGACACGCACCCCGGGCTTGGCCAAATCGGCGAAAACCTTGACCTTGTCGGCCGCCGCCTTGTTCACCGCCACCACAGCGCCATGAACTGCCAACGGCGCCTTGGACAACACCTGGCCGTCCTTTTCCAAACCGTCCACATAGATCATGGAACCGGGAATGAACACGTCGCCCTTGCCGGTTTCCTTGAACCGGGCCAGCAATTGCCCCGATCCGCCATATTCCACCACCACTTGGTTGCCGCTTTGCTGACGATAGGTTTCGACCAGCTTGTCCACCGCCTCGCGCAGGCCGGCACCGGCATAGACATGCAATTCGGCAGCCGCGGCTTGGAACGAAGCCAGCGACAGGGCGGCAATCATCAACAGGCGTTTCATGGGGACATCCTTCAGCGATGGTCGGCGGAAGCATCGTTATGTATATTTAATACATAACGATGCCTGCAAGCCAAGCCCCACCGTTCCGGCGGTCTGAAATCAGACCGCCAGATGGTAGCTGGTATTGTCCAGGGACGAGGTGTTCACGTTGGTCAAAGTGGCGATCTGGACCGAATTGGCGGTGGTCGCCGCCTCCAGGGCCGAGGTGTGCCACAATTGCACATCGGTGCCGTTCTGAATGGCGACGATACCGTCGCCGGTATTGCCCGCCCCGTAATCCACGGCGGTTCCGGACATGGCGGTGCTGCCTTCACCGTAATCGGTGGCCGCCAGGGTGCCGCTGTTGCCCAGACCGAATTCGGCATCGGACAACACGATGGAGTCACCTTGGCCGGAATTGTAATCGGTGATGACGGTCTTGGAATTGTCGGCCAGCACGAAGGCATCGGCCGCCAGCCCACCTTCCAGATGGTCATCCCCGGTGGTGGCGATCAACGTGTCGTTGCCGTCGCCACCGTAAAGTTCGTCATAGCCGCCAATACGCCCCTTCAGGGTGACGTTCAGCCCGGTATAGCTGGGATCCGCCGCAATATCGGCGGTGGCGTACATCTTCACCGTCTCGATCCCAGTGAACGTGATCCCGCTGATATCCATGGTGCTGTTTTCGGCCTGGGCAAAGAACTGCGCGGTGTCGCTGTCGCCACCGGAATTGAGGTCGCCATCCAGAACGAAGCTGACGCCTGGGGCGCTGACATCGTCGAAGCGGACGATATCGTCGCCGGCACCGGTCCAGATGGTTTCCACCGAAGTGATGGCAACCCCTGTCAGGTCCAAGGTACTGTCGGCGTCGGCCAAGGAAATGGTGTCCGCCCCCGAACCACCGGCGATGTAGTGGAATTGCTGCGGATCGGCCCCGCCACCCAAAACCACGTCGTTGCCTCCGGCCGCGTCCATCTGCAATTTCTCGATACCGGTGACGGTTCCCACCGAGAGGTCAAAGGTGCCTGCGCCGCTAAGGGCGATGACGTCCATATCACTGGCCACGCCGGTATCGGTGATGGAATCACCCGACGCGAACTCACCCGCGCCAACCACATAGATATGGGCACCGTTGCCGCCGGTCAGAACATCGGCACTGCCGCTGGTATATTGGGTCGTCGCGAGGCTAATCGTCACCAACTTGGTGATGGGGTCGCTGCTGCTGCTTCCGTCGGACACCGAAACCGAGATCAGTCGAGCATCAGCGGTCATGGCAGGAAGTGTGTGAGAAAAGGTGATGGACCTGATCACCGCCTGATAATCGGCGACAGTCCCGGCGCCCGACAAGGTCAAGGTGCCGGTTCCCGCATCATAGGTTCCAGCCACCGCGCCACTGGGGGTAAAGGACAGAACGTCGCCCATGGTGAAATTGCTGGCGATCATTACCGTCGCCCCGGCAAGGATCGGGCTGTCGCTGTCGCTGACCGTCACCGTCGAGAAGACGGAAACCCCGTTGCTGCCCTCGATATAGTTACCTGAAGTGATCAAGTTGTTTTGATAGTACTCAACAAGCCCCGTATTCATGTTTCCAGCGATAATATCAAGGTCACCATCACCATCGATATCCGCCACCGTTTGTAAAGCTCTTTGGTTATTCGGCAGTCCACTGGTGCCCAGCACATTGGTGAAGCCGCCAGCCCCATCGTTCTGCCACAACTGGTCTCGGCTCCAGCCCATGATCACAACGTCGGTGTCTCCGTCACTGTCGAAGTCACCAGCAGCCACACTGTTACGTTCGTCGGTCGCGCTGTCCACCAAATGGCGGATGTATGAGCCGGTTCCGTCATTTTCGAACCAATAGCCTTCCACATAGCGATCCGCTGCGAACACGTCCAAATCGCCATCATTGTCCAAATCGACCAAAACGAAATGATTGATCAACCCCATTGCCGCCGGGACCGCCGTGCCGGACATATCCAAAATTCCCGATTGCGTCAGGGTTCCACCATCATTGCGGTAAACCAGGGCATGGGCACTTTGATTGGCCACGATTAGGTCGTTGTCACCATCCCCATCAATGTCGGCAATTTCGACCCGGGTGGCGTATTCGGCATTGGGCAGAACCACGTCGGCCGTTGCGCTGATCCCGCCGGCGCCATCCCCGTAATAGACCATGGTTCCGGTATGGTCCCCGACAAGTACCACGTCACTATAGCCGTCGTTGTTGATGTCGCCGATGGCGACGGCGTTCATGAATTGGGTGAAGGTGCCAGTAACGGTGAATCCACCCGAACCGTCGTTGATATAAACACTGTTGACCGAGTTGGCGCGGTTCAACTGAACGATATCCAAGTTACCATCGCCGTTCATGTCGCCGATGGCGTACCTGATGTTCCCATTGCCGTCGATATTGCTCGAGAGATATGTCAGCCCATCCCCTTGGTTGACTGCCAGGGACATCCCATTCGTGCCGTCCGCGTAAAGGATGTCGACAAGACCGTCACCCGTGAAATCCGCGGCCAGCAAGCCATACTCGTCGACGAACCCGGTGAGGGTAGTCAACGCGAAGTTAATCCCGCCGGCCTCGACCCCCAGATCCGGCGCGTCGGTCAAGGTAAGGTTGGCCGTTCCGCCCACCGTTCCGCCATTACCATCCGAGATGGTGTAGCTGATGGTGACGTTACCGTAATAATCAGTATCGGGGACCAGGGTGTATACGCCACCGCTTAAGGACACCGAGCCATGGGTCGCCGTGATACTGCTAATGCTGAGAGTGTCACCTTCCACGTCAGAGGCATTGACCAGCAAATCAGCAGCGGTGAAGACGTAGGGCTGATCCTCGCCCCCTGCGACCAAGGTCACGGCGCCGCTGTTGGTGGGGGCGTCGTTGACCGCAGTGACGGTGATACTCATCTGGGTCGAAGAAGCGGCCAGATAGGAGGTGCCGCCAGGGGAACTGGCGTTGACGGTGACAGGGGTGTTGCTGGTGCTGTCCGACCACGCCCCCGAATAAGAGGAATCGACGCCATAAAGGTAAAACGACGACGTTCCATTGAAGTCAGCCGATGGCACGAAACGGATCAAGCTGGTCGCCGACAGCATCCGCGCGCCGGAAATGCTGACACCGCCGATATCCACCCACGTCGTTCCGCCGTCACTGGAATATTGCCAGCTGCCATTGGCGGTAATCGGGTTGGTGATCAACGCCACGCCGGCGAAGGTGTCGTTGACGTCGGGATCGCTGTAGCCGCCCCCCAGCAGGGAGGCAATGGTTTGCCCGGCCGGCGAAAGGGTGTCTTCGTTGATGGCGGTCATCGTCGCCGTGCTGGGCAAGCTGGGGGCGAAATTGACCATCGTCACCGTGAAGGTGTTGGAAACCGCCTGCGAATTCATTCCGTCGGTGATGGAATAGCTAAGGGTTTCCGTCCCGCTGAACCCGGAATCGGGGCTATAGGTGTAAGTGCCGTCGCCGTTGTTGACAATGGTGCCGTGTGCGGCGCTGAGCCCGATCACCGACAGGGCATCCATTTCAACGTCGGTGCTGCTGCCCAGCAAATCCGCCGTACTGAAGATCACATCCGTGTCTTCGGTGCCGGTGGGCAGGCTGAACGTGCCCAAAACCGGTGCGTCGTTGACGGCATTCACCGTGAAGCTGGCCGACACCCCCACGGTCCCACCATGGCCGTCATCGATGGTGTAGCTCAGGGTTTCCATGCCGTTGTAATTGGCGTTGGGGGTATAGGTGAAAACCCCGCCCCCGGAATCCACCACGGTACCGTTGACGGCGCCGATCCCCGTAATCGTCAGGGTGTCATTGTCGACGTCAATGGTATCCCCCAGCAATTGCGCCGTGGTGAAGCTTAGCTGCGTGTCTTCCGTCGCCTCGGGCAAGCTGATGGTGCCCAAGACCGGAACATCGTTGACGCCGGTCACCGTGAAGGTATTGGAAACCGTCTGTGACGCAAGCCCGTCGGTGATGGAATAGCTCAGGGTTTCCGTGCCACTGAAATCGGCATCGGGGGTATAGGTGTAAGTGCCGTCACCATTGTCGGCAATGGTGCCGTGGGCGGCGCTGAGCTCGGTCACCGACAGGGTGTCCAATTCAGGGTCGGTGCTGCTGCCCAACAGATCCGCCAAAGTGAAGATCTTGTCGCTGTCTTCGATACCGCTGGGCAGGCTGAACGTGCCCAAAACCGGTGCGTCGTTGACGGCGTTCACCGTGAAGGTGGCCGACACCCCCACGGTCCCGCCATGGCCGTCGTCGATGGTGTAGCTCAGATATTCCGTGCCGTTGTAATTGGCGTCGGGGGTATAGGTGAAAACACCGCCCCCGGAATCCACCACGGTGCCGTTGACGGCGCTGATCCCGGTAATCGTCAGGGGGTCGCCATCGACGTCGGTGGTGCCGCCCAGCAATTGCGCCGTGGTGAAGGTCAGATCCGTGTCTTCCGTCGCCGTGGGCAGGCTGATGGGGCCCAGAACCGGCACGTCGTTGACGCTGGTGATGGGTTGGGTGGCGGTCAGATTGACGGTGTTGGTGCCGTCGCTGACCGTGTATCCAATAGTGACGTCGCCGAAGAAATCCGCCGCCGGATTCAAGGTCAAGCTGCCGTCGCCATTGTCGACCAGCGTCCCCGAAGAGGTGGTGAAAGAACTCCCCAGGGTCAGGGTCGCCCCTTCCGGATCGGTGGCGGCGGCCAGCAGATCGGCTTTCAGAATGATGACCGAATTGTCTTCCGCCCCGGCGCTCAGCGTCAGCCCGGCACTGGTCGGCGGCTCATTGGTCACCGGCGTTTGCGTATTGGTGGTGGTCGTCCCGGTATCGCCGGTGGTGGTGGTCGTCGTCCCGGTGGTGGTGGTCGTCCCCCCTCCGGTCGTCGTCGTGGTCGAACCCGATGTGGTCGTCGTCGTGGTCGTCGTCGTCGTGGTCGGAGACGAATTCGTCGAATTATTGATCGCCACCGTCGGAATGGGGGGAACGCCGACCACCCCGATATCGCCACCACCGGGATTTCCGGTCCCGACAGTTCCACCGCCGTCGCCACCGCCTGTTCCGGTTCCGCCGTCTCCACCGCCGGTGCCGGTTCCACCGCCGGCGTCACCGGTTCCGGTTCCCGTCCCCGTTGCTACAACACCTTCGGCGCCACCACCGTCAGTACCGCCGCCATCAGCAGCACCGCCTTCGGTGCCCGTGCCATCGGTGCCCGTGCCATCGCCCGCCGCAACCTCGGTGCCGGCACCCTCGGCCGGGGCCCCTTCGGCGGCAGCGCCGTCACCGGCCGCAGCGTCCCCTGCACCGGCATCCGCATTGCCGGCAGCCGCGTCGCCGCCGCCATTGGCCGCACCCGCGGCGGCGTCACCACCACCGGTATTTCCGCCGCCGGCATCTCCAGTCGCGCCACCGGTTGCCGGCCCCGTTGTCGGAGCCGACGGCAATGAAGGAGGCGTCGCCGGCGGCGCCGAAGGAGCCGGCGCCGAAGCGCTAACCACGCTGCCGGCATTGTTGGAAACGCTGAACGACGCGCCAGACGTGGCCCCCAGAACGCCCGCACCGGGGGTGCTGATGGTCAATGGCGGATCGGAACTGCCGACACGGCTGAGCGTGATTTCACCGACGAAGCTGGACCCAGGGTCGTTTTGCAGCGCCACCGAAGTTTCGCCGCCGGGGCCAACAGAGCCTTGCACCGTGGTGCCACGAATGCCGATGGACATGGCCGGGGTCGCCACCTTGGCCGCACCCGGCGCCGATTTGGCGATGTCGCCCGACACGAAGGAAAAGCCGCCCTGGGCC
This sequence comes from Rhodospirillaceae bacterium UBA6219, assembly GCA_002435715.1. Taxonomy (GTDB): domain Bacteria; phylum Pseudomonadota; class Alphaproteobacteria; order Rhodospirillales; family Magnetospirillaceae; genus Magnetospirillum. The sequence continues at coordinate 22,683 of DISD01000041.1, forward strand.
ACCAGGATGGATTCGGAACCGGTCTTGGTCGCCGGATCATAGGTGAAGTCGTCCAGGCCGATCAGCCCTTTGTCCTTCAAGACAAAGGTCGAACGGTCGGCGAAAACCAAGGAAATCTGCGAGCCGTCGGTGCTTTCCACCGAATCGCCCTTGATCAGCGGCGCCTCGGCGGTGGCCGCGATCTTCTGGCCGCCGCGAACGATCCAGGCTTCACCCTGAATGGCGGATACTTTACCGATGACCTGAGCGGTCTTACCGTCGGCGACCTGGATCACCGGCAGCTTTGGCTCGGCGACCGGAGCGGTCTGAAGTGGCATGGCCTTCCCCTTTCTGGGAATGACTTATTGGGGCAGTGTGAACGAATTCAGTGAAAAAATCACTTCATTGCGCAAAAGCGGGTCAAAAATCATCCGCAAGACGGATTTGCGGCCGACGACGATGGACGCCGTCCCCGCCATACCTGAACGCACCGGATTGGGATTTCCGGCGCTGTCATACAAGACCGATTGTTCCGACTGCACCACCACCTTGTAATAGGTTTGGGTGTTGGCACCCTGGCCTTCCTCGATGGAATCGGCGCCCACCGCCATCACCCGTCCATGCAATTGGCCATAACGGAACGGGTCGTAAGCCGACAGCCGGATGGACGCCTTCAGCCCTTCGCGCAAATGGCCGATATCCTGGGGCGGCACCCGGGCTTCCACCACCAAGGCGTCATCCAGCGGAACGATGTCCATCAGGGTGTCGCCGGGCTTGGCCACCTGGCCGACGCTGGTGATGGCCGCCATCTTGACCACGCCGCGCACCGGCGAACGCACTTCGGAACGGGATTCGCGGTCGGTGGCCACTTCCATGGTGGCTTTCAGCGAGGAGATTTCCGCTTCCACCTTGCTGATTTCTTCCAAGACGTCGGTGCGCCAGCCCTTTTCGAATTCCGCCAACTTGGCCGAGGCTTCGTCCTGCTGGGCTTCCAGCCGCGAAATGGTGTCCTTGGCAGTGGCCACCTCGGTATCGAGCAGCAATTGTTCGCGTTCCAGCTTGACCATTTCCTGGTTGCCGACCACGCCCACCTCATAGGCCTTTTTCTTGATGCGCATTTCCTCGGCGCCCTTGGCCTGGGCGCGTTCCAGACCGGCGTGACGGGTTTCGTTTTCGGCCACTTCGCGGCGACGGCGTTCCATTTCACGCTGGATGACATTGGCCTGCTGAGCGCGATAGGACAGCCGTTCGGTATGGATGGTCATCTCGCGCCGTTTGGTCTCGGCGTCGATGGCGATTCCCGCCGGCCAGGGGATATCCTTGGTTCCGGCCAGATCGGCATGCAAACGGGCGGTGCGGGCCTGAAAGGCGGCATAACGGGCCCGTTTGTCGGCCAAGTCCTGGGCGCCTTGCGAATTGATCAGCCGCACCAGCACTTCGCCCTCCGAGACGAAGCTGCCTTCGCGCACCAGCACGTCCTGAATGGTGCCGCCCTCGAAATGCTGGACATGGCGGATCTGCCCCGACGGCTCGACCCGTGCCGGCGCCGTCACCACTTCGTCCAATTCCAGCACGGCGGCGGCCCCGAACAGGACCACGAAGGCCAAAGTGCTCCATAACAGCAGCGAGGTCGCCGCCGGCGAGGTCAGGCGGGGGGCAATGCCGTGAATGGGAGAGCGAAAGGCATCCAGGGCCTGTTCGGATGCGGCGTTCTTCTTCATGCCCCGCCCCCCTTGCCGGTCGGCGGCGGAGTGACGTCACGCTGGGTGACGCGGACCACCTTGCCGCGCTCCATCACCGCGCTGCGCGGGGCCAGGGCGGTCACGGCGGCTCGGTGCGAGATCACCACCAAGGTGCGATTGCCCACCGCCTTGTGAATCCCGGCGATGGCCCGGCGTTCGGTGGTTTCGTCCAAGGCGGCGGTGGGTTCGTCCAAGATGGTCACCGGCGCCGCCCGCAACAGGGTCCGGGCCAGGGCCACCAATTGACGTTGGCCGCCCGACAGGTTGCGGCCGCCTTCCAGCACTTCGAAATCCAGCCCCATGCCCACCGGCATCACCGCACCGGCGCCGACATTGTTCAGCATGGCGATCATGTCGTCGTCGGACACCAAGCCGTCCAGCGACAAATTGGTGCGCAGCGTGCCCGAATAGAGCGGCGGATTTTGCGGGCAGATGGCGATGTGGCGGCGCAGATCGGCGGGATCGATCAGGGCGATGTCGACACCGTCCAGCAACACCCGGCCGGTTTCCGGGCGAATGATCCCCGACAGCACCTTTTCCAGCGTCGTCTTGCCCGACCCCGAGGCCCCGACCACCGCCAGACGCTGCCCGGCCGGCACCACAAGATTGATGTCGTCCAACACCGGCTGGGCGGCGTTGGGATAACGGGCGACCAAGCCTTCCACCTGCAGATTGCCCGCCGCCAGCGGCCGGTGGATCAGACTGACCCCCGGGGGCCGTTCGGTGGGCCGAGAGGTGACGGTGCGCAAGGATTCCAACGACGCCAAGGCCGCCAGGGTTTGCGGCACCACCGACACCAATTGCATGTTGGCACCGGTGAAGCGGGTGGCCAGCATGGTGGCGGCCAGGATGATGCCGGCGCTCATTTCGCCTTCCACCGCGCGCCAGCCGCCCAGACCCAAGGCGCACAGCATGGCCAGGTTCTGCGCCAGCATGGACAGATTGCCGCGCGCCGCCGCCACCGTGCGGATGGCCCGTGCCGAAGTGGCATAAAGGATGGTGCCCTGACGGAAACGCCCTTGCAGATAGGTCATGGCGCCGACCCGGCGCACGGTTTCCGGATCGAAGAAGGTTTCCTGGGCGGCCTGGGTGCGGAAGGTGGCGGCCCGCGACAATTCCTGATGCAGCAATTTCTGGCGGTGGATGGCCAGCAAGGTGGACCCGGCAATGACGATGTTCATACCCAACACCGCCAGGGCGATCATCGGGTCGCACAAAAACAGGCCGGTCAGGAACAAGGCCATGAACGGCAAATCGGCCAGCAACGACACGGCGGCGGCACCGAAACCGTCACGGATGGCGTCGAAATCCTGCAACATGCGCATCAAATGCCCGGACGGCGCCGCCGTACCCTCGAAACGGGTTTCCAGAATGCGACGATGCATGTCCATGGCCAGCCGCACATTGCCTTCGTGCAGGGTGTCTTCCACGAACAATCCACGCAGGCGGCGGAACACCTGTTCGAAAAGTGCCGCCAACAGGAACAAGCCGGCGATGACCATCAGGGAATCCAGCAAGGAATGCGGCAACACCCGGTCATAGACCTGGGCCGAAAACAACGGCGCCGCCAGGGCCAGAATGTTGCCCAATCCACCGGCCAGGCCGGCCCGCCACAGCATGGGCTTCCAACTGGCCAGCAGCGCCGGCCACGCGGTGGGCGCCCCGGTCGCGTCCTTGTCCAAACGGGGACGGATGAACAGCAAGGTGGTCGGCTCGCCCTGTGACGGCGGCAGGTTCAACACCCGCGAGGCTTCGAATTCCAAGGCGACACAGGGGAACAAATCCGCCGACAGCTTGGCCGGGTTGGTGCGGTTTTCCACATGGGCGGCGAAACCGTGTCGCGACAACGCCACCAACCACGGATCGGGGGCGGCCTCGGCGGCGGCCATGGCATAGGAATCGCAAAGCGCCGAAGCCGCCACCACATGGCCGATGGACCGCAGGCACGCGGAAACGGCCTTGGCTTCGGCGGCCAGAACCGCCGGATCAGGGGCCTTGGTTGACAGCGGCATAGACCGGAACCGGGTTTTGCGCCACAGGCACGGATTCAGTGGACATGGCCGGTTGCGGGTCCAGCCCCATGGCGGCATTCAGGCGGGCCTTGGCGGCCTGAACCTCGGAATAAAGGATGAAGCGCCGCAACGTCGACAGCATGGACGAAGCCTCGGCCTTGATTTCTTCCATGGCGCTGCCGCTGCCGGCATTGCGCGACTTGCCGGCCAACGAAGTGATGCGACGGTCGATGCCGGCCATCTGTTCGGTCAGGCGATATTCCTTCAGCGCGTGCCGGTACTGGATGTCGGCGACGCGGACCTGGGTGACCACCGCCATACCCAGGGCCAACCGCCGGGCACGGGTCATTTCCACCGTGTTCTGAGCTTGACCGATGCGCTTGGGAGCCGACAGGAAATCCACCAAATTCCACGCCACCTGCACGCCGGCATCGGCCCAGGCGTTGTATTTCAGATAGGAATTGGAATCGTAATGGCCACCGATGAAGGGGCCGATCCCAGGCAGCGACTTCAGCAATTCGGTATAGATTTCCTGGGTGTCGATATGGAACTGGGCGTCTTCCACCTTCAGCTCGGGACGATTGTCCAACGCCACCTGCTGCAACGCCTCGATATCCTGGGACGGGCTGTCCAGCTTCAGGGTTCCGGCATCCTTCAGTTCCGCCAGTTGGAAAGACGCCACCGATTCGACCCCCATCAACCCGGCCAGATCAGCCCGCGAGGTGGCGGTCTGTCGCTGCATCTCGGCGATCTGGCGCATGGTGTCGACGATGGCGCGCTGGTGGTTCAGCATCTGCATGGGATCGCCGACCTTGGTGCGCTCGGCTTCCTCGGCATCGGCCACCGACCGCTTCAGACGCACTTCCAAGGAATTGTACTTGGTTTCCGCATATTCGTTGATCACCGCCTTCCAATAGGCGGATTGAACATCCTGAATCAGCAGATGCAGGGCACGGCGACGCTTTTCGATGGCCTGCTTGACGCGATCTTCCTCTTGGTCGGACCGCAACATGGCGATGCCGAAATCCATCAGGTTCCAGGTGGCGGTCAAATCCGCGGTACGGCCAAGGGCATCGTCGCTGGTGGAATAGGCCGCCCCGGTGGCACCGGTGGACAAATCCTTGGACACCGTGGCCTTGGGCAGCGAGCGGCGCGTCATGCCGCCCTTGGCCGCCATCTGCGGCAACAGGGCGAAGATGGACAGATCGGCCTTGCCCTGGGCCAGCACTTCTTCCAGCAGCTTGACCCTTGAATCCAGGTTATGGGCCACCGCCAAAGCAATGGCGTCGTCCACACTCAGCGGCTGGGACAGCACATCTTGGGGCAAGGATTGCGCATGTCGATCAAGATCGACGCGGATTTCGGCCAACGGTTCCGGATCCAGCGCGCACGCTGCAAGCGACGACACCAAAGCCGTCGCCGTCATCAACGATCTGAAGGTTTTTCTACCGCCCACACTCAACATCCTTCTGACGCGAGTATTCATTATCTATGTCAAAGTGTTTAACGAGTGATTTAATGCACAGTAGAAACTGCGTCTCGCAACGCCTTTTTACCCCCGCATTTTCCTCGGTGATGTCACGCCCCCCGAACCATGAAACCATCGGCACCGTGACCATAGACGCCGAACAATCCAGCCTCATCGGTCGGTTAGCGCGCTCGGCACTGGCATTGCTGATCTGGGAAGGGAGGGCATGAGAACACCCTTCACCTCGGCTTCGCTTCGGTAAGATGTGAACCGCCCCGGGTTTGCCGGA
>DISD01000037.1 GCA_002435715.1 Rhodospirillaceae bacterium UBA6219
AAGACAACCCCGTCAAATTCTTTTTTGACCATCGTGTGACAGCCCTTGAAGGAGCGGACGAAATCTAAGCATAGGCCGGGAGAGAGTGCCTGGCAAGGGCAAAATGCTTTTACATCAATATCTTAGCCAGTCTATGGGTTGGGGGGCGAGAGCCGAAACGCCCCTATCCATAGGTCAACACCCTGTCAGAGTGAGGCTGGATCGCAGGATTGACGATGCAGTTTGAGGGTCTTGCACAATTGGCTGGCCGCATTCTTCGAGGCCAGCGGCCCCACCAGAACGCGCCATCGCGTGCCTTCGGCATTGGGACGATAGGTGGCGTCGTACTGACCCAGCTCTTCGGGGAATTTACGCTTGATGTCGGCCCAGCGGGTCCGCGCCTCGTCTTCCGAACCGGCACTGGCCAGGGACACCCCCCACTTGCCGCTGGTCTTGGTGGCGGTCGACTTGGCGGCGTCCTTGACCGGCGCCGGAGCCGAACTGGCCGGACGCAAGCCGGTCACCGAGCCGTCCACCACCTGGTTGCCCATCTGCGTGTTATAGCGCTGGTCGATGGCGGCTTTTTCCTTGCCGGCTTCTTCCGAGGTAATCAGCCCCGCCGACAACAGACGTTCCACCCGGCCGATGGCCTGCCCGGCCTCGAGCAAATCCTTGGGCGGCAGGGGCGGCAATTCGCTGCGCCGCGGCTTGTCCGGCAACAAGGCGTCGAGTATGGCGGTCCGTTCCACCGCATGTTCGGCCGGCGTGATGGCGCGACCTTCCAGGTTCTGCGCCAAGGCGCGCAAACGGGCCGACACCGCGTCTTCGGGTGGAATGGGACGGTCCAAGCCGGTGGACGGCGCCTGCCCCGTATAAGGCAGCAAAGCACCGGAATTGGCGGTACGCCGGGCCCGGTATTCGTCGGGGGTGATCAGCGATTCGTCGAGCAAACGCTTCAAGATGCGGAAACGGCCGATGGCATTGGCCTCGGCACCAGAGGCGCTGGCCGTGCCGATGGGGGTCATCGGTCCCGACGCGGCCTGCGGACGCAGGCCCGAGCCCAAGGGATCGGCCTCACCAAAGGGCAAAGGCGGGGCGCCGATGGCCGAGGCGCCCGGCGCCTTCCCCGATTCGGCGGCGCTGCGCGGCACGTAACGACCGGTCATCTTGTCGATGGCCGCCATGTTGGCCCGCGCCACGTCCAGCACCGAACGCGGCATGACCACGCCGCCATCCCCCGGCGTCATGATCGAGCCGGAAATATTATTGGTGATGATGACCTCGTAATATTGCCGCGCCAGGTCATAGCGCCCCAACCCCTGATAGGCCAGTCCCGCCGCCAGCAGGGCGATGGGATCGCGGGAATTGTAGCGCAGCGCGGTCAGGGCATAACGTTCGGCGGTGGTGTAGTCGCCACGGGTCAAGGCACTCATGGCGCGGTCGGTGGCCTCGGAATTGACCACCCCTCCCACCGTGTTCTGCGTGCCGTTGGGATCGAGCAAAGCCTGACAGCCGGCCAATGAAACCAGCATCACGGCCGAGGCGACACCCCGGCGCAGACGAGAAAGGGTGCTCATCCATTTCCCCCTAGGCGATCGCGGCCCCGATTTGCGCAAGGGAGCCGCATAGGAATTCCAACCATAGAATGGGGCCAAGGCGTTCACACTTCCTTAATCGCCGCACTGTCGAGACGATGATATAAGGATACGACCCTTGGGGGACCCAGATGGATCATACCGAGATCGAGTTGAAGCTGGCGGTTGACGCCCAAGCGCTGAAGCGCGTGCCCCGACTGCCCGCCATCGCCGCCGCCAAACAAGGGCGCGCCGTGACCCGCGATCTGGTGTCGACCTATTACGACACCCCCGACTTCGCTCTGCGCCGGGCCGGGGTGTCGTTGCGCCTGCGCCGCAAGGGCCGAGACTGGATTCAGACGGTCAAAGAATCCGCCCCCGCCCATTCCGGGCTGTTCGAACGCCACGAATGGGAAATGGTTTTGGCCCTGCCCAGCCTCAACCTGCCCCACCTGCTGGCCACCGGCCTTGAGATATTTCGTGAAGACGGCCTTTACGACAGGCTGCAGCCGCTGTTTTCCACCGAAATCAAACGCACCACCCACATCCTGGCCGGAGCCGATTGGGAAATGGAACTGGCCCTGGACCAGGGCGTTCTGAAAACCGCCGAAACCGAACAGCCTTTATGCGAAATCGAGTTGGAAATACGCCGGGGTTCGGCAGAGGCGGCGTTCCACATGGCCAATGCCATCGCCACCGCCCTGCCCTGCCGGGTTTTGCCCCTGGCCAAATCCGATCGCGGCTATGATCTGGTGGCCGCCGCCATTCCGCAGGCTTTCAAGGCCAAGCCCGTCATCTTGGATGCCGGCATGACGACCGGCCAGGCCCTGCAGGCTATCGCTCGCGACTGCGTCGGCCATCTCAGCGCCAACCAGATGGCCATCGACGGCCCCTCTGCCGCCGAAGCGGTCCATCAGATGCGGGTCGCGCTGCGCCGGCTGCGCTCGGCCCTGAAAATCTTCAAACCGGTGCTGGCCGACACCCAATTGGACGATTTGCGCAGTCAAATCCGCTGGCTGTTGGCCCAGTTGGGCCCGGCCCGCGATGCCGAGGTCTTCTTGTCCGAGATCGTCGCCCCGGTCTGCGCCGACCATCCGCAAGCCCCGGCATTGTCCGAGTTGTGGCAGGAATTCCTGCGCCGTCGCGATGCCGACTTGGCGGTGGCCCGCGCCGCCACCGCCTCGCCCCGTTTCACCTTGATGTTGCTGGAATTGGGGCGCTGGTCCTTGTCGCCGACCAACCCCGACAGCGCCGAGGCCCAAGCGCCGCTTTCCGGCTTTGCCCGCAAGGTGCTCAGGCGACAATGGCGCCGCCTGCTGAAGACCGGCGGCAACGACCTGAACCACCTGCCGGCCGAGGAACTGCATCAATTGCGCATCCTGGGCAAGCAATTGCGCTATGGCGGCGAGTTCTTCGCCGGTCTTTACCCCAAACCCAAGGTCAAGCCGCTGCTGGCCGCCTTGGCCAGCCTGCAGCAGAATTTGGGCGAGTTGAACGATCTGGCCGTCGCCGCCCCGCGTTTGGCCCGATCAGGGGCCTCTGCCCCTTGGGGCTGGGCGGCGGGACTGATCTGCGGCTGGCATGAAACCCGCAGGCCCTTGCTGATGCAGGCCGCCCGCGCCGATTGGAAGACCCTGCGCAAGGCCAACCCGCCCTGGGATTAATCTTCCAGCTTGTGACCATCCAATTCGGCTTGCCGACGCTCTTCCTGGTTTCGCTCCGCCTGCTTTTCCGCCTTGGTGCGGCCGAAGGCCACACGATTGGCCTCGGCCTGCTTGCTTTTTTCGTCCCGCGCCTTGGCTTTGCGCCAGCGGTTCAGGTTGACGACATCCGCCATCCGGCACCTCTCTTTCCCCGTCAGAGTATCGCCGCCAAAGGGAGACGGAACAGAAAAATGCAGGCCGAATGCAAAAAGCCCCTTGCGCCCCCCCAAACCCCCTGTTATATACCCGGCCCTCACGAGGTTGCGGGTGTAGCTCAGTTGGTCAGAGNNGCCTGTCACGCCGGAGGTCGCGGGTTCGAGCCCCGTCACTCGCGCCACCTCGGTGAGAAAAATTTGATCCAAAAGCAGAAGCCGCCCCCGACCAGGGCGGCTTCTGCTTTTTGGCGTTTCAATGGAAAAAATATCGCCCAAATTTTAGCCACAGTAACAATGCGCCTATATTTTAACCCACCATTCGCCCATCCCGCGCCCATGGGAATCGCTTGACGCCTATTTTCAGGGCGACTCTTGGGCTGCTTCGCATAGAATTTGATCAAGTGCTATATGTTCATTTCTTATGCATAGCAATTTTCATATTATATAACAATTAGTTAGGTGCATTCAGCCCGCTTGGCATAATTGTTGATGGCGCGCGCCCAACCCCTTTTCGACGGGCCCAGGGTGAGGAGCCAATTCAAATGGAAATGACAAGAACCGGCGCAGATGTACTTTTCGTTCTTTTGGGGGCGATCATGGTTTTGGCCATGCACGCCGGTTTTGCTTTCCTGGAAGTTGGAACGGTTCGAAAAAAGAACCAAGTGAACGCCCTGGTCAAGATTTTGACCGACTTCGCGGTCTCGACCCTGGTCTATTTCTTCGTCGGTTACGGCGTCGCCTATGGCATCAGCTTCCTGCATCCGGCCGCCGAACTGGTGGGCAAGGGCGAAAACGCCGCCTTCGCCGCCAACGGCTATGACCTGGTGAAGTTCTTCTTCCTGGCCACCTTCGCCGCCGCCATTCCCGCCATCATTTCGGGCGGCATCGCCGAACGGGCCAAGTTCTGGCCGCAATTGATCGCCACCTCGATCCTGGTCGGCCTGGTCTATCCGCTGACCGAGGGCATGGTGTGGGGCAGCCGCCTGGGCTTTCAGGAGCTGGTCACCGAATGGTTCGGCGTCCCCTTCCATGACTTCGCCGGTTCGGTGGTGGTCCACGCCTTGGGCGGCTGGATCGCCCTGGGCGCGGTGCTGATGCTGGGCGCACGTCACGGCCGTTATCGCAAGGATGGCCGGGTCGTCGCCATTCCGCCGTCCAACATTCCCTTCCTGGCCTTGGGATCGTGGGTCTTGTGCGTCGGCTGGTTCGGCTTCAACGTCATGAGCGCCCAGACCATCGGCGGCATTTCCGGTCTGGTGGCGCTGAATTCGCTGCTGGCCATGGTCGGCGGCATCCTGACCAGCCTGGTGGTCGGCCGCAACGATCCCGGTTTCGTCCATAACGGCGCCTTGGCCGGTCTAGTGGCCGTGTGCGCCGGCTCCGACGTCATGCATCCGGTGGGCGCCCTGATCACCGGCGGACTGGCCGGCGCCTTGTTCGTCTGGGCTTTCGAAATGTGCCAGGACAAGTGGAAAGTGGACGACGTGCTGGGCGTCTGGGCCTTGCACGGCCTGGGGGGCACCCTGGGCGGTCTGGCCTGCGGAATCTTCGGCCAGGAAGCCCTGGGCGGCATGGGCGGGGTGCATGTCGGCGCCCAGGTGGTGGGCACCCTGACCGGCATCGCCATCGGCGCCACCGGCGGGCTGGCCGTCTATGGTTCATTGCGCGCGGTCATGGGCATCCGTCTGTCCGACGAGGACGAATTCATGGGCGCCGATTTGGCCATCCACCAAATCACCGCCTATCCGGAAGAAGCCACCACCATCCATGACGACGGCCAAGCCCTGGCGGCCCGGGCGGCGGCACGCGGTGCGGCGTCCAGGGGTGCGTCGGCCGCCTGACAGGCCTTCGGTTTTCCCGCTTGGCGGGGGCGGGTGATGGGGTAAACTGCCCCGCCCGCCCCCCCCACCTTTCTTGCCCCGGGGTGCGGCCAGGGGGTGGATCGGGCAGTGAAGATTTTAGGGAACGGATGGCTGCATCCTTCGCGCAGCCGTATACTCGCCGGCATGGCCGCCTTATGCCTGCTGATGCCGCAAGTCATCACCGGCTACGAAATCTGGCGCCAATACGACAACACCCTGACCTTGGTCGAACGCAACATCGATGTGCTGGCCGACCTGTTGTATGGCGAGGTTCAGCGTGCCCTGAACGCCGTCGATGAGATCATCGACCAAACCACTTTGGACATTTCCACCCACGCCGAGCGTAATCCTGCGGAAATGCGGCGCTACATGCGCGAACGCGCCTTGGGGGTGCCGGCCATTTTCGGTCTGATGGCAGTCGACGACAAAGGCCATGCCCTGGCATCGCTGCATGCCTTTTCCCCCCGCCACCAAGCCTTTGCCGACCGGATCCGCGCGCAAGCCCAGGCCAGTGGTCGCCCCTTCCATATCGGCGCCCCGACCCCGGACCCGTTCGACGGCACCATGGTCGTCCCCTTCGCCCGTTTTCGTCACGATGCCCAAGGCGCAATCGACGGCCTGACCATCGCCTCGATGTCGTCGCAGTTTTTCCGCGAGCTGTTCTTACAGGTCAAAAGCCTGCCCCACGCCACCATGACTTTGGCGCTTCTGGACGGCACGGTGCTGGCGCAAACGCCGGATAGCGACCGGACAAGCCTGGCATCCTTGCCGGAATTCCAGCGTCATGCCCCCGACAGCGACACCCTGTTCGGCGGCCCCAATGTGGAATCCGACCGCATCGTCACCTATCGCACGCTGCGCCCCTTCCCCTTGCGGCTGACGGTGGCGGTGGGGTTCAGCGACTTGCTGGGGCCATGGCGCAGCAACGCGTTGCGGCTGATCCTGGCCGACGTGACCATTTCGGCCCTGCTGGGATTGGCCATGGTGCAATCGTGGCGCGGTTGGCGCAAGGAAATGGCCCAGGTCCAAAGCCGTCACGAAGAAGAGTTTTCCTTAAGCATTTCACGCTTCGCCCTGGACAACAGCGCCGACATGGTGGTGTTCAGTGACGAAAACGGCATCATCACCTATGCTAACCAAACCGCCCACCAATGCTTGGATTATCCGCCCAACGAAATGCCCGGTTTGCATGTGGCCGATATCGACCCGGCCTTCGATGCCGCGCAATGGCCGGAAAAGACCGCCGAATTACGAAAGGCGCGCGGCCTGCGTTTCGACGCCAAGCTGCGCGCCAAGACGGGGCGGTCGATTCCCGCCGAGGTGACGGTCAGCCTGTTCCACTGGAACAACCGGGACTTCGCCTGCGCCATCATCCGCGACATGACCGAACGCCAGCAGGCCGAAGCCATGCTGGCCGAACGGAGCCGCCGCCTGGAAGCATCCAACACCGAGTTGGAACAATTCGCTTATGTGGCCAGCCACGATTTGCGCGAACCGTTGCGCATGGTGAACGCCTTTGTCGGTTTGCTGGAGCGCCGCTATGGCGAACAACTGGACAAGGAAGGTCGCGAATATATCGGCTTCGCCCGCGACGGGGCCCAGCGCATGGATCGGTTGATCCTGGATCTGTTGGAATATTCCCGCGTCGGCGCCGAATCTCGCCCGCTGGCGGTCATCGACCTGACCCATTCCGCCCAGGCGGCGCGGCACGATTTGTCCATGGCCATCGCCGAACGCGGTGCCGTTTTGGAAATGCCGGAACAATTGCCCATGGTGTGGGGCGACCCCGGGGAATTGACCCGCCTGTTGGTCAATTTGATCGGCAATTCCTTGAAATATCGCCATCCCGACCGTCCGTCCCTTATTCGTCTGGCGGTGGAATGTGCCGACGGCATGGCCACCTGCCGGGTCGAGGACAACGGCATCGGGATTTCGCCCCAATATTTCGACCGGATCTTCCGCATCTTCCAACGCTTGCACGGCCGTGACCTCTACGAGGGGACCGGCATCGGTCTGGCCGTCTGCAAGAAGATCGTCGAACGTCATGGCGGCCGCATCTGGGTGTCGTCGGCCCCCGACCAGGGAACCACCTTCTTCTTCACCCTGCGGCTGGCATCAGCGCGCTGACGAAAGCGATGATGGCGTCGGCCACCTGGTCCGGCTGGTCCTTTTGCGGGGAATGGCCGCATTGGGGCAGAACCAAGGTCTGGGCACCGCCCGGGACCAGATCGCGGACAATGGTCACTTGCTCCAGGCTGGCATATTCGTCGTCCTCGCCCTGGATCACCAGGACCGGCACCCGGATGGCGGCCAGGAAGTCGCGAATGTGCCAGTGCTTGAATTCCGGACGCAGCCAGGTGTCGTTCCAGCCGTGAAAGGCACAATCGACGTTGTCTTGGTGGTAGCGCGCCAATTTCTGCCGCATGTCGCTTTGCCGCCAGATGTCGGTGACCTTGGCGATGGCCTCGACGCACAAATCCTCGACGAAGGAATGCGGCGCCATGGCCACCAGCCCCAGGATGCGCGGATCGACGGGCTGTTGGCGGCCTTCGTCCCCCGCCGCCACCAAAGCAATGGTGCCGCCGTCGGAATGGCCGACCAGGATGGCCTTGTCGATGCCGGCCTGATCCAGCAAAGCCGGCAGGTGGACACATCCTTCCTGATTGAGGTAGTCCACCGGACGCGGCAGGGCGATCGGGTCCGAGCCGCCATAGCCGGCCCGGGAATAGACCAAAGCCGACATCCCCAAGGCCTGGGCGACGCGATCGGGGAAATCCCGCCATTGGGCGACGCAGCCCAATCCTTCATGCAGGAACACCAAGACGGGGCGGCCGGATTGGGCTTGCCCGATCCAGCGGTATTCCAAACGCTTTCCGGCGACGATAAACATCAGCGAACGACCGCGTCCTGGCCTTCCACATTGCCGTAGATGCGTTGCAGCAACCCCTTCAGGGTCCGGACCTCGTCCTCGCTCATGCCGGCGATGGCGGCGCTTTCCCATTGCAGGGCCTTGGGCACGATGGCTTCGGCCATGCGGCGCCCTTCCTTGGACAGCGTGATCAGCACGGCACGGGCATCCTCGCCCGAGCGGCGACGGTTCACCAGACCGGCCCGGTCCATGGACGCGGTGATCCGCGACAGCGTCGACAATTCGATGGCGGTGATCCGCGACAGATCGCCCAAACGCTGTTCACCTTCGTCCAGCAGGGCCGACATCACCCGCCACATGGGAAGCGTGATGCCAAATCGGTCCAATTCGCGCGAAAAGGTGTTGGAAATAGACACCCCTGCACGGTTTACGAGATACGGGACATAGTCCCCCAGTTGGAAGCGCACGGTAATTCTCCTCCCTGGACACCCTCTTTTGTTTTTTGGGGCGTTCCAATTTCAGTGGTTCCATGATTTCCACCACGCCCTTGATGTCAAGAGAGATTGTCCGCGCCATACGAAGGAGTCATGCTGCAGGTCTTGTTCTTTCACGGAGAAATCCATGACTTCCGCCCTGTTCCCCTTGGCCCAACCGGTCGTCCCCATCCTTGGCCGGGATTCCGTCTATCCGGTGCGCCGGGTGTTCTGCGTCGGCCGCAACTATGCCGGACACGCCCGCGAAATGGGCTCGGACCCCAACCGCGAACCGCCGTTTTATTTCAGCAAAAGCGCCGATTCCCTGGTTCCTGGCGGCGGTTCCATCCCCTATGCGCCGGGCACCGCCAACCTGCACCATGAAATCGAGCTGGTGGTGGCCTTGGGCGCCCCGGTGTTCCAGGCCAGCCTGGAACAGGCCGCTGGTGCCGTTTATGGCCATGCGGTGGGCCTGGACATGACCCGGCGCGATCTGCAGAACGCCGCCAAGGATATCGGCCGGCCATGGGATTTGGGCAAGTCGTTCGAGTTTTCCGCCCCCATCACCGCCTTGGTGCCGTCCTCGACCCCCATGGCAGCGGGCGCCATCAGCCTGGAGGTCAACGGCCAGACCCGGCAAAAGGGTGACCTGAACGAAATGATCTGGTCGGTGCCGGAAGTCATCGCCCATCTGTCGCAATTCTACCATCTCGGCTTGGGCGACCTGATCTATACCGGCACCCCCGAAGGCGTCTCGGCGGTCAAACCGGGCGACAAGCTGGTGGGACGCATCGACGGCCTGCCCGATTTGGTGGTCGAGATCGGCCCCACCGTCTGACACGGATAAAAAAAACGGCCCTTCCGCTGGAAGGGCCGTTGTCGTTTCGGCATTTGCCGCGTCGTTACTTCTTGTGAACGGCGTTCCAGGTTTCGTTCAGTTCGCGCTCGGCGTCGAAGGCCCCCTTGGGCAGCTTGTGAGCGACCCCCTTGTGGCAGTCGATACAGGTCTTGCCTTCTTCCGCCGCTTCGTCATGACGGATCTGTGCACGCTTTTGCTGACGCGACAGGTCGAAGGCCGTGAAGGTGTGACAGTTCCGGCATTCGCGGGAATCCGTCTCCTTCATCGTGGTCCACACGTTCTTGGCCAGTTGCAGACGCTTGGCCTCGAACTTCTCGCGGGTGTCGATGGTGCCCAGGATCTTGTGCAGCACTTCGTTGGACGCCTGGATCTTGCGTTTGATCTTGTAGATCCACGGCTTGGGCACGTGGCAATCCGGGCAGGTGGCGCGCACGCCCGATCGGTTCTGATCGTGGATGGTGCCGCGATATTCCCGATAGACGTTGGCTTCCATCTCGTGACACGAGATGCAGAAGGCTTCGGTGTTGGTCAGCTCCAGCGTCCAGTTGAAGCCGCCCCAAAAGGTGACGCCCCCCAGGAAGCCCGCGACCAGGATGGCCCCCAGCGACCAGCGCGAGGTCGGCCGGCGCAGCAGCCCCCAGGCTTGGCACAGCAGGCTGGGCTGCTTGCCTTCGGGTTGGTTTTCGTTGGTCATGGCCCCTGTCCTTTCCTCACCGCCCAGTGACGGCGGGCTTGAACACGTTTTCCACCAGCGGCTTGGCGTCCACTTGCGGCACATGGCACTGGGTGCAGACGTAGCGATTGCCGTTCACCGTGTCCTGGCGCACGCCGTTCCGGTCGATGTAGTGCAGGTCCGAAATCTTCGGCGCCTTTTCCTGGTCGGAATACGGCCATTCATGGCAGCGCAGGCACTGGTTGACCTTCAGGTCGATCTCGTACTTGCTGGTGTCGTGGGGAACCAGGGGCGGCTGCTGGCGGTAAGCGCGCTCGTGCTTGACGCCATCTTGCACCCGATAGCTGTCAGGCGCCTTGTCGGCGGTGTTGACCGGCGTGTCGCGCAGGGCCTTGACTTCGGCGGCGACCACGCCGCCACCCATCCCGAAAACCGAGCCCAGGACCATTCCCAGGGCGACGGCCATGGCCATGATTTTGTGTTTCACAGCATTTTCTCCCCTTGCAGAGCCTTCTTTGCCGGTCCTTGGGCGCAGGCGCCCGGTCCGTCGTGGAAACGTGTGGTGAATGTGAAGACGTCCTTGGCGCAGACGTCGATGCAGCGCCCGCAATTGGAACAATCGCGGGACAGGATCAGCGGGCCGACACCGTTCTTGGCCCCACGCAACGCCGGCGTGATGACCTGACGTTCCGGGCAGACGGTGAAGCAATCCATGCAATTGTCGCAGGCATCGCGGTTCACCGCCGACACCCGCACCAATCCCTTGGCGCCGACCAGGGCATAGAAGGCGCCCACCGGGCACAGATGGCCGCACCAGCCGCGTGACGCCACGCCCAGGTCGAACAACAGCACGGCGATGGTGATGGACAATGCCGCGCCGCCGGCGAACAGCGAACCGGTGACCAAAGCCCGATGCAGCATGGTGACCGGGTTGACCGCTTCCCAGACGATGGTGCCGGTCGCCGCCGAGCCCACCAGCACGCCGACCAGGACCAGCAGCCGCAGCCGGCGATCCATGGGATAGGCATCCTTCAGGCCGAAACGGGTGCGGACCCAGGCGGCGAAATCGGTCACCAAATTGACCGGGCAGGCCCAGCCGCAGAAACTGCGCCCGCCCAAAACGGCATAGGCCGCCAACACGATGACCGCGCCCACCAGACCGCTGGTTTCCATCACATGACCGGCCAACAGGGCTTGCAGCGCCATCAACGGATCGGTCAGCGGCAGCACGCCCAAGGTCATGCTGGCGGCCAAGGTTCCCTTGGTGATCCACCAGCCCCACAGCGGCCCGGTCAGGAACACGGCCAGGAAGCCGGCCTGAGCCAGGCGGCGCAGCACCAGCCATTTGTGGGCGGCCCACCAGCCGTCACGACGTTTGCGGTCCAGGCCGGGGCGACGCGGTTCACGCGACGGGCTCATGGCTTGAACTCCTTGAAGCCGCCGCCGGGCAGACGCTCGGGCGCCGGCATGGCCGGCGTCTCGGGCATGCGGTCGGGCAGATCGATGATGCCGTCGATCAAGGCCTTGCCGGCCTTTTGCTTCTCTTCCCATCCCAAGCGGTAATGGGCGCCCAGCATGCCCACCGCCTGGGCGTGGGGCAGCACCTTGATGGCGGCTTCTTCCAGCACGCAGGCCTTTTCACATTTGCCGCAGCCGGTACATTTGTCGGTATGCACGGTGGGAATGAACAATGCATGCTTGCCGGTGCGTTCGTTGTGGTGACGTTCCAGGGTGATGGCCTGGTCGATCAGCGGGCAGACCCGGTAACAGACGTCGCAGCGCAGGCCCAGGAAGTTCAGACAGGTTTCCTGGCCCACCAGCACCGCCACCCCCATCTTGGCCGCCTTGATGTCGGTCAGCGACTTGTCGAGCGCGCCGGTCGGGCAGGCGACGACACAGGGAATGTCCTCGCACATTTCGCACGGAACATTGCGGGCGGTGAAGAACGGCGTACCCACCGGTTGGCCGTCGCCGGCTTCCGCCAGTTTCAAGGTGTTGTAAGGGCAATCACGCACGCACAGACCACAGCGCACGCAGGCCGACAGGAAATCGGTATCGTCGATGGCGCCCGGCGGACGGAGTGCCACGGCCTCGGCCCGCCGGCGTGCCGGCACCGCCAGCAACGCCGCCACCAAGCCGGCGCCGCACGCCGCCCGGAACGCTCCGGCCAGCATGTCGCGACGGGTCATGGCAGGGTTTTGCCGGCGGTCCATGGCACTGTTCCTTAGGCCTTGGTCACCTTGACGGCGCACTTCTTGTAATCCGTTTCCTTGGAAATCGGACACGTGGCGTCAAGGGTCAGCTTGTTGGCCAAGACGGTTTCGTCGAAGAAGGGCATGAAGACCAAGCCTTCCGGCGGACGGTTGCGGCCGCGGGTGTCGACGCGCAGCGAGACTTCGCCGCGACGGCTGGCCACCTTGACCACGTCACCGTTACGCAGGTTGCGTTTCTTGGCGTCCACCGGGTTCATGAAGCAGGTGGCGGCGGGCACCGCCTTGTGCAGTTCCGGCACGCGCCGGGTCATGGAACCGGAATGCCAGTGTTCCAGCACACGGCCGGTGCACAGCCACAGATCGTATTCGGCATCGGGCATTTCCGGCGGATCTTCGTAAGGCAACGCGATGATCCAGGCCTTGCCGTCGGGCTTGCCATAGAATTTCACGTCCTCGCCGGCCTTCACATAGGGGTCATAGCCCTCGCGGAAGCGCCACAGGGTTTCCTTGCCATCGACCACCGGCCAACGCAGGCCCCGGGCCTTGTGGTACATGTCGAAGGGCGCCAGGTCGTGGCCATGGCCGCGACCGAAACCGGCATATTCCTCGAACAGACCCTTTTGGACGTAAAAACCGAAAGCCTTGGATTCGTCGTTGTCGAACCCTTCGGCGGTTTCCGACAGCGGGAACTTGTCCACCTGGCCGTTCTTGAACAAGACGTCGAACAGGGTCTTGCCCTTGTATTGCGGCGCCTTGGCCAGCAAATCGGCGGGCCACACCTCTTCCATCTTGAAGCGTTTGGAAAATTCCATCATCTGCCACAGGTCGGACTTGGCCTCGCCCGGGCCCTTGACCTGCTGACGCCAGAACTGGGTGCGACGCTCGGCGTTGCCATAGGCGCCTTCCTTTTCCATCCACATGGCGGTGGGCAGGATCAGGTCGGCGGACAGCGCCGTCACCGTCGGATAGGGATCGGACACCACGATGAAGTTTTCCGGGTTGCGATAGCCGGGATAACCTTCTTCGTTGATGTTGGCGGCGGTCTGCATGTTGTTGTTGCACATGACCCAATAGGCATTCAGCTTGCCGTCCTTGAGCATGCGGTTCTGCAGCACGGCGTGATAGCCGACCTTGGGGTTCAGCGTGCCCGGGGGCAGCTTCCAGGCGGCTTCGCTGATTTCACGGTGCTTGTCGTTGTCCACCACCATGTCGGCGGGCAGACGGTGGGCGAAGGTGCCCACTTCACGCGCCGTACCGCAGGCCGAAGGCTGACCGGTCAGCGAGAACGGGCCGTTGCCCGGTTCCGAGATCTTGCCCACCAGCAGGTGGACGTTATAGATCATGTTGTTGACCCAGGTGCCGCGGGTGTGCTGGTTGAACCCCATGGTCCAGTACGACACCACCTTGCGGTTGGGGTCGGCGTACAGCTTGGCCAATTCGATCAGTTTGTCTTCGGGCACACCCGACAGCTTGGACACCTTTTCCACGGTGTAATCGGCGACGAAGGCCTTGAACTCGTCGAAGCTGGAGCCCTCGATCTTGCCGGCGCTGGCCGCGTTCTTCGACGCCGCTTCCTTGGGATGGGTCGGACGCAGGCCGAAACCGATGTCGGTCTGACCCTTCTTGAAGTTCACGTGCTTTTCGATGAACGCCTTGTTCACCGCGTTGTTCTGGATGATGTAGTTGCAGATGAAATTCAAAATGGCCAAGTCGGTGTTGGGCACGAACACCATGGGAATGTCGGCCAGGTCGAACGACTTGTGTTCATAGGTGGACAGCACCGCGACCTTGCAACCGTCATGGGTCAGGCGGCGGTCGGTCAGGCGCGACCACAAGATGGGGTGCATTTCGGCCATGTTGGAACCCCACAGGACGAAAGCGTCCGCATGTTCCAAATCGTCGTAACAGCCCATGGGCTCGTCGATGCCGAAGGTGCGCATGAAGCCGGCCACCGCCGACGCCATGCAGTGACGGGCATTGGGGTCAAGATTGTTGGACCGGAAGCCGGCCTTCATCAGCTTGACGGCGGCATAGCCTTCCCACAGGGTCCACTGGCCGGAACCGAACATGCCCACCCGGGTGACGCCGTCGGGCTTCTTCAGCTGTTCCTTCCACTTTTCGGCCATGATGTCGAAGGCCTTGTCCCAAGAAATCGGCGTGAAATCACCGTTCTTGTCGAACTTGCCGTTCTTCATGCGCAACAGCGGCTGGGTCAGGCGGTCCTGGCCGTACATGATCTTGGACAGGAAATAGCCCTTGATACAGTTCAGGCCACGGTTGACCGGGGCGTCGGGATCGCCTTGGGTGGCGACCACGCGGCCGTCCTGGACGCCGACCAGAACACCGCAGCCGGTCCCGCAAAAGCGGCACGCGCCCTTGTCCCAACGGATGTTGGCCTTGGCCGGCTGCGCCGCCGCCGGCAACGAGATGCCCGCAGCCGCAGCGGTGGCCGCGGCGGCGTTGGCCTTGATGAAGTCGCGCCGGTTCAGGCTCATGGAACGATCTCCCCTTCCAAATCCTTGTCGAAATGGTGATAGACGAGGGCGACCGAGAGGACGCCGTCGACGTCGTGAAAACTGGTGATGATGGAACCGGCCCATTCCCCGGCCGCGTCCTCGACGATGACGACCATCTTGCCGTCGTCGGTCATGGTGTGGATTTCGACGCCGGGCTTGGCCTCCAGCGCCGCCTTGACCTGGTGGCGCCGGGCCGGAACCACGTGGACCAGAACGCCGCAGATGTTTTCCACCGTGTGGCGGGGGGCCTGGTGCTCGCGCTCGACGAAAGTGCCTAGGCGCATGGGGTGTGACCTCCGTTTTCCGCCGGCTGCAAAGACAGCGCCTCGACCGGACAGACGTTCAAGCAATCGCCACAGCCGGTGCAGGCGGTGGCGTCGATGGTGGGAAGCCCCCTTCCGCCCAGCATGGGCCGGATCTTCAGGGCGCGGGGTTCGCAGGGGTCAACGCAGGAGGCGCAAGTGATGCCGCGTACCGCCAGACAGCCCTCGCCCAGCACGGCGACCAGAGGGCCTTGCGGAGCCGGGTCTTGCGCGGGTGAAAAGCGCCGGAACAAGGCGCGACGGGAAAGGTCTTGCGACATGGAAGGCGTCTCGACGAACCGAACCATCCCCTTGCGGATGGCCTAGGCCGACAGAGTGTACCCAGACGTACGAAACGCATTTGATTTTGGTCAAGATGACCACACGAGATGCAGGGGTATTCCCCAGCCCGCGACTTGGTTATTCAGGATTCAGCGAGGGATGATTCAGCTCTGACCGCGCAGGTAACCGTCGGCCAACATGGCGCGGAACTGGTCGGCGGGGACCGGGCGCGAATAATAGAACCCCTGCACGGTGTCGCAGCCATTATCCTTCAGGAACTGGATATGGGCTTCGATTTCGCAGCCTTCCGCCACCACTTCCAAATTCAGCCCCCGCGACAGGCCGATGATGGCGCGGGCGATTTCGGCGGTCTTGGGGTTGCGGTCCACATCGGCGATGAAGGCGCGGTCGATCTTGAGCGTGGTGATGGGAAAACGCCCCAAATAAGACAGCGACGAATAGCCGGTACCGAAATCGTCGATGGAAAGACCCAAGCCCAGATCGCGCAGCGCCGTCATCTTGCGCACCGCCGCCTCGACGTCGTTCATCAACATGCTTTCGGTGATTTCCAGTTCCAGCCATTTGGGGTCCAGGCTGGTTTCCGCCAGCACCCCGGTGACGATGTCCAACAATGCCCGGGACTTGAACTGGCGGGCGGAAACGTTGACCGACACCTTGACGGTGGACAGGCCTTGGTCCTGCCATTCGCGGATTTGCTGACACGACCGGCGCAACACCCAGGTGCCGATCTGTTCGATCAGGCCGGTCTCCTCGGCCACCGGAATGAACTCGCCGGGATTGACCATGCCACGATCGGGGTCGATCCAGCGGATCAGCGATTCGGCGCCGACGATGCGGTTGTTTTCCGCCGACACCTTGGGCTGGTAGAAGACGACGAATTCTTCGTTGGCCAAGGCGCGGCGCATGCGGGCTTCCAGGTCCAGACGCGACTTGGCCTTGTTGTTCATGTCCTTGGAAAAGAACTGATAATTGTTGCGTCCCGACACCTTGGCATGATGCAGGGCGTTTTCCGCCTGCTTGATCAAGGCCGCCGATTCGCCGGCATCTTGGGGATAAAGGGCGATGCCGATGGAAAAGGTCACCACCACTTCCTGACCGTCGATGGCGAAAGGTTCCTTGACCGCCGCCAACACCTTCTCGGCGACGATGACGCTGTCGTTGACGCTGGCGATGGTCATCACCAGGGCGAACTTGTCGCCGTCCAGCCGCACGGCGGTGTCGGTTTCGCGAATGCATTGCCGCAGACGGCGGGCGACTTCGGTCAGCAGATGGTCACCGGCGGCATGGCCCAAGGCGTCGTTGACCAGGGTGAAACGGTCCAGCCCCATCATCAACAACGCCACCGAACCGCCGATGCGGTTGACGTGCAGGACGGCGCGTTCGACACGGTCGACGAAGATGTCGCGATTGGGCAGGCCGGTCAGCGCGTCATGGCCGATACGCCCGGCGGCGCTGGGAACGCCCACCGGCTGCATCACCGCCAGACGATTATGGCCGCCATCCAGGGTGCTGATCGCCGCTTCGACCCCCACCTGCGAGCCGTCGCCCCGACGCAATTGGCCCTGCCAATGCACACCGGCCGCCAAGGCCTGACGGATCTGCGCATTGGCCGATGCGGCATGTTCCGAAGCGGCGTGCAGGAAGTCGTCACCGTTGTGACCGGTCAAGGATTCGAAAGCGGGATTGACGCGAACGGGCACGCCGTCGCCGTCGGCGATCACCACGGCATCGCGAATCGTGTGCAAAATGGCATCAAGTACGAGCTTATGGTCGCTCATCGTTCCCCCACGGAAGGCAGCCCATTTTCACCATGTGCGACAAAAGCGCAATCGCCTTGTGCGGCCCCGGCTCTTGAGTGGCCCGCAAGCCCGTGCCATGGTGATGGCATGACTCAGATGCTTTTCACTCACAACGCCCTGGACAGGGCCGCCCATCTGCGCCGCAACCCCGCCCGGCTTGACGCGTTGCGCCATGGCCCCGACGCCCTGGTCGCCGGTTTCTGGCGCGACCTGGCCCTGCTGCGCGACGGCCGCGCCTTGCTGGCCCAAGGCAACGAAGCGGCACGGTTGATGGAATTGGCCAGCCATGTGGTGTTCCTGGGCTTGCACCAGGACCGCCCGATCTTCGCGCTGGACTTGGCCAAAATGGCGGCCGAGGCCGACCAATCGCCGCCGCAATGGGAAAAAGGCGCCGTTTGGGGCGAGTTGCGGGCCATCGGCGCCGCCCTGCCGCCCGAGGATTCCACCATCCTGGCCACCGGCCGCGCCCTGGTGAACTGGCACCGCACCCATGTGTTCTGCGGACGCTGCGGCGGCCCCACCGAATCGCGGGAAGGCGGCCATGTCCGCGTCTGCCTGGACCAAACCTGCGGCGCCCAGCATTACCCGCGCACCGACAACGCGGTGATC
The DNA here is from genome assembly GCA_002435715.1 of Rhodospirillaceae bacterium UBA6219. Lineage (GTDB taxonomy): Bacteria > Pseudomonadota > Alphaproteobacteria > Rhodospirillales > Magnetospirillaceae > Magnetospirillum. The sequence continues at coordinate 17,890 of DISD01000037.1, forward strand.
ATGCTGGTCACCGACGCAGACAAGGTGCTGCTGCACCGACAGCCGGCCTGGGCGGCCGGCATGTGGTCGATCCTGGCCGGCTTCGTCGAACCGGGGGAAAGCTTCGAACAGGCGGTGGCGCGCGAAACCTTCGAGGAAACCGGCATCCTGGTCGGCGACATCCATTACGCCGCCAGCCAACCCTGGCCGTTCCCGGCGTCGCTGATGGTCGGCTTCACCGCACGGGCCACCGGCGGCCAGTTGGTGGTGGACCGGCACGAATTGGAAGACGCCCAATGGTTCAGCCGGGCCGACATCGCCGCCCATTTCAGCGATTCCCATCGCAATGACGGCAGCGGACGCCCCTATCTGGCGCGACCGGGGTCCATCGCCCGCATGATGTTGGATGCTTGGCTGCCCGGCTGATTGCCCACCGTCCCCGAAGGGATTAGACTATTCGGGTTGAACAGGAGGCGCCGCCATGCCGCCTTTTCGTCTATTCCCGGTGGTCTTCGCCTTGTTGCTCGCCGTCACCTCCCCTGTGCGGGGGGCCGAGCAATGCACCCCCATACGGGGACTGGTCCTGCCGGTCGAGTTCCCCTATCTGCCCCATGCCGTCTCACGCGAATTCATCCACCATCGCTTCGCCGACGAACTGAGCGAATACGTCAGCCAAATGTCTTATGGCCGGTTTTGCCTGAAAGCCCAGGTGGCCCCGGCTTGGTACAAATTGCCCGACCCGGTCGGCGCCTACAGCATCTCGTCGCGCAACCTGCTGGTGGACAAGTCCCGGGTGATCAAGCTGGTGAAGGACGCGGTGGCCCTGGCCGGTGGGGATTTCGACCTGCCCTCCTATGATTTCGTCGCCATCATGCTGGCGGCGGAAACCAAGGATTACGGCATGATCGGCCTGTGCGCCTATCCCGGCATGCTGGGCTGGACCGCCGACGCGCAATTGCTGGCCGCCGACGGCAGCCCGATCAAAGGTGTTGCCATCTACAGCTTCCAGGCCCATCTGGGAACCTTGTTCCACGACATGGCCCACGTTCTGGGCGGCGTCGCCGAAGACGGCCGGCGCAAGGTTCCCTGTCTTTATGACCACGACCTGCAGGCCCAACCGGGATTGGTACGGGAAATCTTCGCCCAGGCCATCGTCAACATGGGCTATTGGGACCCCATGTCGTCGCATTATTACAAGTTCAACAGCCCGCCCACCGGCATCTCTTCATGGACCAAGATCCGCCTGGGCTGGATGCCCGAAGGCAAGGTCGTGCATGTCGAGCCCGGCCAAACCCAAGATATCGTGTTGGACCCGCTGGAAGATTCCGGCGGCTCCACCTTGGCCGTCCATGTGGCCCTGCCGCCGCCGTTTTATTATCTGATCGAGAACCGCCAACCCATCGGCTTCGACGCTGAATTGCCCGGACACGGCGTGCTGATCCTGAAAGGCGACATGCGGGTGCGGGAATGCCGGTTCGGACGCTCGCCCATCAAGCTGATCGACGCCGACCCGTCGCAACCCTCGTTGAAAGGCGCCGCTTTCGACATGGACAAGCGCACCCGCTTCACCGATGCCGAGAACGGCGTCAGCATCCAATTGCTGGAAAAGCGCGGCGCGTCCTATCTGATCCGCGTCACGGTGCTTCCCGATGTCTCGCCCCGTTGACGGGGCGAGACAGCAAGCTCACATCTTGCGCACTTCCGACAAGAAGCGGTTCAGCCCATCGGTCAAAGCGTGGGAATCGTCGGCCAGATGGTCGGCGGCGCTTTGCACTTCGCGGGCCGACCTCCCGGTCTGGCTGGCCGCTTCGGCCACGGTGCCGATATGGCGCCCCACTTCCTGGGCGCCTGCGGCAGCTTCGGCAACGGAACGGGCGATTTCGTTGGTGGCTGCCCCTTGTTCCTCGACAGAGGTGGCGATCGAACCGGCGATCTCGTTCATCAGGTTGATGGTACGGCCAATCCCGCCGATGGCGTCCACCACCTGACCGGTGGTGCCCTGGATGGCACCGATCTGGCTGGTGATTTCGTCGGTGGCCTTGGCCGTCTGGTTGGCCAAGGATTTCACCTCGTTGGCGACCACGGCGAAGCCCTTGCCGGC
>DISD01000027.1 GCA_002435715.1 Rhodospirillaceae bacterium UBA6219
TCAGCACCGGATTGTTCTTGGTGCGACGGCTTAAGACCTGGATGGTGCGCCGTATTTCCTCGTCACGGCCGATGACCGGGTCCAGCTTGCCTTCGCGGGCCGCCGCCGTCAGGTCGCGGGCATATTTCTTCAGCGCGTCATAGCCGTCCTCGGCACTGGCCGAAGTGGCCTTGCGACCCTTGCGCATCTCGTCGATGGCACGGTTCAGCGCCTGCGGGTTGATGCCGGCTTCCGACAGCAGCTTGGCCGAGGGCGTCCCCGCCCCCATGGTCAACGCCAGCAACAGCCGTTCGGCGGTGACGTATTCGTCACCCGACTTGGTCGCCGCCTCTTCCGCCAATTGGAAGACGCGCGCCAGTTCGCCCGACAGATGGATGCCGCCGGCGCCGGGGCCTTCCACCTTGGGCTGTTTGGCGATTTCGGCTTCCACCGCGACCAGGGCCTTCTTGTGGTCGCCGCCCGCCGCCTTGATCAGCTTGGCGGCCAGACCTTCCTTGTCGTCCAGCAGCACCTTCAACAGGTGTTCAGGGGTCAAACGTTGGTGGCCATGACGCAACGCCAAGGTCTGCGCCGACTGGATGAATCCCTTCGAGCGTTCGGAATATTTTTCGAAATCCATGAATGCCTCCTTGCGACCGATCACATGGGCCCCAACAGCGGCGACCTCGGGTGATCCTCGAACATTCGACATTGATGTAGTGGTGTTGGCGCCCCCTGCAAGTCACATCGGCGCAAGATGCTGCGACGAATGAGAACCATGAACTCAATCAATATTCATATTGAAATTGGAACAAGGCAAAAATGCTGTTGCAATTGGCGCAGATGATATCCACCATTTCCCTTCGTACCGCTGGAGAGAAACCATGTGCGCCTGGTTCAATACATGCGGATTCAATGAATTTGATTTCGGCACCGCCGTTTCGCAGCCGCAAAAACCGCGAAATGGTCAGGACGAATGTCCATTTCATCACGCCAGCACGCCTTTTCATTTCACTCGGGACGAATTCTTGTTCCACCAAGGCGACGACGTGCGCAGCGCCATCCATTTGAGTGCCGGCTTGGTGGCGTTGGAGCGGGTGGACGAAGACGGCCGCCTAGTGGTGCTGAAGGTTCTGCGGCCGCCGGCTCTGTTCCCTTGCGCCGATTTGTTCGCCGAGGCCCCCCATGCCAGCACCGCCCGCGCCCTGACCGACGGCAGCGGCTGCCTGATCCCCAGCGAGCATCTGCTGGCCGGCATGGCCTATCCGACGACGCGCGCCCTGGTGCTGAAATGCAGCGCCGCCGAGGCTCGTGATTCAGAGAACGCGGTGTTCCGGCTGTGTGCCGGCGATTTGTCCGAACAGGTGATGGCAGCGCTGACCCACGTCATCGACCAGCCTGTGGACGAGGATGGCAGCGTGCGCGGGGTGCTGCCGCTGTGCTGGCGCGACCTGGCGGCCATGGTCGGCACCAGCCCGGAAGTGATGAGCCGGACCCTGCGCAAGCTGGAAGACAAAGGTCGGCTGAAAGTGAAAGGACGCGCCGTCACCCTGAACCCCCGACGGGGGGACGGGCAAGGACGCGTCCTTAATCGCTGACAGGTTTCGCCTGTGTGGCCCGTGCCGGGCCCGCTCAGACGCCGCGCGGGCTTTGCCTATGCGGCCCGTGCCGGGCCCGCTTAGATCAGAACCGGTTCACCTTCGCCGGCCGGCGGTTCGGCCGGGGCCTCGGCGGCAGCGGCCGGACGGCGGCGGCGGCGCACCGGACGGGCGGGGGCTTCTTCCACGGCTTCCACCGGTGCTTCCGGAGCGGCCTCGGCCACCGGCTCGGGGGCGGCTTCCACCACCGGCTCGGCGATCACCTCGGGCTGCGGCGCCATTTCCATCGGCATTTCTTCGGCGGCCATGGGGCGGCGTTCTTCACCGTCCTCGTCTTCGCCGGTGATTTCCGCCTGATCCTCGGCCGGGGTCGGCAGGTTCTGCGGACGGCGCTGGCCGTTGTTCTGGTTATAGGCGTTGATCAGCCGGAAATAATGTTCGGCATGCTGATAGAAATTTTCGGCGGCATGACGGTCGCCCTGGCTGGAGGCGTCACGGGCCAAGGCCAGATACTTTTCCATCACCTGGTGGGCGTTGCCGCGGATGCGACCTTCGGGACCGTTGGAATCGAAGACTTGGCTGCGGATGTTGATGTTGCGCTGGTGCCCGCCACCACCGTGACCACCGCTATAGCCGCCATGGCCACCGCCGCCATGGTTGACGCGATTGGGATTGCCGCCGTTATTGCCACGGCCCCGGGAACGCTGCTTGGGATTGTTCACTGCTACCGCCTTCTCAAGGTCTTATCGGTGTTGCACGCTCAAACGATCACCCCGGAAAACCGGTTCGTCGCGTGCCCCGGACAATCCAGTGGGCGGCGATGACGGGATCGGAAGGCGCCGGGAGAAGGGAGACGGAGCTTGCGCTCGACGCCGGCCTTTGGTCCGGGGCGCTCGACGGCGCAACCCTATCCGGGTTGCGGGTTCTTTCCAACACCTTTTTTACCGTACCGCAAAAACGCAGCGTCCGATGCCGGCCAAATCTTGGGTGATCTCCACATCCCGAAAACCATGGGTAGAGAACAGCCGGGCCACATCGGGGGCCTGACCGGCCCCGACCTCGAAGCCAGCCAACCCGCCTGGCAGCAAAAGCCGGGCCATTTCCGGCACCAAATGCCGATAGCAATCCAGACCGTCGGCACCCCCGGCCAAGGCGGAGAGCGGTTCGTGGCGAGCCACTTCCGGTTCCAGGCCGGCAATGTCGGCATCGGGGATATAAGGCGGGTTGGAAACGATGACATCAAAGGGGCCGGTCAGCCCATGGCCCCAATCGCCCCGCTGGAAACGCGCCCGAGCCGCCAAGCCGGTACGCACCGCATTGTCCGCCGCCACCGCCAAGGCATCGGCGCTTTGATCGATCCCCAATCCCCGGGCATTGGGCAATTCCGACAACAGTGCCAGCAGGATACAGCCCGATCCGGTGCCGAAATCAACGAGGCGAAGCGCCGCCTGACGGTCGCCCACACGGTCCAGGATTCCTTGCACCAGGGTTTCGGTGTCGGGGCGCGGATCCAAGGTGTCCTTGGTCACCCGCAAATCCAGGGTCCAAAAACCCCGCCGCCCCAGGATATGGCTGATGGGTTCGCGGTTTTCCCTGCGCGCCGCCATAACTTCGATGGCAGCTTGTTGTTGCGCAGTCAAAACAAGCTCGGGATGGGTGGCCAGATAAAGCGGTTCCACCCCCAGGATTTCGGCGACCAGCAACCGCGCATCCAGTCGGGCGCTGTCGATGCCCACCGCCTGGAAACGGGTGGCCAGCCCCCGCAGGAGGTCGCCGACGGTGGTCACCCGGCCATCTCGGCCAAACGTTCGGCCTGGTCGGCGGCGATCAGGGCTTCCACCACTTCATCCATGGCGTTGCCGTTCATCACTTCTTCGATCTTATAAAGCGTCAGGTTGATGCGGTGATCGGTGACGCGGCCCTGCGGGAAATTATAGGTACGGATGCGTTCCGAACGATCGCCCGATCCCACCTGGCTTTTGCGGTTGGCGGCGCGTTCGGCGGCCTTGGCCTCGCGCTCCATTTCGTAAAGCCGGGCGCGCAGCAGCTTCATGGCCGTCGCCTTGTTCTTGTGCTGGCTTTTTTCCTGCTGGCAGGCCACCGCCAGACCGGTGGGAAGGTGGGTGACGCGCACCGCCGAATCGGTGGTGTTCACCGACTGGCCACCCGAACCCTGGGACCGGTAGACGTCGAAGCGCAAATCCTTTTCGTCGATCTGGATGTCCACTTCTTCCGCTTCCGGCATGATCGCCACCGTCGCCGCCGAGGTATGGATACGCCCGCCCGATTCGGTGGCCGGCACACGCTGCACCCGGTGCACCCCCGATTCGAATTTCAGCCGGGCGAACACCCCGCGTCCGGTGATGGTGGCGCTGGCTTCCTTCATGCCGCCAATGCCGGTTTCGTTGACATCCATCACCTCGAAACGCCAGCCGCGCAAGGACGCGTAACGTTCGTACATGCGGAACAATTCGGCGGCGAACAGGGCGGCTTCCTCGCCGCCCGTTCCGGCGCGCACTTCCAAGATGGCGTTCTTTTCGTCGGCTTCGTCCTTGGGCAGCAGCAACAGCTGAACGTCGCGTTCCAGGCCGGGCAGCGCTTCCTTCAACGCATAGAATTCTTCCGACGCCAGATCCTTCATGTCGGGATCGGCCATCATCAGCTCGGCCTCTTCCATGTCGGCGCGCGCCTTCTTCAAGGTCTGCACCGCCTGGACCACCGGTTCGATGTCGGACAATTCCTTGGACAGCTTGGCGAAGCTGGACCCGTCACCCGAGGCCAGCATCTCGCGCAATTCGTCGTAACGGTAAAGGACCTTGTCCAACTGGGCGTCGATACTCATGACAATCTTTCAATCCAAACGAAACAGCTTACGCAGCGTCTTTTCCATGGCCTGCCATTCCGGCCCTTCGGCGGCCACCGACTTCATGGTTTCGGTGGGGGCATGCAGCAGGCGGTTCAGCAACAAACGGGTGGCGTCCTCGGGGCTGTCCGGGTGTTCGGCCAGCACCGCGTCGCGCATGGCTTCACAATGTTCGCGCAACGAAACGATGGCCGGCACCGCCACCCGGGCGGCGCGGCCCTTCAGGAAATGCGCCACCTCGTCTTCCAACAGCCCCCAGGCGGCGCGTGCCGCTTGTTCGCGGGCCGAACGGCCTTCCAGCGCCACCTTTTCCAGATCAGCCAGATCGTACAAAAAGGCGCCGTCAACACGGTTCACCGCCGGCTCGACATCGCCAGGAATGCCGGAATCGACCACGAACATCGGCTTGCGACGGCGCTTTTTCAGCGCCGCACTCACCATCTCGGCAGTCAGCGTGATGTTGCGAGTGCCCACCGAGCACACCACCACATCAGCGTCAGCCAGGACTTCCCGCAAATTTTCGAACCCCACCACGTTGCCGTTCAGGCTGGTGGCCAGGGCCTCGGCCCGGCTGGCGCGCGGTGCGGTCACCATCAACCGGCCCAAACCGGCGGACAACAGGCTTTCCGCCACCAATTCGCCCATGTCGGCGGCACCGATCAAAAGCGCCGTGCTGCGCGACAAATCGCCGTGCAGGTCCTTGGCCATCTGCACGGCGGCGGCGGCGATGGACACCGGGCCTTCACCGATCTGGGTTTCCGAACGAATCCGCTTGGCACAGGCAAAGGCGCCTTGCAGAACCACATCCAGTTCGGGCCCACAGGTGCCGGAATCGCGGGCCAGTCGATGGGCGGCCTTGACCTGACCCAGCACATGGGGTTCGCCGATGACCAAGGAATCCAGCGACGCGGTGACGGCGAAGACGTGGCGCAAGGCGGCCGCCCCGTCATGGCGGTAAAGCTGCCCGGACAAGGCGGCGGGGGCGATGCCGACCCGCGCCGCCAGGGCTTGACCGACCAGCGATTGCGCGGTGTCCGGGTCGGCGTGCGACGCCCACACTTCCACCCGGTCGCAGGTGGACAGCACCAAGGCTTCGTGTAATCCGCCCTGGCGCAATTCGCCCAGGAACTCCGCCGCCGCCCCGTCATCGACGAACAATTGGTCACGCAAGCTGAGCGACGCCGACCGATGGTTGGCGCCGATCACACTGAGACGGGGGGTGGCGAATGTCGGGCTCATCAGCCGACCAATCGGGCCTCCACCTCGGCCAGGGGGACTTCCTCCTGGCTGCCGGCATCCAGATCGCGCAGCGTCACCGCACCACGGGCCATTTCGTCTTCGCCCATGATGATGGCGTAACGGGCATTGGCCTTGACTGCGCGGGCCATGCGCTTCTTCATGTTGCCGGAAAAGCCCAAATCGACGCTGAGGCCGGCGGCGCGCAGCGTGTCGGCCAGCACCAAGGCCGGCACCACGTCACCCATGGGGACGATGCTGATGGGACGGTCCAGGTCGGGCACGCCCTCGACCAGCATGGACAGGCGTTCGACGCCCGCCGCCCAGCCGATGCCGGGGGTGGCCGGGCCGCCCATCTGGCCGATCAGGCCATCATAGCGACCACCAGCCAGCACCGTACCCTGGGCGCCCAGGGCATTGGTGGTGAACTCGAAAGCGGTGTGGCAGTAATAATCCAGGCCGCGCACCAGCTTGGGATTGACCACGAAAGGAATATTCATGGCGGTCAGGCCCGTGGTCACCTGTTCGAAGAAATCCTTGGCCGCCAGCGTCAGGCAATCGCCGATCACCGGGGCGCCGGCGACGATGCGCTTGTCTTCCTCGTCCTTGGAATCCAAGACGCGCAGCGGGTTCTTGTCCAGCCGCGCCTGGCTTTCCTCGGACAGCGCCACGCGCATGGGTTCCAGATAGGCGATCAGGGCAGCCCGATAGGCGGCACGGCTTTCGGCGTCGCCCAGGGTGTTGATTTCCAACTGCACCTTGTCGCCCAGGCCCAGGGCCTGGAGGATACGCCAGCCCATGGAGATGACTTCGATGTCGGCCTGGGGCGTCTCGACCCCCAGCAATTCGCAGCCCACCTGATGGAACTGGCGCTGACGACCCTTTTGCGGGCGTTCATGGCGGAACATCGGCCCGCGATAGAACAGCTTCAGCGGCAAAGACTGGGTCAGACCGCCGGAAATGAAGGCCCGGGCCACGCCCGCCGTGCCTTCGGGGCGCAGCGTGATGGAATCGCCGGAACGATCCTGGAAGGTGTACATTTCCTTGGTCACCACGTCCGAGGTCTCGCCCAAGGTGCGCGAGAACACTTCGGTGAATTCGAAGATCGGGGTGACGATCTCGCCATAGCCATAGCGCCGCGCCACCGCGAAAGCGGTTTCCTCGACATGGCGGTGACGTCGGGAATCTTCGGGCAGAAGGTCGTGGGTGCCGCGAACCGGCTGCAAACCTGACACGATGACTATTCCTTATTCTTGGCGGAATCCAGTTCCGCCGCCTTGGCTTCCACCAGACTGACGATATGGTCGATCATGGTCGGAGAATCGATCTTGTGGTCGGGATTGCCGCCCACGTAAACCATGTGGGAATCGTTGCCGCCGCCGGTCAGGCCGACCATGGTCTCGCGCGCTTCGCCGGGGCCGTTGACCACGCAGCCGATGATCGACAGGGTCACCGGGGCGGTGATGTGAGACAGGCGCTTTTCCAAGATTTCCACGGTCTTGACCACGTCGAAACCCTGACGGGCGCAAGACGGGCAGGACACGATGTTGACGCCGCGCACCCTGAGGCCCAGCGACTTCAGGATGTCATACCCGACGCGGACCTCTTCCTCGGGCGGGGCCGACAGCGACACCCGGATGGTGTCGCCGATGCCCGACCACAGCAGATTGCCCAGGCCGATGGCCGATTTCACCGTGCCGCCGATCAGCCCGCCGGCCTCGGTGATGCCCAGATGCAGCGGATAATCGCAGGCATCGGCCAAGCCCTGATAGGCCGCCACCGCCAGGAACACGTCGGACGCCTTGACGCTGATCTTGAATTCGCGGAAGTCGTTGTCTTCCAAGATCTTGGCGTGTTCCAGGGCGCTTTCCACCATGGCCTCGGGACAGGGCTCGCCGTATTTTTCCAGCAAATGCTTTTCCAACGACCCGGCGTTGACGCCGATGCGCATCGAGCAATTGTGGTCCTTGGCCGCCTTGACCACTTCGCGCACCCGGTCGGCGGAACCGATATTGCCGGGATTGATGCGCAGGCAGGCCGCACCCGCTTCCGCCGCTTCGATGGCGCGGCGGTAATGGAAATGGATGTCGGCCACCACCGGGACCGACACCTGGGCGACGATGTCGCGCAGGGCCTTGGTGCTGTCCTCGTCCGGGCACGACACACGCACGATGTCGACGCCGGCGGCTTCGGCGCGCTTGATCTGCGCCACCGTCGCCGCCACGTCGGTGGTCGGCGTGTTGGTCATGGTCTGCACCGAGATGGGGGCGTCGCCGCCCACCGGAACCGAACCGACGAAAACTTGCCGGGACTGACGGCGGGTGATCTGGCGATAGGGACGGACGGACATGTCTCACCGCGAAATGACGAAGGACCGGCCGGGCGACGCCGGGCCGGGGTGGTTGATATAGCGCATTTAGCCGCGCTATTTCCAGTCGCGGACGCCGTATTTGTCCAGAATCGCCTTCAGCCGCCCGTCAGCCCGCAGGGCGCGGATACCGTCATCGAGGATGCGGGCGTAATCCCGCGCCTTGGGGTGCTTGGGGGAAAAGGCGATATAGATAGGGCCCGACCGGGTGCCCCCGGCGATGGCCAGACTGTCCGTCAGCCCCATTTCGCGCAGCTTGTAATCCAACACGGCGCGGCTTTCCATGGCGGCATCGACCCGCCCGGCGGCGACCATCTTCAAGCTTTGATCGAAGGGCTGGGTACCGCCCACCAGGGTGACGCGGGCCTTGTTCTTCTTGTTGGCTTCGACGTATTCGCCCACCGGCTCCATGTAGATATAGCCGATGATGGCGGCCAGCTTGACCTGGCCCAACGATTCCGGCCCGTCATAGCGCCAGGGATTGCCGACTTTGACCACGAAGGTGCTGTCCCATTGGCCGATGGGTTCGTCGCCGAAGACCAGATCGGGGGAATCCACCGGGGCGGCACCGATCACCGCGTCGATCTCGCCGCGCAGACAATCTTCCAGCGAACGGCTCCATGGCGCCAATTGATATTGGATCTGGTGGCCGGCGGCGGCGAAGATCTGCTCGGCCACTTCGACGCCATAGCCCTTTTTGGCTTCCGAACAATTGAACGGGCACCAATCGTCGGCCCGCAGACGGATGGTGTCGGCCGATGCCGGCAGCGCCGCGACCATCACAAGAAATTGGGCGAAAAGCCCCAAACCCCACCACTGCGCCATCGCGACCCCACGCACGCAAAAGACGACGGGGCCATCCTATAAAACCAAAGGCCCAGGCGCATCCCATTCTTAATGATGGGGGCGGTCAGCGCAGATAGAACTGGACCGGCACCATCAATTCGATGCGGTCCCCGGCGATTTCAACCGGGGGCGGCGGCAAGGGCTGGGCCCGGTTCAGCAAAGCCAGGGTTTCGGCGTCCAAACTGTCGTGGCCCGAACTTTTGTGCAGTCTTTGGGCCAGAACCCGCCCCTGACGGTCGAGGGTGAACACCACGGTGACGGTCCCTTGCTGACGGCGCAGCTGGGCGGTGCGGGGGTAACGCTTGTGCTTTTCCAGATGGGCCAACAGCGCCCCCTGCCACGTGGGCAAAGCGTTGGAGAGCGGCTGCGAGGACACCGGACCGGCGGCGGGCGCGGCGGCCACCGGGGCCGCCGGCAGGGGCTGTGCCATGGCGGACGGTGGCGGTGGGGCCGGCGGATGTGGGGCGGGCTGGGGCAAGGCCAGTTCAGCCCGTTTCGGCTTTGGCGGCGTTTTGGGTTTCGGCGGGGTTTTGGGGCGGGGCGGTTCCGGCGGAGGCGGCACTTCCGGCGTGGTCTCGGCGATGGCGGGCTCGGCCGACGGCGCAGCCGGCAGCGGGGCCAAATCGACCATCACCGCGGCCGGTGGCGGCGCCGACGGTAATTCATGCTGGCTGGCCCAGGCCAAGGTGGCGACGACGGCACCGGCATGCAGCACCAGCACGGTGACCAATGCCGAACTCCAGCGGGTCAATGGCCGATCCGGGCTCATTTCGCCGCTTCCAACCCGACCAGGGCGACTTTCAGGTAACCGGCGTCGCGCAAGCGGTCCATCACCGCCATCAAGGTTCCGTAATCCAGGTTTTTGTCGGCCCGCAGGAACAATCGGGTTTCCTTGTCACCGTGACAGGCCATGTCCAACTTGGCGGCCAAATCGGCGTCGCCCACCGGCTCGTCGCCCACCGCCACCGAGCGGTCGGCCTTGATGCTGACGAAGACCGGCTGCTCGGGCTTGGGCTGCGGCTGGGCGGTGGAATCGGGCAGGTCCACCGGCACGTCAACGGTGGCCAAGGGCGCCGCCACCATGAAGATGATCAACAACACCAAGATGACGTCGATGAAGGGGGTGACGTTGATCTCGTGGTTGACGTCCAATTCGTCGCCGCCATGGTTCAGCTTGGCCGCCATCGCCCTACTCCGCCGCCTGGCTGCGGCCGTGGCCGCGTTGGTCCAGGTCGCGACTGACCAGCCGCAGCACCTCGGCGGCGCAATCGCCGACCTGGCCGCGTGCGCCGGCGAACAAGCGGGCGAAGGCGTTATAGACCACCACCGCCGGGATGGCGGCGACCAGCCCCAGGGCGGTGGCCAGCAGGGCTTCGGCGATGCCGGGGGCGACCACCGCCAGATTGGTGGTCTGCGCCTTGGAAATACCGATGAAGGCATTCATGATCCCCCACACCGTGCCGAACAGGCCGACGAACGGCCCCACCGAACCGATCGAGGCCAGGATGCCGATCCCGGCACTGAGGCGCCTAGCCGCCGCCGCTTCGATGCGTTCCAGGCGGGACACCACCCGTTCCTTCACCCCCTCGGCGGGAAGGGCGGCGGACAACTGGACCTCGCTTGCCGCCGCCCGCACCAAATCCGCCACCACGCCGTGCTGGTCGGCCAAATCCCGGACCGCCGCGGACAGGCCGCGTCCCTGATCCAAGCCGGCGGCCTGACGGGCGGTCAGTCGGCGAAAACCGCGCAGTTCCCACGCCTTGGCCAGCATGATGGTCCAGGTCAGCACCGAAGCCAGGGCCAAGCCGACCATCACGGTTTTGACCACCGGATCGGCCCCCAGGAACATGGCCCAAGGCGACAGATCATGCGGCAAGGCGGCAAGCGGAAGCGAAACGTCATTCATGATTGCAAACCTTCTTTTTCCAAACGGGCGGCGGACCAGACGCTGTCGATGGGCCCCCGGGCGACACGGCGGGCCGTCTTTCTGGCCGACAACGCCAAGACGACGCCCGCGCCCAGGGCGACGGCATCGACCCCAGGGGCGGCGGTGCGCCCCAGAACCAGCGATGTCAGCGGAAGCGCCATTGTGGCCCCAGCAGCCAGCCACAACAGGCGCGGCGCCGAGGGCGCCGCGCCATGGCGCAAGGCGTGCCCCACGGCCAACACCAGAACCAGATAAAACACCGCCCGGCTCCAGCCGTTGACGTCAAGGAACTGACCTTGCAGCCAGCGGGCCGCCACAATGGACGCCGACAGGCCGGCGACGGTGCCCAGACACACCCCGACGCTGAGCCCGGCCATGATGCGGGTCGATCGGTTTTGTGACGGCACCTCGACCTGTCCGCGTCGCGGCCGGCGGCGACTTTCGATCCACAGCAAATTGCCGGAATAGAACAAAAAGGCCCCCGACAGCCCCAGGAAGAAATAGCCCCAGCGCACGGTGTCGCCACCGAATTCTCCGAAATGCAGGGCGAAGAACGACGACACCACGGCCGAATACGTCCCTTGCTGGCCGGGCAGATATTCCCGGTTCAGCACCGCCCCGTCGGTCCCGCCCAAGGACAGGAAACCATGGCCGCGCACCAGATAGCGCGGGTCGTCGCCGACCACCCGCAAGGTCGCCGCCTTGGTGCCGAAATTGCGGTACTCGATGGCGGTGGGGTGCAGACCGGGGGCGATCTCGGCACTGCGCGCCAAGATGGCGGCAACATCCAAGGTGCGAACGGGGGTTTTGTCGCCGGCGAAGGGCGGCGGCGGGTTGCTGATCCGCATGATGGCCGCCATGCGCCCCTGATAGACGCCCTGGTCCAAGGCGTCGTAGAACAGGTCGTGCCAGCCGAAGACCACCGCCGAGAACGCCATCACCAAATGGAACGGCAGGCTGACCAGCCCCACCAGATTATGGGCGTCCATCCACAGACGCTTGACGTTCTTGCCCAGACGCAAGGCGAACAGATCCTTGACCAAGGATGGCAACAAGATGATCAGTCCGGATATCAGGGCCAATGCATAAAGGGCGGCGGCCAATCCGGTGATGGCGGTGCCCAGTTCCAGGTCCACCGGCAGACCGGCGGTGCGGTGGACCACGTCCACCAGCCAATCCACCCCCGAGCTGCGATCTTGCCGCACCACGATGTCGCCTTCGGCGCCCGCTATGGCCAGCATGGGTTCGGTGTCACGGCGCGATTGCTTCATGCTCAGCCGCGCCGGGCCGTCCAGATGCAAGGTGAAATCCTTGGCGAATTCCGGATGCAGTGCCAAGGTCCGGGCGATCAACTGGTCGGCGCCGATGGGGGCGGCCACCGCCAGCGACACCGGCTCGGACCAGCGTTGCAGCGTCTGCTTGAACATGGTCAGCGCCCCGGCATAGAAGGCGACGAACAGCAGCAGACCGGTGGTGATGCCGGTCCAGGTGTGAACCGCTTTGTAGGTGCGGATGATGTCGGTGCGCATATCCCCCCCCTAAACCGCCCAGGCACGGGTCAGCAGCATGGCCGACCACACCACCAGGTTGGCGCCGCCCAGCCAGGCCCAGGCCTGCCGGCCGGTGGGAAACAGGAACACCAGGGACAAGGCGGTCAGCCACAACGGGGCGATGCTCCACATCACCAGTTGCGTCTTGTTGATGGCGTTGACTCCGCCCGGACCGGCCCAGGCCAGCAGGCCGGCCAGACCCAAGGCCAGGGCGAAGCCGCAGACGATTCCGGCCAGGGACTTGCTCCACCAATGGGCGTTCATGCCGTCTCCTTTCGCGGGACCACGGCGGCGGCCACCGGCAACGCCACCAGCACGGCCATGATCACCGTCAGGGCGACGAAGAAGGCCGCCGCCGGATGAAAGGCCGCACACCACAACAGCCAGGCCGCCAGCGACAAGCACAGCCCCCAGCCCAGACTGGGCCGGGCCGGCAGGGGCTGGGCCAGCACTTTCTGGCGGGCCGATCCCAGATAGAACAGGGTGGCCCCGGCCGCCGCAGCGGCCAGGGCCAGAAGGTTGAGCCACAGCATGTCCATCAGAAGGTCACGCTGGTGGAAACCATGAAGGTGCGCGGCTCGGACAGGGTCAGATAATTGTCCGAGAACGCCCCGACCCAGTAATTGTCGTTGAGGATGTTGGTGGCATAGGCGCGAATGGCCACGTCGGTGCCGCGCACGTCCATGACGTAACGGGCGCCAAGGTCGAAGCGCCACCAATCGGTCAGTCGCAGCGAATTGGTCGAGTTGATGTATTGCTCGCCGGTGTAAAGGGCACGGCCTTCCAGGGTCAGCCCCTTCAGCATCGGCGGATCCCATTCCAACCCCAGAACGCCGCGCCAATTGGGCACGCCATAGGCCTCGTTGCCCAACAGGTTGCGATTGGCGTGTTTGATGATCTTGCTTTTGATGTAGGTGATGCCGCCCAAGGCACGCAGGCCGGGTTGGATTTCGCCAAACACGTTCCATTCAACGCCCCGGTTCCGCTGGGTGCCTTCTTCGTAAACAGTCCCCGACTGGGTCAGGGTGTTCTTTTGAATCTGGAACAGCGACAGCGTGTTGGTAATGCCGCCGGTCTCGACCTTGACGCCGGTTTCCAACTGCTTGCTGATGAAGGGGGCGAAGACCTGACCGTAATTGCTGGCGTTGACGTTGGAGACCTTTTGCCCCTTGGTCAGGCCCTCCACGTAATTGGCGTAAACCGAAACATCCTGCACCGGCTTGACCACCAACCCCAAGGCCGGGGTGAAGGCGAATTCGTCGTAATTGCCGGTTTGGTTGCCGCCATTGTCGAACGAGGTGATGTCCACCTGCTGACGACGAATGCCCACGGTGGCCTGCACCTTGTCGTCCAGGAAAGACACGGTATCGGCCACCGCCACGCTGTCCAGCGTCCGCTTTTCCTGGGTCGGGGCGTCACCTGTGATGGCCGACAACACCGTCGGCGTCGGGTTGTAGATGTTGGTGGCGTAAGTGGCGCGGATATACGAGAAGCCGGTGGCCTGTTCCAGGCGCGTCGCCCCCACCACCACTTCGTGACCGACATCGCCGGTGGTGAAATTGGCCCGCACACCCGCCTCGGCCGAGGTGGAATCCAGGAATTCGTTACGGAACACACTGTTGCCGGTGCCCGCACCGGAATTTTGGATACCGGTCACGTGGGTCGAGGTGATGTAACCGCTTTGCAAGCCCTGCAACATGCCGAAAGACGCATAACCGGTCAGGTGGTCGTTGAAATCGTATTCGGCCCGCAGCACCCCGGTCTTGTAATCCTGCATGCCGTAAAGGCCGGGAAACATGTTGGTGTCGGAATCCGGCGGCCGGACGATGGAGTTGGTCATCTGGGCGTTGAACGGAGAACCATTGTCGAATTCTTCGCGGCTGAGATAGCCGTCAAAGGACAGCCGCAGCTTCTCGCCACCGTAATCCAAGGCCAAAGAGGCGAAATCACGGCTTTTTTCCTGTCCATTGACCCCGGTTTCGCCATCGCGGTGGACGGCGTTGACCCGGGCGCCAAAGGCGTTGTCGGTGCCGAAACGACGACCGGCATCCACATGGCCGCCGAACTGCGCCCCCGAGGTGTAATCGACGCTGACCATGGTGCGCGGCTTGTCGCCGGCCCGCTTGGGCACCAGATTGATCAAGCCGCCCACCGAACCGTCGGGGGCGATGCCGGTCAGCAACGCCGACGGACCGCGCAGCACTTCCACCCGTTCAGCGAATTCCAGCGGAATGTGGCCATAAGGGGCCAAGCCATACATGCCGTTGACGGCGATGTCGGCGGCGCTGACGTCGAAGCCACGGACGTTGAAGTTTTCCATGACATGACCGCCCGGTGTGGTGAAGCGCACCGAAGGGTCGTTTTCCAACACGTCGGCCAAAGTCCGGGCCTGTTGGTTCTGGATCAGCTCGGCGGTGTAGCTGGTGGTGCTGAACGGCGTGTCCATGACATCGCGGTTCCCCAACACCCCCAGACGCGAGCCCCGGGCCACCTGACCGCCGTTATAGACCGGCGGCGGAGCGCCCAGTTGGGCCTGGGGCGACGCCAAGGCCGCCCCTTCGACGTTCACCGGGGCCAGTTCCATGGCGCCCGACGCGGCCAATTTCTCCACCACCACGGTGCGGTCGTCGCTGAACCGCCAGGTCACCCCGGTTCCGGCCAGCAACTGACGCAAGGCGTCCATCGGCGCCATGGTCCCCTTGACTCCGGGAGTGATCACCCCGCTGATCGCGGCCGAATCCGCGCTGACTTGCAAACCAGCCTGGCGGCCGAACAACGGCAGGGCATCCGCCAGGTCCTGACGGGAAATGTCGAAATCGCGTTGCTCGCCGCGCCGCTCCAACTGGCTTATGACCGGCTCGGCGGCGCCGGCTCCGCTCCACCCCAGTGTCGTCAACGCGGTGCCGAGCATCAACACACGCCAATATCCCCTGCTCACCATCATCGTTCCTCGCATTCGAGAATTGCCCATTGGTGATTTGCGACTGCATTTCATCCGCAACACCTCTAGAGGAGAGACGACCGACTTGCCGGGATTTTCAGAAAAAAATGCGGCGGCGCGGAAAATCAGTCGATGACCAGGGTCAGCCAAGGGGTGACCTGGACGACGCGCGCCCCCCAGGGGGCCACCAAAGCGGCCAAGGTGTCGGTCGGACGGTTCAGGTCGTAAAGCCCGGTCACTCGGCGCTCGGCCAGTTTGTCGCCCTGCAGGACGATGATGCCGGTTTGGTAGTCGCGCAGGATGTCGACCACCTCGCCCAGCTTGCGGTCCTTGACCACCAATTGGCCGTGCCGCCACGGCGCCACCAATTCCGTCGCCACCGTGCCGAAGACGTCGAGATCGGGTTGGGCGGTGTCGATCCATTCCCCCGCTGTCAGACGATGATGGCGGCTGCCCCGTGAGACCAGGACCGAGCCCTCGGCGACGCTGACCTCGGTGGTGTCGGCATGCCGGCGCATGTTGAAGGCGGTGCCCAGGACCCGTGCCGAGGCTTCGCCCGCCAGGACGGTGAATGGGCGGTCGGGGTCACGGCTGACTTGGAAGAAGGCCTCGCCACGCAACAATTCCACCTGCCGTCCGTTTGGCGACAGGGTCACGGCCAGGGCCGTATCGGGCGCCAAGGTCACCCGGCTGCCATCGGACAGGGTCAAGGTTTTGATTTCCGCCGTCGCGGTGACGGCATCCGCCCGCCAACGGATTTGCAGGCTCGGCCACAAAGCCAGGAGCAGGCAAGCGGCCATGGCAAAAGCCGCCACCGCCAACGGACGCTGCCACCGGCTATGCGGCCGGCGACGCACCGCCGTCGCCCGCCGTTCCGCCGCGACGATCATGGCATCCAGCCCAGCCAAGTCGCGCCAAGCGCTTTCATGGGCGGGGGATTGACGCCGCCAGTGCTGAAATCTGTCCTTCAGGGCGTCGTCACCGGGGTGTTCCTGCAAGGCGAGCAGCCAATGCAGGGCTTGACGGTCCGGGGTCTCGGCGTCGGGGCGTGAATGCATGGTGGCTCCGTCAATCCTTCCCAAGAAAGACGATCGCCATGCAGGCTTTTTCAACTTTTTTGTTCATCGCCGCCGTCATGACCGTGCCCGCAGACGTTGCCGACAATGGGCGATGCCATCACAGACCAGGGAATGAGCCAAACCCACCGAAATCCCCAGTTGGTCGGCCACCTGGGTCAAGGTCATCCCGTCCAGCCGATGCAACCGCACGGCCCGACGCGTGCGCTCGGGCAATTCGTCCAAGGCCGCCATCACCACCTGCAATTGGTCGCGTTGCAGAGCCTGGGTTTCCGGCGACGGCCCCTCTTCGGCCACATCCTGGCAATCCACCGCCGCGACCATCTTGCCCTCGCGCCCCATGCGCCGGGCCCAATCAACAGCCAGATTGCGAACGATGCGGTACAAAAAGCCGGTGGGTTCATCCAAGGATCGACCCGTGCTGAGCCCATCGAAGCGCAGATAGGCCTCTTGCACCACGTCCTCGGCCTGCGACCGGCAGCCCAGGATCGGCCGCGCATAATCGATCAGGGCGCGGCGATGCGTCAGGTACAAATCCAGTTTGGCTTTGTCTGAAGGCTGGGACATGGGCAGGAAGGCGTAACCGTAACCTTGCGGGAAATGCGGGTTACCATAGCCTTTATTGATATCGATTCTCAATATCAATTTTAGCCCATCGTCCAGGCCCACAAACAGAATGGGCGGCCCAAGGCCGCCCATCCCTTTGCACAAATACCGAAATCACTCGTATTCCGCCGAGGTCTCGCCCGACTTGCGATTGTACTTGATGATGATCTTCGAGGTTTCGCACAGGTCGAACTCGTCCCACTCGGCGGTTTCCTTGTCGGTGTAGACCACCTTCAGATCCCACTTGCAGGTCTTGGTCGAACGGTTGAAACGGATATGAACCGTCTTGCCGCTCTCCAAGACGTCTTCACCCAGAACGTCCTCTTGCCAATCGTCACTGCTCGACGGCGCCACATAGACTTCCTCGATGGGATATCCGGTCTTGTTGACCAGGTCGAAATCCTGCTTGCCGGCGGCAAGGGCCGATCCGGAAAGCAGAACCATCCCAGCAGCCACCAGCGTCAAATTACGAATCATCGTCGTCCCCTCTGTCCAAATGTCCCGAGAACAACCCTATCCGCATATTGCTTAGGTCAGAAGCCGAATCCGACGCCAGGCTGAAAATCAGACGTTGAAGCGGAAATGGAAGATGTCGCCGTCCTGAACCACGTATTCCTTGCCTTCCAAACGCATCTTACCGGCTTCCTTGGCCCCCGATTCACCCCCCAAGGCAATGAAATCATCGAAGGCGATGGTTTCGGCGCGGATGAAGCCCTTTTCGAAATCGGTGTGGATGACGCCGGCGGCCTGCGGGGCCTTGGAGCCTTTTTGCACGGTCCAGGCGCGGGCTTCCTTGGGGCCGACGGTGAAGAAGGTCAGCAGGTGCAGCAAATCGTAGCCGGCGCGGATGACCCGGGCCAGACCGGTTTCTTCCAGGCCCAGGCTTTCCAGGAATTCCTGCTTTTCCTCGTCGGACGCCAATTGCGCCACTTCCGCTTCGATGGCGGCCGAGATGACCACCGCCGAATTGCCTTCCTTGGCCGCCATCTCGAAGACGCGCTTGGACAATTCGTTGCCGGTGGCGGCCGAATCTTCCTCGACGTTACAGGCATAGACCACCGGCTTGATGGTCAGAAGGCCTAATTGCTTGGCCATGCGGATTTCATCTTCCGAATCGAATTTGACCACACGCGCCGGCTTGCCGTCACGAAGGGCGGCCAAAAGCGGGGTCATCACATCCACCTGGGCCTTGGCTTCCTTGTCGCCGCCCTTGGCCTTCTTTTCCAAGGGGACGATACGGCGTTCCAGGCTGTCCAGATCGGCCAGCATCAGCTCGGTTTCAATGATGTCGGCGTCGCGCACCGGATCGACCGAATCTTCCACATGCTTGATGTCGTCATCGACGAAGCAGCGCAGCACGTGGACGATGGCGTCCACTTCGCGGATGTTGGCCAGGAACTGGTTGCCCAGGCCCTCCCCCTTGGATGCGCCGCGCACCAGACCGGCGATGTCGACGAATTCCAGCTGGGTGGGGATTTCCTTTTGGCTTTTGGCGATGACCACCAGCTTGTCCAGGCGCGGGTCGGGCACCGCCACACGGCCCACATTGGGCTCGATGGTACAGAAGGGATAATTGGCCGCCTGGGCGGCGGCGGTCTGGGTCAGGGCGTTGAAAAGCGTGCTCTTACCCACGTTGGGCAGGCCGACGATGCCGCAATTGAAACCCATGACCTTTAATCCTTCTTGCGTTCGAGTGCCGCCTTCAGCGCCTCGGCCAGGCTTCCCTGGGACAATGCGGTGGGGGCCTTTGAGGGGGCGGGGGCCATGGCCTTGGCGGCCACCGGCTCCGCCGGTTTGTCCTTTTTGGGCTTGGGCGGCGCGGTCAGCACCGCCACCCGGTTCATGAAGCCGGCATCGTCGCCGGCCAAAAGTTTGGGGAAAGCCTGAGCCACCGCGTCGATCAGCGGGGCCAGCCAGGTTTCCGACTTGGCGAAATCATGCAGAACATAACCGGCGACGCGGTCCTTGTCACCGGGGTGACCGATACCCAAACGGACGCGGCGATAATTCTGTCCCAGATGGGAATCGATGCTTTTCAGGCCATTATGGCCACCGGCCCCGCCGCCGCGCTTGACCTTGACGTGGCCCGGCGCCACGTCCAGTTCGTCATGGACGACGATGATGTCTTCGACGGGAATTTTCAGGAACTTGGCCAGTTGGGCCACCGACTGGCCCGACAGGTTCATATAGGTCATCGGCTTCAACACCAGCACCTTGGTGCCGTCGATGGTGCCTTCGGCATATTCGCCCTGGAACTTGGAACGCCAGGGGCCAAAGGAATGGCGGCGGACGAGTTCGTCCGCCGCCATGAACCCGATATTGTGGCGGTTCTGGGAATATTCGGGCCCGGGATTGCCAAGCCCAACCACCAGAATCATGCCACCAGACCTTTACGCTTCGACCGGAGCTTCGGCCTCGCCACCCTTGACGGTCGGCGGGACGATGGTCAGGACCGCAGCGGCAGCGCCGACGTGGTAGGGAGTGACGCCAGCCGGCAGGGCCAGCTCGCTCACATGCACCGAGTAACCCACATCCTTGCCGGACAGATCGACGACGATCTCGCCGGGGATCAGGTCGGGGGCGCAGGTGACTTCCACTTCATGCATTTCCAGGCTGACGACACCGCCGGCCTTGACGCCCGGGGACTTGTCGGCATTGGTCACATGCACCGGCACCTTAACGTGCACGACGGCATCGGCCGACACGCGCATCAGGTCAATGTGCAGGGGCTGGTCGGTGACGGGGTGGAACTGCACGTCGCGGCACAGGCAGCGGTGCTTGCCGCCATTGCCCAGATCGACGTCGAACAAGCGGGTCTTGAAGCCCGGCTTGTGCAGTTCGGCCCAAATCACGCGAGGATCGATGGCAATGCAGATGGGGTCCTGCTTGCCGCCGTAAATAACACCCGGAACCTTACCTTCACGGCGAGTGGAACGGGCGGCCCCCTTTCCGGCCCGGTCGCGCAGCTCGGCGACGATGGCGCTGATCTCAGTCATATCGTTTCTCCAAATAACGCGTAAAGGCGCGGCCTCCAGGGGTGCCGCGCCGAAGGGGGCTGTTTACACCGATTGCCGTGGAAATTCAACGCAGGAATCGGAACGGGCTTGGCGCAAAGATGCGCACAGACAAACACAGCCCAAGGGCATAAAACCTGTGTTCGCTTTCATCAAATGACATGAAAATGAAACCCGCAAAGACTATTTTATCTAAAATCGCCGACGATGACTTGAACAATCCAACGTGTTATTCAAAGTCCTCGGCAGTTATTTCATCACTGGTCGTAAGGGTTTTACCTGATATGCGGGCCTGGACTCGACTTCGCGACATTCTGGCGGCGGCACTGCTCTGCCTGCCCATGGCCGCGCATGCCCAGAACACCCCGTCCCCGGCTGTGTCGCCGCGCTCGGAACTGATCATCGGCCTGTCGCAATTCCCCACGGTTTTGCACCCCAGCATCGAATCGATGATCGTCAAGGCCTATGCCCTGGGTTTCGTCCATCGCCCGATCACCGCCTATGACGCCGATTGGAAGCTGGTCTGCCTGCTGTGCACCAAGCTGCCCACCGTCGAAAACGGTCTGGCCAAGACGGAAGCCGGTGGCGGCATGGCGGTGACCTTCTCGATCGACCCCGAGGCCAGTTGGGCCGACGGCCAGAAGGTGACCACCGACGACGTGCTGTTCAGTTGGGAGGTGGGGAAGCACCCGCAAAGCGGCGTCGCCAATGCCGGCATCTACCGCGCCATCACCAAGATCGACACCAGCGCCGACAAGAAGACCTTCACCATTCATCTGGCCAAAGCCAGCGGCAGCTACAACGTGCTGACCGATTTCCGGGTGCTGCCCGCCCATCTTGAAAAGGCCGCCTTCGCCGAACCGGCGGAATATCGCAAGCGCAGCCTTTATATGGCCCAGCCCACCAATCCCGGCCTTTATGACGGCCCCTATCGGGTCACCGAGGTGGTCACCGGCAGCCATGTCACCTTGGAACCCAATCCCCATTGGGCCGGCAAGAAGCCGGAATTCGGCCGCATCGTCTTGAAGACCATCGAGAACACCTCGGCCCTGCAAGCGGCGCTGCTGTCGGGTCAGGTGCACATGATTGCCGGCGAAATGGGATTGCCGCTGGATCAGGCGGTGTCGCTGGCCAACCGCTTGCCGCCCGAGATGAAGGCCGAGTTCAAGCCCGGCCTGGTCTATGAACATCTGGACGTCAACCCCGCCCATCCGGCGCTGTCCGACGCCCGGGTGCGCCGCGCCATCCTGATGGGCATCGACCGTCGCGCCATCAGCCGCGAAATGTTCGGGGGCAAGCTGCCGCTGGCCGACAGCAACATCTCGTCCTTGGAACCGGTGTTCACCACCGCGGCGCGGCATTATTCCTATGACCCGCGCCGTGCCGCGGCCCTGTTGGACGAAGCCGGCTGGAAGCAGGCCGGCCCCGGACCGCGTCGCAACGCCGCCGGCCAACCGCTGATCATCGAATTGGGCACCACCGCCGGCAACCATTCGCGCGAATTGGTGCAGCAGGTGATCCAGGCGCAATTACGCCAGATCGGCATCGAGATCCGCCCCTTCACCGAGGTGTCGCGCTCGTTCTTCGCCGACAAGGTGACCAAGCGGGCCTTTACCGGCATGGTGCTGTATTCGTGGTTCGGCACCCCCGGCCAGGTGCCGCGCAGCACCCTGCATTCGGCCTTCATCCCCAAACCCGGCAACAATTTTTCCGGCCAGAACTTCACCGGTTACGCCAATCCCAAGATGGATGCGCTGATCGATGCGCTGGGTGCCGAGCTGGACCCGACCAAGCGGGTGGAATTGTGGCACCAGTTTCAGGAACTTTACGCCGACGACCTGCCGGCCCTGCCGCTGTTCTTCACCACGTCCGCCTTCATCACTCCCCTTTGGCTGAAGGGCCTGCACCCCACCGGTCACGACGCACCGTCGTCCCTGTGGGTGACCGAATGGACCAGCACACGCGACGCCGCCGCTCAGCGGTGATGCTTCATCCAGCCGCCGAACCACACCATCGCCCAACCACAGGCGATAATCGGCACGCCCAGGAACAAGCCGCCGACCACCAGACTTTGCGGTGGCATGTGGGGTGAAAACGGCGCCGCCAGCCCCAGCCATTGACTGGAACCGACGATGATGGCGGCGATGGCCGCCAGACCGGAAACGGCCATGACGGCGATACCGACGATGATCAACACCTTGCTCATGGCGGCACGATAAGGGCGGCACGCCGCCCCGACCTTGCCTTCCGTCAAGTCATGCCCAGCGGGCTTGCCGGCCGCCAGAACCGATCCGGCCAAGGGCGGCCGGGCTCACTTCCCGCACACTTCGGCGAACAACGCCGCCGGCTGGCCGCCAGCGATCCACGCCTCTGGGGGCGGCACACCATCGGCCCCGGCCGAGGACACCAAGGCCCGGCGCTTGCCCTGGCAATCGACGAACTGGTTCAGCATCAGGGTTTCCTGGCTTTGTTCGTAAAGGCGGGTGGTCACCACCCGCAAATCCGGGTGGTCGGGATTGGTCAGCACCGAGCCCTTGTCCAGCACCACCATCGATCCGACCATGGGGACGACATAGCTCCACGGATCGAACGGGCTTTGGCTGTCGATCCTGGCCAGCACCACCTCTTGCGGGCCCAAGGCGGCGGCGATGCGGTCTTCCCAGGTATAACGGCTCCACACCTGATAGGTGACCATGGCCAGGGCCGCCACCGCCGGGGCCACCGTCTTGCCCAGCTTCAGCCCAAAGGGACGGGTCACCGCCATCAGGATACCGGCGGCGGCGAAGCCGACACAAATCACGATCACCAATTCGAAAGCCATGAAACCGTCCCTTCCCTTATGATTCTTGTTCTATTCCAACAAATCCCGCATGGCGGCGGGCTTCTTGCCGCTGCAATGGGCGGCCTGGGCCAACAACAACTCGGCGCAGCCCAACGCGTCCGACAATGCGTCGTGGACGCGCAACCGTGGCAGACCATAGCGGTCCCGGCAAGACGCCAGCTTCAAGGCACCGTCCGCGATGCTTTGGTTTCGCCTTGTCATCAGTCGGTGCTCCAACGCCAAGGTATCCAAAAACGGCACTTCCAGTTTTTGCCCCCACACCTGCCGGCAGGCCCGCGACAGGAATCCGCGTTCGACCAAGGCGTGGTGCGCCACCCCGAAGCGACCACGCAGCGCCGCCAGGAACAGCGGCAAAATGTCGGCGATGGGGGCGGCGGATTGCAGTTGATCGTCCAATAGCCGATGCACCTTCGCCGCTTCGTCCCCCACCTTGCCATCGGGCCGGACCAAATGGTGCTGGGCCTCGGCCAGGATGATGCGGCCGTTGATGATGGGGACGAAACCGATGCTGACGATTTCGTCTTTCTCCGCATCCAAGCCGGTGGTTTCGATGTCCACAGCCAGCATTTCCACCTGGGTGTAGGGCTTGTCCTCGGTGGCGGTGTCGGTGCGGTAATAATCCTTCAGCGGACCGGGGGGCGAACGCCAGCCCAGCACCCAACGCGCCATGTCAGGGCCCAGGAACTTGGCCAGCATGGTCAGAAGCGCCCCAGCTGATAGGCCGAAGCCAAGGCCGCCTGCAGGGTCTTGACCACCGCGAACGCCGCCTTCAGATGCGAACGGTCGAACGACGACAATTCATCGGGCGACACGTAATTGTCGGCGGCCAGTCCCTCGCGGATGCGTCCGGCCTGATGGCGCAGACGGATCATGGAAATGAATTCCAAGGCGTCACGCAAATCGTCGGCGCCGTCGGTGCTCAGCACCTTGGCCTCGCGGGCGGCTTCCAGGCGTTCAAAGGTGTTCACCGCCTTGATGCCGCCGGCCAGGGCGTAAACCCGGGCCAAATCGACGATGGGAACGATACCGTTATGCTTCAGATCCATGGTGTGGTCATGGTCGCCACCACTGATCAGCACCAAATTACGGAAAAAGCCGATGGGCGGACGATGGGTCAGGGCGTTGGTCGCCATATAGGCCTGGAAGATGCGGTTCTTGCGGCATTTTTCCAAAACATTGCCCAGCAAATCATCGAACAGGCTGGCATCGCCATGGATCAGCCGCAGGTCGAAGAAGATGGACGACAGCATCAGCGCCTTGGGGTCGGGTTCCTCGATCCAGCGGCGGAAATAGTCGTGCCACACCGCCAAGGGCTGTCGCCATTTGTCGGTGGTGGCCATCATCTCGCCCGGGCAATAGACATAGCCGCATTCGTTCAACCCGTCGGAAACGAATTGCATGACCTGTTTGAAATAAGGCCCATGGGCGACCGGGTCATAGGAATCGTGAAGAATGACACAATTGTCCTGGTCCGACACCGCCGTCTGTTCCTGACGGGCCTGGGAACCGGCCGCCAGCCAGGCATAGGGGACCGGCGCCGGGCCGAACTTGGCTTCGGCCAGATGGATCAACCGCACCGCCACCGCGTCGGTCAGGGCGCTGACCACATGGCCGATGCCATGGGTGTTGGCGCCTTGGCTGGCCAAGCCTTCCACCAGGGACGGCACTTGGGAAATCACCGCCTTCAACTGTGCCACCTCGGTGGCGCCGTGGACCTTTTTCGCCATGTAAAGCGGTGACGCCGATTGGCTGTCCACCACCGTCGAAGTGGTCAGACAGCCGGCCACCGCGCCGTCCTTCAACACCGGCAAGTGATGGATGTTGTGCCGCGACATCAACAGCATGGCGTCGAAGACCAGGGTTTCGGCCTGTACGCAGCGCGGATTGGGGGTCATCACCCGGGTGACCGGGGTGGTGTAGTCCAAACCTTCCGCCACCACCCGACCACGCAGGTCGCGGTCGGTCAGGATGCCGGACAAACTGCCCTGGTCGTCGGTGATGAGCAGACACGACACCCTTTTGTCGCGCATGTGCTGGGCGGCCTGACGCACGTCGATGTCGGGCGTGCAGGTCACCGGTTCACGGGTCAGCAATTCCGAAACCTGCTTGGTCAGGAAATCCACGTCCTTGGCGTTCACCTTCATGGCGTCGCCGATGCGTCCGCCATCGAAGGCGGCGAAGAAATAGGAAAACGACGAATAGTCCTGGCGCAATTGCTGGAACAGAACCGCCGACAGGCTGTAGAGCAGCGAATCCTCTATCACTTCGATGCGGTTGACGGCGACACCGCCACGCAACAGGGCGCGCACGCCGAAGCACTCGCCTTCGCAAGGGCGGGCCAGAAGATGGCCGTCGGGATCACGGGTTTCGACCGCCCCGGTGCGGACCACGTAAAGCGTGTCCACCTTGTCGCCCGGCTTCATCAGCACGGTACCGCGACGGGCATAGGTGATCTGGACCGATCGCGCGACGTCGCCCAGAACCTCGGCGGGCAACAGGTCGAACGGATGATGGGCCGCAAGGAAATCGCGGACCTCTTGAATCTCGGCGCTCATTCTCTCTCCCCCCTGGTGAATGCGGCTGATTTCTTTGTTTTTCCGCGCCCCTATCATGCCCTGATCCCCCTTGCTGATCCAGCATTAGCGGGCAAAGAAAAGACCCCGCGGCTTCCCGCGGGGTCCTTCCTGACACAAGGTGATCAGTGGCTTTGAGCGGTGCCGGCGCCATAAGGCAGACGGATGTGCTCGATCAGCTCCTGAACTTCTCGCGGCGGGGGAGCGGTCACCTTCGACACGGCGAAAGCGACAGCGAAGTTCAACACCATGCCCACGGTGCCAATGCCTTCCGGCGAGATGCCGAACAGCCAGTTGGCCGGAATGTTATCCGCCATGGGGGTGATGAAGATGCCCTTGAAGTACAAGATGTAGCCAAAGGTGAAGAACAGACCGGTCAGCATGCCGGCGATGGCACCTTCGCGGTTAATGGTCTTCGAGAAGATACCCATGATGATCACGGGGAACAGCGACGACGCCGCCAGACCGAAGGCGAAGGCCACCACCTGGGCAACGAAGCCCGGAGGGTTGTAGCCCAAGTAACCGGCGATCAGGATGGCGACGGCAGCCGCGATACGACCAGCCATCAGCTCGGCCTTTTCACTCATGTCCGGCGTCAGGGTACCCTTCAGCAAGTCATGCGAGATCGAGGACGAGATCACCAGCAACAGACCGGCAGCGGTGGACAGCGCAGCCGCGATACCACCAGCGGCGACCAGGGCGATAACCCAGTTCGGCAGCTTGGCGATTTCGGGGTTGGCCAGCACCATGATGTCGTTGTCGACCTTCAGCTCGCTGCCCTTCCAGCCGAAGCTGGCGGCCTTTTCGGCGAAAGCCTTGTTCTTGTCGTTGTAATACTGGATACGACCGTCACCGTTGAGGTCCTGGAACTTCAACAGACCGGTGGTTTCCCAACGCTTCATCCAGTCCGGACGCTGCTCATAGGACAGGTTGCCTTCGGGCGAGCCGACGACACCGGTCTGAACAGTGGTGGTCAGGTTGAAACGAGCCATGGCACCGACGGCCGGGGCCACGGTGTACAGCAAGGCGATGAAGACCAGCGCCCAACCGGCCGAGGAACGCGCGTCGCGCACCTTGGGAACGGTGAAGAAGCGCACGATCACGTGCGGCAAGCCGGCGGTGCCGACCATCAGAGCGCAGGTGATGGCGAACACGTCGATGGTGGACTTGTTGCCGGCGGTGTAGGCGGCAAAGCCCAGATCGGTCACCACCTGGTTCAAACGGTCAAGCATATAGCCCGAACCATCCGACAGCTTGGAACCGAAAGCCAGCTGCGGCAATGGATTGCCGGTCAGCTGCACGGCGATGAACACGGCCGGAACGGTATAGGCCAGGATCAGCACGACATACTGGGCCACCTGGGTGTAGGTGACGCCCTTCATGCCGCCCAACACGGCGTAGACGAAGACGATGCTCATGCCGACGATCAGGCCGGTCAGGATTTCGACTTCCATGAAGCGCGAGAACACGATGCCGACACCACGCATCTGACCCGCCACGTAGGTGAACGAGATGAAGATCAGACACACGACGGCCACCAGACGGGCGGTCTTCGAGTAGTAGCGGTCACCGATGAACTCGGGGACGGTGAACTTGCCGTACTTACGCAGGTAAGGGGCAAGCAGCATGGCCAACAGCACATAGCCGCCGGTCCAGCCCATCAGATAAACCGAGCCGCCATAACCCAAGAAGGCGATCAGGCCGGCCATGGAAATGAACGACGCGGCCGACATCCAGTCGGCGCCAGTCGCCATGCCGTTGACGATGGGGTGCACGCCACCACCGGCAACATAGAATTCGCCAGTGCTGGCCGCACGGGTCCACAAGGCAATGCCGATGTAGATCGCGAAGGTCAGACCGACGACGATGTAAGTGAGCGTTTTAAGATCCATTTCGTCGATCCCCCCTTAGTCTTCGTGAACGCCGTGTTCACGGTCGATCACATTCATACGCGAGGCATAGAAGAAGATCAGAGCCAGGAACACATAGATCGAGCCGTTCTGGGCGAACCAGAAGCCGAGCTTGAAGCCGCCGATCTGAATGGTGTTCAGCGCATCGACGAAGAGGATGCCGAAGCCATAGGAACAAACGAACCAGATGGCCAGACAGATGAAGATCAAGCGGATGGACGCACGCCAATAATCAACGGCGTTCGCGTCCATGCGCCCCGATGGTTTGTTGTCGCTCATATACGGTTCTCCCTGGTTACTTCATTTTTATCGGTTTCTTCCCGGGACCGGCCGCACCGCCGAAGCCATGCGAAGCACCGGACACACTGGTCCTGATCCCGAGCCCCTGCATGATGGATACAGGATAAAATCAGCGCCGTCGAGAAAAACGATGACAAAAAAGTCATCAGCAATGAATACGTCTGAATCCCGTAAACGAAACCAGGGCATTCATCTCAACATAATCACCTCAATCCTAGCGCATTCCAAAGCAGTCAGAATCCAACAACGACAACTACCTTATCGCACCGCAACACAAATGATGCAGCGCAACATGGCGTGGCGACATCAGACTTTTGGTATCGAGTGCGATTATACCGAGGTATTGTAAGTAAGTTTACTTACGTGATGCCGCTAGGATGCGCGACGACGACAGTCAACTTAAGTTCATCAATGCCTGCATTCAGGCCGAGCATTGACCAAGGCCGTCCTATAGTCGGTTGCAGCCGTCAGGGAGCGAAATCCGCTTTCTTGACATTGCAACTATCTATACTGCCGATGTCATCGCTTGTCACCACAAGCTTTTTATCGGCTTGTGCCTTTACTTGACTAACCGCGACTACCTCGGCTCCGGCCGAGGTTTTTTTGTCCATCGGTCAAGCCAGACGCAGAACCAGCTTTTGTTCGACCATGGGCTTACCCCAGGTCTGGGCCGCCATCTGCTCGGCCAGCACGAACCCCGCCGCGTCATAAAGACGCCGCGCCATCGGCAGCCGATCCACCGTCCATAAATAGATTTCCCGATCCCCCTTGCCCCGGGCGAAGTCCACCGCCCGGCTCAGCAAGGCGCGACCAATCCCCTGTCCCCGTGCCTGGGGCCCCAGGATGAACCAGCGCAAATGGGCCAGATGACGGGACGGGTCGTGCTCGCCACGATCCAAGGTGATGCCGCCCACCACCTGATCGCCGTCCAGGGCCAGCAGGAACAGGTCGCGATCGGGGTCGTAGCGGCCCAGAAATTCCGCCATGTCGGCCCCCACCTTGGCCTCGAAGGGGCGCCCAAAGCCCAATTCGTCGGCATAGGTCTCGATCTGCAAGGCCAACAGCCGACCGACGGCGCCCGGGCGGTATTCGGCAACCAGGTTTACCGACATGGACGATTCTCCGCAGGAAAGATGGCGGCGACGATGCGATCGGCGAAATCCCCGTCCAGCACGCCCCCCGACAGCACCCGTTTCCAGATCAGCGCCACCGCCATCTCGGCCGCCCAATCAGGATCGAAGGGCGGCGGCAGAACCCCCGCCTGGCAGGCCTGCCGCAGAGGCTGGATCAACACCGGCCCGCGTCCGCCGATCAAACCGTGGACCAGGGCATGACGGGCGGTGGCGTCGCGCTGGGCGTCGGCGATCAGCCCGGCCAGGATGGCCGCCGCCGGCGTGGTGGCGTAAAGGTCGAAGACCTGCCGCAAGATGGTGTGAACGTGGTCCCGGGGGTCGGTCGCCGCCGGAACGTCGGCGACCACCACCATCTGGCTGTAGACTTCGACGTAAAGCGCGGCCTTGGAATCCCACCATCGATAAATGGTCTGCTTGCCCACGCCGGCACGGGCGGCGATGGCTTCGACGGTGACCGGCGCATAGCCGTTTTCCGCCACCAATTGGGCGGCAGCAGCCAAAATGGCGGCCTGCTTGAGCGGGGAACGACGGGAAGGGTCAGCCATGCCGGCTCCGATGACAAGACGATACGTCTCGTATTGTTATCGGGCACATAAAGAAGATCAAGCCCCGGAATCGACCTCGGACAACAAGGCATGCAGGATTCCGGCGCGGATTCCCAGGTCGTCCAAGTGGCTGACCGTCTGCGCCAGATAATCACGCGCCGTACCGCCCTTGCCGTGTCCTTGGCGCAACAGACGCACCGCCTCGGCCCGTGGGCCGCTCCAGTACTGCCAATGGCTGCGATCCACCACATAGGCATAGGCCGACACCTTCCGCCCGTCCTCCAGACGCACCGGCAGGAAGCGTGGCAAATAGACCTTGGTGGGCAATTCGCGGGCATCCAGCCGTGCCTTGATCTGCGGCCAGTGCGAGCCCGCCACCTTCAGCGCCCGCCCTACGCAGGACCCGCCGCGATCCAGCCCCAACACCAGTCCGGGGCGTTCGTCGGTGCCGCGATAGATGGTGGACAGGATGCACAGCGCCCGACGCCACCCCTGCAGGCGGGCCGGTTGGTTTTCCAAGGGGGTGAAATCCGGATTCCACATCAACGAGCCATAGGCGAACACCCATACATCGCCTTGCGCCGCATCATCACCAGGAGTAGACATTTCCAACCTTTTGTCGTCGCCGGATGCACCCATGTCCGCCCGTCGTCTTACCGCCATCGTCGCCAGTCTCGCCCTTTTCATCTGCGCCGCCTATAGCCTGTATTGGTTTCATGCGGCAGGGCAAGTGCAGAACCGCGCCCAGGCTTGGGCCGAAACCCGCCGCAGCGAAGGCTGGAGCGTGGATTGGCAGGCCCTGGAAACCAGTGGTTTCCCCTGGCACCTGACCCTCAGCGTGACGCAACCGCGTCTGGTCACCCCCTCGGGCCTGTCCTGGGCGGCGGGACATTTGCGGGTTTCCACCCTTCCCCTGTGGCCGGACAAGGCGCATCTGTCCACCAGCGGCCACCAAGACATCTGGTGGAATGGTCGCGACCTGGGGGGTGAACTGGAATCCTTGGATGCCGACCTGTCCCCCGGCACGGCGGACGCTCATGCCCACGGAATGCGTCATACCTCGGGCCTGACCTTCGCCGACATGGCCCTGTCGCTGGCGCGGCTGCCGCCCCACCCCACCCCCACCGGCCACCCCGCCAGTTGGCGCTTCGCCCTGTCGGCCCGCGACGTGGGCTTGCCGGCGGCGGCCGGCATCGCCGGTTTCGCCGAACAATTGGCCCTGGCCGAGATCTCCGGTCGGGTGATGGGCGCCATCCCCGACGGACCGCCCATGGCCGCCATCGCGCGGTGGAGCAAACAAGGCGGCGTGCTGGAACTGGACCATTTGGCGGCGGATTGGCCGCCCATGGGATTGGAAGGCGACGGCACCGCCGCGTTGGACCCCCATGGCCAGCCCTTGGTGGCGTTGTCGACCCGCATCCGCGGCTTCGATTCCTTGATGGACCGCCTGGGGCAAAGCGGCCTGATCGACCCCGCCAGCGCCCGCACCTTGAAAACCATCCTGGGCCTGATGAGCAAGCCCGACCCCCGGGGCCGCCCGGCCATCACCGCGCCGCTATCCATCCAAGACGGCCAACTTTACCTGGGACCGGCGCGACTGACCCCGGTGCCGGCCATCCCCTGGGCCGATTTCACCAGCCAGTGACGTTCTTGCGGGGTTGCACTGGCGAACGCTTTCGACTACCCCTAACCTCCTTGGATTTGAAGGAAGTACAGACTTGGGCACCATGCGCCTGATC
Organism: Rhodospirillaceae bacterium UBA6219; assembly: GCA_002435715.1. Lineage (GTDB taxonomy): Bacteria > Pseudomonadota > Alphaproteobacteria > Rhodospirillales > Magnetospirillaceae > Magnetospirillum. Next base: position 31,047 of record DISD01000027.1, read on the forward strand.
CGGCATTGCGGCGAGCTGACAGACGACCTGAAAGGGTGCGTGGTGGCGCTGGGCAATTTCGACGGCGTCCACAAAGGACATCAGGCGGTGATCCTGACCGCCAAGCGCATTGCCGACGAATTGGGCGCCGCGTGTGCGGTGATGACCTTCGAACCCCATCCCCGCGCTTTCTTCAATCCGGCGCAACCGCCTTTTCGCCTGACGCCGCTCAGGGTCAAGGCCCGGCTGATCGAGACCCTGGGCGTCGACGTGCTGTTCATGCAGCATTTCGACCAGGCCTTCGCCGAGATGACCGCCATCGAATTCATCGGCAGTGTGCTGGGCGGCTGCCTGGGCGCCCGTCACGTGGTGGTGGGCTATGATTACGTCTTCGGCAAGGGCCGCAAGGGTACCGGCGCCCTGTTGCAGAAACTGGCCGCCGAGGGGGCTTTCGGCTTTACCTCGGTGCCCCCCGAAATGGCGCTGGGCGGCGAGACCTATTCGTCGACCCGGGTGCGCGAATGCCTGGTTTCGGGCCGCCCCGCCGACGCCGCCCGCCTGCTGGGCCATTATTGGGAAATCGAGGGCCGGGTCGAACACGGCGACCAGCGCGGCCGCACCATCGGTTTTCCCACCGCCAACATCGCCATGGGCGAATACCAGTCCCCGGCCAAGGGCGTCTATGCGGTGCGCGCCGGCATCGACATGGGCGGCGACACCCATTGGCTGGACGGGGTGGCCAATTTCGGCTCGCGCCCCACGTTCGACAAGCAGGACCAGATTCTGGAAGTCCACCTGCTGGACCAAAATATCGACCTTTACGGCCGCCATCTGCGTGTCGCCCTGGTCGATTTCATTCGTCCCGAACGCAAGTTCGCCGGCCTGGACGAATTGAAGGCCCAAATCGCCCAGGACGCCGCCCAGGCCCGCACCTTGCTGGCGGCCCGTCATTTCCCCGAATGCCCCGGCCCGCTGGTGGCCGTGACCGACCTTTAGAAGAGACCCCCGACATGAGCGCGGATTACAAGAACACCGTCTTCCTGCCCAAGACCGACTTCCCGATGAAGGCCGGCCTGCCCGATCTGGAGCCCAAGCTGCTGGAGCGCTGGTCCAAGATCGGCCTGTTCGAGCGCCAGCGCGAGGTCGCCAAGGGCCGTGAACGCTTCATGCTGCATGACGGCCCGCCTTATGCCAACGGCCACCTGCATATCGGTCACGCGCTCAACAAGATCCTGAAGGACGTCATCAACCGCACCCAGTTCATGCTGGGCAAGGACGTCCATTACATCCCCGGCTGGGATTGCCACGGCCTGCCGATCGAATGGAAGATCGAGGAAAAGTACCGCAATGCCGGCCTGGACAAGGATCAGGTGCCGGTGGTGCAGTTCCGCGAGGAATGCCGCGCCTTCGCCCGCCAGTGGATCGACATCCAGCGCGAGGAATTCAAGCGTCTGGGCGTGGAAGGGGACTGGGACCATCCCTACACCACCATGACCAACGCCGCCGAAGCCACCATCGCCAACGAGCTGGGCAAGTTCCTGCTGGATGGCAGTCTGTACAAGGGCGTCAAGCCGGTCATGTGGTCGGTGGTGGAAAAGACCGCCCTGGCCGAGGCCGAGATCGAGTATCACGATCATACATCGGTCACCATCTGGGTGAAGTTCCCCATCGTCACCGCGCCGGTGCCGGAACTGGAAGGCGCCAAGGTGGTGATCTGGACCACCACGCCGTGGACCATGCCGGGCAACCGCGCCGTGGCCTTCGGCCCCGAATTCGACTACGTGGTCGTCGAAGTCACCGAAACCGCCGAGGGCAGCCTGGCCCAAGTGGGTGAGCGTCTGGTCCTGGTCAAGGACCGCGCCGAACAGGTGGCGGCCGATGCCAAGGCCACCTTCAAGGTGGTCCACACCTTGAAGGGCGAACAACTGGCCGGCACCGTCTGCCAACATCCGCTGAAGGATCACCCGGAATCCAAGGGCGGCTATGATTTCGCCGTTCCGGCTTTGCCCGGCGATTTCGTCACCACCGATGCCGGCACCGGCTTCGTCCATATCGCGCCGGGTCATGGCGAGGACGACTTCCATCTGGGCCGCGCCAACAATATCGCAGTGCCCGACACCGTGCAGCCCGACGGCACCTATTATCCGTCGGTGGCCATCTTCGCCGGTCAGTCGGTTCTGGCCCAGGGCAAGAACGGCAAGTATTACAGCCCCGTCGCCAAGCCGGTGATCACCGCCATGACCGAATGCGGCAACCTTTTGGCCAGCGGCAAGATCGAGCACTCGTACCCCCATTCCTGGCGCTCCAAGGCACCGTTGATCTTCCGCACCACGCCGCAATGGTTCGTGTCCATGGAAAGCCACGGCCTGCGCGCCAAGGCGCTGGCCGCTATCGACGCCACCCGTTTCGTCCCGGCCCAGGGTAAGAACCGCATCGGTGCCATGATCGAGACCCGCCCCGATTGGTGCCTGTCGCGTCAGCGCGCCTGGGGCGTGCCGATCACCGTCTTCGTCGACAAGCGCAACGGCCAGCCGCTGCGCGACCCAGGCGTCATGGACCGCATCGTCGCCGCGTTCAAGGAAGAAGGCTCGGACGCCTGGTACACCAGCCCGGCCAGCCGTTTCCTGGGCAACGAACACGATCCCGACAATTTCGAACAGATCTTCGACGTGTTGGACGTGTGGTTCGATTCCGGCTCCACCCACGCCTTCGTGCTGGAAAGCGGCGAATGGGGCGACACCATCTGGCCGGCCAGCCTGTATCTGGAAGGGTCCGACCAGCATCGCGGCTGGTTCCATTCGTCGCTGCTGGAAGCCTGCGGCACCCGGGGCCGGGCGCCTTATGAAGCGGTGCTGACCCACGGCTTCGTTCTGGACGAAGACGGCCGCAAGATGTCCAAGTCGTTGGGCAACGTGGTCTCGCCCCAGGACGTGGTCGGCAAGCAGGGCGCCGACATCCTGCGCTTGTGGGTGGTCGGATCGGATTATTCCGACGATCTGCGCATCGGCCCGGAAATCTTGAAGACCCAGGTCGACGTCTATCGCCGCCTGCGCAATACGTTGCGTTACCTGCTGGGCGCCGTCGACGGCCTGACCGAGGCGGAAAAGCTGCCGGTGAACCAGATGCCGGAGCTGGAACGCTGGGTGCTGCACCGCCTGACCGAGATCGATGCCGGCCTGCGCCAGGCCTGCCACGATTTCTCGTTCCACGGCTGGTTCAACGAGTTGCACAATTTCTGCGCCGTCGACCTGTCGGCGTTCTATTTCGACATCCGCAAGGATGCGCTTTACTGCGACAGCACCGACAGCATTCGCCGTCGGGCGGCGCGCACCGTGATGGACATCCTGCTGGACGCGTTGTGCAAGTGGCTGGCGCCCTTCGCCTGCTTCACCGCCGAGGAAGCCTGGCTGGCGCGGCATCCGTCAGACGACGATTCGATCCACCTGAAAACCTTCCCCGCCATCCCCGCCGCGTGGGCCGACGCAGCCCTGGCCGCCAAATGGGCCAAGGTGCGCGCCGTGCGCCGCGTCGTCACCGGCGCCCTGGAAGGCGAACGCGTCGCCAAGCGCATCGGTTCCAGCCTGCAGGCCAACCCCACCCTTTACGTCGACAGCGACGCCGCCCAGGCCATCGCCGATCTGGACATGGCGGAAATCTGCATCACCTCGGGATTGCTGGTGGTGCAAGGCGCCGCCCCCGAGGGGGCCTTCATCCTGGCCGACACCCCCGGCATCGCGGTGGTACCGGTCAATGCCGAAGGGGAAAAGTGCCAACGCTGCTGGAAGGTGCTGCCGGAAGTCGGACACCACGGCCATGAAGGCGTGTGCGGACGCTGTTCCGACGCCGTGGCCAAGCAGGAATAAGCCACATGCGCAAACTGGGTCTGATCCTGGCGGCACTGGTCATCGTCTTCGACCAGTTGACCAAATGGCTGATCGTCGAAACGGTGATGCGCCCGGATGGTGTGGCCGACACGCCGTTCTATACGCCCACCCATATCGAGGTGACGCCGTTCTTCAATCTGGTGATGACCTGGAACCGGGGGGTTTCCTTCGGTATCTTCAACGATCACGGCGAATGGAACGCCCTGGCCCTGTCGGTGCTGTCGGTGGTCATCGTCGTGGTTTTGCTGGTATGGATGAAAAAGGCCGCCGGCCATGTGGTGCCGTTGGCGCTGGGGTCCATCATCGGCGGCGCCTTGGGCAACGTGGTTGACCGGGTGCGTTGGGGGGCGGTGGCCGACTTTTTGGACGTCCACGCCATGGGCTGGCACTGGCCCGCCTTCAATTTGGCCGATTCGGCCATTACCATCGGCGCCATCCTGTTGGTGTTGGATTCCTTGTTAAGCCGCCCGAACTCGGATAAGAATTGAGCCCATGATGCGCATGACCTTCCATCCCCGTTCGCTTTGCGTCGCAGCCCTGCTGCTGGCGGCGCCCCTGGCCCTGTCCGGCTGCGCCGAAGCCAAGCGCGCCATGGGCTATGACAAGTCGCCGCCCGACGAGTTCCAGGTGGTATCGCGCGCGCCCTTGGTCGTGCCGCCCGATTTCTCCTTGCGGCCGCCGACCCCTGGCGCCGAGCGCCCGCAGGAAGGCAATGTGCGCGACCAGGCGCGCCGGGTGCTGACCGGCAACCCCCGCGCCAACACTCCGATCTCGACCCAGGGCCGGACCCAAGGCGACGTCGCTCTTTTGAAGAAAGCCGGCGCCGAACAGACCAACCCGGAAATCCGCATGCTGGTGAACAAGGAAACCCAGCAATTGGCCGATGCCGACGCTTCGTTCACCGACAAGCTGGTGTTCTGGCGCAAGGCGGAAGGCCCCGGTTACGGCGAACAGCTCGATGCCGCAAAAGAAGCCCAGCGTCTGCGCGAAAATCAGGCATTGGGCAACACTTTGACCTCTGGCGACACCCCGCGCATCGAACGCCGCCGCAAGGGCATGCTGGAAGGCATCTGGTAAGCGGACCAAGGCTTCCACGGCTTCTAAACCCCCGGGTCACCCCCGGGGGTTTTTCTTTGGTGCGCCCATCGGTGAATCTGGCCCCAAATTTGCGTTACATCTTGGTGACAATGCGCACCATGCCCATCTGTCTTTAAAGCGACACACAACGAGGTTTCCCTATAGACCTATCCCCGAAGGAGAAATGCCATGCCCGTCACCGCCCTGGTCGTCGCCTGCGTCGGCCCCATGTGCGCCTATTCCGCGCCTGACATCTCCTTCGACAGCGTCGCCCAGTGCGAACGGGCGGCGCCTGCCATCGCCGGGCTCAGCCGCGCCTCGATGACCAACAATTTGTGGGAACCAAACTCGCGAGCCGAACGCACCGCCTTTCAATGCATCGATGCCGCCACCGGCACGGTGTTGCTGAGTTTCGACAGCGAAGACGGCCCCGCACATTACAAATTGATCAGGGATTGATCATCGTCTTGCCGGTTTGCCGCCGGGGGCCTATATCCCGAAGGCAATAACCAGCGAGACGGAGTTTTCATGCGCGGGTTGCGGGTTTGGGCGGCGAGCGCCGCCTTGTTCAGCGTCTTCGCCCTGCCGGCCAAGGCCCAAGTGTTCAACCCGGTCACCAAGACCTTGGGCAACGGCCTGCAGGTGGTGGTGGTGGAAAACCACCGTGCTCCCATCGTCAGCCACATGGTGTGGTACCGGGTCGGCGCCGCCGACGAAACGCCGGGCAAGTCGGGTATCGCCCATTTCCTGGAACATCTGATGTTCAAGGGCACACCGGACGTGCCATCGGGCGAGTTCTCGAAGATCGTCGCCAAGAATGGCGGCCGCGACAACGCCTTCACCTCGTCCGACTACACCGCTTATTTCCAAAACATCGCCGCCGACCGGCTGGAACTGGTGATGAAGATGGAAGCCGACCGCATGCGCAACCTGACACTGGCGGAAGCGGACGTGAAATCCGAACTGGAAGTGGTCAAGGAAGAACGCCGCTCGCGCACCGACAACGATCCCGGCGCCCTGCTGCATGAACGTCTGGAAGCCGCCCTTTACCTGAACCATCCCTATCGCCGTCCGATCATCGGCTGGCCCGACGAACTGGGCCGGCTGACCCGTGACGACGCGCTTTCCTATTACAAGCGCTGGTACGCTCCCAACAACGCTATCCTGGTGGTGGCCGGCGACGTCGACCCGGCCAAGGTGATGGATCTGGCCGAACGCTATTACGGTCCGCTGAAGCCCGAAGACATCCCGGCCCGTTTCCGTGCCGAAGAACCGCCGCAAGTGGGCGCCCGTCAAGTGACCCTGCGTGATGCTCGTGTCAAGCAACCGTCGTGGTCGCGCCTTTATCTGGCCCCCAGCTACCATTCGGCCACCGACAAGACCCAGCCCTTGGCCTTGGACGTGCTGTCGGAAGTGTTGTCGGGCGGCGCCACCAGCCGACTTTACAAATCCCTGGTGGTCGACCAGGGCCTGGCGGCCTCGGCCGGCGCCTCGTATGACGGTGGCGCGCTGGATGCCACCAGCTTCGCTTTCTACGCCAGTCCCCGTCCTGGTGTTCCCATGGACAAGCTGCAGGCCGCCATGGAAGCCGAACTGGCCCGCGTCAGGAAGGACGGCATCAGCGACGACGAAGTGCGCCGAGCCAAGACCCGCCTGAAGGCCGAAGTGGTCTATGCCCGCGATTCCCTGCACACCGCCACCCGGGTGCTGGGCGAAGCTCTGACCACCGGTCAAAGCGTCGCCGACGTGGAAGACTGGCCCAACCGCATTGCCGCCATCACCGCCGATCAGGTGAACGCCGCCGCCCGTGCCGTGCTGAACGACGATGCGTCGGTCACCGGCCTGCTGCTGCCCGCCGCCCAAGAGGTTCGCAAATGATCAAGAAGCTTCTGGTTGTCCTGCTGGCGCTGGTCCCGGTGCCGGCCTTGGCGGTGAACGTCGAAAAGGTGGTCAGCCCCGGCGGTATCGAGGCCTGGCTGGTCCAGGACCATGCCAATCCCATCATCGCCATGGACGTGGCCTTTGCCGGCGGATCGTCCGTCGAGGCCAAGCCGGGTCTGGCCAACATGATGGCCAGCCTGTTGGATGAAGGCGCCGGCGCCTATGATTCCCAGGCCTTCCAGGGCCGGTTGGAAGATTTGTCCATCGGTCTGGCCTTTCGCGCCGGCCGCGATGAACTCAGCGGTTCTTTGAAGACCCTGACCGAAAACCGTGATGCGGCTTTCGACATGTTCCGTCTGGCGCTGACCCAACCGCGTTTCGACAAGGAACCGGTGGAGCGCATCCGGGCCCAGATCCTGGCCGGCCTGACCCGCGAATTGCAGAACCCCAACACGGTGGCGCAGCGGGCGTGGAGCAAAGCGGCCTTTGGCCAGCATGCCTATGGCCGTCCGGCCAACGGCACGCCGGAAGCCGTCAAGGCGCTGAAAGCGGCCGAGTTGAAAGCCCACGCCAAGACATGGCTGTCACGTCAGGACCTGATCGTCGGCGTGGTCGGAGACATCACCCCGGATCAATTGGCCCCGCTGTTGGACAAGACCTTCGGGGCGCTTCCCGCCGCCCATCCGCCCATCAAGGTGGCCGAGACCAGCATCGCCACCGGCAAGGTGGTGGTGGAAAACCGCCCCATCCCGCAAAGCGTCGCGGTGTTCGGCCTGCCCGGCATCAAGCGCGACGACCCCGATTGGTACGCGGCCTATGTGATGAACTACATCCTGGGCGGCGGTGGCTTTTCCTCGCGCCTGACAGAGGAAGTGCGCGAAAAGCGCGGCCTGGCCTATTCGGTCTATTCCTACCTGCTGCCGTTGGACCATGCCGGCATCGTCATCGGCGGCGTCGCCACCCAGAACGCCAAGATCAAGCAGTCCTTGGACTTGATCCGCCAGGAACTGACCCGCATGGCCGAACAAGGCCCCGATCAGACCGAACTGACCGATGCCAAGACCTATCTGACCGGATCGTTCCCGCTGTCGCTCGACTCCACCGCCGCCATCGCCGGGTTGCTGGTCAGCATGCAATCCAACCACCTGGGCATCGATTACCTGGAAAAGCGCAATGCGCTGATCGAAGCGGTCAGCATGGATCAGGTCAAAGCGGCGGCCAAGCGCCTGCTGGACCCGCAAAAGCTGGTGGTGGTGGTGGTCGGCCAGCCCGAAGGGGTGACCAGCACCCCCTAGAAATCCAGCAGATCCCGGATCGCTGCCACCCCCGCCTTGGCGCAGATGTCGTCGGATTCGCCGCCCGGCGCGCCGCTGACCCCGATCCCGGCGATCAGGGCGCCGGCGGCTTCGATCTTGATGCCGCCGCCGATGATGGTGGCGCCGGGAACGTGGCGCATGCCCGATTGCGGCATTCCGGGAGCGGTCAACTTGACCAATTCGCTGGTGTCGGTGCGGAAACTGACCGCCGTCCACGCCTTGCCGGTGGCCACCGGCACGGTGTGCGGACCAGCATAGCGGTCACGCAGCAGAACCTGGGTATTGCCGCCGCGGTCGACCACGGCGACCGCCGCCTGCCAGCCGTTCTTGCGGCAGGTGTCCAGCGCCGCTTGCGCCGCTTTCAACGCCACTTCCGGGATCAGCATGGCCTGGTCATAGGTGCCTTCGGCGGCCATGGCCGGCGAGGAACACAGCAGGGCAGCCAGGATCAGCGAAACCTTACGCATGAAAGCCTCCTCTCAGCAGGCGGCGGGCAGTTTCTTGTAAATCTGCGAAAGTTCACCCCAGAACAGGTCGTCGCCGCCATAGCCGACGACCCGACCGATTTCGCGGCCGCAGGAAACGGCGACGAAGGTGGGAGCATAGCGCAATTGCTTCAAGAACCGCAGATCAGCGGGCATGTCTTCCATGTGCACCACGCGCAGGGGCAGACGTTGGCCTTCCTCGGTCTTGGGATAGATGGGGCCGATTTCCCGGTGCCATTTGGCGCACCAGGCGCAGCCCTTGGTTTCCACCATCACCAATTCGCCGACACGGCCGGCGGGCACCAATTCGCCGGCACGGCCGGCGGGCACCAATTCAGCCGCCGAAGCGGCGGCCCCGGCCAAGATGGCCGGGGCCGCGAAGCATGCCGCCAGGGATGGAAGCAGCCGCAAGGTTCAGCCCTTGCGCTTGATCTGGAACGTGTAGACGCCAGCCGCTTCGGCGGTGGACATCAACTCGTTGCCGGTCTGCTTGCAGAAGGCTTCCATGTCCTTGACCGAACCGGGATCGGTGGCGTGGACTTCCAACACGGAATCCACGGCGATGTCCTTGATGGCCTTCTTGGTGCGCAGGATGGGCAGCGGGCAGTTCAAACCCTTGACGTCGAGAACCGTGCTCATATTCGTGACCTCTCCTAGATGTTATCCCCGGCCGACCGCTTCATTGGCCGAGATTGATATATTTCAGGCACACCACCCGCAGACACGACGCCAGGTTCTTGTCGTTGGTGACCAGACAATGGTCGTGGATGCGGGCGATAAGGGCGCTTGCGGCGACACCCTCATCCCTGGCCATTTCATCCAACACCGTCCAGAACGCCCGTTCAAGACGGATGGTGGTGGAATGGCCATGGATTCTGACCGAGCGCTTTTCCGGGGCGAAGGCCCGCGCCTGCTCGGGATTGCACAGACCGAACAGGCGCGCCAGCGGCCCGTCACCAAGGTCGGGGACCGGCCCCGGTTCTAGATGAACAGGTTGATGTCGCACTGTGTTGCCGTCTCGATGTAAGTGGCGGCGCCGGCATATTCGAGGCCGTCGATCATGTCCGCCTGGTTGTATTCGAACAAATCCATGGTCATCTGACAGGCGATCATGCGCACCCCGCAATCCTTGGCGGCGTCGCGCAAATCCTCGATCGAGGCTACGCCCTTCTTCTTGATCAGATCCTTCATCATGGCGGTGGCCATGGCATCCATGCCCGGCAGCGCCCCCACCAGATTGGGCATGGCCATGTGGCCGCCCATCATGGGCATCTCCATGGCGGCGTTGCCCAAGGTGGTGACCTTCAGATCCAATTTTTTCTTCAACAGCGTCAGGCCGTAGAAGGTGAAGAAAAGCGTGACGTCCAGATCCATGGCCGCCGCAGTGGTGGCCAGGATGAAAGGCGGGTAAGCCCAATCGAGCGAACCCTTGGTGACGATGATGGACATCGACTTGCCGTTGTCGGCCATGAAGTACCTCCCGTGGTTTGCATTATTTTTTTCTAATGTGCAAACCACCCTAAGACGTCTCCGGCCCCCTGGTGGTAGTAGCCGGTACCTACACCTGTCATCTTGGCGGTGGTCCCGCCTTTTTGCTGCACCTTTGCCCCCCGACCGCGCTAAAAGCGTCACTCTTGTGTGATGGTCGAAGACGGTGCTAATTTAGCATGAACAAATATATACGAGGAACCCCACGCCCGCCAAGCATCAAACAAGAGCAGGCACAACAAGGGGACCCGTGACGGGAGGAAAAACGTGAGCGAACTACCCATCTCGACCATCGTCGGTGGGGCCGCCTTCGTGGCCGGCCTGATCTTTGGGGCCACCGCCCAACGCACCAATTTCTGTACCATGGGGGCGCTGTCCGACATCGTCTTCATGGGCGACTGGCGCCGTTTCCGCGCCTGGATGCTGGCTTTGTCGGTGGCCATGATCGGCAGCCAGGCCCTGCACCATTTCGGCATGGTCGACTTGGGCAAAAGCATCTATCTGTCCGGGCCGCTGGCCTGGGCCGGCGCCATCATCGGCGGCTTGCTGTTCGGTTTCGGCATGACATTGGCCGGTGGCTGCGGCAACAAGACCCTGGTCCGCATCGGCGGCGGCAATCTGAAATCGCTGGTCACCTTCCTGATGGTCGGCCTGTTCGCCTATATGACGCTGAAGGGCCTGATCGGCCTGGGCCGCGTACAGATCGAGGCGTTGACCAACATCACCGTCACCGGCAAGGCCGCCAACCAGGGAATTCCCGCCTTGCTGACCGCGCTTGGCCTTTCCGAGGCACTGGCCCGTTGGCTGGTGGTCGCTGTCGTCGCCGGCGGCTTGCTGGTGTTCTGCTTCAAGGACGAAGAGTTCCGCGCCGCCCCCCACGACATCTGGGGCGGGCTGATCATCGGCCTGATGGTGCCGGCCGGCTGGTGGATCACCGGGGTGATGGGGGCCGACGATTTCGACCCGACACCGTTGTCCAGCTTCACCTTCGTCGCCCCCATCGGCGATTCCATGATGTATCTGATGACCTTTACCGGCTCGACCATCAATTTCGGTATCGCCGCCGTCGGCGGCGTCATATTCGGGTCGTTCCTGTCCTCGGCGACAGCGAAAAAGTTCAGCCTGGAAGCCTTTTCCGACACCGCCGACATGGGACGCCATCTGATCGGCGCCGCCATGATGGGCACTGGCGGCGTCATGGCCATGGGCTGCACCATCGGCCAGGGCCTGACCGGCATCTCGACCCTGTCGGCCACTTCGTTCTTTGCCCTGTTCGCCATCCTGTTCGGCGGAATCTGGGGATTGAAATACATGGAGGAAGGCAGTGTCGGCGCCGCCCTGAAGGCGGTGTTTTCGCGCGGATAAAACCTGTGGCAGGCTGGACTTGCGGCCGTGAAGGCGCTAAAGCGGCGCCATGATCCGCATGTCCAGCCAAATCGATGACGAAGGCAAGCCCATCCCGCTTTACGATGCCGATGGCTTCGAAGGCATGCGGCGGGCCGGAGGTCTGGCCGCCGCCACCTTGGATTTCATCGCCCCATACATCAAACCCGGCACCACCACCGCCGAGCTTGACCGTTTGTGCGAGCAGTTCATGCGCGATGCCGGTGCTGTCCCCGGAACCATCGGCTATCACGGCTACCAGCATGCCAGCTGCATTTCGGTCAACCATGTGGTCACCCATGGCATTCCCGGCGACAAGGTCCTGGCGACGGGCGACATCGTCAACATCGACGTCACCCCGGTGCTGGATGGCTGGTACGGCGACAGCAGCCGTACGTTCCTGGTGGGAAACGTGCGCGCCCTGCCCCGCCGTCTGGTGGACGCCGCCTATCGGGCGATGATGGCGGGTATCGCCGTCATCCGTCCCGGCGCCACCTTGGGCGATGTGGGCGCCGCCATCGAGGCGGTGGCCCGTGCCGAACGCTTTTCCGTGGTCCGCGATTTCTGCGGCCACGGCCTGGGCCGGGCGTTTCACGACGCCCCGCTGGTGCAGCACACTGGCAAGGCGGGAACCGGCGTGGTGCTGGAACCCGGCATGATCTTCACTGTCGAGCCCATGCTGAACGCCGGCAAGGCCGAGATCAAAATTCTGCCCGACGGCTGGACCACGGTGACCCGCGATCGTTCGCTGTCAGCCCAGTTCGAACATTCGGTGGGGGTCACCGCCGATGGCGTGGAAATCTTCACCCCCTGGGGCACAAGCGGTCAGGACACCTGGCGCTGACGAGCCTCGCGCCCCAGAAAACGTTGGCATTGCTGTTCACGGTCATAGCCCAGCAACGTCCCCAGGATAAAATCCTGTTCCGGCGTCAGGGCGTTCAGCGGTCCGGTGACGATGGAACGCACCACCGCCACATAGGGCGTCAGCCCGAAGAACATGTTGACCTTGGCGCCACTGACCACATGGCGATAATGGTCCACGCCGTCCCGGCGCAGCCGCTTTTCCACCAATTCCGCCTCGGCCGTGCTCATGGTCAGCAGGAACAGGCCGCGCACGCCCTTTTTCAGCTCATAGAGATATTGCGGCAAAAAGCCGGCCATGGGGGGCTTCATGCCAGCCCCCCGACCCAGGCTTCGATGCGGCGGTCGGTCATCTCCGACTGATTGTCCTCGTCCAGCACCAAGCCGACGAAAAGACCGTCACGCAAGGCTGCCGAATATGAGAAATCGTAGCCGTCGGGTTCGGTGAAGCCCACCACCTGGGCGCCCTTGGCGATAATGCGGTCGTACAAGATGCCCACCGCGTCGCAGAAGCATTCGGGATAGGTCATCTGGTCGCCCAAACCGAAGATCGCCACCTTCTTGCCCGACAGATCGGCGTCGTCCAGCACGGCGATACGGTCTTCCCAATCCGATTGCAGATCGCCGCTGCCATAAGTGGGGCTGCCCAGGATCAACAGATGCGCCGCTTCCAAATCCGCCGGTTTGGTCTTCTTGATATCCAGGCTTTTGCCGTTCAGCTTCTTGGCGATGCGATTGGCGATACCGCGCGTACACCCCTGATCGGAACCGTAAACCACCGTGATGCTCATCCGTTTGATCCTTGTCCCGCATGCTTCGATCGGCGGATATTATCGATATTGCGACGCATTCGCAATATGAATCCATTTTTCCCTTGGGGTTTTTGCACATTTCCTCGCCACGGGATTTCGTCTGCCTTATTTTAGGGCATTTGCAATTGGGAACATTGCCATGTCCGAGCCCCTGCCCCTGCTGGCCGATCAATTGGCCGAAGGCGACATCATCGATTTCGGCGACAACGTGCCGGCAGAAGTCAACGCCTTGTTGCAGCAAGGCGTCGCCGCCTATTACGACGACCGGCCGCGGGCGGATTCGCTGTTTCGGCAAGCCCAGGATCTGGGGCCGGAACAATTGCCGGTCTATTACTGCCTATACAAGATCCACACCTATCAGGGCAATTTGGACGCGGCCCTGCAAGCGGCCCAGGCCGGACTGGCCGAAGCCGCCCGCCAAGCCAATATCAGCCCCGATTGGCAATTGTGGGACGGCCCGCTGCCCCAGGCCGGCGCCGCCCGTTTCGCCGCTTATACGTTGAAGGCCATGGCCTTCATCCACCTGCGTCGCGACGAAGCGCCCCTGGCCAAGCGCATGCTGGCCAAGCTGGCGGAAATGGGCCCCGATGACGGCATGGGCAATTCCATCGTCGCCGAAATCGCCGCCAAGATGTGAGGACGCGATGAAGACCCATCTGGACTGGTCGGCTTATGACACTTATGGCATCGGCGACGCCTTTTCCGGGGTGCCGATCCGCGGCGGCAATTACGCCAAGGCGGTGGCGGTGTGCATGCACAACCGTGAATGCCAGCGCGTCACCCGCGGCATCATGTGCCCCAGCTATCGCATCACCAACGACCCGGCCCATTCCACCGAGGCCCGGGTCGCCGCCTTCAAGGCGGCGCTGAACGGCGAATTGGGCGACGACCCGTTCGGGAGCCAAGTCCTGGCCGATGCCATGGATCTGTGCGTGTCGTGCAAGGGCTGCAAAAAGGAATGCCCGTCCGCCGTCGACATGACGTTGATCAAAACCGAATATCTGGCGCAAAAGAACGACGCCCACGGCGTGCCGCGCCGCGCCCGCCTGTTGGGCGGCCTGCCGGCCTGGGTCGGCCATTGGGGCCAGATGGTGCGCAAGCTGGTCTTGCTGCGCAACAATTCCCCCTTGCTGCGCAGACTGGCCGAGCGTTTCCTGGGCCTGTCGGCGCGCCGCCGTATCCCCGCCCCGGCGGCCCATGGGTTCGACGCCCCCGCCCCTGACGCTGATGGTCCGCGCGGCCGGGTCATGCTGTTCGTCGATACCTTCGCCCAGCATTTCGAGCCGGAAATCGCCCAGGCCGCCATCGCCGTGCTGAACGCCGCCGGCTATGGGGTTTCGATCGTCCGCCCCGCCGCCGACGATGCCCAGCCCGACCGGGCGCTGTGTTGTGGGCGCACCTATCTGTCCACCGGACAGGTGGAAAAGGCTCGGGCCGAGGCCCAACGCGTGTTGGCCGCCCTGCGCCCGGCATTGCGGACCGGCCTGCCCATCATCGGGCTGGAGCCGTCCTGCCTGCTGTCCATGCGTGACGAGTTCTACAGCCTGGCCCTGGGGGCCGAGGTGGCGCAATTGGGCAAGCAGGTGTTCTTGTTGGAAGAATTCCTGGCCCGCGAATCCCATCGTGGACTGACCCTGCCGCTGAAATCCATGGGCGGCACCAAGGCGCTGCTGCATGGCCATTGTCACCAGAAGGCCTTTGGGACGATGAAATCCATGCGCAAGGTGCTGGGCTGGATTCCCGATTTCCAGTTCGAGCTGATCGAATCGTCGTGCTGCGGCATGGCCGGCGCCTTCGGCCTGGAAGCCGAACATTACGACGCATCCCAGGCCATGGCCGAATTGTCGCTGCTGCCAAAAATCAGGGCGGCCGAGGATTCGACCGCCCTGATCGCCAATGGCTTTTCCTGCCGTCACCAGATCGCCGACGGCACCGGCAAAAAGCCGATGCACGTGGCCATACTGCTGCAACAGGCTTTGGCTTTCCCATAAGCGTCACCCCCGGACTTGATCCGGGGGGCCATCAAGATTGCCGGGTCAAGCCCGGCAATGACAAGGCTGGTAAAAAGCGATCAACGCACCTTGAAACCGTACTTGGCGAAGATGCCCTTGGCTTCGTTGGTCTGCACGAAACCCAGGAACGCCTTGGACGCGGCGGTTTCCTTGCCGGTGATCTGACCGAACGGATAGACGATCTGGCCATAAAGGGTATCGGGGAAGGTGCCGACCACCTTGACCTTGCTGGTCACGGCGGCGTCGGTGCCATAGACCACGCCATAGGGCACTTCGCCGCGTTCGACGAAAGCCAGGGCGCCACGCACGGAATCAGCGGCGGCAACCTTGCCCTTGACCTTGTCCCACTGACCGGCGGTTTCCATGGCCTTCTTGAAGTAACGGCCGACCGGCACGCTTTCCGGGTTACCGGTGGTCAGACGTTCGTTGCCCACCAGGGCGGCGATGTCGGTCTTTTCGGTCAAGGTCACCGAAGAAACCTTGGAATCGGACGGCGCGATCAGCACCAAGGTGTTGCCCAGCAGGTCGAAACGGGCATCGGGGCTGACCATCTTCTTTTCGGTCAGATAATCCATCCACTTCAAATCGGCGGAAGCGAAGACATGGGCCGGAGCACCCGATTCGATCTGCTTGGCCAGGGCCGAAGACGCCGCATAGGACGGCTTCATGGTGTGGCCGGTCTTGGCGGTGAAGGCGGCGCCCACTTCGTTCATGGCGTTGGTCAACGAAGCAGCGGCGAACACCACCACTTCCTCGGCGCGGACGGCGGCGGTGGACAGGCACAGGGCGAGGGCGGCAACGGCCCCGACGAAACGCTTCTGCATGTGATACTCCATGAGATCGATGATGATAGCGGCGGGCTTGACGTTATGTATATAAACCACATAACGTCAAGCCCGCATGTCACCGGCGAAGCTCAAGAGCGCCTGAAACCGGCCCCGATGCGGTCGATGCCCATGCCATTTTCGCACCGCACACTTCGTCACATCGCATGCCAGTCGTCAATTTATCAACGCATCATCAGATCACGCCAACAACAACGCGTCCTATGAATGGAGAAGATCATGAAGCTCAGTGCCCGCAACGCCCTGAAGGGCAAGGTCGTCGACATCGCCAAGGGTCAGATCGTGGCCAAGGTGAAGGTTGATGTGGGCGGCCAGTTCGTCACCTCGCTGATTTCGGTGGAAGCCATCGACGACCTGGACCTGAAGGTCGGCGACAGCGTCGAAGCCATCGTCAAGTCCACCGAAGTGATGCTGGCCAAGTAATCCGAACCTGTAAAACCGGCCCCGCCAAAAGACTTCCTGGCGGGGCCGATTTTTGTTGGCGCGCCCCCCGGACTCCGTAATATACAAAGTCTATATCACGGTGCCGATGAGGATGGTATGTCACAGGGAAAAGTCGAGGCCATGTTGGGATTGCGGCGCGAAGGTCGCCCCACCGTCGGACGCGACCGGATCGAATTGCTGGAAGCGGTGGGCATCCACGGCAGCATCAGCAAGGCGGCCAAGGCCATCGGGCTTAGTTACAAAGCAGCCTGGGACGCGCTGAACGCCGTCAACAACCTGTTGCCGCGCCCCGCCGTGTTGGGCCAGACCGGCGGCCGCCAGGGCGGCGGCGCCATCGTCACCGAGGACGGGCTGGCGTTGATCGCCAGTTTCCGCCTGATGGAAAAGCGCCTGGAAAAAGTGGCGCAAATGCTGGCCGGCGATGAAAGCGGCGATTCCTTTTCCCTGCTGTGGAGCCTTGGCATGAAAACCTCTGCCCGCAACGCCTTTCGCTGCACCGTCACCGAGATCCGTCACGGTTCGGTCAATTGCGAGGTGATCATGCGCTTGTCGGCGTACAACGAGCTGACCGCCATCGTCACCGAGGAAAGCGTCGCCGATCTGGGCATCGCCGTGGGGCGCGAGATCACCGCGTTGGTCAAGTCGTCCTTCGTCATGCTGTCGCCGGGCCAAGGCCCGTTGCGGGTTTCCGCCCGCAACAAGGTGTCGGGCATCGTCAGCAGCCGCGACGACGGCGGCGTCAATTCGGAAGTGGCCATCGACATCGGCGACGGCAAGACCATCATCGCCGTGGTCACCATGGAATCCGCCCGCGAAATGGATCTGAAGGAAGGCGACCCGGTGGTGGCGTTCTTCAAATCCTCGCACGTCATCTTGGCGGTGGACTGAACAAACGCCGGGCGTCCAGCAACAGCACGCCATGGCCGGCATCGTCCAACACCATGGCCGCCAAGGCCGGCAAGGTGGTGCGGGCGACGACCAACGGCGGCAAAAGCCGCACATCCTCGGCCGGCAGCTGCGCCAAGGCCACCGGTTCGGCCACGTCCAGGCAGAAATCCGCGTCGCCCCCCAGATCCAACAGCAACCAACGCCGCGCAGCCCCCGGCTGCGCCGGCAGCCCCAACACGTCCTCGATGCGGCATGATCGGGGTTCGGCGTTCAGCCGCATGGCGCGCACACAGCGCGCTTCCAGGGCGAATTCATGGCCGCCGGCGCAAAACCGCACCACCGCCAGCCGGGCGCCGTCATCGGGCGCATTCATGGCTTAAAGCGCCCCGACGCGGTAATCCGCCAGCAAACGATCCATGTCCAAGATGGTCACCATGTGGCCCTGGAAAGCGACGATGCCCAGGACCAGGGACCGCAAATGGTCGGGGATGGTGTGGGGCGGCGCCTGGATCAGGCTTTGCGGTACGTCCATGACTTCTTCCACCGAATCGACCCGCAGGCCGCTGCGTATTTCGGCACCTTGGCCCAGCAAGATGCGAGAGGCGGAATCGGCGTCGGCAGCCGGATAACGCAACACGGTGCGCAGCGACAGCACCGATTCGATGTCGCCGCGGACATTGATCACGCCTTCCAGCCCGGGCGGGCAGCCAGGCAGGAAATAGACCGGAAAATCCGACAGCACTTCCTTGACCCGTTCGCCATGAAAGGCGAACCATTCGCCGTTCAACACGAAAACCACCAGCTTCACCAAGGGTTCGTCCACGTTGACCACCGGACCGGCAGCGCCCCGGCGGATGGCCAGCACCTGGTCCAGGGTCATGTCGTCGCGGTTCGCGGTCTCATCCATCACGCCACCTGCACTTGGTTACGGCCGGATTTCTTGGCCCGGTACAGCGCCTGGTCGGCGCTTTCCCGGATCAAATCGGCCTGGGCAAAAGCGGGGAAGCCGGCGATACCGGCGCTGAAACTGCATGAAAATTCGCGATCACCGGCGGAAAACCGCACCTTGGCGAAATCGGCGCGCAAATTGTCGATGATGGTCCGCGCCTCTTCGACGCCGACATCTTGCAAGATGACGGCGAATTCCTCGCCGCCATAGCGCCCGACCATGTCCGAGTGACGCAGCCGTTGCTGCAGCAAACGGGCCAGCGCCACCAGCACCTGGTCGCCGGCGGGATGGCCGTGGGTGTCGTTGACCGACTTGAAATGGTCGACGTCGATCATGGCGAAGCACAGACGCCCGCTCTCACGCTTGACCCCGGCCAGGGCGGTGTCGAGGAATTGCGACATGAAAGTGTGGTTGAACAAACCGGTCAGGCTGTCGCGCACCATCAACGAGCGCAGGGTCCGCATGCGCTCGGCCCGGATGGCCACGGCGCTGATCAGATCCTCGGGCTGGATGGGCTTGGTCAGGAAACCCTCGGCGCCGACGCGCAGCGCCGAGACCTGCTTGACCTTGTTGGTCTCGCTGGACAGGAAGACGATGGGCAGGCTGATGAATTCCGGCACCTGACGGATCAGCCGCGACAAATCGCGCCCGGTGCAGGTGGGCATGTACATGTCCATCAACACCAGATCGGGCTTGAACTCGGACAATTCCTCCAAGATGGTCGACGGCTCGTGCAGCAATCGGGTGGTCATGCCCACCTGTTCCAGGATGAAGCTGTGATAGGCGGCCACCTCCGGCTCGTCGTCCACCACCAGCACCCTAAACGGTTCGGGTTCCTGGCCCAGGGTCAGGGAATCGAGGACTTCCACCAATTCGATGGCTTTGACCGGCTTGGTGAAATAGGCCTCGCCCCCGGCCTGGACGGCGCGCAGGCGCGGTTCGAAATCACGCCGGGAAGAGATGAACACCACCGGCGGCGGCACCCGCATCTCGCGCTGCAGATTGGCCACCACGTCGGTACCGTTGACCCCACCCGGGAAGACGATGTCCATGATCACCGCGTCGGGCGGCGCCACCATCAACGCGGCCCGCATGCTGTCGGGATTGGTGAAGATGCTGACCCCATAGCCGAAGCACGACAATTGCGCCGCCAGGGTTTCCGCCTGCAATTCGTCGTCGTCGCAGATGAACACCCGCTTGCTGACGATTTTTTGCGGGTTCTCGGACAGATTGAAGCTGGGCGTCTCGGCCGGACCGCCTTCATCCTGGCTGCGCGCCAGCTTCAGCAATTCTTCCATGCGCACGATGCGGGCTTCCAGTCCGGGCAACATGCCGGCCAGTTGCGGGCCGCGCGCCCCGGCTTCCAGCCCCTGCAGTTGCAGCACCAATTGCTCGCCGCCGGCCCCTTCGGCGCTGATTTCCATCAGGCCGAACGAGGCGCCGGTGCCCTTGATGGAATGGAAGGTGCGGTAAAGGTCATCCAGCGTATTGGAATCCGACGGTACCCTGACCAGCAGGTCGCACAGGCGCCGGGCCTCGGACAAGGTGCCGGGCAGCTTGTCCAGAAAGGTTCGACGCAGTTGCTTGACCTTTTCGCGCAGGGACGGCGAGCGGTTTTCCATGGCTGGCTCCTTCCCTCGTTAACCCCGCCGGGCCAAGACGGCGTCGATGGCGGCGATCAACGAGGTATCCAGGGTGAAATCCTTGGTCAGACAATCATCCAGACGGGGTTCCTGGGCCTTCAGTGGACCGGGATCGTCGCCGGTCAGCAAGATGAAGGGAATGTCGAGACCTTGTTCGCGCAGATCGCGGAACAGGTCGATGCCACTGACCATGGGCATGTTCATGTCCGACACCACCAGCGCCACGTCCGGGTTTTCGTTCAACTTTTCCATGGCTTCAATGCCGTTTTCGGCCATCACCACCGCATGGCCGGCATCTTCCAGCACTGCGCCGGTCATTTCCCCGGCCATGGCATCGTCGTCGACCACCAAGATCTTCATCGCGTCCTTCCTTTACCCCAACAGACTCTTCAACGTGTCGACCAGATTGGACTGGTCGAAGTCGCCCTTGACGATATAGGCGTCGGCTCCGACCTGGATGCCGCGCCGCTTGTCCTCCTCCTTCTCGCGGGAGGTGATGATGATGATCGGCACATGGGCGTAGGCTTCTTCCTTGCGCAACGCCGCCGTCAACGAGAAGCCGTCCATGTTGGGCATTTCCACGTCGGTCAGCACCGCGTCGAACTGCCCCGCCCGCGCCTTGGCCAAGCCGTCGATTCCGTCTTCGGCCAGGGTGACCTGATAGCCGTGGGCTTCCAGCACATCCTTTTCGATTTCGCGGGTGTTGAGCGAATCGTCGACCACCAGCACGCGGATGCCCACTGTCCCGGCGCTTTCCGCCGGGGCGGAGGTGCCGCCGCCGCGCTGACGGCGGGCGGCGTCCAACAGCGTCGAGGCCTGCAGCACCGACACCAGATCGTTGCGCCCGGTCATCACCATGCCCGACACCAGCGCCAAACCGCGCAGATGTTCGGGCAAGGGCTTGATCACCATGTCGTGTTCGTCCAGCAACTGGTCCACCAGCAAGGCCAGCTTCTCGTTACGGACCTTGATCACCACCAACAGACAGCCGGACCGCTTGGACGGCGTCACCGGCACGCCGACCAGTTCGGCCAAAGGCACCACCGGGACGAATTCGTTGTCGATGATCACCGCCTTGCGCTCGGCGACGGTGATGATGCGTTCGGCCGGCACATCCAGCAGATGGGCGACGTATTGGGCGGTGAAGCCGAAGGCCTGGCCGCCGGCTTCCACCAGCAGCACCCGCATCACCGCCAGCGACAAGGGCAGGCGCAGCAGGAAGGTGGTGCCCTGGCCGGGGCGGCTTTCCACCGCGATCGAGCCCTGCAATTCGTCCACCACCACCCGCTTGACCACATCCATGCCCACACCGCGCCCCGACACGTCGGTGATGATGGACGACGTCGAGAAACCGGGCAGGAAAATCAGGTCGATGATTTCCGTTTCAGTCATGGCGGCGACCTGCTCGGCGGTCAGCAAGCCTTTCTTGATAGCCTTGTCACGGATGCCCGCCACCGGCAGACCGGCGCCGTCATCGGCCACTTCCACCACCACGAAACCGCCATCCTGACGGGCGGTCAGGCGCAATGTACCGTGGCCCGGCTTACCGGCGGCCTGACGGGTTTCTTGCGGTTCCAGCCCATGGTCGACGCCATTGCGCAAAAGGTGGACGATGGGATCGGACAGCCGGTCGATCAGTTGACGGTCCAGCTCGATGTCAGATCCTTGGGTGACGCATTGCACGTCCTTGCCCAAGGAATGTCCCAGGTCGCGGATCATCCGCGCCGCCGGCTCGAAGACGATGGACAGCGGCAACATGCGCATGATCAGCGCCTTCTTGTGCAGCTCGTCCATCAGCAATTCTTGGGTGAAGACGTCGTCGCGCAGGTCGCGGGCGAACCCCTGGACCTTGCCGCCCCAGGAATCACCGGCGCGTTCGAAGCCCCGCAAATCGACCAGACGCTGACGCAGTCGGGCATGGCTGGACACCACTTCGCCCATCAGCTTGATCAATTCGTCCAGTTTGGACAATTGCACGCGCACGGTTTCCGCCGATTTCAGCTTGACCTCGGCCTGCTGGGCCTCGGTGGCGGTGGCGGCCGGTTGTGGTGGCGGTGACGGTGGCGGTTGTGGTGGCGACGACGGCGCATCGCTTTCGCCCCCCATGGCCTGGGCCAGGGCCGCCAGCAAGTCGGGATCAGGGTCTGACGGCGTCCCGGTTTCCGCCACCTGGTCCACCTGGGCCGACATGCAGTCGATGCCGCGCTGCAACAGACGGCACAGATCGGGGCTGGCGCTCAGGCTGCCGTCCCGCAAGGCGCCCAGCACGTCTTCCACCTTGTGGGCGGTTTCGGTGATGGCCACCAGCTTCAGCATGCGCGACGAGCCCTTGACCGTGTGGGCCGAGCGGAAAATGGCGTTCACCGCCTCGGCATCGGCGCCGCCGGCGGCCAACTGGCCCAAACCTTCCTCGATACGGCGCAGATGGTCGCGGGCTTCCTCGACGAACCGGGCGACAAAGCGTTTGATGTCCAAGGCCATGGCCTATCTCCGCCCGTTGGCCACGGCGGCGCCGGCATGGCGCTCGCACAGGAAGCGAATTTCAGCCAGCGGCAGGCCCAGGGGCACCCCCAGCCCGGCATCGGGATCGGGCGCGCCGGTCAATTGCTGCAAGGCCAGACGATAGGCGCGCTTGGCCGGTTCGGCCTGATCCAAGGCCCGCAAGGTTTCCGCCAGATAATATTGCGCCACCCAGCAATCATGACGGCAATAGACCGCTTGCTTGAACCAGCGCAAAGCCGCCTGATGGTCGCCTTGCGAACGGGCGGAAAAGCCCAGCAGAACCGCCGCCGCCACCGAGAACTGGTCGTGTTCCAACACCCGATGGGCCTGGATTTCCGCTTCGGCGAAGGCCCCGCGATGGTTCTGCACATGGGCGTACAGCAACGCGGCGTCCATATCCGCGGCGTCGGCGTCCACCAGCGAGCGCAGCAAACGCGCGGCGTCTTCGTAACGTTCGTCACGGACCAGCACGCGGGCGGCCTCCAAGCCATCAGCGTTCGGAACAGCCGCCGACGCGGGGGGGAAGACCGGGCGCGGCGGAACGGGAGCGGCCACCGGCTTGGTCGGCACCTTGACCGGGGCGGCCTTGATCGGCACCGGGGGCATCTTGACGGCGGCCCGCACCGGCGACCGGGCGGCACAGGGCGCCTTGGCCTTGGTGAAGAAGAACAAGCCGTCTTCCTCCACCAACCGGAACACCCCCAGATCGTTGGCCAGGGTTTCGGCGATCCCCACCAGCAAGATGCCGTCGGGCTTCATGCGGGCAGACAAATTGCGTTGAATGGCTTCCCGCGTCGCCGTGTCGAAATAGATGGACACGTTGCGGAACAGCACGATGTCGAAATCGGCCAAATCGGGGCCGATTTGCGGCGACAGCAAGTTCAGGTGGTGGAACTGCACCTTGTCGCGCACGACGTCGGCCAAAGCGAAACCATGCCGGCCGATGGGGCTGAAATAACGCTGTCGGCGGTCATCCGACGTCCCACGGAAGGAAAAGGCGCTGTAATGACCGGCCCGGGCCTTGGCCAGGGCCAAATGGTCGATGTCGCCGGCCACCAGATGCACTTTCCCCGAGACGGATTCGTCCAGATTGTCCATCAGGGCCATGGCGATGGAATAGGGCTCCTCGCCGGTGGAGCAGCCGGCGCTGAGAATGCGCAACGGGGCCCCGGCGCGCAGCCCCAACAGACGTGGCACCAACTTTTCGGTGACCAGGGCCAGTTGTTCGGGTTCGCGGAAGAAATAGGTTTCGTTGATGGTCAGCAGGGTGACCAATTCCTGGAATTCGGCGGAATCGCCGCCCAGCCGCGACAGATAGGCCGAGGCGCTGGCGCAGCCGCTGGCATGCATGCGGGCGGCCAGCGCCCCTTTCAGGGTTTCCTCGCCATTGCCTTCCAGCATCAGCCCACAGCGATTGCGCACCAAATCCTTGAAGGGCTGCAGATCGACGATCATGCCCCCCTCCTGACCGGATCCAGTCCCAGGGCCAAGTCGCGCATGGCCGGCGCGATGTCGTCCAGCCCCAGGACATGGGCCGCCGCGCCGCGTTCCACCGCCACCCGGTTCATGCCATAAATCACCGAACTGGCTTCGTCCTGGGCGATGGTGGCGCCCCCTGCCGCCTTGATGGCGGCCATGCCCTTGGCCCCGTCGCTGCCCATGCCGGTCAGGATGATGCCCACCGACCGCTTGCCCCAGACATTGGCGACGCTGGTCAACAACGCGTCGCAGCTGGGGCGGTAGATGTCGTGTTCCCCCCGTTCCAACAGGGTCAGGCGACGGCTGGAAGTCGCCACCAAATGCTGTTCCGACGGCGCCAGGATGACTTGCCCCGGTTCGACCAACATACCTTCGCGGGCCAGGCGCACCGGCAACGGCGACAACGAGGTCAGCCAATCGGCCATGCCGGCGGCGAAACCGTCGGCGATGTGCTGGGCGACCAGGATCGGGCAAGGGAAATCACCGGGAATCCGCGCCAGCAACTTGGCCAAGGCCTGCGGTCCCCCGGTCGAGGAAGCGATGGCGAAGACCCGGGTTTCCAATCCCAATGGCGGGGCGGCAAGGGGCGGCGTGGTCGCCACCGGCAGCGGGCCGGTCGCCATTGGCGGCACCCGCAAGGCCCGCACATGGGTGATCACCGGGATTTTCGCCACCATCCGCGCCTTGGCCACGAACTCGGCTTGTTCGGCCGGATCCAGGCTGGGTTTGCTGACCACGTCGACGGCGCCCTTGGCCACCGCCGCATAGGCGTTTTGGGCATCCGCCACCGACGACACCACCAGGATCGGCACCGCCTTGGTGCACATGATTTCCTCGATGGCTTGCAGCCCGCCCATGACCGGCATTTCCAAGTCCATGGTGACCAGATCGGGGCGCAAGGCCCGGGTCATGTCGACCGCGTCCTGACCGTTCTTGGCCTCGCCCACCACCTCGAAACCGCCATCGGCTTCCAGGAACGAACGCAACAATCCCCGCGCCAACGACGAATCGTCGGTCAAAAGCACGCGAATGGGGGAAGAGGCCATGGGACCCCCCTTTCCCTCAGACCGCCGCTCCGGCATCAAGCCGGAAGCGGTTGACCAAGGTGTCCAGTTCCGCCGACAGATGGCTCATGTCACGACTGATGTCCGAGATGCGGGTGATGGATTGCGAGGTGTGGCCCGAGGCGCCGACGATTTCACGCAACG
>DISD01000060.1 GCA_002435715.1 Rhodospirillaceae bacterium UBA6219
GCATCTGCTGGTCATGCCGGTGACGCCCTTCGAAATCATGGCGGCCAAGGTGTGGTCCATGGGACTGGTGGTCCTGGTCGCCTGTACCCTGTCATTGCTGATCATGGTGCGCGGACTGCTGGGGGTGCCGGTGGCCGGCTCGATCCCGTTGTTCCTCTTGGGGGCTGCGTTCCATCTGTTCGCCACGACCTCCATGGGCATCTTTCTCGGCACGCTGGCCCGCTCCATGCCGCAATTCGGCTTGCTGCTGATGCTGGTCCTGTTGCCGCTCCAAATGTTGTCAGGCGGCATCACCCCTCGGGAAAGCATGCCTGAGGCGGTGCAGATGGTGATGATGGCGGCGCCCACCACCCACTTCATCATGCTGGCCCAGGCCATCCTGTACCGCGGTGCCGGCTTGGCCGTGGTCTGGCCGCAGATTCTGGCGCTGGCGGTCATTGGTGGTTCGCTGTTCGGATTTTCGCTGGCCCGTTTCCGCAAGACGATCGGCGCCATGGGGTAAGGTTCCGTCCGGCACCGCCCCGCTTCCCGGCGGATGCTCCCGGCCTTCGCCACAATTGAAAACTATACCGTATCGTTCTAATATGGCCACGGTTGATCGTCGGTCGACATCCGACGGGGTGTGTGGGCCGGTCTGGACACAAGAAGACGACATAGTCCGGGAGAACGTGGGATGGCGGAAATCCTCATTATCGAAGACAGTCCGCCGATCAGGGCCATCTATACCGTCCTGCTGCGCGATTGGGGATACGGGGTGTGTTCGGCAGCCTCGACCCGCGACGTCGTCGCCTTAATTCGGTCGGGCTACAGGCCTGATGCCATCGTCGCCGACTACAATCTCGGTGGCGGTGACACCGGAATAACGGCCATCGAAACCGCTGAGGAATTGTTGGGGCGGTCCATTCCCGCCGTGATGATCACCGGCGAAAGCTCTTTGCCGGACGTTGATCTGCCGATCCTGCGCAAGCCGGTCACCCGCGACCATCTCAAGGATGTGATCGGGCGGTTGCTGGGACCATATCGGACGCCGTTGCCACAAGACACCCACACCTCATGACCGGACGCCAGTCCATCGAACGGCAGGTGCCCGCGATGTGCCCAAATACCATTCCGATCCGGCTCACCCTTGCGGAACTCTGCGCGGCGGCGCTGGAAGAGAGCTCCAACGATCTTGAAAATGCCATGGACGTAAATTCGTTTGTCTTCGCCTTAACGACAAGCCATCTCCTCTGGCTTGTCTTGGGTGGGCTGGTCGAAGACGGAAAGCTTCGTATTAAGCCACGTACCGTTCAGGTCGCCCTGCACCTATCCTCAAGTCTCGGACAGGGCACGTCCGACCAAATGGTCAGCGACTTGATGAACATCAGCAGGGCAATTGCGGTCGAACTGACATGCCCGTCCAATTTAGACGCTGTTCTTAAACGGGTAAATGTCGCCTATAGGGAAAGCGGCAATCACCGCGACATGCTTCATTGGATTATCGACATCTTATGCAAACGATGCAGATTTATTACTGGTTCTGGAGAATATTAATAATTATTACGCAGAACGGCGCAGTGAAATTATTTCACCCCGAAAGGTGAGCCCTCCGCCAACAAAAGCAAGTGATTCAGATGGATACACGGAAAAAGCTCAATGCCATAGCCCAAGAGGCGTTGAAACGCGCCGAAAAGAAAGGCATCGATTCCGCGACCGCGGCATTGATGGCGGTGCGAGCCTTGCGTGAGGCTGAACCGGAACTGTCGGAGCATGAGGCATTCCTGATCGTCAGGAACTTGCCGCTGGATTGAATTCCGATCCGTGTCTTCTGCGACTAAAGTAAGGGAAGACACCTTCCGGGGATGAGGGCAATCGGGGGGTCAGCGGCAGCTTTCTTCGAAATGCAGCCATGCCCCTAAGCCGAGCAGAAGGAAGGACAATGGCCCCCCCCAAACGGCCAACACCGCCGGAATGGCGGTAGCTTCTCCCATGGACAAAAACAAGCCGTTGATCACAAGAAAGGCCAAGCCCAAGCTCAAACCGCCGGCCATGCCATGGGCGAGATTTCCCGCCCGGCGGTTGCCATGCAGGGCGGGAATCGCCAACAGCATCATCACCGACGGGATGATGAACGCGGCATAGCTCCGTTGCACGACGATACGATAATGGGCAGCGCTGTCCGTACCGCTCCAATTGCCTTTCAACGCCTGCTGGGCCTCGGTGCCAGATACCCGCGACAGCGACAGGGTTAGTTGCCGCATGTTTTCCACCGAAGGACCATGTTGCCAGATCGTGTCCGCGATGCTTTGGCGGCCACCGCTCCGGCTCACGGTCTCATCGTGCAAATGCCAGGTTCCATCGACGAATTCGGCCGCTTTGGCGCGGGCGACCAAGGTCAACCGACCGAGGGCATCGCGCTCATAGCGGGTGACGACGTTCAGAATGTGCCCCTTGGCCTCGATGCCGCCGATTGAAATGATCTGATCCCCGGCCCGCAGCCATTGCGGCGGGGGCTCGCTGCCCTGCTTGGTCACGTCCTGCCACCAAACGGCGAACGTCTTTTCGGCGGCTGGCGCCCAGCGGTCCTCCAACACGTGGTTGATGATGCCGCACACCAGAAGGACCGGCCACAAAGCGAAAAAAAATCGCACCGGCGACAGGCCCGCCGCACGCAGAATGGTCATTTCGTTGCGGCGTGCCAACGTTCCGAACGCCAATACGCAACCGATCAGCACCGTCAAGGGCAGCAATCGGTCCATGGCCAACGGCAAGCGCAACAACAAATAGGTCAACACGGTGCCGAAACCGCGGATCTCCCCCGGTATGCGGCGGACGGCCTCCAACATCTCGATCAATAGGACCAACGATGTCAGCGCCGCCAACGCGCCGACGATACGGCTGCCGACCACTCGCGACAGATACAGCGTCAGCGTCACGGTCTCGCCCCCATCCATCGTCGGACCAAAGTGCGCAGACCCATGGCGACGGCCTCCATGGCAAAAAACAAATGGTCCAGCGGATTTTCGCCAGGGCGGCTCTGGGCTCGCCAGAACAGGCCAAGGCTGATCGCCGCGAACCCACCCGTCGCCACCCACAGGCTGAGAACAGAGAGACGACCGGAATCGGCCAGCCCCTCCAAAGTCTGAAGGATGTAATGGTACAACAGCAGAACGACGCTGCCGAACACGATGCCGATGCCGCGCCGTTGCCGTTTGGCCGCCAACCCCATGGGAATGGCCAGAAACGGCAGAAAGATCAAAGATGCTGCCCGGACCAACCGTCCATGCAATTCGGCGACGATTTCGTCCCTGGGCAGGGTCGGGCTGGGATTGGCCGCGGCGCCGACCAATTCGTCCAGGCTGTATTCGCGGGCGTCGTCGCCACGTGGGCGGAACTCGGGCAGGGCCGATGAAAAACTACGGTCCAGTTCCAGATTCTCAAAATGAACGAATGCGACACGTCCATCCGCCGAAATGACCGCCTGCACGCCATCATACAGCCACAAACCGAAGCGCGAGCGATCAATGTCGAAATCCAGTTCACCGCGAGCGGCAGTGGTAACCACTTCGTGACCGTCGAACCACTGGTGAACGAAAACTTTTTCCAACTTGTCGCCACCGTCCGTCACCCTGTCGGCAGTGACCACCACATTCTTGCCGATACTGGCAAAGGCATATTCCGGGATCTGAGCCTTCCAGGGAATGTTGGTCGCCAGATAGTACACAGTACGGTAAGCATAGCGGCTGTAAGGCTGAGCATAACCGAACAATACGATGCTGACCGCCACCAACAAAAGCGCCGACGCCAGGAAGGGCATGGCGAAGCGGGCGGGCGACAGGCCGCAGCCCAACAGGGCGTCGATCTCGTTGTCGTCGCCGAGACGCGTCACCTGCAGGAAGATGCTGAGAAAAAAACCCGCCGGCAAAGCCAATCCAAGGTAGTGGGGAACCAGATACGCGGCCATCTCCCAAACCATGCCCACCGGCCCCCCGTGCAGGCTGACCACATCGAACAGTCTTAAGATACGTTCCAGCACCAGCGACACCAGCACGACGGCCAGCACGACGCCCAAACGGCGCCAGGTTTCCGCCAGCAGGTAGCGGTCGATCAGCATGTCGTCCGCTCGTTGAGAATCTGTTCGGCCAGGATCAGGTCGCCAGGACGATCCACATCCATCGCGGCCTCGGCGAACGGCATGTCGATGGCCTCCAGTCGGCCGCCGACGCGCTGTCCCAGCCGATCCAACGCCTGATCAAGGCTCAACCGGCCCAAAGCAAAGCGCAGCAGGGTCAACGGACCCAGGCGGCGGATCATCACCCACGGCTGCTTGCGATGGCGTTCCAGCGAAATCCAGAATTCCACGATCGCCACAGCTTCACGGCCACTCAGCAGGAACAGGTTACAGCCGCTGACATGGCGATCGGCGAACCGCCAATACGTCCGGCGGGTTTCAGGATAGGCGGCGCTGATGGTCACCCGGTTCGCCACCCCGACGGCGGCATTGGTGCCCTCGGTGATGGCGGCCAGGAAATGACGGACCATGGCCGGGGTCAACAGAGCATGGTCGGCGGTCACCACCAGCAGCGCGCGTCCGTTATCCGGCAAGGCCGCCGCCACCGTTCGTGCCGGGGACACCGCCGGGGCCATCAGTTCCAGGCCGCCCTGACGCAAGCGATCGATCACCGCTCGCGATTGCGGCAAATCGGGTGGGGCCATGGCCACTGTCACCGGGGCTTCGGGCAAGGCTGCACACAGGGCGGCGACCACCCGTTCCAGCATGGGGATACCCGCCACGGGAGCGAAGACCTTGCTTTCCACCCCCGCCATCCTTGCCACAGCGTCACCATCGCCGCGATCACCGGCAAGGACCAGGACATTTGGGGAGGTGCAAATCATGCCAAAGCCTTTTCATAAAGGCGGTAGGTCTTGCAAGGCGGTCCGCAGAGCATTTCAGCAAGAGTGCGCATGGGTTTGTTGGTTTCCAGAACCCACGACAATTCGACCTCCTCCACCTTTCGCGCCATCAGTTCCGGCCACAACGCGGCGATCAGGTGGAACGGCAACAGGCTGCCCGCCAATGTCGTCGACATGGCTTTGCGCACGCCCATCAACGGCACCCGCGCAGTGCGCAGCCCGCGCCCCTTGAGCCGCCACAACAGCTTAGCCCAACCGAACGGCCATAGCCGCCCCCCCAGATCGGCAATAGCTTCGTTCAGGTTAGGGAGGCACACCAGAAAGGCCACGGCGTCCCCATCGGCCTCGGCGAACCAGACCAAACGTTTCTCGATCAGCGGCCGCAATTCGCGCCCCAGCAGCGCCACCTCTTCGGCGTCGAAGGGGATGAAGCCCCAATTGGCACTCCAAGCATCGTTGAAGATGTCGACCATGAGCCGGACTTCGGAATCATACGCCCCCCCCAATCGGGCCGGACGCACTTTCAGGCCAGGGGGCTGCGGCCGTTCCATCAGCCGGCGCACGGCTTCGGGGATCGGACGGCGGGGGTCGGCGCGATAGGCCAGCAAATCCATCACCTTTTCATAACCGGCCTGTTCCAAGGCAGGTCCCAAGGTGGGCGGGTTGTGCGGCATCATCAGCATGGGCGGTGTGTCGAAGCCGTCGACAAGCAGCCCGCTCTCCTGGTTCAGGCTGAGATCCAGAGGGCCTCGAACCTGGGTCATGCCCTGACCACGCAGCCATTCCTCTGCCGCGGCCGTCAGTGCCGGGACCACGCCCTGCCGATCCGTCGCAACCAGCAAACCCAGATGACCGATGCCAGGATCACGGGCCAGAGCCACCGGATCCACGTGGGCGGAAATCCGGCCCACCACCCGCCCGGCCTCGGTGGCGATCCACCATTGCATGCGGGCGCGCCGCAGATAGGGCGTGGTCCCGGGAGCGAGGGCGCCGCGGCGTTCCATCCACAAAGGTTGAACCCAGTGGGGTAATGAGCGGTAAAGCTGGTTCGGCACGTCCAGGAAGACGTCGAGATCGCGGCGGGGATCGACAGCGGTAACGGTGACGGCGTTCATCGGATCACCCCACGACGGTACAGAGACCACAACACACCAGGGGCCGCCAACAGTGGATACCGACGTTGCCACGGTCTAAGCGCCACGTGTTGGCCGGAATGGCGTTCCAATTTGCCGACGATATAGTCGATGCCACCATCAAAGGTGAACAGCGCCTTGGTTAGCCGCAGAACGTTCAGGATTTTCCCGGCGATGCGGCGCCAGAACCAGCGTCGCCTCGCCTGCCGCCGCTGTGACCCGTCCAGCCGGAGGCGATATCGTCCGTCGGGACGGCGTTCGATCCCGGCCGGCGCCAACGCAGCGAACACAGCGTCGAACAGAGCCGGGGAAAAACCGTACAACTGGGCGGCGCGGGCGGCTCCTTCAACCCGCAATTCGACGCCGTAGGTATGGCGGAACAGGTTGATCCAAAAATCCTCGGCCCGCCCTTCGTCAGGCCCCAGGTGTACGGCCCAATGCATCGCCGTCACCGCCGCCTGCGACAGTATCTGGGCCACCCAGTCGGCGACACCGGCATTCCGGCAATGGACCAGAACGGCGGGCTGGCAGAAACGAGCCCATATGGTGGTGTCGAGGGAATCGGGGGTGACGCGGGTGGCGAACTGGTCGCGGCTGATCACCGTCACCTTGGCCCCTTGGAACGCGCCTTCCGTATCGGCAACAAACCCGACCGAAGGCGGTAGGATGGCATTGGCCAAGACCGCGACCGGGTGGTCATGGAAGCTACGGTAATCATCCACCAGCACATAAAAATCAAGGATCCCCGCACCGCCTTGGTCGCGCAGGCAGGAACCATAAAACAGGATCGCCGCCACCGTGTCGCCGTGACGGTGGCGTAATTCCCGGGCCATGCGGCCGACGGCGTCACCGACAGGATGATCCGAAAGCAACAGCGAAGGGGGCTGCGTCACCATGGGTCACCTCGCCACGAAATGAAAGCTGGGGCCTGTGCGCAAGGTGACGCCTTCGGGACCGGCCTCGTACAACTCGCCGTCGATGACGAAGGCGCCGTGCAGTCGCAGATCCAGCCGCTGGCAAAGGCCGCCGTCGAAACCCAGAGCTGGATCGGGCAATTGCCCGCGCCATGCTTTCCACAAACCTAACGCCAAGCGGCGCGGCGGATGGGAAACTCGTAGCCAAGACAAGGATGGGGAGTCGGAAGGCGGCGGAAACGGCCACAAGCCCAGCATCAGCCGCCGGGCGGTGGTCGCCAGCAACAGGAAACAAGGCGTGGCCAAGCCTTCCACCTCGACACCGTCGATGATCGGACACAGTGCCGGGTCGGCCAGCTCGTCGCTGCCGCCTAGGGACTCCCACATAACCCGCGCCACGCCAATGGCCACCGCCGTGCGCTGGCGGAAGCCGTGGTCGTGGGCCCAGCGCCCGGCCATGCGGGTGGCATGGGTGAAGGCTCCCGCTCCAAACAGCAAACCGCGCACCCGCCGCTGTGGCTGATCGGGCCACGTCACCTCCAGGGACGGACGCTCGCTCCAACGGGCGCCGCGCCAGTCGTGACGCACGGCGTCCAACAAACGGGACAAACCGGCACGGCCCGAGCCGAACGACCCGACATCGCCGGCCGCCAGGTTGGTTTTCCCCGACGGCAGCAATGCCAGTGGCGGGGGCGACGGTCCGAATGCCTCGGGCAGCCGCGACATCACCTCGCGCAAGGTGCCGTCACCACCATCCACGGCGATGGCGGCGACGTCGTGGAGGGCGAAATCACGCAAGGCAGTTTCCAATTCCGCCGGCGTCCGGGGGGCGCAAGTCAGCACATCCGGCAGGGCGGCGGCGTACTCGGCTAATTTGGCCGTGCCGCAATTACCGTCGCTGAACGGGTTGCAGATCAGCGCCACCGGTTTCATGGCTGTGCCAGCCAGGATGACAGCGGGCCTGACCCGCGCACCGCTCGTTCGGCTTGGATCAGTTGCCCGATATGTATCACGATGGAAACCACCGTCCACACCGCCACGGCCAGCAATCCCCAGCCTGGCTGACCCAACAGCGTAAACGTGGTCAATATGATCAGATTGGGATTTCGCCTCGCCACCACCAAGCGAAACAGACTGTCGAACCGACGCCACACATGCATCTGGAAGCCGTGCCGCAGAATGAAGGCACCTTCCAGCAAGCGCAGAACCATGTACCCGGCGAAGGTCGCGGCCAGGGTCGTTTCCGGCCACGGATAGGACACGCCGGCATCGAGGCACCCCCAATGCCAGGCCAGCCACCAGAACGGCGGATGGATCATGTCGATCCCATGATCGAAGACGTTGCCGAAACGGGTGGAGGTCAGGGTGACACGCGCCAGCTTGCCGTCCACCGTGTCCAGGAAGGTCATGATCCAAGCCGCCACCAGACCGGCCAGGAACCACCCTTCGGCAAACAGCGCCATGGCGGCGAACACCAGCACCAGACTGGCCAGGGTGACGGCGTTGGGCGAAAGCCCCGCCCGGGCACACCAGCGGGTCGCCCACCGGGCCGGAACGGGCCACACATATTTCGTCACCAGATCGGTAACGCCCTTGTAGGCACCGGCGAAAGTCGCGCGCTCGGCCTCGGCGACGGTCTCGACGGTCAGCGGCATGACCACTGGTTTCAACCGCTTGCGCAGGATGGCGAGATAGAGGAACGGCACCGCCGGATCGTGCTCGATCAGCCGCAGATGGTCGGGCCAGGGATGGGAATCCATGATCGCCAGGGCGGTGGCGGCGACGTCGGCTCCGGCGACATGGGCCGCCAGGGGGATCAGCCGCCCGTCGATCCGGATCGCCAGAATCGTCCCTTCTTCCTTGGCCAAAAGGCCGATCAGGGCGGGGTCGATCACCCAATCGGCACGCATCATCAGGCAGGAAGGCATGCGTGCCGCAATGTGAGCGTCAGCGGCGAGGGGCGCGGCACCGGCCTTGCTCAAGGTGCGACGAGCTCGCTCCTCGCCGGTGATGCTCCACAATGCGACGTCGCTATGCCCAAGGATGAGACCGCAAGGAGAGGATTCAGTCATTCCCCGGCTCCAACACGCCCAGGGCCACTCCGATTTCAGTCATGGCCGCCACCGCCTGATCGATCTGAGCGTCGGTGTGGACGGCGGTGACGCTGCTTCGCAACAACGGATGGGAATCAGGGGTCGCCGGCGGCAAAGCCAGGTTGACGTAGATTCCCGCCCGCAGCAGCGCGGTCCAGAAGGCGGTGGCAATGGCAACGTCGGGTAGGCGGATGGACACGATCGGTCCAGGGTGTGGCCCCAGGATGAAGCCGGCACTGGACAGCCCGTTATACAGCCTTTGGGCATTGCGGTGCAGGTCGTGGCGCAGTTTTGGCTGTTCGCTCAACCGTTCCAATCCCCGTTGGACCGAAGCGATCAGCGAAGGCGGCAGCGACGCGGTGAACATGTAGGGACGACAGCACAGCCGCAGAATATCGAAATTGGGCTGGTTCGAAGTGCAGAAGCCACCGATGCCGCCCAGGCTTTTGGAAAAAGTGCCGACGATGAATTCCACATCGTCCTCGATCCCTGCCTCTTCGGCACCACCGCGCCCGTTTTCCCCCAACACGCCCAATGAATGCGCCTCGTCCACCAGCAAGGTGGCACCGGCTTCGCGTTTCACCTGGGCGATCTCAACCAGCGGGGAGCGGTCCCCCAGCATGCTGTAGATGCCCTCGACCACGATCAGGCGGTGGCCGGGCTGTCCTTCCAAACGGCGCAGGCGACGGGCCAGGTCGTCGGGATCGTTGTGACGGAAGCGGATCACCTGGGCCGTCGACAGCCGGCTGCCATCATAGATGCTGGCATGGCTGTCGGCGTCGAGCAGCAAATAGTCGTCGCGTCCGGCCAGCGTCGAGATCATCGCCAGATTGGCCTGGTAACCCGTGGTGAACACCATGGCCGAACGGCGGGCGAAAAAAGCCGCCAGCCCGTCCTCCAGCCCGGCGTGGCCTTGGTAGGTGCCGTTGGCGATGCGAGAGCCGGTCGTGCCGGCGCCGTATTGTTGCAACGCAGCCACGCCGCTGGCGATCACCTGCGGATCGAACGTCAAGCCCAGATAATTGTTGCTGCCGAAGATCAGCACGGGACGACCGCCGATGGTCGCCTCGACCGGGGAGCGCACGGAATCAAAGGTCACCGCGAAAGGGTCTGAGCCCTCTCTCTGCAACTCGCCATAGGCATGCTGCAACGGCGCGAACTTGTCGAGAATGCTCATTCCGCCACCCGGTTGATCAAAGCGGCCAAGGTGCCGGCCAAATCAGCGATGGTCTCCACCTGCGCCAAATTGTCCATGGTCAACGACACATCGAATTCGTCCTCAAGCGCCATGACGAAATTCATCACCGCCAGCGAATCCAGGCCGAGATCGGCAACGATCCGGGATTCGGTGGAAATCTCCGTGCCGGGCGGGATCACTGTGCGCAAATGCGCGACGATATGCTCAACGATTTCTTTGCAATCGGTCATTTGTCGTCCCTCATGCCTGGGCTGTGGCCGCCGCCAGCCGCAAGGTTGCGATGGTTTGGGCCAATCCGTCGCGCAGCGTCCAGACCGGCCGCCACAACGACGGCGATGGCTGACGACTGGCGGAACTGCTCCAATCGGGGTGAAGGATTTCGCGGGCCTTGCCGGGAGTGAGCATGACGGCGCGGCCGGAAAGGCGGCCGACGAGCGCACTGACACCGGCCGCCGCGTGCAAAAGAAGCGGCGGCAGCGCCAAGATGCGGCCGTGTCCAGCGGCTGCGGCGCGGGCGGTTTCCGCCAACTCACGCCAGCCATACCCATCGCGCCGATGGTCGCTCAGTTCGAAGGTGCCGGCCGGAGCGCCGGGCGGGCACAGGGCGACGACGGCGGCGGCGAGATCGGCGGCGTGGATCAGGCACAGCCGCGCCGCCGGCAAATGGGGAATGGGCAGCACCGCCCCACAGGCGGCGCGCAGCCAGGAGCCGCTTTCCCGGTCGCCGGGACCGTAGACAGCCGCCGGGCGCAAAATAGCTAGATCGTCCGGCCCGAGGTGGTGGAAAACCTGCTCGCCCGCCGCCTTGCTGAAGGCATAATCCGACAGATGGGGGGCACGGGCGGCCAGCGACGACACCACCACCACCCGTGGCGGATAGCGACAGGCCGCAGCCATCTTCGCCAGACGACCGGCACCGTCGCGGTTGACGCGCAGGAAATCGGCAGGGGACCGGGCCTTGATCGCCCCGGCGGCATGGACCAGCGCATCGGCGCCGTCGAGCAGGCGCGCCAGGGCCTCCTCATCCTCGAGGTCGCCGCCAATCACCTCGACGCCGGCGGCGAGGGCGTGCTGTCGTCCGGGACGGACCAGCACTTTGACCCGCCAGCCGGCGGCGGTCAGGGAGCGCACCAGATAAGGGCCGATGAATCCCGTCCCGCCGGTGAGGGCGACCACACGGCCGACGCTCATGCCGCGCCTCCCGAGGTGAAGTCGCCAGCCAGGAAGGCGGCGCGCGCCGCCGACCGGCTGAGCTTGCCCGACGAGGTTTGCGGTAGGGCGTTGTTGGCGACCAGCACCACCTGTGGTTCGATGCCGTGCACCCTTGAAACAGCGGCGCCTACGGCGTGCGCCAAGGCAAGGCGGGCGGCGGCGTCGCCAGTGCGGCACTGTACCAGCACCACCGCCCGTTCGCTTTGGGCATCGTCGATGGCAAAGGCCGCCGCATCACCGGTGCGCAGCGTCTCCAATTTTTCGACGGTATGTTCGATGTCGTGCGGCCAGATGTTGCGGCCGTTGACGATGATCACGTCCTTGGCCCGGCCGGTGATGACCAGCCGCCCTTCGGCCAGATAGCCCAGATCGCCGGTGTCGAGCCAGCCATCGGGGTCCATGACCCGTGCGGTTTCGTCCGGGCGGCCGTCGTACCCCCTCATCAGGCTGGGACCACGCACCATGACCACGCCGACCCGCCGCACCCCCAACGGCAATCCGTCGGGATCGCGGATTTGCAGGTCATGGCCGGGAATGACCCGGCCACAGACCACGAAATCGCGGGTGCGACCATTCGCACCAAGGACGGGCGGCTCGGCCCGGCGCTGGTGCTCCAGCACCTCGACATCGATGCGATCGATTTCCATCCCGCGGTTCAAATCGGCGAAGCTGACCGCCAGGGTGGTCTCCGCCATGCCGTAGCTGGGGATGAAGGCACGGCGGTTGAATCCGGCCGGGGCGAAGACATCGGCGAACTCGTCCAGTACCTGGGGACGGATCATGTCGCCTCCGATACCCGCCGCCCGCCAGCGAGACAGGTCCAGTCCCTGTGGCAGGGCGGTCGAGGCGCGCCGAGCACAAAGTTCATAGCCGAAGCTAGGGCTGTAGGAGATGGTTGCGCCGTTGTGATCCATCAGCGACAGCCAGCCCAGGGGACGGCGGGCGAAGTCGCGGGTGGCCAGATAATCCACCGACAATTGGGCGATCGCCGGTGTCAGGACAAACCCCACCAGCCCCATGTCGTGATAGAACGGTAGCCAGGAAATCGCCCGGTCGCCGGGACGCAAAGCCAAACCGCTACCGGCCATCGCCCCGGCATTGGTCAGCAGCGCCCGATGGGTGATGGCGATGCCGGCGGGGGTACGGGTACTGCCCGAGGAGAATTGCAGATAGGCGACGTCGTCCTGTCGTGGCTTGGTCAGGGTTACGGCCGCTTCGGGCAGGTGCCGCAACCGGGCGATGCTGCCGTGGAATTTCAAGCCCATCCCGTCCAATGCTTGCGACAACCATTCCTCAAGCCAAGTTGGCCCGATCATGGCAATGGCACGGCTTCCCGACACCATCTGACGCAACAATGCACAATAAGCGTCGCGGCCGCCAAAAGCCGGTGGCACTGGCACCGGAACCGGCAGCAGGCGGGCATATTGGCAGGCGACGAAAGCGGTGACGAAGTCGGCCCCGGTTTCGGCGATCAGGGCAACGCGGTCGCCTGGACACAGGCCTTGCCCCAGCAGGATGCGGGCCAGGGAAACGGCGTGGTCGCGCAGGTCACGGTAAGTCAACCGTTCCAAAAGATCGAGCCGCCCGGAATAGAAATTCATGCCGGTCAGGCCGCTGGCGGCATAGTCAAAGGCATCGACCAACGTGTCAAAATCGGTAAAGCGCAACGGACGGCCGCTGGATGTGGGCGTTGCCGTCAGGGGGGCGACAGTGCAAGGTTCGGCGACGCTCTGCTCAACAGCCAAAGACACGTTTCCCTCTCGTCTTTCAATCGATGCCAGCACAAGACGCCATGCGTGCCCGCAGACACGACAGCACCGATTGCGACTGCATCAGGGCAAGGGCGATGGCTGCGCCGATGGCGGCTGCGCCAGCACCTTCGATTCCGGCCAGTGGCACCAACACCACCAGCGACGGCAAATACAGGACGGCCGCAGCCAAGCGGATGACCAGGGCAAGGGGCGCCTCACCGATGGAAATCAGCGTCGGCTCCAGGGCAAAGGTGCCGACGCCGACTAGCGCCGCCAGCCCCAACAGCAGCGTGGCATTGAAAGCGGTCGCCACCTGCTGGCCGCCGATCACCGTCAAAATCCACGGACCGGCCAGATAGAGGATCAGGGCGCACAGTGCGGCGCCGCCGGCCGACAGCCGCAGAACCCGACCGAGCAGGGTCCGCATGGCCCCGAGGTGGTTCTGCGCGGCGAAGCGGGCGAGTTCCGGATAGATCGCTGCCGTCATCAGCTTAACCGGCTTGGCGGCGGCTTCGGCCACCTGACGGGCGATACGGAACAGCGCCGCCTGCGGGGCGCCGAGCAACACCCCAATGGTCAGCGTCGCCAATTGATTGGTCAGCAGCGCCAGCGACGAATTGGCGTTGGTGCTGAGCACGAACCGCCAGATGCCCTCGAAACCGGCGCTCAACGGCCGGTCGCCGGGAACCAAAGACCGCACGGTCAGGCCGTGGCGTCTGGCCTCGCGCCACGACAGGGTGGCGCTGGTCAGCGCACCGGCCACCGCCGACGCCGCCCACAGCGCCAGAAAGTCGGTCAGCCCGCCACCGGCGAAAAACAGAACCGCGGCGCCCAACAGGCGCACCAGCGCCTCGACGTTGTCTTCCAGTACCACCAGATTGAAGCGATCGAACAGGCGCAGCATCCCGACCGGCGTCGAGGTGATCATGAACAACAGCGATCCGGCATATAGCATGGCGGCCGGCACGATCTCCGCAGACAGTCCCAGGGTCGTGCCAAAAAGCCACAGGGTTGTCGCCGCGACCACGGTTCCGGCAATGGCGCTGCCGATGTCCAGCCGGGCGGTGAACAGCACCAGCCGGCGCAGGTCGTCCAGTCGGCCTTCCTGCAAGGCGGCGGTGCCGTAGCGCAGGATCGGTTGCCAGCTTTGGAACTTGACCAGGGTTTGGGTGATTTCGACCACGGTGTGGATGATGACGAGGGCTCCGAAGGTTTCCACCCCTAACGTCCGCACCGTCAGCGCCAGATAACCGAGTCCAAGCAGGCCACTGACCGACTTGCCGCCGATCAGCAGGCCGAGATTAGTCAGCAACCGACGCATCCCGCCACCCGTAGAGTGGCTGGAACGGCGGGACAGGGCGTCGTCATCCATGGCGACCCCCGGCTATGTCACTTGCAACCGCAAGGGCGCTGCGCTTTCGCATGTCCCCGGATGCTCCCGCCACAGACGGCTGGCCAGACGTTCGGCGGCAGGCAGGTCCTTGGGATAATCCAATTCGCACCATTCATGGCCGCAGATGTCAGCGATGCCGATCGGCGTGGAGGCGGCGAGTTCATCGATGACGCTGAGATACCAGCGCTTCAGACCGTCCTCTTGGCGGATGACCCTCTCCAGGGCGTCCGCGAAGATTTTTCCGCCGTCGCCGGAAAAAAACAACATGCCGATGGATTCAGCATGAGTGTGTTCCTCTGGCAAGGTCTTGCCGATAGCGGTCAACCGGCGGCCATCCAGCCGCACCTTCATGTCGTCGGCGTCATAGCGTTCCTTGCGGTCGATGGTGACCGCGATGGGGGCCTCGGCACGGGCGCAGGCCCGCGTGAACAGCTCTGGGTGGAACAGGGTGTCGCCATTCAGCAGGACGAAATCCTCGCCCTCCATCTCGTGGCGGGCGACGAAACAGCTTCCGATGTTGTCGGCCACTTGGAAAAAGGGATTGTGCAACGTCCTGACCCGAATGCCATCGGCGGGGCGAGCAAGGATGGCGGCCTCCACCGCTTGGGCCTGAAACCCGGTGACCACCACCACATCCCGGATGCCATTCGCGGCAAGCGCTATGATCTGCCACTCCAGAAAGGGACGTCCGCCCAACGGCAGCAGGCATTTCGGCTTCTGCTCCGTCAGCGGCAGCAGACGCTTGCCCTGGCCAGCGCCCAGTATGATCGCCATTCTCGGCGCAGACATTTTCCCCATCTTCAGAAAATCACCGCCAGCCTCGCCATTGTGACGATCACTTTACAGCATACATTCATGAATGTATATCAGGAAACGCACCCGCCCCCCACCGTACTTCTGGAAGGCAATGGCATGCGTCTCTGCGGTAAACTTGGAATCGTTGCACTGCTGGCGTGCATGGCGACGGCATGGCTATTGCCTGGCACTGCAGCAGCCCAGGATGATGCCGTGGCCTTTCTTCAGGGCTTGAACAAAGAGGTGGCGGAGGAGGTCTCGGCTCCGAACCTGACCGATCGCGAGCGCCAGCGGAACTTTCGCGCGATCTTACAGCGGGTTTTCGGCCTCGACGAAATCTGCCTGCAGGTCCTGGGACGTTACGGGCGGAGCGCAACCGCCGAGGAGCGCCAAGAATTCCGCCAATTGTTCGAGGACATGCTGGTGATGACCTGGACCCGGCGGTTCCGCGACTATACGGGCCTCGGCATTCGCTTTGGCACCACCGTGATCACCGCCAACGGCGATCTACTGATTCAGTCCGAAATCGACACAGACCAAAAACCACTGGTGGTGGAATGGCGGCTTCGCGGCGATGGCGGCGAGTATCGCCTGCTCGATATCAAGGCCGAAGGGGCCAGCATGCTGCTGACCTATCGATCGGAATATCAATCGATTTTGCGCAACGGCGGCATGACCGAATTGAATGGTCTGCTACGCAAGAAAATTGGGGAATTGGGGGTGCCAGGCTGACGGCGGACCTCAGGACCTGAGCGCCTTGAAGAAGGTGGCGACGGTTGTGATGATTTCATCATCATTTGCGTACAATTGCGGAACAGCCAGCCAACTGAAAACGATGCCGGTGATCATGCTGAAGGTGGCGCGGGCGGCGGTCTCGGGAAGAAGACCTGGAGCCAGGGCACCGGTTTTCGCCGCCACGGCAAAGAGGCCAGCCATGGCCTCGATGATTTCGCTGCTCCATTCGTTGATGCGAA
Organism: Rhodospirillaceae bacterium UBA6219; assembly: GCA_002435715.1. GTDB lineage: Bacteria > Pseudomonadota > Alphaproteobacteria > Rhodospirillales > Magnetospirillaceae > Magnetospirillum. The sequence goes on from DISD01000060.1 coordinate 16,357, forward strand.
CCGAGGCGGCTTGGTATTCATCGACGTATTCGCACTTGCGGAACAGGATGTCGATAACCCGGCGGCGGTGATCGTCATGCGCGACCTGTAGTAGCGAAGCGATCCAATAATCGCACAGACCGCTCACCGGATCCGGGGCGGCCATCGCTTCGCTTACGATCTCGTCCACCGACAGACGAATGCGCGCGTGCATGGCCTCGAACAGATCGACCTTGTTCTTGAAGTGCCAATAGATGGCCCCCCGCGTCACCCCCGCCGCCAAAGCGATATCGGCTAGCGACGTGTTGCTCACTCCCTTCTCGCTGAACAGGATTTCGGCGGCATCGAGAAGCTTCTGTCGAGTGGCTTCTGCGTCCACCTTGGTCTTACGGGCCATTCCGATTCTCGCCCCCCAACATTTTGCCCCTCAGAAACGGACAGGGACTTCCCCTGTTCCTTGTTGGCACAGGGATTTGCTCCGATTTATGGGGTTATGGCAAGGGGGCTTGAACCCGGATATTGCATTTTCAAGGTCACTTCCGAATCCGTGTCTGCAACCGTGATGGCTGCGGACTCGAAGGAGGGCATGCCGAGAAGCGGGACTTTGCCGTTGGAAACGGCAAAACCTTCTGCGGGCAGGCCGAAAAAGTTCTTAGTGAAGTGACCATCGCCATCTTCGTCATGATAGGCGGTTAAGGCGTAGATGCCTGCCCGGGGCAGGGACAGACAGCCATGTACGATCCCGTTCTCGGCTGGAAGGCGAAGCTTCCGCAATTTCTTGCCTTTCGCCAGGAAATCTTGGGGCTGGTCGCCATAGATGGCGATGGAAATGCTTCCTTTGGCGCTGCGGATGCCTTCGATGGTCACCTGGATGCGGACTGCGTCGGTGCCGCTGCACCGCTCCGCAGGTATCGCGATCGCCGCATCCGGGCTGGCAAGCACCAAGGTTAGCAAAAGGGCAATCGAGGCGATTCCCCTGCCGCGCGATTTTTCTATGACCACAACCTCCTCCTCTTTGGCGGCTCCCATTTTACACCGTGACGCCCAGAATGTGCATCACGGTCGAGGTCCTGTTGACAAAGGCCGGTCGCCATAGTTTGGCAGCAGCTAGGTGTAGGAATCCGAGGAAGGATTTGGCGGTCTTACCTTAGCGGGTGGCGCTTCGGCGGAACTGCTTGAACCGCTCGAGGTTTCGGGTCATCCTCAGGAATCCTGATTAGCACTCGATCTCAATCGCGGCTTCTTCCGGCGTCATTCGCTCCTGATTGGCTCGTTGAGCCCGATGCGAGGGGGGCGCCAAGGATGCCCCGCAGATCTCCGTGCCATTCCTCGTATTCCATATAGTCGCAGGTTCTGAACCGCGCGGACTTGGCCTTGATCGTCGGGTCGATTTGGTCAGCGTAACGGCAGGCGGCGACGGCGCTCTCCGCCTTTCGATCAGGTAAATCGGTTGCGGCGGACAGGGCATCGGCGAAGCGCCGAAAACCCTCGGCCTCTTCCCAGCGGCGATGGCTGCGATGATTTTCCCCGCCATCGCCTTGTTTTCCTCTGCCAAGCACTGGCGATCTGCGGAGATTTGGAGCCGCCGTGCCTTCGCCTCGGTGTGGAGGCGTTCATCCCGGTGGTGGACGAGGGCTTGTTCAATCAGGGCGAGCAATTCCCAGCGCTTCCGACTCAGCCTGCACAGCCACCATGGGCTGGTTAAGCGAGGAATTGGGGCAATGCGTCGTCGATGTGTGGCGGAAGGGGTTTGGGATCCCGCAAGAATCACCGAGCGGGGGCTTGATGGTCGGGGGGTAATTGCTCGAGAGAATTAGTATTCGGTGCCCCTTGGTCAGAGATTGTTGTTTTTTTAATGGCCCATGGCAAATAATCAACAGGCAATCTCTTGCTCTTGTGCGCTGGTTTCGTCAACCGTGTCTTGCCGTTCGCCATCCACTCGACACATTGGCGTTCCCGCTTCGTCAGTGTCGCCATTTTGCCGTGCTTCTCTGTCTCGAAGTGGAAGACCGGCAAGTGAACCGCCCCCAAGGGTTCAACGCGTTTCCTCTGTTCCCGAAACCGCCTCCAACCGGCAGGAGAGAGCTCCTGGGATGTGTGAGGTCAGCCTTGGTTGTCGTGCCGTCTTCCCGCTTGGAGCTTGGCCCAGGGGGTGTCCTGGGGCCAGAACCCATGC